>JAFUVF010000008.1 GCA_017483735.1 Lachnospiraceae bacterium | reverse complement strand
CAGCCAGCCAGCCAGTCAGCCAGCCAGCCGGTAAGGTAAATTGTGCCTTTTTTGCGTCTTGCGTCAGCAAGGCGTTTGATATTAGACACAATCATTTAGGTTTTTACCGATATGCTACGATTTCCTCATGAATCGCTTGCCATTATTTTCGGTTCAAATCCAAGTTGCTTTAACATCTGCTGCCTAGGAGCATATGGATTTTGATGTCCTGGAAGAGAGGGTGCGAAAGGCGCTGACAGCCCTGGGGGTTTCCTTACTGGGGATCAACATTGCCGCCTCTTTGAGCGTGGATGCGGATTGGGGCGGCCAGCTGATGGCCACGGAAAAGCTCCTGCGGGAGCATAAAGGGGATCTGCTGGTGATCGTTCCCCAGACCGTGGTTCCGCCCTTCTGGTCCGCCCTTGCGAAAGACCGTGCGATTCTCCCTTCTGTCCATGCTTATGTATGCATTGAGAAGGATACAGAGGGAATATACAACAAAGTCTATACCATTTGTCGAAGTGGCGGAATATAAAATCAACACCCTGACGGAGCAGGCCTTATCTGGATGCGCCGCCTCCGCCGAAGGAACCGCCGCCTCCGCTATAGGAACTGCCGCCGCAGTAGCTGGACCGGCCGCCTCCGGAGCCTCCTCCAAAAAATGAAACAATCCATGCAATAACCAGAATGACCGCAAAGAACGCCTCAAACACAAGGCATATGAAAAAGGCGGTCAGGAGCTGATCCCAAAGTGGATCTTCATTTTCTGTTTTCATGGGTTCCGGAAAATCTGCGTCAGCAAAAGTGCCTTCTGTTGGAGCATCCGGGTTCTCCCATTCCTGAAAATCAACGGTTTCGGGAGCAGGAATTCCGTATTCTCCGTATACCTCCCTTACAACCGCCACAAAACTATCTCCGGTCGCCTGATTCCATCGCCCCTCATCCCTGGGACCTACCGCATAGTCATCCAGTATCCTGCCGGCTTTTCCATCGGGAAGGGCGCCTTCCAGTCCCTTTCCCACCTCCATCCTTACATGAGGATCCTCAGGATCTGTCAAAAAGAGCAGGAGAACTCCGTTATCCAGCTCTGCGTCCCCGATCCCCCAGTCATTTGCAAGGCGCACACTGAAATTATAAAGGCTATCGCTCTGGGTGTTGGGAACCGTCACAACGACCACCTGGGCTCTGGTAGCATTATTCAGCCTGACTGCCTCATCCAGGATAAAATCCTCTGTTTTCTCATTCAGAACATGACTGTAGTCCTCTACATAAAAGTAGTCTGTAGGATCCGGATAAACCGTCTCCTCCACGGTGCGGTTTTCAAAGTAGATAAAAACGGTTCCTATGAGCGTAACCGCAAGGAATATAAGAAGTATGATTCGCCAGCGACCGGTTTTTTTTCCTTTTTGCTTAGCCATCAGAACTGAACCTCAGGAACCTCATCTGCGCCCTCTTTGGATTCAAAGAGTTCCGCCTTTTCAAAGCCGAACATATTCGCAAAGAAAACCCCGGGAAAGGTGCGTATCGCCATATTGTACTCCGTTACGGTGGCATTGTATTCCTGCCTTGCGTAGGAAATCCTGTTCTCCGTCCCGGCAATCTCATCCATAAGATCCACATATACAGTATCGGACTTCAGCTCAGGGTAGCTTTCGGCGATGGCAATGAGCTTATTCAGCGCAGAAGTGACTTCCTGATCCGCCTCGGATTTTTCAGCCATGGAGCCGGCAGCCATGAGATGCTCCCTTGCCTTTGTAACCTCAGAAAAAACTTCGGTTTCATGATCCGAGAAAGCCTTGACGGTATTGACCAGATTGGGAATGAGATCCGCCCGCCGCTGCAGCTGGGTATCAATATCCGCAGCTTTCTGCATGACGTTTGTTTGTTTTGTGACCAGGGAGTTATAGCCGCCGGCGAAAAATCCCACGAGTATGACGATGACGCCGATGATCACTCCCAGTACCAATAATCCTTTTTTCATGTTTTCCTCCTCTGCTTCCTGCGCATCCCCCGGCACTGCCGCCGGTATGAACCGGGCACTTCCCCGGCAGCGACATTATAGCACATATCACCTCTATAATAAACCTGAATTATTCACGGGGACTTGAAAAATAAAACGACCGTCCCCGAAGTGCCGTTTTAGACCGTTACCAATGACGATGTGAGATGGACCACCCCAAAAAAAGAGGGCACTATCCCCCTGGATGTCCCGACTTCATACTTATCGGACAGATACTTAAGTATTGATGATCTGTGTTGTCATGTAATCTTTCCCTTGCTTTTGCCCTTATGAGCATCAAATGACCACATGGGATGATATAATACAAGGGAAAGCGTAAGGGAAAACACACTTCGCATAAACTTTAGTGTTATCAAGGGCTTGCAGATGATCGTGTAACATCTGATAACATCACGCAAAGCCTCTGAAAATTGGGTGCGTACACCCGGAACTTAACAGGTTAAACGATCCTACCCTCGGCAACCTTATCACGGAATACTTTGATTACCGCAATGAGGTGGCAGCTACCTATACTCATGGGGTACAGAATGCCAAGAAAAGCACTTGAACAGTGGACAGGGACATGGTACGATACTTCTATCGTGTCCCTGTTCGTGCAAAGGAGATAAGTAATGAGGAGATTGACGGCATCATCGGTAGCCTCTATGCGGATAAATCAAAAATCACCTGCCGGACAGCCCACGGTCTTATATGGATTGTGGGCTATTTATTGCTGTAGAAGTTAGTGGGAGAAATTTCTTTATCAACAAAGTCCTTGTAATAAAAAGCATAGATGGTAGCCATAGGGGTACTATACGAGAAAAGGTGGTATAAATATAATAAATGCGTAAGTCAAATAGTATAAGGGATAATCGGCGGAAGGGAAAATCTTATGTTGGGAAAAATCAAACATACGGTAGTGACCGTACTCGCTACGCTGGGAGTATTGTTTATCATTCTTCTTCTGCTTCCTGATGATGAAGAAGAGGTACAGATAAACGAAAACGAGCAGCAGGTTCAGACAATACAGGAAAATGAACAAGAGAAGCCGGATGCCTTAAAGGAGGAAAATCAGGATTCAAAAGAAGGAAGCACTTTGAATGAACCGATACCAGAGGGCATAGATGCTGCTGTAAATAATGAGGCAGGTGAGCGACAGGGGAATATAGCGGAGGTTCATATTCCGGATTCGGAATTATCGGATGAGCCTATAAATTTTAGGACAGTGACACTTGAAGGCGACAGGGAAGTTACGCAGAGTATATTTTCTGATTATGACATTACTATTGTTCATGTGTGGGGAACCTACTGCGCATCATGTATTACGGAGATGACGGAATATGCGGATCTTTATAATGAGATCCCAGATAATGTGAATCTGATAGGCATTGTCTGTGATGCCTATGACGGGATAGAAAATAATGTAAGAGAGGCAGAGGATATTCTTGAGGATACAGGAACAGAATTTCTGAATATACGCATCAGCGACAGCGTTTATAATGTGACGGCAAGGCTTCAGTTTGTTCCTGCATCTTTTTTCGTCGATAAGGATGGGCGTATCATCGGTGATGTGATAGAAGGGGCAGAATGTGATGAGATAAAAGAGCGGCTTATGGGATACATGGAATAAGAACCTGAGCCAACTGGGGGATGATGGCAATGGGATACATCAAGGTGCCAAGGGTATATGATAAACTGAAAAAAGCGGAGGCTGTTTTTTCGCCCGTTATTATGACAGCCGCTAACGGCTGGGGAAAAACAGCGGCGGTCGATTACTATTATCGCAGGAAAAGTCCGCTGATACTGCATTGCAAGGACGGAAATATCTGTGAAATGTCATCCTTTCAGGATTTTCGGGGCAGTGTGGTCATTATAGAGGATATGCAATGGCTTACGGAGGACGAGTCTGTCAGGTTTCTTCGTAAGCTTCTTCGTATTTCCGGCATACAGGTGGTTATGCTTACAAGGGGAACTGTACCGAAGTATCTTGCGAGTGAGGATATGGATTTTGGCTTTGTAAGGATACAGGAAAATGACTTTGCGCTTGAAGAAAGAGAGGTAGATGAGTTCTTTAAGGAACGCGGCATAGACCTTCATCCGGATGATGTCGCACCATTAACAGAGGCTTCAAAAGGATATATACGGGCACTTCACTGCTATGCCGCAAGGATGGAAAACGGGACAAGGTACTCGGAGGATCTAAAGGCGGCTGTCTGGCAGGATATATACCACCTGTGGGACGGTTATGTTTTTGAACAATGTACGGATGAGTTTATTCATTTTGCACTATGTGTATGCCAGTATGAGGAGTTTACTTTAGAAATGGCGGAATTCCTTACCCATGATAAGAATGTCGGGCGAGTAATCGAATACTGCCGTGAAACCATGAGCCAGATAGAGGTACGGCGGGAAGGCTATTATTCGATACGTCCTGAAACAAGGGGATATTATTGCTGGAAACAGAATATCGCATGGTCTAAGGAGGCGGTCATAGAGAACTACCGAAGAGGGGCTGATTACTATGAAATGACAGGGGATATTTCAAATGCCCTGAAATACTATAAAAAAGCGGGAGCAATACAACGCATAAAGGAACTTCTGATAAGAAACGCTAATGTGCATCCCGGAATAGGTCATTATGTGGAGGTAAAAGAGTATTATTTTGAACTTCCGGAGGAAGAATTGAAAGAGCTTCCCGTCCTTATAGCCGGGATGAGTATGCTGTATGACCTGATCCTTATGCCGGAAAAATCAGAAAAATGGCACCACGAGCTGGAACTTTTCTGCAAGGATAAGATCAAAAGCAGGGAAAAGAGGCGGGAAGCAAGGGAATGGCTTGCGTATCTGGACATCGCACTTCCGCACAAGGGTACAAAGGGCATACTCCGTACCATGAAGAATATTTTTGTGCTTATCAAAAAAGGGGATATCACCTTGCCGGAATTTGCCGCCACAGGCAATCTCCCATCTATTATGAACGGGGGTCTGGACTTTTGCGAATGGTCAAAAAATGACATCCAAATTGCAAAGTTCATGGGAAAACCGCTTGAAGTGATTGTGGGCAGGTACGGAAAAGGCCTTGTGACCATTGCACTTGCGGAGAGTGGATTTGAAAAGGGAACCATGCCGGCGTATGAGGTAATGACAAGATGCAATGACGGATTTGAAGCGGCAGCGCATGGTGGAAGGATAGAAATGTGCTTCGTAGCCGTGGGGATACAGATACGCCAGCATTTAATAGAGGGGCAGCTGCCATCGGCGAAGCGTGTATTTAAATTCTTTTATGAAAAGGCACAAAATGAGAATGCTATACAGCTGTTTAAGAATCTTGAGGTTCTGCGAATATGGCTGTCGCTGTTTGGAGGCTCAAACGATGCCGTACGGAGCTTTATAGAGGAAGTTCCTGATGCAAGGGCTTCCTTCAACAGCTTCGACAGATACAAGCAGATTATAAAGCTGCGGTGTCTG
Source organism: Lachnospiraceae bacterium (assembly GCA_017483735.1). GTDB lineage: Bacteria > Bacillota > Clostridia > Lachnospirales > Lachnospiraceae > RGIG4856. The sequence goes on along the minus strand of JAFUVF010000008.1, from coordinate 50,907 downwards.
ATCGCAGAAAGCCGTTTGGAAGAAGCATTTGACCTTGCATCGTTCATGGAAAGCTACCTTGCGGCGTATGAGAGACATTTTTGCTGGATGGAAGTAGTGCTGCTGAAGGCGGTGACATTGTATCGGTTCGGGGATGATCACTGGAAGGAGAATTTGGTAAAAGCCCTTATAAAAGGGGCTGAGTATCATTTTGTCAGATTGTTTTCCATTGAGGGAGCGGCGATACTGCCTTTACTTAAACAGATGAGGGAAGAAAAGCTGCCTGCTGATATTGATGGAGGCTATCTGGATTTTATTTATACCTGAATCCGTGAAGTTGGTCTGATTTTTTATCCGCCAGGTTAAAAATGGCGGATATTGTACAAAAAATTGGTTTGTAATTCTTATCAGACCATTGTTTAACAGTTACATTTTTAGTTTTATCACAGCTTTGGCTAAAAAATGGTGCCTTTAATAAAGGCTACTGTTACTTTAAGATTTCTTATGCTGTGAAATATGCAAAAGAGTTATATACGTATTGTAATATATCCCGCCATACGTTGCTTCGACCAAGGCCGAGAACTATCTGCCTTGCGTGCTCGGTAACGTGACACGCCATGTTGATGAGATTGTTGATGACTGTTCTGTGGCGACGACGTTTAACTGCATGTTTCGGGCGTGGATTGCGCTTTCCAAGTGCTTCCTGGCCTATCATCCTCAAAATGTTATATGAGAGTATAGCTATTTCCAATACTAGCTCATTTGTTTCAAATTTGCCTGAAGGGAGGCGTTCAAGATCCATGTCAGTTTTAAGCTCACTGTGGTACTGCTCACATTCACCATGAGCGTGGTAGTTGTCAATTACTTCTTCATCCGTAAAATCAAGATTGGTCCAATAAGTATTGACCTCAACATCTGTTTCCAGAAGGAATTGTCCATACTTATCGGTGGTGCGTTCAATGATTTCGTATACAATTCGCAAGGTTACTGCCTTTTCGGTTCCATCAGCAGTCTTGTATGAAACGTTGCGCCAATCGCTCCCAATATAGACGGTTTTGCCATCTCTTGGATTTTGGATGTTTTGGCAGTGTTCCTTGGCAAGTTTATACCAGTTATCCTTGCCTTCTCTTCGGAGATTGTGTTTTATGTTGAAAAAGCATCCCTCTTCAAGGAAAATCCCCATGTTCTCTGCTGCATCGTTTCCTGAATCTAGGCGAAAAAGGAGCTTTTCACTTGTAATCTGTTTACAGAGAGCAATGGTTTCCTTAAGGTAGTCTGGCGTTCCGCTTTGGCAATGTTGGGAGCCTTCTCGGAGTTGTTCATTGACAAGGTATCCTTCCCGTCCCATATATGAGAAGATAGGCGCAAAGCCATCACAGCCCTTATAAGTTCTGGAAACACCTTCCTTCTTGGTTTTGGAGTTATCGAATGGTGATACATCTGTATCTACATGAACATAGCCTTCCTTTGACGGTGATGGATGTATACCATTGGCACGGAGCATTTCGACATTTTCCTGAAGAATCTGCTGGCGTATTGAAGAACCAATATCATCCATACGTTGCCTAAGAGTTTCTTCAGATGGAATTTTGTAGGTTATGCCCAATGCAGCTTTGTAGAATTCGGGATCATCGTCCATTTCGTGAACGGAATCAAACTGAGGCTTGCCCATGCACTGCATGCCAGTATATGTAAGAAGAATATCACCATTCTTAATCTGATGCTGAGAGCGGTTAGGGGTAACGTCCATGCGATTTAGTCTTTTGACAAAATCACTTTTTCCTAGAATTGCTCCTACTACAGCAAGTCCTCCAGATGGGATGATTCTTTCATTAGTAAATTCAATACGGAACTCCTTCATATGCACCTCCCAAAATGGCTTATTTAAGCTATTTCCATTATATCAGAAGGAGTCTTCAATTAATAGTTATAAACATCACCTATTAGGTGATGAAATATATAGCCGAAAATAACAGCTAACACGTGAAGAATCTAGAGTATTTAAGGCTTAAGTAATTACGAACTTCACTGATTCAGGTTATAATGAAAGTTCAAAGGTGGCATTAAGCTATCCTGATTATTTAAGATTCATTCCCAAGGAAACCGTATCCCTGACAAATCGTGAGGAACAGGTGTTTTCCATGCTTTGCGCAGGGCTTTCTATGGATGAAATATGCAGGAACTTAAAAATATCATATGACGGATTGAAAAAGCATAACAGAAATATTTACAGGAAGCTCGGTGTGAAAGGCAGGGCTGAAGCCGAGCGAAAAGCTGCACAGCTGAGGCTTGTCCATCGGGGGGGGTATAGGATTCGATGGAGGTGCTTAAGAGTGAAAAATAAATTTTTCACTCTTGTGTTTGCGAGTCAAATGGACAAGCAAGCTTGTCTATTTGACCCTTGGAGGGCAAATTATGAAGTGGAAACCGGATGTAAAAATCGAAAGAAATAACGGACTATGGCTTTGTCGTGGAAAAAAACGGATCAAGGTTGCAGAGGATGATGTGCTTATCACAGAGATGATAGAAGAGGGAATCACTGATGATGATGCATTGCTTAAATGTCTTTCTGAAAAAATCGGGGACGATGAAATTGGAGCGGGTTTTAGCTTGGCGCAGTTCGTGGAGGATTATGGTGATTATATAGATGAAGGAAAGAAGGCGAGGGTATTTGACTTATAAGCCGGGTTAATTGATATGGAGAGAAAAAAGGGAAAACTGAAGAGGATAGTCACGGGATTCTTTGCCGTGTTAGGGCTTATCTTTATCATCATTATGCTGCTCCCCGATGAGGAGGATGACGGGCAGGATGAGATGGTGAAAATGGAGCAGTCATACGAAGAAGATGAGAATGATACATCCAACACAAAAGTGCAGACGGTATCTGTAGGGACGGATGCAAAATCGGCAACCATTATGATATACATGAACGGTTCCGATCTGGAAAGCGAAGCAGGAGAAGCCACGAGGGATATTTCCGAAATGCTCTCATCGGGTATCGGAGAGAACGTGAATGTGATCCTCCAGACAATGGGTACAAAGAGGTGGCATGATTACGGGATATCCTCAAAAACCGCACAGACATACCAGATAAGGAATGGGGAACTTTTGCTTGTAAGAGATGATCTGGGACAGCTTGACTGCACAAGTGGCGAGACGCTTTCTGAATTTATCGGATTTTGCGGAAGAAATTATCCTGCGGACAGGTATATTTTTGTGTTTTGGAATCATGGTGGCGGTCCAGTCTATGGATTCGGCTATGATGAGTGGCAGCCGGAGGAAGAAAGCCTTACCATTGCAGAGATGGCACAGGCTTTTTCTGAAAACCAGAATATTCATTTTGACATCATCGGGATGGATTGCTGTATCATGGCAAATCTCGAAACCTGTTTCGTGATGTCGCCTTACTGTAAATATACACTTCTCTCCGAGGACTTTGAATCCGGGCTTGGGTGGAGTTATACCGGCTGGATGGAAAAGCTTGAGGAAGATTCGGGGATTTCAACGCCGTTGTTGGGAAAATACATCGTGGATGACATCATAGCGGATAATGAGAACAGTTTTGAGGGGGCTTCCGCCTGTATAGGACTGTTTAATGTTTCGACTGCGAGGAGGCTGTTTGAAGCTTGGGAGAAGTACGCTTACAGGAACGAGGAGGCCCTTCTGAATAAGAATTACAGCCGCAATCACAAGGCAAAGGGGCGAGGCGCAAAGGGCTTCTGGGATTTGTGGGGGATGGATGACAGCAATGTCACACTCTCGGATTACTATATCAGCGATATGCTGGCATTGATCGAGAGCATCGACAAGGACAGCGATGAAGCAAAAAACCTGATGTCCGCACTAAAAGCCGCAGTCGCATATTACGGACACACATCGGATAAAAACGAACTGACGGGACTTGCTGTATCTTTGCCGTATGGAAACCCTGATTTTTACGCACAACTAAAAAGCGTATATCAAAATCTCGGATTTGGGGATGAATATATTGAATGGCTGGGTTCTTTTGTAGCAGATGCAGATGACGACTATTTCGATTTTGGCGGCTTTGAAAGCGGATGGAGCGGATGGGGCTCATATGAGAGTGAATATGGCTGCAATATCAGTAGCGGCGGCTCCTGTGAATATGGTTATGATTATGAAGATTACGGAGAGGACTCTTATTTTGATGACTGGATTTACGATTATGATGAGGAGATTTGGTATCTGTATGAGGATGATACGCTTTACCTGTATGACGAAGAATCGGATACCCTGTACTATTACGATGAATACGAGGACGAGATCTATTATTATGACGAGTGGGATGATGAGTGGTACATTCTTGAGTGAAATATGAAAAAACAGGCAAAGTAGCCATAGGGGTACTATACTTCCGCATTGCGGAAAAGTAAAATAAGCAATGTTGCAAAATATATATGCTTTGCATATGATACAGAACAATCCAAGGGAGGATAAAACAGATGAAAAAGAAACTATTGGCAATGTTAATCGTGGGCGTGATGGGAGCATCTTTGCTCACAGGGTGTGGTGGTTCCGATGATGCTGCGGCAACTCAGGCATCTGCACAGGAAGCAACACAAACAGAAAGCAAGACAGCTGAAACGAATTCTTCGGGGCTTACTTTTAAGGACCTTCAGGACAATTATGCGATTCTTGTGGATTGCTACAATCAAGTAGAAGACCTCTATATGAATAACCAGATTGAACAGGATGATAATATTGAGAGCCTTCTGACGGAAGCAAAGGGCATCATTGATGAAATGGGTGAGGCAACGGAGGACGATTTCAGCAGTGAGCAGGATCTTCAGGACATGAATGATGCAATGGCGACGATGCTCGATGCTTTGGGAAAAATAGTTGACGGCATGACGGAAACAGGTTCCGGGGAATCAGAGGATGACATTATAGCACAGCTAAAAAACACTCTGACACTTGGATATGCAGGCGGTTCTGACAGCGGGGAGGAATTATACCTTGCGACTGATGACAACATCGACATCGGTATTCTTGGAATTGTTAGTAATGGCGATGCGACTTTCCTTGCGGGGGATATCACTGAATCCAATGGAAAATTAACGATTACCGACAGTCAGACAGGCGACTCCCTTACATTTACAGTTGAAGAAGATACCGATGATGAAGGAACTCCGGTACTTATCATCACCGTAACATCAAATGGCGCAGTTGGCGCATTGTATTCTGTTGACGCTTCTGATGTAATAGATGTCATGAGTCAGTATTGATTTGAGGATATCCGGCGGCGTGATATAGGAAATTAAAAGGGAGTGTAGAGTCTCACTCCCTTTTTTGCGCAAAATGTTGTCCTGCTTTCAATCACAAGCCTTGAGCTTACGAATGTCGTTACAGACAGCTTTTCCATCAATATGGAATTGGGTGATGCGGCAGGGGAGCTGTCGGAAATGGACAGGGTGGCAATCTATTGGCGCTGTGTAAGTGAAATGAATGATAGGTACGGGGATTAAGGAGGAGAAAGCAATGGGTTTATTTGATATGTCGGGCGGCGGAAACATGGGATTCGCAAGCGTAAAGAACACGATGAATTATACAAATGAGGATCTTTTGGAAAAGCTTTCTGCGGTCAATGTCAGCTTTGGTACACCTGTAATGGGAGATATCAAGGGTACGCAGGCTGTCATGTATAAGAATGTCACTGACAAGTTTGATGTTTTTGTCAGGATCAACAAGAAAGATGTCATTATGGGCAAGATTGGTTCTGATGGCGTGAGTAGTGCGGAGACAGCGCTGAATATGGGGCTGGATATGTTCCTTGGACATAAGGACGAAGGAACGTCATTGGCTGACAGGGCTGTGGACGAGCTTTTGGGAATCATCAAGAAGCTGGAAAATGGTGAAGCTGTTACGGAATCTGCACAGGTGGCATCTGTAAATACGGCTGATGGAAATGAACTGGCATTATTTATGAAACAGAAGGCTATTTCCATAAAGCCCAAGTTTGACATATTCGATCAAAATGAGACGGTCGTATATCATGTCGAAGGGGATATCACACGGCTTAATTTTTCCATCCAGAAAGGCGGCGCAGAGGTACTTAAACTAAAGAAAAAGCTCGTCGCTGTCATGCCGGAATATACAATCCTGCAGGGAGGCAAAGAGGCTGCGAAAATAAAAAAGAAGTTCAAGCTTGCCAAGCCGGAACTGAGCGGTACGGTAAACGGGCAGGAATTAAAAATAGCAGGTGATCTGCTGGGATACGATTTCGACATACAGGTTGGAGGAGTTCCGATTGGTCATGTGGATACGGCACGCACGATATGGTCTGACTGTTACCGCATCCATATCCTGGATGAGAGTAAACAGGATATGGTAATTGCTTTGGCGATTATATGTGATAATGTCTCAGATCAGGAGCATAACTAAGGTTTTTCCGTTGACCGGCGTGGCTTTGGGCTCGCCGGTCTTTTATTTGACGAGCGTGATCTGCCTCTTGTGACAACTTTAAGTGTGATGCTGGGGAGTTTTAAGAATCATCTCCCTTTACTTTGAAAACTTTCCATTGACAAATATTTTACCCTGATGTACTATAAAACTACAAAAAGGCATTACCGATAACGGTTCGCCTTGTTAGTAGTTACTTAATCAAAAAGCAACCACAAACCTTTGCGAGATGGCGGTTGCTTTTTGATTGTCTATTTCTTGAGGATGCTGATGATGGTAACAATGATACTTATTACCGTCACAACTATTCCTACAATGGATAAAACTATCATAGTACTTACCTTTCGTAAGATTTCTCATAGAATCCATCCTTTAAGAAAGAGAGTTCTCCGGATTAACCGGGCGAAAGGCGAACCGCTACCGTATGGTAATGCCCGAAATATATTATACCGTACAGAGAAAGAATTGGCAACTTGATTAAAAAATTTACATCGGTATAAAAGATAATCCTATAAAAAGGATTCCCGTCTTTTTCTCATTATTCCCTTGACAAATACATAAAAGTAGTATAAAGTTTAGTGGTATTGAAAGAGTGGTTTGTGCCACTCTTTCATTGTTAAGAGGATTTCCGAGACAGGAGGTAGCGATGTCCAGAAGGGAAGAGTACGAGGCGGTATGCGAAAAGCTCCTTGCCCCCATTGCGGACGCAAACGGCGTATACATATATGATGTTGAGTACGTAAAGGAAGGAAGCGAGTATTACCTGAGGGCATACATAGACAAGGATGGCGGCGTAAACATAAACGATTGCGAGAACGTAAGCCGTGCGCTGTCGGATGTGCTTGATGAGGAAGACCCGATACCGGATGCGTATATTCTGGAGGTTTCAAGCCCGGGGCTTGGGCGGACGCTCAAAAAGGACAAGCACTTTGAAAAAAGCCTCGGAGAAGAGGTCGAGCTTAAGCTATACAAGGCGCTTGACAGGCAGAAGGAGTTTTCGGGAATACTCAAAGGCTTCGACGCCGATACCCTCACAATAGAGACCTCTGACGGAGATAGGGTATTTAAGAGAGAGGATGTGGCTCTCGTTAGATTGGCACTTGATTTTTAATATAAAGCTACTTTTAAAACGAAAAGGAGAAAGAGGATTAGAAAATGAACAACGAACTGATGGAAGCGCTGGATATGCTGGAGAGGGAGAAGGAAATCTCCAAGGAATCACTCTTTGATGCTATAGAGAATTCACTTCTCATCGCATGCAAGAACCACTTCGGCAAGGCTGACAACGTGAAGGTGGAGATTGACAGAGAGACTGCGGAATACCACCTCTATGCGGAGAAGGAGGTTGTTGCCGACAAGGACTTTTTGGAGGACCCTGTTCTTCAGATAACCTTAGAGGACGCAAAGGAGATATCCCCCAAGGCAAAGGTCGGAAATGTGGTAAATGTTCCCATTGAGAGCAAGGACTTCGGACGTATCGCAGCCACCAACGCAAAGAACGTCATAACCCAGAGAATCCGCGAGGAGGAGAGGAATGTCATTTATCAGCAGTATTTTGACAAGTCCAGAGAGGTTGTGACCGGTGTTGTTCAGAGACGTATGGGCGACAATGTCAGCGTGAATCTCGGGCGCATTGATGCGCTTCTCGTAAAGGAGGAGCAGGTTCCCGGCGAGAGACTCCGCTCAAATGACCGCATAAAGGTATATATCCTCGATGTAAAGCAGACCGACAGGGGTCCCCGCATAAATGTCAGCCGTTCCCACCCGGAGCTTGTAAAGAAGCTCTTTGAGGAGGAGGTCACGGAGATAAAGGACGGCACTGTGGAGATTAAGAGTATCGCCAGAGAGCCCGGTAGCCGTACAAAGATTGCCGTAGTATCGAACAACCCCAATGTTGATGCGGTGGGTGCCTGCGTAGGTATGAATGGTTCCCGTGTAAATGCCATTGTGGACGAGCTTAGGGGAGAGAAGATTGATATAGTAAACTGGGATGACAACCCCGGAAACCTCATACAGAATGCGCTTTCTCCCGCAAAGATTGTTGCGGTTTTTGCAGATCCGGACGAAAAGAGTGCAAAGGTTGTTGTACCCGACTATCAGCTTTCGCTTGCTATAGGCAAGGAAGGTCAGAATGCCCGCCTTGCGGCAAAGCTTACCGGCTTCAAGATAGACATCAAGTCCGAGACTCAGGCTCAGGATTCTCCCGGCTTCCGTGTTGAGGACTATATGGACAACGGAGACGAGGATGAGGGCTATGATGAGGAGTATGCTTCCGAGGAAGCGGAGCTTCAAAGCACAGAGGATGCTTCGGAGGAATAATGGATAAAAAGGTTCCCTTAAGGCAGTGCATGGGCTGCAGGGAAAGGAAAGAAAAGAAGGAACTGATACGGGTGGTTCGTGATGATGCGGGCAATGTCCGCATAGACCCCACCGGCAGGGCAAACGGCAGGGGCGCATATGTGTGCCGCAATGCGGACTGCATAGCCCGTGCGGAAAAGAACAAGGGATTTAACAGAGCCTTTAAGGTAAATATAGACAAAAAGGTATACGAAGCACTTTCGGAGGAATTTAACAGGTTATATGGCTGATAAAGTGTTATCGCTTCTCGGGATAGCCGAAAAGGGAAGGAAGCTTGCAAGCGGCGAGTTCCAGACTCTGGAGGCGGTAAAGTCGGGAAAGGCAAAGCTTGTCATACTGGCGCAGGATGCCTCGGACAATACGAGAAAAAAATTTACGGACAAATGCACATACTACGGTGTCAATCTCATCAGCTACAGCGACAAGACAGGACTGGGAGCCGCAATAGGAAAGGATTTGAGGTCGGTTCTGGCAGTGTGCGATAAGGGACTTTCGGAAGCGGTAATAAAGAAGTTTGAAGAATCAGGAGGAGTGAAGAATGGCAAAGAAAAGAATTCATGAATTGGCAAAGGAAATCGACGAGTCGGGAAAGAGAGTGACCGGCAAGGATATAGTTGCATATCTTCAAAAGAAAGGGATGGATAATATCACATCCACTTCAAACTCCGTGGAGGATGACGTTGCGGAAGATGTGAGAAAAGCATTTGCAGAAAAGCAGCCGGACGCAAAGCCTGATTCTGTCAAGACGGCAAAGAAGGAAGAGCCCCAAAAAGAGGAAAAAAAGAAGGAACCCAAAAAGGAAGAGGCAAAGAGACCCGCTCCGGCACAGCAGAAAAAGAAGACGATTATATTTGTCAGCAATCCCCAGAACTCCGGCAACTCTTCGAGAAGCCAGAGCGGGGGAGGGAACAGAAATATGGGAGGAAACAGGAACAGTAATTTCACAAACCGTACTCCCATCAGACCTCTCACACCGCCTTCGCCCACACCTTCTGTACAGATGCAGCCTGACAACCACGGCATGCCTGCAAGAAAGCCGAAGCCCGAAGCACAGCCCGCTCCGGCACAGGCACAGGCTCCAAGAAAGCCCGGAGAGCTGAGAGAGGGCGAGGTAAAGGTAAATCGTGACGGAAGCACTACACAGATAATCAGACAGGGGGTATCAAATGCCGGCAAAGTCAATAGACAAGTTAAAGAAAATACAGGAAATGAAAGACAGAATAGAAATTCTAATCAAGGTGGCGGCGGCAATCGTCCTAATAGTGATTGGAATCAGAGAGGCAATGGAAGGCAGGGAGCTAAACCGGGATCTTTTGAAGCGCCGGTAAATAACGGAGACAAGCAGCAGGGCAAGAAGCGCGGAGCAAAGGATCAGGACAAACGCTCCAAGAAGGATATGATGTTCGAGGATGATGAGAAGTTAAAGAATCGTCCCGGACGCTTCATAAAGCCTGAAAAGAAGGAAGAGAAGGTGGAGGAGGTCATAAAGGTAATTACCCTCCCCGAGACCATAACCATAAAAGAGCTTGCGGAAAAGATGAAGATACAGCCCGCAGCCATAGTAAAGAAGCTTTTCCTCGAGGGAAAGATTGTTACCGTGAATCAGGAAATATCCTACGAGGAGGCTGAAAGCATCGCCGTTGAGTACGAGATACTCTGCGAAAAGGAAGTAAAGGTCGATGTGATAGAGGAGCTTCTTAAGGAGGATGAGGAAGCAGAGGAGAACCTTGTGGAGAGACCTCCCGTTATCTGCGTAATGGGTCATGTAGACCACGGTAAGACCTCGCTTCTCGATGCCATCAGAAAGACAAATGTTACCGACAGAGAGGCAGGCGGCATAACCCAGCATATCGGCGCATATACCGTAGAGGTAAAGGGAAGGAAGATAACCTTCCTCGATACCCCCGGACATGAGGCATTTACTGCAATGCGAATGAGAGGCGCAAACTCCACCGATATCGCAATTCTTGTGGTTGCGGCGGACGACGGAGTAATGCCGCAGACGATAGAGGCTATAAACCACGCAAAGGCGGCGGGTATAGAGATAATCGTAGCTGTAAATAAGATAGACAAGCCCTCGGCGAATATAGACAGGGTTAAGCAGGAGCTTTCAGAATATGAGCTCATACCCGAGGATTGGGGCGGAAGCACAGTATTTGCGCCCGTATCCGCAAAGTCGGGAGAGGGCATTGAGCAGATGCTTGAAATGATACTGCTTACTGCGGATATTCTGGAGCTTAAGGCTAATCCCAAGAGAAAGGCAAGAGGTCTTGTAATAGAGGCGGAGCTTGACAAGGGCAGAGGTCCGGTTGCGACCGTACTTGTGCAGAAGGGAACGCTTAAGGTCGGGGATTTCATCTCCGCAGGGGCGGCTCACGGCAAGGTTCGTGCAATGATAGATGACAAGGGCAGACGTGTGAAGGAGGCTACTCCCTCAATGCCCGTGGAGATATTGGGTCTGTCGGATGTTCCGGCGGCAGGCGAGGTATTTATCGCCCATGATTCCGACAAGGAGGCAAAGCAGTTCGCAGATACCTACCTTGCGCAGAACAAGGAGAAGAAGCTGGAGGAGACCAAGGGCAGAATGAGCCTCGAGGATGTATTCTCCCAGATTCAGGAGGGCAATTTAAAGGAATTGAACCTCATTGTGAAGGCGGATGTACAGGGCTCCGTGGAAGCTGTAAAGCAGTCGCTTTTGAAGCTTTCAAACGAGGAGGTTGTGGTAAAGTGCATTCACGGCGGCGTAGGTGCCATAAACGAATCCGATGTATCCCTTGCGGGTGCGTCGAATGCGATAATCATAGGTTTCAATGTGCGTCCTGACGCTACGGCAAAGGCTGTGGCTGAGCAGGAGGGCGTGGATATCAGGCTGTATGACGTAATCTATCAGGCTATCGAGGATATCGAGGCAGCAATGAAGGGAATGCTGGATCCCGTATTTGAAGAGCAGGTAATCGGACATGCGGAGGTACGCCAGATATTCAAGGCTTCAGCTATCGGAAATATCGCCGGCGCATATGTGCTTGACGGCGAGTTCAGAAGAGACTGCAAGATCAGGATCACGAGAGAGGGCGAGCAGATATACGAGGGCGCTCTCGCATCCTTAAAGCGCTTCAAGGATGATGTGAAGGAGGTCAAGGCAGGCTTCGAGTGCGGTCTTGTGTTCGAGGACTTCGACAAGATGCAGGAGCTTGACATCGTGGAAGCATATGTGATGGTTCAGGTCGAACGAGTATAACATACATATGAGTTTCAAAATATGATGTTCCCGAACGGCTACGACAGCTACTAAGCTCATCGTTCGTCACATATCAGGTTCGGGTACATCCGACTAGGGCATTCTCGTGCACCCGAACCATGTGACTCCGATTTGCTAAGTGCTGCGTGCAAATTGTTCGGAGAACATCATATTATGAACCTCTCTTATACAGGAAAAATATATTCTGTATTGAACGGACTACAATAATTAAGGATTATAAAATATGAGAAAGAACAGCATCAAAAATTCCCGCATCAACGGCGAAGTGCAGCGTGTGCTTGCCGAGGTGATACGGGGAGAGATAAAGGATCCGAGAATAAGCCCATGGACCAGTGTGGTTGCATGTGAGGTGGCTCCGGATTTGAAAACCTGCAAGGCATATATAAGCATACTCGGAGATGAGGATGCGCAGGCGGACACCCTTGAGGGGCTCAATTCTGCGGAAGGATATATCAGAAGACAGCTTGCGCAGGAATTGAATCTGCGAAACACTCCCAAAATAACGTTTATTATGGATCAGTCCATAGAGTACGGCGTAAATATGTCAAGGAAGATTGACGAGGTAATAAAGGAGCAGGAGGCTTCACACAATGCTTGATATTTTGAAGGAATGCGAAGGGGCAGGGCATATCGGAATAAGCGGACACATTCGCCCCGACGGAGACTGTGTAGGAGCATGCTTATCTCTCTGGAAATATTTAAAGAATGCGCTTCCCGAAAGTGCAGAAATCACGGTATATCTCGATAAGCCCCCCAAGACCTTTGAGCTTTTAAATGGGTATGATGAGATAGTTACCGACTGCAGCGGAGCGCTTCCTGCGCATGACGTATACTTTGTACTGGATTCTGTTCCGGACAGGATTGGAGATCCCAAGAAATATTTCGATGCCGCCGTCAAAAAGATAAATATCGACCACCATATATCCAATGAGGGCGGAGGCGATATTAACCATATGCGTCCGGAGATTGGCTCAGTATGCGAGGTTTTATACGATTTGTACGATAAGCGCTATGTTGATGAGGATGTGGCAAAGGCTGTATACATCGGTATGATACACGATACCGGGGTTTTCCAGTATTCAAACACCACGCCGGATACTTTGAGAAAAGCATCCGAGCTTATCGCCTATGGCTTTGATTTTTCAAGGATAATAGAGGAAACCTTCTATCAAAAGAGCTATATCCAGAGCCAGATAATGGGAAGGTGCCTTATGGAGAGCGTGCGCTTTATGCACGGGCATTGCATTGTCAGTGTTATCGACAAAAAGACAATGGATTTCTATGGCGTCGGAAGCGAGGATTTTGAGGGAATAGTGAATCAGCTGCGCAACATAAAGGGAACGGACTGCGCCATATTTATGTACAGTGTCGGAGTTCTGGAATATAAGGTAAGTATCCGCACCACGGACAATGTGGATGCTGCAAAGGTAGTATCGCATTTCGGAGGCGGCGGGCATGCCAAGGCGGCGGGCTGCAATATGAAGGGAACCTACCATGACTGCGTGAACAATATTTCCGTATATATCGAGGAGGAGCTTATAGAGCACGGCGTACTTGACAAAAACGGAGAAAAGCCCTGAAAATATGGACGGAATAATAATCGTAAACAAGCCCGCAGGCTTTACATCACAGGACGTGGTGGCAAAGCTCCGCGGGATTTGTAAAATGAAGAGAATAGGGCATACCGGAACCCTTGACCCCGATGCGACAGGGGTGCTTCCCGTATGTCTCGGAAAGGCCTGCAGGCTCTGTGATATGCTTACCGACAGGGATAAGGAGTATATTGCGGAGCTTTTGTTAGGGGTGGAGACAGATACTCTCGATATGTCGGGACAGATTCTTAGAGAAGACAGGGAGAGAGCCGGGAAGCTTACAGAGGATGCCGTAAGGACTGCCATAATGAGCTTTGTTGGAGAATACGACCAGACTCCGCCAATGTATTCCGCTATCAAGATAAACGGGAAAAAGCTCTATGAGCTTGCAAGAGAAGGCATCGAGGTGGAGAGAAAGAAAAGGCGTGTAAGTATTAAGGAATTGGAGATAACGGATATGGATATCCCCACGGTAGGCTTTCGGGTGGTATGCTCCAAGGGCACATATATCAGAAGCCTTTGCGCCGATATAGGGGAGAAGCTTGAGTGCGGAGGAAGCCTAAAAAGCCTTATACGCAGCCGCTCGGGAGAATTTACCTTGAAGGAAGCCCATACTCTTGAGGAGCTTCAAATGCTAAAGGATGAGGAGAGGCTTTCGGAGGTAATGCTTCCGACGGATTATGTATTTAAAGACCTCCCTCTGGTACATATAAAGGAACCTTCAGAAAAGCTTATAAACAACGGAAATCCCTTCTCAGACAGGGATATTTCGGAGGAAATATGCGAGGGCGGAGCGCTGGGTTTACATAACGTAAAGCAACTTCGGGTCTACAGAGCCGATGGGAGCTTTGCGGGAATATACGGATACGATAGAGAAAAGCGAAAATATATGCCTATCAGACTTTTTATATAATGGAAATAATTACAGGAACCTCAAATTTTGAAATGAATATTGATACAGCCGTGGCAATAGGCAAATTTGACGGCGTACACATAGGGCACAGGCGTCTTTTGGAGGAGATCCTCGCAAAAAAGGCGGAAGGGCTGGCTCCCTGCGTCTTTACCTTTGATCCTTCTCCGGCGAAGGTCTTTGGCATCAATGAGGGCGCAGAGCTTACCTCCAGAGAGGAAAAAAGGGAGCTTTTGGAGAGATGCGGCGTCGAAATCCTGGTGGAGTATCCTCTTACAAGAGAGCTTGCCGCAATGGAGCCGGAGGATTTCGTGAGGGATGTTCTCGTAGGCGGGCTGTCTGCACGCTTTGTGGCGGCAGGAAAGGATGTTTCCTACGGAAATAAGGGAAGAGGAGACGGGAGGCTTCTTCTTAAGCTGTCAAAAGAGCTGGGATTTTCGGTATCATTGATAGATAAAGTATGTATTGATGGCATTGAGGTCAGCTCCACAGCCATCAGAGAATGCATAGAGAGAGGGGATATTGATATGGCGGAGAGGATGCTGGGAAGAAAACCTTGACATCACGATATATACAATATATAGTAACTATGTAACAAAATGTTGTATTTGGAGTTATTATGAGCTTTACGGTTGTTTTATCGTTCATCGGGGGACTGGGGTTATTTCTGTACGGCATGAGGATGACTACGGGAGCCATTGAGACCGTGGCAGGTGCAAAGCTTAGGCAGATTTTAGGATTTTTCACAACGAACCGGTTTACCGGCATGGCAGTAGGCTTTGTTTTTGCGGCGATAATGCAGTCCGCCTCCGCCTGTACCGCTATGGTGGTAAGCTTCGTAAATGCGGGGCTTATGAATCTTGTGCAGGCTGCGGGAGTGGTATTCGGCGCAAATATTGGTGCCACCGTGACTTCTCAGCTGGTTTCCTTCAATGTGGCAAAATATGCCCCCATTATACTTATCGTGGGCGTGCTCTTCGGGATGTTCTCCAAAAAGCAGAAGATGAAGCAGACAGGGGACATTATTATCGGCTTCGGCGTGCTGTTCCTGGGACTTTCAACTATGTCCGCAGCAATGACCGGACTCAATCAGAATCCGAAGATAGTTTCTCTTTTGAGCTCATTGGATCATCCGTTTATAGCGCTTTTGACGGGACTCATATTCACGGCGATAATACAGAGCTCATCAGTAATGGTCAGCATAGTGCTTCTTATGGCGCAGCAGGATCTGCTTACGCTGCCAATGTGTCTCTATATAATCCTTGGCTGCAATATCGGCGGTTGCTCCACAGCGCTTTTGACCTCGGTTTCCGGCACAAAGGACGCAAAGAGGGCGGCGTTCATACAGCTTTGGTTCAATGTGATAGGAACGGGGCTTTTGTATGTGATATTTACCTTTGCAATGGACTATGTGGTGGATTTCATATCAGCAATCTCTGCCGACAACGGCAGATTCGTCGCAAATTCACACACGCTTATAAAGATATTCCAGGTTTTGATACTCCTGCCGTTCATTAAGCAGGTGGTATGGCTCTCGACGAAATCCGTGCCCGGCGAGGACAAAAAGATTGGCTATCGTGAGAGCTATCAGCTTAAATATATAGGAAACAAGGTGGTCTTCAATCCGGCGACGGCTGTGGTGGGGGTTATAAAGGAGCTTGACAGAATGGCTTCACTTGCCAGTGAAAACCTAAACCGTGCCATGAATGCCCTGATTACCTTGGATGAGGAGGATATAGAGGAGGTTTATGAGGTTGAGAAGAACATAAACTTCCTAAACCATGCGATTACGGCATATCTCGTAAAGATTAACCAGATGAACCTGCCCATAGAGGATATGAAGAATCTGGGCGCGCTTTTCCATGTGGTAAACGATATCGAGAGAATTGGCGACCATGCGGAAAATGTGGCGGATGCCGCAAGACAGCGCAAGGAAAACGGCGCAACCCTCTCAAAGCAGGCACAGAGAGAGCTTGGAGAGATGCTTGATATGGTAAACGCCATAATCCGCTACGCCGTCGAGGTCTTTACCGACAGCGACGAGACACATCTTGAAGATGTCAAGCGCTTGGAGGAAGCAGTGGATGAAAAGGAAAGGGAGCTTCAGGAGGCACATGTGAAGCGCCTGTCCAGAGGAGAATGTACGCCGGAGGCGGGTATGATATTCTCCGATATCGTTTCGGGGCTTGAAAGAGTGGCTGACCATGCCACCAATATTGCCTTTGCCACTACGGAGGAGGCATAAGCCATGCCCACCGTAAAATTTACCGAAAGCCAGCAAAAGACTATAGATATAAGGAATTCCAATGTTTTGGTATCTGCCGCAGCAGGCAGCGGAAAGACTGCGGTTCTTGTGGAGAGAATAATAAGTATTGTCTGTGATGATGAGCATCCTGTGGATATAGACAGGCTGCTCATTGTTACGTTTACAAAGGCAGCGGCGGATCAGATGCGTGAGAAGATAAGTGCCGCAATATATGAAAAGCTGAAGGAAAATCCAGATTCTGCGCATATAGAGAGGCAGGCAGGGCTGGTAAACAATGCACAGATAACGACGATTGACAGCTTCTGTCTCTTTGTTATAAAAAATAATTTCAACGAAATCGGTCTTGATCCGATGTTTCGCGTGGCGGATGAAAATGAGGTCAAGCTTATCGCAAAGGACATTTTAAAGGAGCTTTTGGAAGAAAAATATGCTACAGGGGATAAGGATTTTACGGAATGTGTGGACTATTTCTGTATAAAGGGAAATGACAGCGTTTTGGAGGATTTGATCCTTGAGCTTTCTGATTATGCGGCAAGCTTTCCGTGGCCTTTCGACTGGCTTAATGAAAGAAAGAAGGATTATCTGTCGCTTACGGAGAAAAATATCGAGAATGAGAAGTTTTTTGAATATATCCGTAAGTCTCTAAAGGGCAGGATAACGGCTCTTTCGGAAAGATATGAGGATGCGAAGGAGCTTATGGATATGCCGGGCGGCCCCTTCGAATATGCCGAAATATTTGAAGCCGAGGAGGAGGGGCTTGAAGCCCTCGCAGGGATTGACAGCTTCCTTGCACTTGAAGAAGCGCTTAAGAGCTTCTCCTTCGGAAAGCTCCCTCCCGTAAAACGTGAGGATTCCGACCCGGATATCAGAAAAGAAGTTCAGAATATCAGAAATTCCGTAAAAAAGGGTATCTCGGATATATTGAAAAAATACTATTCTGTTTCTTTTACGGCAGAGAGAGACAGGGCAAAGATTACGGGAAAGCACATTTCCGCTTTGATTGACCTGTGTCTGGAATTCGACAAAAGATGTACTGAGGAAAAGAGGGACAGGCACATCATAGATTTTAAGGATATGGAGCATCTGGCGCTCAATATCCTGTTAAAGAAGGATGAAAGCAATATCCCTCACCCATCGGAGGCAGCCCTTGAATACAGGAGGCACTTCCATGAGATAATGATAGATGAGTATCAGGACTCCAACAGTGTACAGGAATATCTTCTGTCAGCCATATCCGGAGAGGAGGAAGGGAAATACAACAGATTCATGGTAGGGGACGTGAAGCAGAGTATTTACAAATTCCGTCAGGCACGCCCCGAGATATTTATGGAAAAGTACGGGAAATACAAGGAATCCGGGGCAGAGATAAGGATAGATTTATCGAATAATTTCAGAAGCAGACACGAAGTGACCGATACAGTCAATGAAGTTTTCAGGCGGCTTATGTCAAAGGAAACCGGAGGCATAGATTACAATGAGGATGTGGCGCTTAAGCCCTCGGCAGAGTATCCGGACGGAGAAGGCTTTGAGAGCGAGCTTTATATAATAGACAAGGGGAGCGATATATCCAATGAGGCGGAATTCATAGCAGACAGGATAGGAGAGCTCAAAAAGACGCTTCTTGTCAGTAATTCCGATAAGAATGGACTAAGACCCCTTAAGTACAGCGACATAGTCATACTTCTGCGCTCCGCAGGGGGAGGGGAGGATGATATAATAAAGACTGTTCTGGAAGAAAAAGGGATTCCCGTGCATGTGACATCCAGACAGGGCTATTTTTCGGCGACGGAGGTACAGACCCTTCTCAATATGCTCCGTGTGATAAACAATCCCAGACAGGATATTCCGCTGTATGGCGTAATGAAATCAATATTCGGGGGCTTCAGGGAGGAGGAGATCGCCTTCATAAGGGCAAAGGCTCCGTCCGGGCTCCTCTGGGAGGCTGTTCTTTCATCGGAGGATGAAAAGTGCAGGGGCTTTGTGACTCTCCTGGGAAAATACAGGGATATGTCCGTATATATGACCGTCAGAGAGCTTTTGAATAAAATAACAGATGATTTCCATTATATTGAGTATGTGAATGCCATGCCTGCAGGGGCTAAGCGCAGGGCAAATGTGGAGGAGCTTATGAACAAGGCTTCCGCCTTTGAGCAGATGAGCTTCCACGGATTGTTTTCCTTTATACGCTATATCGAGCAATGTGAAAAATACAATGTGGACTACGGCGAGGCGGATGTGCTCTCGGAGAATGCGGACGTGGTGCGGCTCATGACCATACATAAGAGCAAGGGTCTGGAGTTTCCAGTAGTATTTGTGGCGGGGCTCTCCAAGCAGTTCAACAGGCAGGACCTGAAAGAAAACATCATAATGGATACGGACCTGGGGCTTGGCTGCCGATATATAGACGTAAACAGACGCACTACAAGCAAGGGCTTAAGATATAATGCCGTTGCGGAAAAGCTGAATCTCGATATGGTATCCGAGGAGGAGAGGCTTCTATATGTAGCGCTTACAAGGGCTAAGGAAAAGCTCATAATGACGGCAGGCGTCACGGATAAGACGAAAAAGGCGCTTAAATCCAAGGAGAGGATTTCCTACGGGGATTTCTCCGGCGCAGTATCCTACTATGATATGCTATCCTCAATACTTGGAGGTGTGGAGAGCCTTAGAATTTCGGAGGTATCCTCCGACGATTTGGTCGGGATGGAGTTTGAAAAGGGCGTTGAAAGAGCCCTACTTTTAGACGAGCTTGAGGCGGCAGGTGTGGAAAAACGCGAAAAGGCTTCAAATTTAAGAGTGCGCTTCAATTATGCTTATCCATACAAATATCTCGAAAAGCTCTACACAAAGACCACTGTTTCGGAGCTTAAGATTGCTGCCATGGCGGATTCCGACGAAGCGGCATACCACAGATTTGAGGATGAGGAGTTCAAGGCATATATCCCTTCCTTCAAGAGGGAGGCGCAGGGCATAAGCGGTTCCGCAAGAGGAAGCGCAATGCACAGATTTATGGAGCTTATGGGCTTCTCGGAGGTTCTGAAGGCTGTATTTTCCGAGCTGCCGGAGAGCTATGAGGAATACAGGGAAGGTCTTGATGATAAGGATAATGAGAAAAAAATAGAAAAAGAGCTCAAAAAATGCCTGATTCTATGGAAGGATGAGAGAAAAGTCACGGAGGAATACTACCGAGCCGTGGATATCGCAAAGATTGTTTTATTTTTGAAGGACGAGCTGGCATACAGAATGTGGAGAGCCGAAACAGAGGGTAATCTCTACAAGGAACAGCCCTTCGTGTTCAGTCTCCCTGCAAAGAGGGTAAATGCAGATATTCCAACCGGGGAAAGGGTACTTATACAGGGTATAATAGATGCGTATTTTGTAGAGGACGGGCAGATAGTCCTTATGGATTACAAGACGGACAATATTAAGGCAATGGATGAATTGTGGAAAAGATACAGCACGCAGCTTGACTATTACGAGGAGGCGATAAGCATGCTCACCGGGCTCCCCGTAAAAGAAAAGCTTCTGTATTCCTTTAAGCTTGGCCTGTCAGGGACAGCGACTTAACATAGTTGAGCGCCTTTTTCACAGGGGTCAGGGATATCACTGCTACGGTAATGATGCCCTCTATCAGGATGTATGCGTAGTTATAAACTATGGGGTATATGGCTGTGAGAGCCTTCGGGAATTCCTCCGGCATATATTCCATCCAATAGAGATACCCTCCGAGAGCGTTGAGAGCGCCCCTTAAGAGGATTCCGACAATATACCCTATGAGCAGTCCGTTCTTTTTGTCCTTGAAGAAGCCGGAGACTCCCAAAGCGCTGAATGCCGCAAAGTAGTCAAGGCATACCTGCATGGGGGTCAGCACATAGGAGCCGCCCTGAAAGAATTGCAGTATCCCATAGATGAGAGCAGAGTACAGTCCTACCGAAGGACCGTAGAACCACCCGATAAGACTCACAAACAGCATGGAACAGAGTGTTACCGAGCCGCCCCATGGAAAATGATACAGCTTTACATAGGACAGAATAAAGGCAATCGCAAGGGATGCCGCCGAGAAAACAAGGGGTTTTGCTTTAAAACCAGACATAATGATACCTCCGCATATTTTGCTGCACGGAGGTTTACAAGGAATTATCGATACTTTTCCTATGGCTTTCCTACGCCGGTATTGTCCGGTTCAGGTAATGAGGGTTCCGCACTGCGGTCTCAGCAGGATCTGTGATAATCCGATGCACCCCTAGCAGCATATTATTTTCAACTACAGAGAATAGCACAATGGATAGAGAAAAGCAAGTGACAAATATAAACATCGGTCTTGTAGCCAGTGTGGATATGGGAAAGACCACTCTCGCAGAGGGAATACTATATCTTTGCGGTAAGGTAAGGAAGCTTGGAAGGGTGGATCATAAGGATGCCTTCTTTGACAGCTTCTATCTTGAGAGAAAGCGGGGAATCACGATATTTTCAAAGCTCGCCCACATAGAGTACAGGGATATGCGCCTTACATTGATGGACACCCCGGGGCATAAGGACTTCGGCGCAGAGACGGAAAGAGCGCTGTCCGTTCTCGATATGGCGGTTTTTATCGTAAGCGGCGCAGATGAAATCAAGCCCCAGTCAAAGGTGCTTATGCGGCTCTTGGAGGAATACGGTATCCCTGTGTTTGTATTTGTAAACAAGATGGACAGGGCGCTTATTTCAAAGGATGAAATATTAAAGCGGCTTAAAGGGGAGCTTTCATTCAGGATATGTGAGCTTTCGGAGAACGCCTGGGCGGAAGGAAGCAACGAAAATAAAGAAAACAGAGAAAATATGGAGGAGATAGCCCTCTGTGATGAAGCCCTGACGGATGAATATCTGGAAAAGGGGATACTTGAAAAGGACAGCATAAGGTGTGCAATAGACGAGGGAAGGATTTTCCCCGCAGTCTTTGGCTCTGCGCTAAAGCTGGAGGGAGTGGAGGAGCTTTTGAACATAATAGCCGAATATGCCACGGTTCCGGATTATGATGAAGCCTTCGGCGGATTGGTATATAAGATATCCGAGGATGAGAGAGGTAACCGCTTAAGCCATATAAAGCTTACAGGAGGAAGCCTTAAGGTAAAGAGCCTAATAGGGGATGAGAAGGCAGATGAGATAAGGATATACGACGGAGATAAATTTACGCTTGCAGAAGAGGTATGCGCAGGGGATATATGCGCCGTAAAGGGGTTAAAGGATACCTATGCGGGACAGGGACTGGGAAGTGCCGGGGATATGCCGGAGCCCATATTGAGAGCGGAGGACAGGAAGGCTGTCATACTCCCGGAGGATATTCAGGTTAAGCCTTTTTTTATGAAGCTGTGTGATATCGCAGAGGAACTTCCGGAGCTTTCGCCAACATTAGATGACGTGCGTAATGTAATCGGAATCAATTCTATGGGGAGTGTTCAGCTCGAAGTATTGAAAAATATCTGCGCTGAAAAATATAATGTAGATTTGATATTTGAGGACCACGAAAAACATTATGACACACTGTTAAGCCTTGAAAATGCTGAACTTAATGCCCTGTTAGTCTCTGCGGAGGAGGACGCAGATAATGACGGGTTTGACTTAAATACTGATGATATTTATTTGAGAGACCCTCTTACCGGCAAAAGAAAAACATATGATATCGAAACGATTTCCGATGAGGAGATAGAGGCGATATTTAATTCTGCCGCAAGAAATAAAAAGTCTGATGGAGAGAGGGGACGCAACAGATATAAGAGGCGCAGGGTAAATTTGAATGTTGACTTTTCCGGCGGAAATGGTAATGAAAGCACAGGCAGAAAATCAGGAAAACCTTCGCCCCTTAAGGACATCCTCCTTGTGGACGGCTACAATATAATCTTTGCGTGGCAGGAGCTTAAGGAGCTTTCGGAGATAAATATGGATTCCGCAAGGGATGCGCTAATTGACAAAATGTGCGATTATCAGGGAATGACGGGAGTGGAGCTGATACTTGTATATGATGCATATAAGGTAAAGGGAAATATCGGGAGCGAAAACAAATACAAGAACATATATGTCGTATATACAAAGGAAGCCCAAACTGCGGATCAATACATAGAGAGAACCGTACATGAGCTTAAGGGAAAGGCAAGAATAAGAGTTGCCACCTCCGACAGGCTCGAGCAGATGATAATATGGGGCGACGGAGCCTTCAGGGTAAGTGCAAGGGAGTTTGAGGAGGAGTTTAAGAGGACGAAGGAAGAGTATAGGGAGAGGTATGGACTATAACCTGTTTTTGCAGAATTTGACATACTCCCACGCAGATTATATAATCAAATTCATAAATACAGAGCGTGAGAGGTAGTTATGATAACCCTTATTGAAAATTTCAATGCGGATTTGTCCGCAAGGTTTTTTGGTGTGCTTTTTGCATTTGCGGCGACATATTTTCTTACGAAGCTTCTTATGGACAGGCTTCCGAAGGACGGGGGCAGGGAATTTGCGCATGACGGCAAGCTTTCCAAGGGAAAGCCCAGAGGAGCCGGAATAATCTTTGTGCTTGTATTTGCGCTTTCGGCGTTTATTTTTGTAAAGCCCGATACGGAGAAGAGCATATATATTCTTTTGATAGTGCTGTCCATGTTTACGGGCTTTCTCGATGATGCGGCAAAGAGCCCGTGGGGGGAGCTCAAAAAGGGTATTCTCGATTTGGTCATCGCTGCCGCCGTGGCGGGGAATTTTCTATATTTTAATTATGAAAAGACGGACAGAATCTTTTTGGAGACGGTGCAGACTTCGCTGAGGCTTCCCCTTATCCTGTATGCAATCCTCATAACAGCCCTTGTATGGGGCTCTGTAAATGTCACAAACTGCACGGACGGAGTGGACGGGCTGTCAGGCACCCTTGCAATCATTACGATAATGAGTATCGCACATCTGATCCCCGCAGACGGGGCAGGGAACGAGTGGAAGGAGGGAGCGTCCGGCGCATGGAGGGAACTCTTTGCGGAATTTACGGACTATCGTCATCTCGCTTTTATCTTTGCCGCATGCATTGCAGCATATTTAATATTCAATGCGACGCCCAGTCTCATAATGATGGGGGATGCGGGCTCCAGAGCCATGGGGCTTTTTATCGCAGTGCTTGCTTTAAGGACCTTCAGCCCCATAATGTACATACCCTTTGGAATAGTGATAATACTGGACGGAGGTCTGGGACTTTTGAAGGTTACGATAATCCGTCTGTTCAAGGTAAATATAATGAAGAAGCTTAGGACGCCTCTTCATGACCATGTGAGGAAGAATCTGGGCTGGTCCAACACGCAGACGGTCTTTAGGTTTGCGATAATACAGCTCTTTATCTCGGCGCTTACCCTGGCGCTGTGCCACATAAATTATGTAAACTAAAATCTTGGAGAATATAATAATATGAAGGACGATCTTACAAAAAGCGATATAGAGAAGATGAAAGCGGAAATTGAGGAGAGGAAGGTGGTGATACGCCCGAAGCTTTTGGAGGACTTGAAGGAAGCCAGAGCCCAGGGGGATCTTTCCGAAAACTTTGAATATTACGCCGCAAAGAAGGCGAAGAACAAAAACGAGAGCAGGATCAGGTATCTCGAGAGGATGATAAAGACCGCCAATATCATAGACGATACAAGGATAAGCGGCGAGGTGGGGATAAACAACCGTGTGACCGTTGAATTTACGGAGGATGGTACAACCGAGAGCTACAAGATAGTGACCACCGTAAGGAGCAATTCCCTAGAGGGGCTCATAAGCATAGATTCCCCCATGGGGAAGGCTCTTTTGAAGCGAAAGACCGGGGATGTGGTCACGGTAAACGTAAGTGACGACATAAGCTACGACGTAAAGATAGTATCCATAGATGATGAGGATGATGCGGATGACAGAATCAGAAGCTTCTAAAAACAGGGAGCCCGGGAAAACTTCATTATTCGGACATCTCTGGGTAATGCTGTATGCGTTTCTGATGTTTATGTTTGTGAGAAATATCGCAATGTATGCGGTTAATTTTCTCATATTGGAGCTCTTTGGCAAAGCAGACACGGCGCTTTCCCGCTTTTTCTTTACCAGAAATATGTCGGGAGAGCTTGACGGCATTACGGGAAATGCACAGGTGCTAATGTCCGCGGCGGGCTTTTTGTGCGGAATTATCCCTATTTTTTCCATGGCAAAGAGGTTTATAGGGGAGAGCAGGGCAGACTATGAGAAATCGGGCAAAGCCAAAAGGCATGAGCTTGATTACGGAATCCTGTCACTTTTGGATATCGGTGCGGTGCTTTTTTTGAATATTTCCTTCGAGCTTACGCACATTACGGACAGATACAGGACGTATATGGAGGGAAAGACAGACCCGTATTCGGCGAATATCGTCATAGGGCTCATCTGCTACGGGATAATATCCCCTGCTGCGGAGGAGCTTCTTTTCAGGGGTATAATATTCAATTATCTTAAGAGAATTATGAAGCTGCAATGGGTAATCATACTCTCTGCGGCGCTTTTTGGGCTGTATCATATGAATGCGGTACAGGGAGCCTACGCCTTTATAATGGGGCTTTTGTTTGGGTACTTTTATGAGTACTTCGGAGATTTTGCCGTGCCGGTGCTGCTCCATATGATATCGAATGTGACGGCGTATCTGATGAGCTATACGAAGATTGGCGCTTCAACTCTCGATTCGGTTACGGTAGCGGCGGTATCAGCCCTTGTATTTGCCCTCGGAATGTTTTATTTTGTAAATAAATCCAAAAAGGAAGAAAAGAAGTTATGAAGTTTTCAATAATAGTAGTCTCTCTGAATGCGGGAGACAAGCTAAAAAAAACAGTTGAATCCGTTCTGGAGCAGGACTACAGCGATTACGAGATAATAGTGAAGGACGGGTTTTCCACGGACGGTTCTTTGGATAAGCTGCCACAGGATTCACGCATCAAAATATACAAAAACAGGGATCTTGGCATATATGATGCCATGAATCAGGCGCTTTCCCATATATCCGGGGAATATGTGCAGTTTTTGAACTGCGGCGACAGCTTTTATGAAAAAAGCATTCTCTCAAAGACGGCAGCCATTATTGACGGGCTTTCAAGGGAGGAAAAGAAAAAGCCCCATATATTCTACGGGGATACCTACAATGAATATACCGGAAGTCTCGAAGTCTCCCCCAATGCCATAACGGATTCCGGCTGTTACAGGAATATTCCGTGTCATCAATCCTGCATATATGATGCGTCGCTCTTTAAGGAAAGAAAATATGACATAAGCTTCAATGTTCGGGCGGACTATGAGCATTTTCTCTATTCCGTATACAGAAGGAACGCCGTCTGCAGGCATATGGGCTTTGCCGTAGCCAATTATGAGGGCGGAGGGTATTCCGACAGCCCGAAGAACAGGGAGAAGCGGGAAAAGGAGAGAAGGATTATCATAGAAAGGTACCTTTCCCCGGAAAAGATAAAGAAATTTGATTGCCTGATGATTCTTACTCTTGCGCCTCTCCGCACGAAAATGAACGAGAGCAGAATGTTTTCAAGGCTATATAATGCGGTAAAGAGCGTAATATACAGGATTTACAAAAGGTTAGGTGTCTGATAAAATGAACGGTATAATTTTGGACGGAAGACGGATAAAGGCGTATGAGGCATTCCTTTCTCTGGGGGAATATGCGGGAAGGGAAAAGGAATGGCTTGATGAGCTCTGGAGCGATTTGGCTCTCGATAACGAGCTCATGGACGAGTTTATGTACTATCTCGACCATCACAGCCTAAAGGATGAGCTTAAAAGAGAGGGATACAGCCTCACGGATATGTATGTGTTCCAGATGGACAGATACAATCTTATCAGGGATATAGGTAAAAACACCGAGAGCTGCAACAAGGAGTCCATGGTTTTGGGAGCCTTCAAGAGCATGGCGGACATTAAGAAAAATCCGGAAGAATATGTTAAGCGTCTGACTGCCGAAAGAGGGCAGGACAGGCTGTAAGAGGAGCTTTGATGACAAGACAGGAATTTTTGGAAAAATTGAGAGCCGCATTAAACGGCAGGATACCTGCGGCGAGCGTAAATGAAAACGTAAATTATTATGAGGATTATATAATAACCGAGGTGCGAAAGGGCAGAATCGAGGAGGATGTGTTAAAGGAGCTCGGAGACCCGAGGTTGATTGCAAAGACCATAATTACCGCAGGGGGCAGGGAGAGCGGAGCCTATGCGGAGGATTATGTGTACGGGGAAAATACCTATGATGAAGGAGAAAAGAAAATATCCTCCGGCTGGGATATTGTGCGAAGGCTCCCCTCATGGCTTGTAATACTTATCGTGGCAATAGTAGTGATTTCGATATTGGTGCTTGCATTTTCGGTGCTTTCGGTATTTGCTCCCTTTATCCTCGTTATGCTTGGCGTGATTTTTCTCGTCAGGATACTCAGGGATATGAACAGTTAGTCTGTTACAGAATTGGTTTACATAATATGAAATACTTTGATATAATCGTCCCCTGCCATTTCGGCATGGAGTCCATATTGAAAAGAGAGGTCACGGAGCTTGGGTATGATGTGAGCGAAGTGACGGACGGGCGCATTACCTTTAAGGGGGATGCGGAGGGCTTGTGCCGTGCAAATATATTCCTGCGCACCGGGGAGAGAGCCCTCATAAAAGCGGGAGAGTTTAAGGCGGAAAGCTTCGAGGAGCTCTTTCAGGGTATAAAGTCCATTCCCTGGGAGGAATATATCCCCAAGGATGGAAAATTCTGGGTTGCAAAGGCAGCCTCTGTGCGCTCTAAGCTCTTTTCCCCCTCAGATATACAGGCTGTGGCGAAAAAGGCAATGGTGGAGCGCCTGAAAAATGTTTACGGCATAAGCTGGTTTGAGGAGAATGGCGCTTCTTATCCTTTGCGTATATTCATAAAGAATGACATAGTTACCGTCGGCATAGATTCCACGGGGGAGTCACTGCACAAGAGGGGCTACAGAAAGCTTACGGCGAAGGCACCCATAGCGGAGAATCTGGCAGCAGGCTTAATAATGCTTACTCCGTGGAAAAAGGACAGGATACTTATAGACCCTTTTTGCGGAAGCGGCACCATACCCATAGAGGCGGCAATGATGGCGGCAAATATCGCTCCGGGCGCAGACAGAAGCTTCACTGCGGAGAACTGGGAGAATATAACGGACAAAGCTCTATGGAGGGATGCGAGAGAGGAAGCGCTGGAGCTTGAAGCAAGGGATATACAGACGGATATACAGGGGTACGACATAGACGAAAAAATGGTGGAAATAGCCAGACAGAATGCGAAGCTTGCCGGAGTGGATAATCTCATACATTTCCAGAGAAGGGATGTGAGGGATTTAAGCCACGCAAAGAAGTATGGCTTTATCATCACAAATCCGCCATACGGAGAGCGACTGTCTAAGGAGAAGGAAATTGCCGAAATCTATGGGATTTTGGGAGAAAGATACAGGAAGCTTGATTCCTGGAGTATGTATATCATATCCTCCAATGAGAAAGCACAGGACTATATAGGCGGAAAGGCTGACAGGAACAGGAAGATATATAACGGAATGCTAAAGACCTATTATTATCAATATATGGGACCAAAGCCTCCTAAGAAAAGGGCTGTGGAGGGCGAACAATGACAGAAAGCAGGCTATCCTATTCTCTCTGGCTTACTGCCTTTGCATTGAGCGCCGCAGTAATGCTCTATGCATCCTTTCACAAGACTGTGGTGATTCCCGATGCCTCCGAGGGGAGCATAATCAGTATGGGAAGCATAGCCACCTCCGCCGCACATGCGCTTAAGCTAAAAAGCGCAGAGACCGAAGGAAGGATGCTCAATATCCCCTTGAGGAAGGGAATAAAGGCGGAAAATATAATAGTCGACAGCAATTACGGAGATAAGACCCTAAAGATTTACATAGAAGGAGAAGAAGGGGAATATTACAGCGCAAATCAGGTGTACGGAGATGTGTCGGCAATAGTGCAGGCGGAGTACGAAACCACCACAGGGGGAGTGATATTGATATTCTCAATGGACAATATCTATGAGTACAGAACCACTATGACGGATGGTCTTATGACTGTTGAAATCTATCGCCCTCATGAGCTCTATGAAATGGTGGCGCTCATTGACCCCGTAGCGGAGGAGGGAGCCGCAAAGGAACCGGCGCTTAGCGTGGCGGAGCTTACGGAGCGCATATACAAAACCGACAAGGACAGCGTAAATGAGGGGATAAAGCTTTATTTTGCAAACAAGAGAAAGCTTGCTTCCCGTGAGGAGAAGGCGGAAATGCTGAGAGAATCGGATGCGGATATATATATAGCGCTCTCCTGCAGAAGCTCTGACGATGCAGCCGAATACGGGATATCCGTGGAGTATGACCCGGAGTTTTTCATACCTGACTTTGGAAACACGGAGCTTTCGGAGATAATGCTTAAGGAGGTGGCATTGTCCTCCGTAAACCGCACGGCGGGTTTTTATGCGGCGGAGGATGATGATATACTGTATGATATAGCGCTTCCCGCATGCAGGGTAAATCTGGGCTACAGCTCAAATGCGAAAGAAAATGAGCTTATGGGGCTTGAAGAATATCACGGACTCCTTTCAAAGGGGCTTATAAACGGAATAAACGAGGTGTACGAGAAATGGCAAAAAGAATAGTCTTTGCTACGGGAAACGAAGGCAAAATGCGTGAAATCAGAGAAATCCTCGGAGACCTTGACATAGAGATAATATCCATGAAGGAAGCCGGCGTCAATCCGGATATAGTGGAGGACGGAACGACCTACGAGGAGAATGCCATGATAAAGGCAAGAGCCGTCGCAAAGCTTCTGCCCGAAGATATAGTGATGGCGGATGATTCGGGGCTGGAGGTTGACTATATGGACAAGGCTCCGGGCATATATTCTTCGAGATTTATGGGCGTGGATACCCCCTACAGCGAGAAAAACGCAGAGATCTTGAAGAGGCTTAAGGGAGTGCCGGACGAAAAGCGCACCGCAAGATTTGTATGCGCCATAGCATGTGTGCTGCCCTCGGGAGAGGAAAGGCATGTGAGGGGTGTCATAGAGGGGCGCATAGATTATGAGATAAGAGGCGTAAACGGCTTCGGGTACGACCCGATATTCTATGTGCCGGAATACGGAAGGACTACGGCGGAGCTTTCCGAGGAGGAGAAGAACCGCATCAGCCACAGGGGCAGGGCGCTTGCGCTTATGAAAGAGGAATTGGGCGATATATGAAGATAATCGTTGTGAGTGATACCCACAGACATGCCGAAAATTTCTTTAAGGTAATAGATATGCACCACCCGGATATGGTGGTACATTGTGGGGATATAGAGGGACAGGAGAGGATTATGTCCGAATATGCGGGGTGCCCGATGATGATGGTGTCCGGCAACAATGATTATTTCTCGACTTTGTCAAGGGAGCAGGAATTTAATATCGGGAAATACAGGATATGGCTTACCCATGGGCATAATTATTATGTTTCAATGGATCCTGATATTATAAAAAAGGAAGCTGTGGCAAAGCGTATGGATATAGTGATGTACGGGCATACACACAAGCCTTTGGTGGATATTGATGATGAAATAACGGCAATAAATCCGGGGAGCCTCGCATATCCGAGGCAGGAGGGCAGGCGTCCGTCCTATATCATAATGGAGATGGACAGAAATGAAGCCCTGCACTATACGATAGCTTATTTGTAGGGCTTATGTGCAAATATGTGCCGGATTGTGACTTTTGGCAAAATTGTCTTTCATTTGGCTTCTCTTTGTGGTATAAATATAATAATAAGGATTGGATGAGGGGACTATATACGGAGGAACAGCGGGATGAGCGCACAGACGCTTATCTGCGGTGTCGGAAATGAACTTTAAGAAATTTAATTATTACGGATTTGACAAGAATTCCTATATGCAGTGTCTTGATATGATTCACTCGACTAATCTGAAGCATATCGGGATATTGAATATATTCTTTATTATTTATACGGGACTTTTCTCGATTTTTTCAATAATGGGACAGTTTGGAGTAAACCGACGGAATTTTAACTATTATATGGTATTTTTCGTCGCATTTACGCTGTTTGAGCTGTTTTTGGTATTGGGGAAAAAATATACGGGGCGTATTGCAATAGTTCTGACATACATACAGCTTTTTTTGATTGTATCCTTTGCAATAGTAGGTTCGCTTACATGGCCTTATTACATAGCGACTACCTTCCTTGTAATGGTGGTAATATGCTCGCTGTCCTATATAGACAATATGCTGCGTATGTCGATAGCTTTGATATTGAGCTCTGCGGTGCTTCTGTATACATCCTATAAGGGATTGTTTACGCTGTATACGCCGAAGCCCAATTCCCATGCGGTGCAGGATACCTACAATGTAGTGGTGTTTTTGTCGCTCTCGTTAATTTTGCATTATGCTTTCCAGAAGGCGAGGATGGGACAGTTTGAGACATATCAGAGGAACCTGCAGATATCGAGAGATTTGGAGGTAAAGTCAAGCTTTGATGCTCTGACAAGCCTTCTCAACAGAGGAAGATTTTTCTCCATGGCAGGGGAGGTTTTGAGAAACCACAGCGACGAATATATAGTGGTTGCGATACTCGACCTTGACAAGTTCAAGCAGATAAACGATACCTTGGGGCATCAGATGGGCGATAAGGTAATACAGACCGCCGGAAGCACCATACTTGATTCCCTCAATATCGACCTTGCGGACAGATGGTCCTTCCCGGAGAGGGCGCTCAACAACAAGCTCTGCTTTGCCGGGAGATTGGGCGGGGACGAGTTTGTAGTGATGATCAGGGGCAAGCAGGACAGGATAGTGGTCAGCGAGATACTCTCACGCATGCTTTACAATCTTAACAGCGTAGAGATGGGAGAGCTTCACGGAATACATGCCTCCTTCGGCGCAACAGAGGTTACGGCGGAGGACAGGGATATAGATACGGTGTACCGCCGTGCGGACGAGGCTCTGTACCAGAGCAAGCGCGGCGGCAAGAATCAGGTAACTTTCGGGTAGTATTGGGAGGATTATGAACACTTTATTGGGATTTGCAATGGGGTTTGGGATAGTGCTCCTTTTGTTCAATGTGGTAATGAGCGTGTATTCCTTCATATTGAGGAGGGATGTCATTACCGCAGGGGGGATTATGTGCAGGGTATTGGCTGTTATCGTCATACTTATGGCGATATGCATAATATACGGCACAAGATTTCTTTTTGACGAGCCGATGCAGAGAGAATTTATTTTGGCATTTCTCTTTGTAAATGTATTATATACGGTGCTTTTGTTGTGGGTACATTCAGAGTTTTCGCATATGAAGCATCACGCCATGGAGACCTTAAGGACTCTCATTGAGGTTACGGAGCTTGGAGATACCAATCTCGACGGTCATTCCATCCATGTGCAGAACCTTACCATGGCAATGTACGAATATCTGCCCGCATTGATGAAGCTTCGCATCAATCCGGAGAATCTGCGCTATGCGTCGGTTTTGATAGACCTTGGCAAGCTCGGCATACCCAGAGATATATTAAACAGGGGAGGAAAGCTTACCGGGGATGAGTGGAGTCTTGTAAAGAGGCATCCGGAGATAGCGGCTTCCATATTGAAGCGCATAGGCTCCTTCGACGAGATTGCGGATTGGATAATGTATCATCATGAGAGATTTGACGGCACGGGATACTATAAGCTAAAAGGAAATGCAATCCCTCTGGCATCCAGAGTTATCGCCGTCGGAGATACCTTCTCGGCGCTTACCATGGATCGCTCCTACAAGGCGACCCTTACCTATGAGGAGGCGATTGCGGAGCTTAAGCTTGTATCGGGTACACAGCTTGACAGGGAGCTTGTGGATATATTCTGCTCGATACCGAAATCACGTATAGAGGAATGTCTTAATGACGTGCAGAGACAGATGAGAATATATGGGGAACTGGGACTTAAGAATGCTTTAAAAGACAGTCAAAAAGGAGATTAAGAGGATTATGAAGAAAAAAATCGCATTGGCAATGGCAATAGGGTTATCCGTTATGTCCCTTGCTTCGTGCGGAAACGGCGGAAGCGTTCAGAGAAACGGAGATATCGTTCTGAAAATCGGGGTATCTACCGGGGACACTGACCCCAGAAATATTGCGGCAAAGGAATTTGCGGATGAGATTGCGGAGAACACAAACGGAAGAGTAACAGCTGTTGTTTATCCTTCGGGACAGATGGGCGGCGACAGCGCTTTAATAGATTCCATTGCCCTCAAATCCAGCAAGGTTGACATCGTCATAACCGACGCTTCAAACTTTGCCACATATGAGCCCAAGATGGGAATTTCGGCGCTGCCCTTCCTCTTTGATGATTTTGATGATGCGTGGGAATTTATGGACGGAGATATCGAGGCGGATGCAGAGAAGCTTTTGATTGACGATAATATGAGGGTGCTTGCGCATTATGACAATGGCTTCAGATGCGTGACCAACTCAAAGAAGCCCATAAACACTCCGGAGGATATGGAGGGGCTTCTCATAAGAACTCCCGAGAACCCGGTAATAATGGCGACAATGAGCGCACTTGGAGCAAATCCCCAGCCTCTGTCATTCTCGGAGCTATATCCTGCGTTGCGTCAGGGAACCTATGATGCGCAGGAGAATCCCGTGCCTGTCATATACAACAACAAGCTCTATGAGGTACAGGAGTATCTTTCCGTGACAAACCATATATATTCGGGAATGTGCTTTACCATAGCCGAGTCCACATGGAAGAAGCTTTCCAGCGAGGAGCAGAAAGTTGTGGAGGAGGCTGCAAAGCACTCTGCGGAGTCCGACAGGGAGAACAACCGCAAGCAGACGGAGGAGCTCATAGATGCGCTTGAAAAGGAAGGGATGAAGATAAACTATCCCGAGCTTTCGGCATTTTCCGATGCAACCGCATCTGTCATAAACGATAGCGCAGGCACTTACGGAGATTTGTACGACAGACTTATGAAATGGAAAGAGGGCAGATAAAGCCCTCATATCGGGGTGTGGCTCAGCTTGGCTAGAGCACCTGGTTTGGGACCAGGGGGTCGCAGGTTCGAATCCTGTCACCCCGATAATATTTAGAACTCGTTCGCAAAGGAGCCTTTGCTCCGAGCGATTACGAGTTCTTATTATCGGGGTGACGTTTACCCCGAAAATATTATCGGGTGACGTTCACCCCGATAAAGCTCCGAGCGATTACGAGTTCTTATTATCGGGTGACGTTCACCCCGCAGCCAAACACACATACAGGAGGATTTCACATGCTTAAGGAGATGGGATTTTACAGGGGGATAAACTTCGGAGGCTGGCTCTCGCAGTGTGATTACAGTGAGGACAGGCTTAATAATTTCATACAGGAAAAGGATTTTGAGACTGTGGCAGGCTGGGGACTCGACCATGTAAGGATTCCCGTGGACTACAATGTGCTCGAAAACGAGGACGGAACGGAATATAAGGAGGATGGCTTCAAGAGGCTTGAAAGGGCATATGAGAGCTGCAGGAAGAATAACCTCAATATGGTGATAGACCTGCACAAGACGGCAGGATACTCTTTTGACAGCTATGGGGAGTCCGAAAGCGGTTTTTTCGACAGCGAGAAATATCAGGAGAGATTTTACAGGCTGTGGGATGAAATATCTAAACGCTTTGGGAAATACCCGGAGCATATCGCCTTTGAGCTTTTAAACGAGGTAACGGACATTGAATATTTGAACAATTGGAAGCGCATATCAAGAACCTGTATTGAGAGGATCAGAAGGAACGCTCCGGACACGATAATACTTCTCGGAAGCTATGACAATAACGGGGTCGAGGCAGTACAGGCGCTTGATCCTCCGTATGACAAAAGGGTTGTCTACAATTTCCACTGCTATGACCCTCTGGAGTTTACGCATCAGGGCGCATATTGGCACTGGAAGAATGATGAGGATATGAACAGGCGCATACATTTCAATCAGTCGGGGATCAAGGAGGAATATTTTGAAAAGCTTTTCTCCACGGCAATAGAGAAGGCAAGGAAAGAGGGAACTGAGCTATATTGCGGAGAGTACGGTGTGATAGACATAGTATCCCCGGAGGATACGATAAACTGGTACTCGGTTATCCATAAGGTGCTGGACAAGCACAATATCTCCAGAAGCGCATGGAGCTACAAGGAGATGGACTTCGGTATATCCGATGAAAGAATGAACAGGGTAAGGAGCGAGCTTTTGAGGCTTCTGTAATAATAGGAATAATAGGGGAAAGATATGGGAATAAGAATAATAACCGATTCGTCAAGCGACATCCCGCAGGAAACCGCCAGGAAATGGGATATAGACGTAATCCCGTTGACGGTGCGCTTCGGAGATGACGAATATCGTGACGGGGTCACGATAAGTAACAGACAATTCTATGAAAAGCTTATAGAGACTGACGAAATCCCAAAGACCAGTCAGATCACGCCCTATGAGTACGGCGAGTACTTTAAGAAAGCCATAGACAAAGGGGATGAGGTAATTTGCCTCGTGATATCATCAGGTGTATCCGGCTGTATCCAGAGTGCAAATATAGCCGCAGAAGAATACGGGGATATGGTGCATGTGGTTGATTCCCTGCAATTCTGCATATCTCTATACATTCTTACGGAATATGCCGTAAGACTGCGTGATGGGGGCAAGACCGCAAAGGAAATCGCGGATGAGATTGAGCGGGTAAAGAATAAGGCTACCGTTTTAAGCGTTTTCGATACTCTGGAGTACTTAAAGCTTGGAGGAAGACTTTCCGGCGGAGCCGCATTTGTGGGAGGCGTGCTCTCCATAAAGCCTGTAATCACCATATCCGACGGGCTCGTAAATGTCATAGGAAAGGCAAGAGGCTCCAAAAACGGCAACAATATGCTCATGCAGAGCATAGAGAAGCTTGGCGGCATAGACTATTCAATGCCAATATGCCTCGGCTATACCGGACTTTCGGATGATGCTCTCCAAAAATACGTTTCGGACAGCGGAACCCTGTATGAGGGAAAGGTAGATAAGCTAAACATTGTTTCCGTGGGCTCCACCATAGGAACCTATGCGGGACCGGGCGCCATAGCGGTGGCATTCTTCCCGAAGGGATAAAGATACAAACGAAAGAAGAGAGGGAGCTTAAAAGCTCCCTCTTCTTTGGCGTATTCTCTGTAATGTTCTTATGCAAAAAGCTTGTAATACTCCTCAAATGCTTCCTCGAGTGCCTCAAATAATTTCTTCATAGTGTAATCCTCCGTTTCCTTTTAAATCATAAGGGCTTTTCTTTTCTTCGCCCTTGTTCCCTGTTTCTGATTATAATTTACCACCTTGACTCACATATGTAAAATACATATAATGATGGTTAAGATATACCTTTTAGGTATAGAATAGATAAGGAGGCATTATGGAACTCAGACATATACGATATTTTCTTACAGTAGCGGAGGAGGGCAGCTTTACAAGGGCTGCGGAAAAGCTTATGATTGCACAGCCTCCCCTGAGCCGGCAGATAAAGGATTTGGAGGAGGAGCTCGGTACTCCCCTTTTTGTCAGAAAGGCAAAGGGGCTGCAGCTTACGGAGGCAGGAAATCGTTTCAGGCAGTATGCCGCACAGATAGACCATCTTGCGAGGCAGTCTGCGGAGGAGCTTCTTCAAATGGACAAAGGCTTACAGGGCACATTGTACCTTGCTACGGTGGAGGGAAGGGCTCCGAGGCTTCTCTCGGAGTGGATAGCCGGATTTCACGAAAAATACCCATATGTGCAGTACAACCTATGGAACGGCAATTCGGATGATGTGGCAAACAGAGTAAATAACGGACTGTGCGATATGGCGGTAATTACCTCACCCTATGACCATGAGAGCCTTAGCGGGATTGAAATATGCAGGGAGCCGTGGATAGCAATGCTTCCAAAGGATCATCCTCTGTCAGGGGAAGAGGGAAGCACCATAGAGCTTTCAAAGCTTGCCCCGTATGAGCTTATGATCCCGTCGAGACATTCGAGGCGTCAGGAGATAGAGGGATGGTTTGCGCCCCTTGGCCTTAAGCCCAGGATAATATGCAGGATAGCGCATATGTTAAACGCCTATGAGCTTACGGCGCACGGGCTGGGTATCGCCATATATCCTGCCGCTGCGGCATACTATGCGGGGGATGATGTCGTCATAAAGGAGTTAGTCTCTCCCCGTGTGGAAGCCACCTATGTATTCGTCAGGAATAATGAGAGGGAGCTTTCGAAGCTCTCACGGGAATTTTGGGAATATGTAGGAGAGAGGATATCGTAAGGGTGTTATACTGTTTATAGAATATTTATAATTTTTATTAGCACTCACTCTTGACGAGTGCTAATAAAAGTGTTATAGTAGCTCTAGAACAAAGGAAAGGGATACGGAAGATAAATGATGATAAGGTTCCGACAATCCCGACTTAAGTTCAAAGAACATATTAACAACAAAAAAGATTGTAATATAAAAGGAGGAATGACCTATGTTACTACCTAGCGCAAATGTATTCAACAACTTATTTGAGGATGACTTTTTCAACAACTTCTTTGACAGCCCCTTCAGAGCAATGAAGAGCTACTCTCCGGCGACGGAGATGATGAAGACCGATGTCAAGGAGACGGAGAACGGATATGAGCTCTCAATCGGACTCCCCGGCGTTAAGAAGGAGGATATTCAGGCGGAGCTTAAGGATGGATACCTTACCATCAACGCTACCACAAACTCCGAGAACGAGGAGAAGGATGAGAAGGGCAAATACATCCGCAGGGAGCGTTACTCCGGCTCTGCATCCAGATCCTTCTATGTGGGAGAGGATGTGCACGAGGACGAGATTAAGGCTAAGTACGAGAACGGTGTGCTGACTCTTGATATACCCAAGAAGGAGGAGAAAAAGCCCGAGGTTGAGCAGAAGAAATATATCGCTATCGAGGGATAAGCTTTAGCCTTCCTTTGCGAGCCTGCAGACATTCCGCCATCTTTTTGAGCGGTAGAAAAACAGCATACAGATGCACCCGAAGGTAAAGCTTACGGGGAAGCAAGCCATGATATACTCACCGCCTATGAATTCAGCAATGAAATAGGCGGTGGGTATTCTTACTGCCCAGAGCATAAGGATATTTACAACAGTGGGATATCTGACCTCCCCGAGACCGTTTGCGTAGCAGATTATCCCGTTAAATATGGCGTATATCCAACTGGAGGGCAGGACTATGCGCATATACTGCGTTGCCACTGACAAAACCTCCGCATCCTTCGTAAAGACAGAAAGCACAGGTGTGCAGAACAACAGAAACAAAATTCCCATGGTAAGGGTAAATGCGCCGGAGGAAAAGGGAATGAGATATCCGCCCTTTTTCAGGCGCTTGTATTTCTTGGCGCCCAGATTCTGCCCGGCGAAGGTGGTGCAGGCGGAAGAGAAGGAGGTTATTGCCACATTTGCTATGCCGTTTACCTTAGTCCCTACAGAGCAGCCTGCGATAAAGATTGAACCCTGGGCGTTTACCAGAGTCTGCAAAAGGATATGACCGATGGAGTATATGGAGTTGTTCAGTCCCAGAGGAAGCCCTATGCGGATGATATTTCCCAGCATATCCCTGTCATAGCTTTTCGGCAGTACGGGGAAGTTTAATTCGCTGTATTTCTTCTTAATATATATAATGCTGCCCACCCATGAGGCAAACAGCGCAACGGAGGTGGCAAGCGCCGCCCCGGCGACATCCATTTTAAAATTCCCCACAAAGACAATATCAAGCACTATATTTACAAAGCAGGATATCATAAGAAGCATAAGGGTTGCGGCGCTGTCGCCAAGCCCCCTCAGTATTCCGGCGTTTAGGTTGTAGCCGATATTTCCCAGGCTCCCGAGGAAAACTATGCGTATGTACAAAACCGCAAGGTCATAGGTATCTGCCGGACATTGCATAAAAATCAGAACCAGGGGACCGACGAAAAGTCCGAGAATGCTGACAGTAAGCCCGATGACATAAAGAAAGGTGGTGGAGGTATGGATCAGTCTGTTAAGTGAAGCATTGTCCCCGCTCCCCACATATTGAGCGACAAGTATGGATATCCCGCCGCCGATACCTAAGAACAGGTTTAAGAGAAGCTCCACCGGCTGCGAGCTTGTGCCCACGGCGGCAAGGGACTGGGCGGAGCAGTATCTTCCTATCACTATAGTGTCGACGGTTGTATAGAGCTGCTGCAATATATTTCCGAGACATATTGGCAGGGCGAACAGTACCACAAGCCACATTATTGAGCCGGAGGTCATGTCTATTTTGTGATTTTTATGTGCGTGAGCCGATGTCCGGGGTAATGACATTATGTAAACCTATCATTTCGTTTGATTTTACGTACTGATATCATATTAAAGCTTATTTGTGAAAGCTGCTAGTATTATACTGCATTTTTTTAAAGGAAATACAGTTTTTTTGATATTTATAAAAAATGTGAAAATTTGCCTAAAAATAGTTAAAAATTTGACAATTATTGTGCAAAGTGCCGATATATGCTATTCTAAAACTACGGGTCTGAACTGCGCACAGACTACGAAAAATACAGTCGCAGGAGAGGTGGTTATATGGCAAAAAATGTTATCGTTGGACAATCCGGCGGACCTACCGCCGTTATCAATTCCAGCCTTGCGGGGGTATACAAGACTGCGAAGGATTTGGGCGCCGACAAGGTGTACGGTATGCGCCACGGAATACAGGGCTTCCTTGAGAAGAACATAGTAGATATGGACGAGAAGATAAAGACGGATCTCGATTTGGAGCTTCTAAAGAGAACTCCCTCCGCTTTTTTGGGTTCATGCCGTTTCAAGCTTCCGGAGGCTTCCGACAACAAGGAGCTCTACGATAAGATTTTTAATATACTGAGAGAATACGATATCTGCGCATTTTTCTACATCGGCGGAAATGATTCCATGGATACGATAAAGAAGCTTTCCGACTATGCGAAGGAGATAAACAGCAATATCCGCTTCATGGGCGTGCCGAAGACCATAGACAATGACCTTGCGGTAACAGACCATACTCCGGGCTTCGGTTCTGCTGCAAAATATATTGCATCCGCCACAAAAGAGCTTATTCGTGACGGACTTGTATATGACTTCAAGCAGGTTACCATCATAGAGATAATGGGAAGAAATGCAGGATGGCTTACCGGAGCGGCTGCGCTTGCAAAATGCGAGGACTGCGAGGGTGTTGACCTTCTTTACCTGCCGGAGCTTCCCTTCGATATGGATGATTTTATGGACAGAATCGGCAAGCTTATCGAGGACAAGGGAAATGTCGTTGTAGCGGTATCCGAGGGTATCAAGACCAAGGATGACAAATATGTGTTTGAGCTTGGCGAGCATACGGAATTCGTGGACTCCTTCGGACACAAGCAGCTCTCCGGTACGGCGAGATTCCTTGCCGATGCTGTCGCTGCAAAATACGGAGTAAAGACGAGACCTGTCGAGCTCTCCACCCTCCAAAGATGTGCGGGACACTTGACCAGCCGTGTGGATATCACGGAGGCATATCAGGTAGGAGGCTCTGCAGTAAAGGCTGCATTCGAGGGCGAGACCGGAAAGATGATAATATTGAAGCGTGTTTCCTCTGATCCCTATATCTGCACGACGGATATCTACGATGTGCATGAGATTGCAAACGTGGAGAAGAAGGTGCCTCTCGAGTGGATAATAAATGACGGAACCTATGTTTCCGAGCAGCTCGTAAACTATATACGCCCTCTCATTCAGGCAGAGCTTACACCGGTAATGATAATGGGACAGCCCAGGCATATCGTGGTGGATTTGGTATAAACATAGCATCTGCCGGGATTTTAAACGGGCGGTGGCTTAGGCTTATCGCCCGTTTTGTGTTGTAAATTTTAAAATGGCTGAATTATTGAGTTTTATTGTTGACAATGGGGAACGAATAGGATAAAATACCATTTGTCGGTTTGTTCGACAGACACCTTGTGTCCGTAGCTCAGCTGGATAGAGCAACGGCCTTCTAAGCCGTGGGTCGGGGGTTCGAATCCCTTCGGGCACACTTTACATATATTACCATGGTGGGTATAGCACAGCTGGTTAGCGCGTCAGATTGTGGTTCTGAAGGTCGAGGGTTCGAATCCCTCTACCCACCCGTATAATGACAGAATGCGCTGTGGCGCAATATGCGCTTGGCGCTTAATGTTTTTTAGGGCTATCGCCAAGCGGTAAGGCACAGCACTTTGACTGCTGCACTCGCTGGTTCGAATCCAGCTAGCCCTGCATACCAAACTTTTAAGGGACACTAGCTCAGTCGGTAGAGCACTTGACTTTTAATCAAGTTGTCGCGGGTTCGATTCCCGCGTGTCTCACTTTTCTTTTATCTTATCCGGAGAACGGTCTGCCTTGGTGTAATCAGAAGTATTTCGCAGGAAAAATACTTAAAAAGCAGGAATGGGGTTGTGTCTGTTTCTGCCTTATTTTTATAATGTCAATTGTGAAAATGGAGGAGATACGGTATAATAAAAAATATAGATGGCAAGGATATCCTTATCAGAAAGGAAGTGGCACTATGAGATTGAGTAGAGCACAGATGAAAGCGCAATACCCTAATCATTGGTTGGGGCTTACAGATATAAAATGGAAAAATGATGACGGCGTAACATTGGAATCCGCAGAGGTTTCCTATACCGATTTGCCATCGGATGAATTGTTGTTAAAACAGATTGAGACGGATGGTGCAGTAATAGCTTGGTACACCAATGATAGGACAATGCAACTTGGAATGGCAGAGGTAATGTAGTGAGGCAGATTACATTTAAACTTGAT
This sequence comes from Lachnospiraceae bacterium, assembly GCA_017483735.1. GTDB lineage: Bacteria > Bacillota > Clostridia > Lachnospirales > Lachnospiraceae > RGIG4856. Next base: position 9,301 of record JAFUVF010000008.1, on the reverse strand, counting down.
GAAGATAACCTGCGTCCTATTGTCAGATTGAAAGCATTTCATAATATTGCTGTTTTAATAGATACAGGAGCAGATTTTCCAGTATGGGTGGCAGGTAAGAAGGTCATTGAAAGCCTTGGGGCCGAACCGTTGAATAGAAAGACCAAATTCACGGGATTTGGAGGAGAGGTAACGGGAGAACTATATCGTATGGATGTTACCTTTGGAAATTCTGAGGCAGACACAATCATATATAATAAAATGCCTATTATACTGTGTGAAGAACTGAACAGCACGAATTATCAGCTTATTATGCCCGCAACAGCATTTGAGAATATGATGTATCAAGTCGATAATGTGAATAATAAATTTAATGTGGATGTTCCTGATAATCAAATATCAGTAAACCTTGGATTTAGACAGACTGAAGATGGTACTATTATATACACATTACAGAAATAGATAAGACCAACCATAACTGAAAGTCCTTGACTAACAAGAGCATCAATGCTATTATGACTATGCGAAAGCAAACGAAATAAATAGATTTATGGCAAAGCGAAGCCCTCGGTGTGCAACCACCGGGGGCTTCTCACTGTTACGGACAGCTTACCGAGACTGTTACTGCGTCAAATGTCACTTTCTATCCAGCCATTTGCAAATGAGATTGGCGATCACACTCGCTTCGACAGAAAGTATGAACGAAAAAAATAAATTTATGGCACTTACCTCCCTCCTTGCGGAGGAACCGCAGTAAATCAATTATAGCATAACTATTGAATCAGGAGAATGATAAATGATTTTAAAAGCCGACCGATACTGACTAAATAATTGAAAGTCCTTGACTAACAAGAGCGTCAATGCTATTATGTTTATGCGAAAGCGAGACCCTCGGTGGCAGCACACCGAGGTTTCATTTATCTGCGGATGTGATGGAATTGGCAGACATGCAAGATTTAGGTTCTTGTGCCGCAAGGCGTGCGGGTTCAAGTCCCGCCATCCGCACTTGACTGCGAGAATGTAATATGGTTTGAGAGGACGCCCGTGGTGGTCTGACTGGTATGGTCGGATGGCTGCGGGCTTTTTGTACTGCAACTACAATAACAAGAGGTTATAATGCGGGTAAAATGAATCTGTAAAGCTATGTCTGGTGGTTATCAACGGTTGATTTCATAATATCATATTGAATACAGTTAAGAATTTGTATGATTACACCACTTATATTAGCAATAAAATACACAAATTCAACTTGACAAAATCACTCTATGCTATTATGTTTAAAATATGTACGATAAATACATAAAATAATGTAATAATGGACAAATATTTAACATTGTGGAGTGATAACATGAATTTATACTATGAATTATTGCAGTATCCGGTTTTTTCAATGAAAGAAGTGAATGCTCTTTATTCCAACGAGAGAACAGCACGAGTGGCTTTTGGGAAGCTTCTTAAAGCAGGGATGGTCTATAAAATACGAAATGGACTATATACATGTACAAGTGGAGAAAATGGCGGACCGGTTGCAAATAGATTTCAGGTTGCGAGTGCGATAACCGAATCGTCCTATGTATCCAATCATTCAGCGTTTGAATACTATGGGATTACGGATCAAGTATTCTATGAGGTATATGTAAGTTCCGAGACACGTTTTCATGATTTTGAATTTGATGGTTATACATATCATTATGTCAAGTCGCAAATGCGTGAAGGTGTGGAAACTATACAATTTAGCGGGGGGATATCAGTCACTGATAAAGAACGGACGATAGTGGACTCAATACGGAATATTAACCTTATAGCGGGCTTGGAGGAAGTTCTTGTCTGTGTATCATCCGTAAAGGGTATTAATGAGAGGAAGCTCCTTAAATATCTGGAGAAATATGACAGTACTTTCTTATATCAGAAGATAGGGTTCATTGCCGAAGAATACCAGCCGGAGATGGGGATAAGTGATGAATTTGTAAAGATATGCGAAGAGCGGAGCGGAAATTCAAAGCGGTACTTAACAGGTGGTATAAGTGAGCCTTCCTATTCGGGCAAATGGAGGCTGGTTTATCCAAGGAACATTAAGGAAATAAAGAATGGAGGAGTAGAAAATGCCACAGTTTAACAGAAGAGAGCTTGATAAAAGAGCCCGTGAGTACGGGTTTAATGGAGATACCTTTGAGAAAGTGCTTCGCTTGAGGAATATCCTTGAATATCTATGTACAGACGATTATATGAGGGAGCATTTGCTGCTTAAGGGCGGAACTGTGATTAATTTAACTGTGTTCACTCTCCCGAGGCTGTCTGTCGATATAGATTTGGATTTTATTCCAAATCTGACACGGTATGACACGATACGTGAAAGAGAGTGTTTGACGGAGCTGCTTAAGGGATATATGTCAGAGCAGGGGTATTCTTTATCAGACGCATCAAGATTCAGCCATAGCCTGGATGCTTTTCATTATAACTACGTGAATGCAGCCGGGAACAAAGATATGATTAGGATGCTGAGATTTTAGAACGAATTCGTAATCATCCGATGGCTCTGTGGAAATGCAAATAAGGAGAATGATAAATGACTTTGTGGCAGATTTGTGGCACCCATAGTATATAATATGATTACGCAAATTTATGCATAAACAAATTGGTAGTACAAGGAGGTTACAAAATGAGTGATGACAAAAGAAGGGAAGAACTAAAGGCGCGAGTTAATGAGAAGTTGGAAAAGCTTTCCATAGAAGAATTAGAAAAAGTTGCAGGGGGATTTTTAGATTGGATAACATGTCCGAAATGTGAAAAAACTTTTATATTTGTTCCAGATTTGAGTGAACATAGCAAATCTAAAAAATCTCCTATTCAAGAGCCAGAAATCCCAATGTATGAATGCCCATCATGTGGTCATAAATGGCCAATACGATAGAAGAAAGCAGGAGGTAAGTAAAATGAGTGATAACAAGCGAAGAGAGGAACTAATGGCTAAGATTAACGAGAAGCTGGATCAGCTTTCAATTGAGGAATTAGTGTTTCATCATAAAGGCTAATATATGGTATAATAACTGCATATAAGGGACGGGCATGCATGGAATTTATTCTTGGATATCTGAATAATTGTTATCCGACTTTACTATTGTTAGCGGCGATGCTGGTGGTATCGGTAGTCAATCGAAGCGCCAAGATACTGCGTGTCTGGATGCTCCACATTTTAGTGCTTATTATTTTTGCATTATCGCTTGCTGAATATTCGGAGAGATGGATTGACTTAAAGCTGCTTGATTATCATCTGCTTTATTTTAAGTCAATGACCATTTATATTCTGTATCCCATGGTTGCGCTCATTCTGCTGTTTATTATCGGAAATATAAAGTATAAAATGCTTGTATCCGTACCCGTCATAATAAATTCAATGATTGCTGTCTATGATTTATCAGGTGCATGCTTAATGTATGGCCATACCAGCGATCACGGTTTTTTGGGCGGTCCCTTTCACAAATTTCCTTTTTTGGTAGAAGATATATATATCATTTTTATTGTTTATTATTCTGTCAAAAGTATAAAAGAAAAGAATATATCTAAAGGAATCATATTAGCATTCATCGTTCTGGGACTATTTACTGCGGAAGCTCTTTCGGGAAACGGGATGCCAAATTTATATATGCCGACCGTAATAGCTGCCATAATGTTTACATATTATTTTTATCTGGCAGCGATTCAACATCTGGAAACTGTAGAGGAATTAAATGAAAGCAGGCTGGCGCTTGAGAGTAACCGGAGCAATCTCCTGCTCGCACAGATAAGGCCTCACTTTATCAACAATAATCTGGCAGTTATCAGAAGTCTATGTTATGAGGACCCCGAAAAGGCGGTTGAAATGATTGACCATTTTTCCGGATATCTGCAGGAGAATATCAAACAGATAGACGACATGCATCTTGTTCCTTTTAACAAAGAAATGGAGTCGGTTGATAATTATCTGTATCTGGAGGAACAGAGATTTCCCGGAAGGATAGAGGTGCTGCAGGATATAGAGATTACGGACTTTGAAGTGCCTCCGCTTTCGGTGCAGACCATTGTAGAAAATGCAATCCGCCATGGAATCAGTATGAAGGGCGGGAAAGGCACTGTCAGGATATCTACTAAGGAAAAGGATGATGAAATCATTCTCAAAGTAGAGGATGACGGCAAAGGCTTTGATATAACCACAACGAATTTCGATGGAATAAACCATGTAGGTATAAAAAATGTACAGGACAGATTCCGGCGTATCCTCGGCGGAAGTGTGGATGTTGAGAGTGAGGTTGGAAGAGGGACTGTTGTTACATTCCATATACCAAAGCTTTAATATTGGAGAGCAGCTTATGAAATGTTTAATAGCGGATGACGAACCTTTAATCCTGAAGGATACGCACAGGACTGCAAGGGCAGTGCTTGGAGAAGATACAGAGTTTTTTCTTGCTGAAAACTCAGATGAGGTAATGAAGATAATAGAAGAACAATTAAGCAGTTCAGGTGAGGGCATAAATGTCGTTTTTCTGGATATCGAGATGCCGTATATAAGCGGTCTTGAGGTGGCAAAAAGGATTCAGAGGATAAGTCCGAAAACGAATATCATATTTGTCACAGGCTATGGCAAATATGCACTGGATGTTTTGGAGTTATATGTGAGTGGGTTTATAATGAAACCGGTAAACAAAGAGAGCATGACCAAAGCTCTCGATAATTTAAGAATTCCTGTTCCGAAGCTTACAGTAAAGTGCTTTGGACACTTTGAAGTCCTTTATGGTGATAAGCCAATCAGCTTCAAGAGGTCTCAATGTAAGGAGGTGCTCGCCTATCTGATTGATAAGAGAGGAATGCTTTGTTCAGAAGAGGAGCTAAGGCTTTTACTCTGGTCGGAAGAGGAGGACACGGAAAAGAAGAGACGGTATATAAGAAATATCATCAGCGACATTAGATTAGCGCTTAAGCAGTACGGCGCAAATGATGTGATCAACAACAATAACAAGGCTTATTACAGCATTAACAAGGACAAGCTGAGCTGCGATCTGTATGATTATCTGGATGGAAAAATAAAGATAAGTAAAGAAGCCGCTGAGACATATATGGAGCAGTATCAGTGGGCTGTATTATCATGAAAGGAGTCTTTTGACAGCTTGAAGGTAATTGACATACAAGAGAGCAGGATTATCAGAAATGCATTTTATATTCAGTTTGTTTTATTAGTCTTTTCCGAGCTGACACATATGATTGGCAATATTGTTGACGGTGTGATTATTGGGCGTTGTCTGGGCGTTGACTCTATTGCAGCTTTTGGTATAGTCAGTCCGATGATGGTAGTCTTTTCACTTGCAGGCACTATTGTTGCTACAGGCTCAAGAAACTGCTTTACGAGGCTTATAGGAGAGGGGAAAATCAAAGAAGCACAAAATATTTTTTCCATGTCTTTTGCTGTATCGGTTGTTGCGGCTGTAGTTTTTATGTTAGCAATACTTATCTTTGCGACTCCAATCGCAATGACCTTGGGAGCATCAGGGAATGCGGCAAATCTCCTTCCAAAAGCGAGAGATTATCTGATTGGTATTGCTTTTGGACTTCCGGCTTTAAATGCGATGCGAGTGCTTAGTATGTATATGCCTATTGATAATGACAGACAGCTTCCTGTCAGCTCTTCTCTTGTTCTCACAATCTGTGACGTGGTGTTTGACCTGATTGTAGCATTTGTTATACATGGTGATACATTTGAGATAGGCCTTGCAACCAGTATCAGTCAGTATGCGGCTGTTGCGGTGCTTTTTCTTCATTTTGGGAAAAAGAATATTATTCTAAGGCTTGTTCCGCAGGGAAGGCTGCCATGGCGGGAGCTTGGCGGGATTATATGGCAGGGATTTCCGATTGGTGTATGCAGGGTTGGTTTCACGCTAAGGGTTGCATTTATGAATCGTATACTTGCTGCAACCACAAATGCGTCGGCAGCAATTGCAGCATATTCTGTATATCAGCAGGCAGATGAACTTCTTTGTGTGCTTACGATTGGCATGGCAGACACAGTTGCGGTAATTGCAGGTATTCTCCTTGGAGAAGAGGACAGACCAAGGATGAAGAGGCTTCTTCTTACATCGGTACAGGCGACACTCATTATTACCCTGGAAGTTTCGGTTCTGTTTTTCTTCATTGCGCCATACTTTACATCTCTTTATATCAGCACAGGCAATATGGCTTTTACGCTCGCAACAAGAGCTGTTCAGTGCTATGTGACAGGTATGCCTCTGTATGGACTGAGCATTATTTATTTTAATTATTTTCAAGGTATTGGCGAAAGCAGGCTTTCATCTGTTGCGGGCTTTCTGTCCGAAGCCGGAGTACTCATGCTGTGTGCGTGGATGATGTCTTTTTGGTTTCACGAAAATGCGGTGTGGTATTCCTTTCCTGTAACTCAGATTGTTATGTATATTTATTATGCAGTCCTTATCAGAATCAGGAGCAGAAAAAACGCTACTTATGGGATGAGTCTGTGGGACAGGGTTCTGCTTCTCCCCAAGTCCTTTGATGTACCGGATTATGAACGAGTCGATATCAGCGTTACATCAATGGATGAAGTCATTCTTATTTCAGAAAAGGTTGAGAGCTTTTGTAATAAAAATAGTATTGACAAAAAAACTGCCTATCACCTTGCACTTGCGATTGAGGAGATGGCCGGTAATATTATTAAACATGGTTTTATTCATGATAACAGAAAGCATAGTATAGATATTCGCATTATAAAGAAGGAAGACGGACTCATCCTTCGTATCCGGGATGATTGCTACATATTTGATCCGGTAAATCAGCTAAGTCTCTTTTCAGATGAAGACATGACATATCATATAGGTCTTCGCATGATTTTTAAGGCTTCAAAGGAGGTCAAATATACAAGCATCCTCAAGCTGAATAATCTGCTGGTTCGTGTATAGTTCATTCATTCTATCAATATTATAAAACAATGGGATAATGTCCCAAAACTATAAATTATTTGGGTGTTTTGGGACGTTATCCCATATATTTATTGACATAAAACGCATTTAATTTTATAATGACATCAGCTGGGGTTCCTCTCAAAAAGATTTGTTATTCATTATCTGCGGGTCTGCCACTTCATGGATTATTAACAACATTGTCAAGGATACGGGCGGTTTTTATAATAGACTAACTAAGCAGATGCGTCTTATGCCTTTCAGCTTGTATGAATGTGAGCAGTTTTTAAATAGTAATGGTATAGAATATACAAGAAAACAGATTGTTGAAAGCTATATGGTTTTTGGTGGTATGCCATATTATTTAAACTATTTACAACCTGAGTATAGTCTTACTCAAAATATTGATTTGCTGTTTTTTAGAGAAAACAGTCCGCTTAGGTATGAATTTCAGCAGATGTTCAGTGCGCTATTTAGTAACGCTGATAATTATATAAGTGTTATCAGGGAACTTTCGAAGAAAAAAGGCGGTATGACCAGAAATGAGTTAATAGATTCAAAAAATGTGGTTGATGGAAGATTGCTGACAAGGTGTCTTGAAGATTTGGAACAGTGTGGATTTATCAGAAAATATCACGACTTTTCAACAAGAACAAATGGCGCTCATTACCAGCTTATAGATCCTATGTGTTTGTTTTATCTCACATTTATTGAAAATGGTTCTACTAATTCGTGGCAAGATTATATATCCACACCTTCGTACTATAGCTGGTGCGGGATCTCATTTGAAAAGGTGTGTTTGCTTCATATAAAGCAAATAAAACAAAAGCTGGGCATATCAGGAGTTTCAAGCAATGAATTCTCATGGTATAGCAAGAAGACTAACCCCGGTGCTCAGATAGATTTACTTATTGATAGAAAGGATGATGTTATTAATATTTGTGAAATAAAGTATTCTCAGGAAAAATATACCATTGACGCTGAATATGAAAAAGACCTGATACATAAAAGAGAGGTTTTGAGAACGGAAACGAATACTTCAAAAGCTCTCTGGATAACATTGATAACATATTCCGGGCTTACAGAAAATAAATATAAAAATATAGCAGTAAATGAAATCGTAGGTGATGATTTGTTTGTAAGTTAATCATAAGACTGTTTTTGTGGCAGATTTGTGGCACCTATTGTTATGCAGCTGGCTGTGGTTTTATTGGCAACTGGGGATAAATCAGGTGATGGCTAATAAGTAGGAAGTAGCGTAAAATGGTTATAAACCTTAAAAATAAAGGGCTTTGTGACGAGAGGCGCTTCACAACTGAACATAAATATCGTAGTAAAAAGCCTGATTCTAAAACATAATTGAATCAGGCTTTTTAGTGCGATATTTTACAATGATAATATGGTCTACAGTTTCTTTTTGGTTATTAGTTTGTATCTGTTTTTTAAGAATTCACGTGGTGAATCAAACATTTCTGTTTCAGATTTTGTAAAGGTTTTATCTTCTGCTTTGAGTGCAAGTAGTTCCCAGGTGCAAATGAGATCCGCAACTTGAAATAGTTTATAATCAGATGGTTTTACTCGTCTGAATTCAACGTTAGTAAATAGTGTATTGAAAACGGATGTTAGGATTTTGGTTAGTTCATTTTGCCCGTTATCATAATAGACTATTATCTGATCGAATCCGTTGAAATAATCATAGTTATTTCTTATTTGCGTGGAAATCTCTCTTGATAGTTTTGCATTTAGCTGAATAAAATCAGAACATTCTGACTTTTTTATTCTTGGGCATAAATATTTGATATCGATTCTACGAGCAAAATGGTATAATGCATTGAGAAGGCTTTTTCTTGTAACGGGATCGTCATATCTTTCATATAAGGATTCTTTTCGAATTATTGGTCCTACATGAATTGCGTGAAGCGGAAATCCTAGATTAGATATACGCTGATCCAAATTAGTTATTTCGGATGAAATATCAATTTGTTGGTCGTGTAAAACCATAGCAACTAAGTAATATGGAGCATTAAGGTCATAATCTCCAAAGTCTCCGGATTCATCGATAAAGATGCTTAAAATTTTCTTCATATCTTTTATCTCCGTAAAAAGAAAATGGCGAGGTATATCCCCGCCGCTTGGTGGACCAGGGTCTTTCGACCAGCCCTTTTGTTATATTGTAACATAAAAAAATGAATATGCAAGATGATTTTTAAGAAAATCGTGTCATACAGGTAGTGATGATAAAATTATAACCTAAAATCCCGGCTGGTTTATATCTAGGATAGCCGGGGAGCCTTCATCTCCATGGCATTGAAGATAACCTTCTGTGACTTTGATACTTCAGTCAGTAGCTTTTTTCCGCCTTTAAAGATGATAACCTTCAGCTT
>JAFUVF010000078.1 GCA_017483735.1 Lachnospiraceae bacterium | reverse complement strand
TCCTCTCCTGTGCTCCTTCAGAAAGTTCTTCCTCATCAGTCCGTATTTCGTGAGCGTCCCCTCTGGCTCCCTGTTCGCTATCAGGTTCGGAATCTGAAAGTCCCCGCTCTGAATGTACTCTATCTGCATAATCGCTCCTTTCCGCGCCCGTCTTTGCGCTTTCGATATATTCATTATCTCGCCCTTCGCTTTCGTGCGTTAAAGCATTATATCGCCCGTCTGAAGGTGTTGCAAGTCCTTTTTCAGCCTCTTTATTCTGGGGGTTGATATATTCTTCGTATGCGGCTCTGACCGTCTCCTGAGCCTTCTCTCGGTCATATATGGATATGCTTCTCCCAATCTCACGAAGGATCGGCTCAGTCAGTTCCGCTGTTGCTTCTCCCATAACCGACAGGGACTCTATCGTATTGAATTCATGGATATACGGAAAGTCCAGTCCTACCACATTTTCCGTATCCATGCCGCACCTCTCCAGCACTGTATATGCGATACTTGCAGCCAGAGTCTCCTGCAACCTAACCTGTAGATTTAATTCATCCAGCCCGTCAAGGAAGCCCCCCTCCACGGACATAGACAACTGTTCCGATACAATGTCTGGAGTCATCTCTGCAGCGATACGGTTTGCCAGTTCCACGATACGGCTCTCAAAGGAATATCTTGAATCCGTCTCCCCATAGGTTCGCTCCAAAGCATCAAGTATCGCTTCCTTATGCTCTTCCTCCATTTTCCACAAATGCGGCTTATGTCCGATAAACCTCGCCTCATGTACATCCTTGACATCGAAGACGTATTTCAGCCCTGACCTGTGTATGCCCTCCTCGTCGATGAGCGCAATGCCCTGTGCGCCTTTATTGACCCAGCAGTTCATCTTCTCATTCCAAAGTTCAAGCGAGGCACACGCAGTCGCATCCGGTCTCTGGGCATAGATCAGCATCTGTTCCTTGAACGGGTATCTGTACATATGCCCCGCAGTATGCAGAAACTTCTTCCACTGCTCTTCATCCGATGTGATCATCTTCGCCGTAAATTCCGCAAGTCCTTTGATCTCATGGTATTTTCTTGCCATCTGATATTTTTCCTCCTTCCATAGTAATTGTTTATAACAAAAAACGGCGGTTACAAATCTTTTCAGACTCATAACCGCCGTTTTAGGTTTCAATATTCTATTATAATAAAAAGTGAGAGCAGTGTGCCGCACATATCCAATGCAGACCTGCTCTCTTTGTAACCTTATAATACGCCTGTTTACTTTCGAAAGTCAAGCACTTTTTCGTCTTTTGTGATTATCTTAAGACGCTTCAAACGGCGTGAAAGCTTAAAGTATCTGTCTATCTCTTTCAGTGCCTTATCCTCCGGAATTTTACAACGACGTAGGTCAATAATAATGCTCTCTGACTGGTGTGACGCATTCTGTACCGTATTCTTTATGGTCTTTTTTCCATCTCCCTGCGGCGACTTCATCTCCCATGGAATGCCCTGCATCATGATATCAGGCATACGCAATCCCTTAATCTCAGATACCGGTATCAATTCCACATCAAAACCGTTCTCCAACAGGATTTTAACTGTCTCATATTCATGTGCCTTCAAGTGGACACCGTTTTGTGTAAGATTTCCTTTTCCCTTTTCCATGCAACCAAGTATAACACAAGCCTACGCAAATAAGAATGCTTATTTTTCATTCTCCTTTGGCTTTACAGAACCCGGGGCAGCCGGATGACTGCCCCAATCTGCCAATAGCTTCCTCAAATGGTCTCTGAAGATCAGCCCAGAGCCGTCTCCTTCGTCTTGGTTGGTACCGGATGCTCCCGGTTTGCTTCGTTTTTTGCGACTTCCGCCTTTTTCTCGGGGAGTTTCTCCCTCATTGATACGCGCTCACGTTCGGGCTTCTTCTCTCCGCGCTCTGCTTTGCCAGGTCTGTCTCCCTGCTCGGCTGCTTTGGCTTCCTTCAGAGCTTCGGCTCTCTGTGCCTGACGTTCTTCCATCTTATCGGCAATCACCAGTTATTTCTCCTGTGAATCGTACATATACACATGGTCGGAGAGGCGTTCTTCGGGAGCCACCTGTCCCGCATTCACATCCTGTACCATTGCTTCAAGGGTATGACGATCCATATCCTCGTTCACAGGAAGGACAATGGTCTCATGAATACTCGACGGCAACACGATGAAATCACCGCCCAATTTCTCCGAAATATCTTCCATGGTCTTTGCATCAAGGAGTGCGGCTGCGCCATTCAGCTTGTCCGCATTGGAGAGCACATACATGGAAGGGTTCTCCTCTTCCGGAGGGAGCATAAATGCTCTGGGATCATCAGGCTGTATGCCGTCCGGGAACATCAGATCCACCAGCACATCCCTCATGGTCTTGAACTCAATCTGCGACTCAGACAGGTTGTGGAGTGCTATGTCATGAAGTTCCTCCTGCGTAATACCATACTGCTCCATAAGACTGTTGGTGATAGGTGCAGTCATGTGACCCGACTCACTCCCACCAAGGTCGATGGCGTAGACCACCGCCAGATCCTCCACCATAGTGTGGGGCTTATCGGCAAGATAGTCCGCATTAAGCTCTGCATTGATCAGCTTGCAGATGATCTTGTCCTTTACCTGCTCAAAATCCGTGATCTTGCTGACATCAAAGCCCTGCTCCATCTCATGCTGCACACGCACATCTGCTATATTCTGAAGGATATCAGCCATATCTCTTCCGTCCTGATACTGCTCGAAAAAGTTCTCCAGATAAATATTCGGTGCGATATTGGAATCCTCTGTCTTGATAAGTAGACCCGTAAGCACCGTATCATTGTTCTTGGTCACATCCTGAAGAGTGACTGATGCATCCTCATACTTTTCCGGCAGAAAATCCTTGACCTGCTCTGCCACGCTGTTCTTAAACTCTTCAAAATCCATCATGCCTTGCCTCCTACTCTGACAGCCTTCTCGCGGCTTGCCTTATCTGCCTGTACCTTCATCTCAAGCTTTCTGACACACTGCATATAGGCTGTGTATCTTGCCCTCTGCGCACCGGTATTTACTGTCTCTGTCTCCACCTGTGGAATGATCTTTGTCTCACTCATCATCAAAATCCTCCTCGTAATCTTCCTCAAAAATAAAATCATCTGCATCCCAGCCGTT
>JAFUVF010000071.1 GCA_017483735.1 Lachnospiraceae bacterium | reverse complement strand
TCCTTGTTGTACTTCTGTCCGTACTGAAACAGAATGTACACGGCATCGCCCTTTGGCTTGCGAAGTATTTTTCCCTGAACCTCTGGAACAGGAACTGTGAAATCGTAATACAATGGCACCTCCTTTAGTGTAACCGTTACACTAAAATTGTACCACATATTCGATAGTTTTGCAAGCAAAAAGCCTTATTTTGAGGCTTTTTCAGCATTTTTTACACCGTTATACTGAGTTAGTGTAACCCACGTAGGAAGTTCACACTTATGCTTTTATGACGATGTTGTTTTTAATATTTCTCTGTTCCATCGAAAAGTCACTGTCCTTTCCCGAGCCGCTCAAATACAGGAAAAACCATAGGGTACACGCTTCCCATTCCATATTCTGTATACCTCCCTGTTTTTCCATTACACTGAAATCAAGCCGCATCATCCAGCGCCTCTTCCGGTTCGATATACTGCTCCATTGATAGCAATAAATATTATATTATGCATGGATGCGTACCTCAATGGGGTGTTCCAGAATGTCAAACTTTTTTTGTAAAAATACCCCGGCAGGATCTTACCTGTCGGGGTCATATTTTAGGCTTATTCATTTGACTTATCCGGAATTGTTATAATAACTACTGTCCCGCCGCTATCAACGGGTGTGATAGTCATCTTTCCGCTGCACATGATTTCAAGCCTTTCCTGAATGTTTTTCAGGGCAATATGAGTTTCAGTATCGTCAGCAGCAACATATCCCCGGCCATCGTACGCAACGACGATTTCACTGCTATCTTCTGTTTTCCGTGTCCTTATAGAAATATGAAATGGATCGGCATACGGATCCCTGCCATGCTTAACGGCATTCTCCGCAATAGGCTGCAGCGTCAGAGGCGGCAGGCGGAAATATGTGTGAGGAGTATCATAATCAACAAACAGACTATCCTCATATTGAGCCTGCTCCACAGCAAGATATGCCTTCGTATGCTCAAGTTCTTCGGAAAAAGGTATTGGTTCCCTGCTTACGATTGCTGTGAAATTCCGACGCAGATATGTGGTAAAATCCATGATAGCCTGTCTTGCCCGCTGGGGATCCTGTTCGATCTGATCTGACAGCACAAAGCTGTACATGACCAGTGCGGAAATGACGATGCCTATGTCAAGAAAAGCAAAGGCATCCGTGAAAAGCTGTGTAAACAGCGCTGCCGTCAAAGGGAGCATAGCAATCAGAAAGGCCAGAAAAACCTTATGTGGAAGCTTCCTTCGGCGCACGATTAAGCCGCCGAGATTAAGCAACATGATCACCGTAAGCGGCATGACAAGGATCGGATATATGGGTTTGCGGTGGTACTGCATATCCGGGGCGATATAGGCATAGCCGCCTATGAACAACCCCATTATTACCATGATCAAAAATACTATCCAAAGCCCGATCACAACACGAAGGAGCTTATTCTTTTGCATATTTTCCTCACAGCAGTGCTGCGGAACAGCCTCCTTCGCCACATCATCCATGGGAATGAGCATAGCTCTTACCCTCTCTCCGCCTATGGGTATCCACTTCACGTCATACCCATTCAACTTTGCCAACTCAAACTGTGCCTCCTTGTCCATCGGATTGCTTGCAATCTTAATGTAGGTGCAATCCCTATCCTGACTGTCCTTGTAAATTTACCGTTTTTCTTTGAACCACTACGTTTTATCATTCCTTTCCCTTTAAGGTTATCCATAATATACTGTGCCCCACTACGAAAAAGATTACTCTGCTTGGCAATTTCGGTAATTGTCAATGTTTCGTCTGATTGCATTATTGACAAAACTGTTTTTTCTGTATCAGTCCGATCCTTTTCTATAAGGAATCACAAGGTAAAACCAGACATAAGAATTTGTAATACCCATGTAACTCCCATCTCATTAAGGGATGCAGCACTTTTACAGTATTCATCTGATAAAACAAAGACTCCATCCATTACAATGTCCTCATCTGATACGCATCATCTTCGAACAAGTAAAGTATAATACAGAATATAAAATCCTGAGCGCTATGCTTGAAAATCGCCTGTATTTTTGCTATTATGTGAATGGAGAAAGACTTGCAGGGGATATGAGTTTATATGGCAATAGACATGTACAAGACCTTGCCAAAGCCAATCAATATGACTCAGGAAGAGTTCCGTGCAGAGATGGTAAGAAACGGTTACAGAGAACCTCAGCTTGTTTAGATACATATATACGATTGTAGTATATATTGATAGTATATGTTGTTTTTTCTAACTGCTAATTCTTTAACCGTACGCCATTTAGGTATCATTTTATGCCAGGTTTTGCGACGTATATCCCGTCTGATATTTGTGACACCCAGCCCCGCAAACCCTCTTAAATCCACATCGCATAGCTCTCGCCGCCCAAATCGTATGGCGTTATCTGATATACATAATAATTGAGCCAATTGGAGTAAAGGTCATTTGAATGTGAACGCCATTGAAGCAACGGCTTTTGGGTCGGGTCATCATCCGGATAATAGTTGTAGGGTATCTGAATAGGGAGTCCCTTGTCGAGATCCCTGTGATATTCGTTATTGAGTGTATAGCGGTCATATTCGGGATGTCCGGTCACGAATATCTTCCTTCCCTCCTCCGCCATACACAAAAACACTCCTGCCTCCTTGGACTCGGCAAGTATTGTAAGCTCCTTGCACTCATGTATTTTGTCTGCGGGAGTCTCCGTATGTCTTGAATGCGGTGCAAGGAATATATCGTCAAATCCTCTTACTAGGGGGATTTTTCTGTTGGAAACCCTGTGTTCATATACCCCGAAAAGCTTCTTAGGAAGCAGGCGCTTATTTATGCCGTAATAATGGTAAAAGCCTGCCTGAGCCGCCCAGCATATATGAAGCGTTGAGGTTACATTTACCTCCGCCCAGTCAAGTATTCTGCAGAATTCTTCGTAATAATCCACTTCCTCAAAGGGTATGTCCTCTACCGGCGCCCCTGTCACGATCAGTCCGTCAAACTTCCTGTCCTTAATATCGTCAAAGGTGCAGTAGAATCTGTTCAAATGGCTCGCCGGAGTATTCTTTGAAATATGCGTGCTGACATTCATAAAGGTAACGTCCACATGAAGCGGTGTGTTGGACAGCACTCTCAAAAGCTGCAATTCGGTGTCGGTCTTTATGGGCATAATATTGAGTATCAGCACCTGCAGCGGTCTGATATCCTGATGCATGGCTCTGAACTCATCCATCACGAATATATTTTCATTTTCCAGAATCTCCCTTGCGGGCAGCTCGTTTTGAATCTTAATGGGCATTTTCTTTCCTCTTTATACCAAATATTTTTTAATGAATTCATCCTCCGTGATAATATCCACGGAAAGCTCCTTTGCCTTCTTATTTTTTGAAGATGTGGAGGTATTGTCGTTATTTATAAGCGCCGTTGTCCTGCTGCTCACACTTCCTGCAACCTTACCGCCTCTTGTTTCGATTATATCCTTAAGCTCATTACGGCTTTGGTAATTATTGAGGCTTCCCGTTATTACGAAGGTAAGTCCCGCAAGGTTCTGGCTTTCCGTATTCTCCTGCTTTTCCAAATTAAGCTCCGCCAAAAGCTTATCAAGCCTTTCAATATTTTCCGCATTGTGAAAATACTCATATACCGCCCCTGCAAGAACCTCTCCCACTCCGTCTATTTCGGAAAGTTCAGAGACGGTTGCATTCTTTATCTTTTCAAGCTCATAGTCAAAATATCTGCACAGCACCTTTGCATTGGCGCTTCCGATACCGGCGATGCCGATTCCGTATATAACTCTGTGAAGCACGGTATTTCTCGAAGCATCTATCCCTGCGATGAGATTTTCATATGATTTTTCTCCAAAGCCCTCCATATTCACAATTACATCCTTATATTTCGAGAGCCTGTAAACATCCGCAAATTCCTTTATGAAGCCCATATCCACGAACTTTTCAAGTGTCATCTCGGAAAGTCCGTCTATGTTCATGGCATCCCTGCTTACAAAGAGCGTAAAGCTCTTTATCTCCTTTGCCGGGCATTTGTCGTTGGTGCAATAGAGGGACTCCACATCATTCCCCACCCTTATCTCGGTTTTCCCTCCGCACACGGGGCATACCTCCGGTATGCTTAGCCTCCCGCTTTTTGTGAGGTTTTCCGCAATCTGCGGGATTATCATATTTGCCTTATATACGGTTATCCTGTCCCCGATTCCGAGCTTCAGGCTCTTGACTATGCTGACATTGTGCACGGATGCTCTGCTTACGGTGGTTCCCTCGAGCTCCACCGGTTCAAAGACTGCCACGGGATTTATGAGCCCCGTGCGTGAAGCCGACCATTCTACCTCCTTTAGAGTAGTCTCCGCAATCTCATCTGCCCACTTAAAGGCTATGGAATGCCTCGGGAATTTTGCGGTGCGTCCAAGGCTCCTTCCGTAGGCTATATCATTATATGTCAGAACCAGCCCGTCTGAAGGGATGTCGTAGGTCTTAATCTTTTCTTCGAAATACTCTATTGCGGCAAGGATGTTGCTTTTGTCCACACTTTTATGCTCAACCACATCAAAGCCTAACTCTTTCAAAAATTCAAACTGCTCCTCCACGGTTTTATATGTATTTTCATCCGCTCCCGATACCAGGGAGAACGCATAGAAGCGCACATCCCTTTTTGCTGTAATCTCATTGTTTAGCTGCCTTACGGAGCCGGAGCACAGGTTTCTCGGATTCTTATACTTTGCATCCGCATCCGGTATCTGACTGTTTATGCGCTCAAAGTCGGAGTATGAAATAACCGCTTCTCCTCTTAACACAAGCTCTCCCCTATGGGATATATTCATCGGAATATTCTTAAAGGTTCTGGCATTGTTGGTAATTACTTCCCCCACTTCTCCGTTGCCTCTGGTAACTGCTTTTGCAAGTTTTCCGTCATTATATGTGAGTACCACCGTGAGTCCATCCAGCTTCCATGAAAGAATTCCTTCTTTTTCTCCAAGCCATTCCTGAAGCTCTTCCCTGCTCTTCGTCTTTCCCAAAGAGAGCATCGGCGTCTCATGCCGTACCTTCGGAAGCTCCTCAACAGCCTCATATCCCACGGAGACAGTGGGGCTGTTGGATAAGATAACTCCCGTTTTTTCTTCGAGGGACTGCAATTCGTCATAGAGCTTATCATACTCAAAATTGCTCATTATCTCCTTGTCCTCCGCATAATATGCCTTGGACGCCTTGTTTAGAAGCTCTGTGAGCTCCTTCATTCTCTGTATGCTTTCCTGATTATTTTCGTTACTCAATATTGTCGATCCCTTCCAATTCTTCCTTTGTAAGCTCCCTGTACTCTCCGGGCTTTAGCTTGCCCAGGCTCACATTTGCCACCCTTATGCGCCTTAAATATTTTACCCTGTACCCAAGGGTCTCGCACATCCGTCTGATCTGCCTGTTAAGCCCCTGCGTCAGCACTATATTGAAGGTATATTTCCCCTTTACAATAATCCTGCATGGACGTGTGGTTTCATCAAGCTCCTTTAGATACACTCCCCCCGACATCTCTCTTACGAAGGAGTCCGTTATCTCCCTGTCAACCCTTACCTCATACTCCTTTTCGTGGGCGTTCTTCCCACGCATAAGCCTGTCTATCAGATTACCGTCATTGGTAAGCAGTATCAGCCCCTCCGAATCCTTGTCAAGTCTCCCTGCATAGGTAAGCCTTAACGGCACCTTTATATTCTTTATCTCATCCGCAATGGTGCGTTTCGCATGCCTGTCCCTCTCTGTGCATATCACCCCTTTAGGCTTATTGTAGGCAAGCACAATTCGGGTATTTGCGGGTTTTACTGTTTTTCCGTTTACCTCCACGGTATCCGCAGCATCCACGCTCATTCCGGGTGTGGCAGTTTTGCCGTTTACCCTAACCTGCCCCGCTTCTATAAGCTTATCTGCGTCACGCCTTGATGAGAGACCGCATGCCGCTATATATTTATTAAGCCTCATCCTCTCCATAGGGCATCATTTCCTCTATGAGCCTTACTGCCGGAATACCCTCTCCATCAGTCACTCCCTGCTTTGCGAGCTTGTCCGCAAGCTCATTGTATTTGACCTTGCTGTGCGCAGGCACCTTGTGATATCTGATGGCTATTACGGAGGCTTTTCCCTTCATAAATGCCGCATACCCCTTTGTATGCTCATTCTTTGCCTTCCAGCTTCCTACAGCCCAGCTCTCTATTCCCTGATAATCATAATATATATCTATCGCCTTGAAGCCGTTCTTTACAGCCCAGTTTACGGCATACATTGCTCCGAGCATCTCGCCGGATACATTCCTTTGGGCGATGGATTCCGGATTGTCCCCGTTTCCGAATTCCGTATAGATTCTGCCGTCAGGCAGTATAAATACACATCCAAAGGCGTATTTTTTTACCGCATCCGAATAGCTGCCGTCCACATATGCAATTAAGCTCTTATCCTCCGAAAACATATAGATATACAATAGCACAAATAAACTTTCTAAACAACTGCTTGTTTATCTGCGGCAGGTATGCTATCATAAATTCGTACTGTAAAATTTTAACACATTAAAGTGTGAAAGATAAATGATAAGGGCGGTTCAATTATGAATAAAAAAATCAAAACCCCGGAGGTTGACGGACTTTTTGAGGCAGTGTTAAAGCTTGAAAATATTGATGAGTGCTATGCTTTTTTTGAAGACCTCTGCACCATAAACGAAATTTTATCCCTCTCTCAGCGCTTTCTTGTGGCAAAAATGCTCAAGGAAAAGAATACCTATGCGGATATCGCAGAAAAAACCGGTGCCTCCACCGCCACGATTTCAAGGGTCAATCACGCATTAAATTACGGCAACGACGGCTATGAGCTTATATTAGAGCGTCTGAAAGAGGAACCCTGATTCCTACTTTCATTATTACTGCTTTATCTCCTCCGTCTCAATTATGAAGCGTATTTCTCCTTCGGCGCCCTCGGGCTTTCCCGAGAAATTATCATACTCCTCCTCTATCAGCTTATATGCCCGTATCTTTCGAACCATGTTTATCAGATTATCATCTGCAAGCTTTGTGATTTCCTCCTCGTCAAAATCGTATACCGCATCCTTTATCTCATCCGCCGCATCCAAAAATTCATCCATGCCGTCCTCCATTTCATCCGTTGCATCAAGGAGTTCCTCCGCCGCATCATTAAACTTTGACATTGAGGCAAACATCTCATTCACGCCTTTTTTTATTTTTTTGAGTCCCTCTGTGAGCTGGTCATTGCCGGTATTTAGTATTCCAAGAATAGTTATGAAATCCTTTTTTACTACTGATACCTGTGCAGAAACAGTGGGGTCATTCTTTGTCATTGCCTCCAACACTGCCATATCCTTTACAAGCGCCACCACCGCTTTTGTCGTAGGGTCACTGGAATTTGCAAGCGCAGCCATATTCCCTGCGTTACCGGAGCTGACCGATGTGGCACCGAGAGCTCCGATAAGCATATTCATCCCCTCCGTCAGGGACCTCGAACCGTCATAGAGCTTGTCCACTCCCGAATTTACTCCGGGCATAGCCTCATACAAAAGAACCTGTGTCGCATCCCTGAATTTTGTGGCTGCCTCGCTCAAGTCATCCACATATCCGTCCATCTCATCCACCGCATCATACAGATCATCCGCTCCGTCCCGCATATCCTTTATGCCGTCCTTAAGCTCGTCCATATCGTCAGCCTTCTCTTCTATATCCGAAAGATCCTCATCCTCCACATCCGAAAAAAGCCCCAAAGAAAGCACGGTTGCCGTAAAATCCAGCTCAAAGCCCTCTGCGTGCGCCGTTATCTCCATATATTCCTTCATCTCTATATCCTTGGTAAGCTCATAGTTTTCAAACATAAGGTCATCCGAAAGCCCCGGATATACTGTACCCAAAACCACATTGTCATCTCCCATGCTCATAAGCTTTCCGTCGTCGGTATCAATATCAGTAAATATATCAGATGGAAGCATCACTACGGTATTTGCCATAAAGGGAATGTGCACGTTTACCTCGTTTCCGTTTATATCCTTAGTCACATTCGTATGATTCTCATATTCAAAGCGCATCCGCACATCGCCGCTTTTCCCTGCAAGCTTTTCGGGAGAAATCTCTTTACCGTCCAGAAAATACGTTATATTTACGCTCACGGGAATCTCCGCAGCGGTCTTTCCCTTATACTCGATATCCTCCCCGTGATTTTCCCAATATATCTCATTTCCTCTTATTATATATTCCTCATCCCCCTTGGTATTCTTAATGTCTGTAAGACTGCTCACATCCTTTACGAAATCCGAGGCTTCCGCAATTTTTAATATTATCTCATCATTTATCTCCTTAATATTTCCATTTGCATCCGCATCTGCATATACGGTTTCTTCCTTTTGGGAAGGCAGGGAAATCCTCGTTCCTGCTTTGTCAAGGATTGCAGGATCCATAGTACCCGCAGAGCTTCTTTCGCCCTCCTCTGCAATTATATTTTCATTTGCCTTATCCGAAGCACCGCAGGAGCACAATATAACGGATAATAAAAGAAATACCGCAAATCCGCTTTTTATTCTCTGCATTTCAATGCCTCCTCCATGGGAACCCTTTTTATCTTCCATAGCTCCAATATCGCCACTATCGCATAAGTGCATATTCCCATTATTATCATTTTTATATATACGTCCGGCTTTATCACAAGAGGCAGCCATCCGCTCATACTCTCCATTATTATTGCCCTGAAGAGCACCAGTATTATTTTTTC
The DNA here is from genome assembly GCA_017483735.1 of Lachnospiraceae bacterium. GTDB lineage: Bacteria > Bacillota > Clostridia > Lachnospirales > Lachnospiraceae > RGIG4856. The sequence goes on along the minus strand of JAFUVF010000071.1, from coordinate 7,588 downwards.
CACAATCGGAAGACTTAAAAATATGGATATCACTACCATAATGGATGTGGATATCACATATAGCCTTCCTATTTCCAAAGTGTTATATCCCAATATCTTGGTCATTGATATGGAGCGTGCGTTTTTTTCTATGATTATCTTTGAAAGTATATATATTACCACCATGAATATCAGCATTGAAAACACATCCACAAGTCCCATCATGCTTCCCATTGAAACCTCAAGCTGTCTTGATATCTTTGTGAGAGCATTTATATCGATCACGGAGCCTATATACTTTGAGTCGATATCCGTTATTTCAGTGTCTGACAAATATCCGCAGAAAAAGTCCCTGTCATAGTCAAAGAGCTCATTTAAGTCCTCCCTGTACATAAATATTGCGATGCCGCCTATATACTCATAGATTCCTCCCACTGTAAAGGTATAGGTATCATCCTTATATTTTTCGTTTAAGGTAATCTCATCCCCGATAACATACCCATATTTATCAGCCATTGATGAGGATATATACACCGTGCCTTCGGCAGGGGAAATCCTTATATACCGGCTGTCCTTCTCGACTCCGTATATCATTACCTCCTCTGTCCTTGCCACATCTCCCTTTGTTTCAAGCGTATATACCGAAAATTTTTCCGCATCCTCATTGTCCGTTTCCACCTCATTCATAAACTCTAACATCTTTAAAGCGCTCTTAAGCTTATGCTTATCATCCGTGGCAGCCATGGGAACCTGTAATATATATTGATAATTGCACAAAAGATTTTTTAAAAGCTCATCGGTATAATTGTCAAGCGCTCCGGGAAGTCCAAGTCCGAACAGAAGAAGTATATTTGCAAAAATCACTCCTATAAAAAGAATAATATAATTACTCATATTCTGCATTACAACGCGCATCCTGAAGCGCATAAAAAACGGTATATGCTTTGACAAGGGAAGCGCCCTTTTGTTCTTCTTTTTTGACAGATCCCCTCTCAAAAAATCAAGGGGCGAAAACTTAAGCTTCCTCATAAGAGTGATATAATTTATGCCCATCATCATTATAACGGGTATTACTGTCGTCAAAAAGAAGGCTTCCCCGCTCCATATAGTCACATATGTCGGAAGAGAATAGCTTCCGTAGTACATAGCTGCGCATACATTTTTAAAAAAGGTGTACCCGAGAATATTTCCTATGACCGCAGATATGAGGGTAACGATGGCTGGTGTTGCCATATAGTGCCTTATGAGCTCTCCATTTGTGTATCCCATGGCACGTAACGTCCCTATTACATTGCTCTCGGAGATTATTGTATTTCCTATTATTATTCCGAAGATAAATGCCATTATGGCAATGATTATATAGAGAAGCACAAGTATCATGCTCCTGTCGCTCCCCATATCATCCCCGGTAAACTTTATTGCCTGATTCACATATCTTGGAATGTATTTATCCAGAGAGCATTCCTCAAATATGACATCCATCAGATCCTCCGATACATCCTTTTCTTCAAGCTCATCTACAGGCTCCGTGTCGTATTTCCACGAATAGCAGTACGTGATATCCTTGCCTGCAATATTGTCAAATTCTTCATCCGTGACTACACCCACCCCGAATTTGATTGCGTCAAACATCGTGTCGTTATTGTCCGAAAAAAGACAGCTATAATCCGAAAGTGCCACGAGTCCTGTGACAGTCAGACTTTTCCCGTTAATTATTATTTCGTCCCCTGTCTTTATGGAATTATTGTCGGCATGCATACGATCTATGGCAATCTCATCTGTTTTTTCCGGAAGTCTGCCCTCCATAACACAGATTAAATTTACCTCATTTCTAATCTTAAAGATGCGCATTGTGGCACCATAATCCGTGACCTTTTCAGTATAGAAATTGTCATAGAGCTTCACTCCGAAGGACTCTATGGACTTTTTCTGCGCCTTATTCATTTTGTCGGTAAGGGTAAAATTTCCGTTTTCGATATTATAATCTTCAAAGCTGTTCTCATATGCAGTCATCATACTGCCATCCGCCACCAGAAACCCCGACACGAAACCTATAGTGGCGGTCAGAAGCAGGAATATCACAAGGTATTTTCCCATTCCCTGTATTAGCTCTCTCGGGAGCCTTTTGAGCAGAGGATTGCTTTTCATTACCAGTCAAGCTCCTCCGCAGAGATTTTATTGTCGTTTATGTAATTCTTTCTGATATTTCCGTCCCTTAATTTTACCACCCTGTCCGCCATATTCTTTATGGCATCATTGTGGGTAACCATTATTACTGTGTTTCCGTATTTTTGATTCACGGTTTCTATTAACTTCAATATCTCCTTTGATGTATTGTAATCAAGGGCTCCCGTAGGCTCGTCACACAGGAGTATATGGGGATTTTTGACTATAGCCCTGCCGATGGCACAGCGCTGCTGCTGTCCTCCCGAAAGCTGGTTTGGGCGCTTCCTCTGGTGTTCATAGAGCCCAAGAGTGTGCAATATCTCGTCAACATCAAGCGGAGCCTTTGAAAGATACGCCCCCACCTCAATATTCTCCCTGACAGTCAGGTTCGGAATCAGATTATACATTTGGAAGATATATCCCAAATGATTTCTTCTGTAGGCGGTAAGTCTCCTCTCGTTCATATCCGCCATTCTCTCTCCCTCGATATAGATATCTCCCGAATCAGCCTTGTCTATACCGCCTATTATATTTAAGAGCGTCGATTTGCCGGAGCCGGAGGGTCCCAAAAGCACACAGAACTCTCCTTTTTCTATGGACAGATCTATGCCCTTTAGAACCTCCGTCCTGCTCTCGCCCTGACCATATGATTTTTTTATCTGCTTTATTTCAAGAAACATATCCTGCCTGTGAAATGTTGTTTGCTGTATCTTACTATAGTTAGGCGTTACTAACCACATTACAGAATACTACTCTTTCCCTTTAAAAGCAAGCAAAACAGAAAAAGAAAACCGTACAGAATTATCTATCCGTACGGTTTTTGTGCATATTCGACTTTTTGTTTATTTTAAAAATCAGTTTTCCGAGGCATTTTCTGAAATATTGCCTTCGAAATTGTTATTCTCGTCGCTGCTGTCTGCGGATTCCTCCCTTGCAACCTCCTTAAGCGCTTCCTCTATGGCTGCCTTGTAGGATTTACGATTTTCCTTTGAAGCCCTGCGGGAGTGATTCTTTTCGAGCCCCTCCGGCAAATCCTGCTTCATATCACATCTGCCCTGAAAGATTGCATGCTCGTCTATAACGATAACACTTGTGGAGATATCTCCCAATACCTTGGCGGTCTCCGTAAGTTCTGTCTTCTCATCGGAATTTACGTTTCCAAGCACCTCCCCGCCGATTACTGCGGACTTTGCCGTCACATCTCCGCTTATGAAGGCTTTATCCCCTACAATCAGCATTCCGGATACACTCACATCTCCGTTTACCTTACCGTCGATACGCACAGAGCCTCCCGATGTAAAATTACCGTTTATCTCCGAATCAGCTCCGATAAGTGTACTTATCTTTACCTCGCTTGTCTTTTTGCCAATCATTTCCTTATCCTCCTATAGGCTATCCGTTTATTTCTATCATTTCGAGCGGATTTATATATTCTCCGTCTTTCTTTATCTGATATCCGAAGGTCTCATTATCCTTGGTTATGAGATATATTGTACTGCCCTGTACAAGGCTGTCGCCCGTCTTCACATTTGCGTCGCCCTTGTTCCTATATATAGTAACATAGCCATTCCCGTGATCCACGGTTACTGTGCGTCCGTATTCAATGTCGTCCGTAACGCCTGTTACTGTGCCGCTTGCCGCAGCCACCACGGTGGAGCCTATGGATACCTTGAATTCACACAAAGGATCATCCCCCTCTTTAAGCTCCGGATTGGACACGCTCCCTGTAAAAGGTATTATAGTCGGAAGCGCCTGTTTGTCAAGCTGCTCGGAAAGCTCCGCCTCACTCTGGGTCTTTGCGTTTACGGTATCGCTCAATATCTGATTCTGCTCCTTAAGAGAGTTATTCTCCGCAAGAAGCGCCGAATTTTCCTCATTTAACCTTGCAATCTCGCCCTCATTGTGTGCATTCTTCTCCGCCGCTGCGCTCCATATCCTTGCCTCGTAGGAAAAGAATCCGATAAATACCCCAATAAATATGCAGAGAAGTGTAATTATCGTCCACAAAAACGCCGGTCTGAACAAAAGCTGCTTTGCCTTGGTTGTGGTATCGTTAGATGTTACCAATACCACATGGCGTACCTTGCGCTTATGCTTTTTGCTGTGTAAAACTTCGGAATTCAACAAAATACCTCCTCAAGCAATAACAAGTTGACATAAATTGTAGCATAAGTGTTATGTAATTGCAAGAAAATATTACAAAATTGTTACATATATTATTAAGAAGAATTTATCAGATGGCTGCTATGATGTCATCAATGCCAAGTTTTCCGCCATAAATGTCAAGTGCGCTCCCAACTGTCACATCGATTCTGCTTTTTCCCAAAGCCCCTATGAGAGCTATATCTTCCAAAGAATGTACTCCGCCCGCATATGTAACGGGTGTTTTTTCATATTCCGATAAGAGTGTCACAAGCTCTCTCTCTATCCCGGAATTCTTCCCCTCCACATCCACTGCATGTACCAGAAATTCATCGCAATATTCCGAAAGACGGTTTAATAATTCAAGCGTTATTTTTTCATTGCTTATATTCTGCCACCTGTCTGTGACGATATTATATCCCATATCAGTCTTACGGCAGCTTAAATCAAGCACCAGACGCTCCCTGCCTACAGCTTTTACCAGCTTTTCCATGCGCCCATAGTCAATATGCCTGTCATAAAATACATACGAGGTCACTATGACATGACTTGCTCCTCTTTCTATGTATTCCGCTGCATTATCAGCATTTATTCCTCCCCCGACCTGCATACCTCCGGGGTATGCAGACAGAGCCTCAAATGCCTGCGCTCTGGAAGCCTCATAATATTCGCTTTCCTTGGAATTGAGGATTATTATATGACCTCCGGTAAGCCCCTTTTCCTTAAAAAGCTCTCCATAATAGCCCGCAGACCTTTCCGAAACAAAATTTTCGGAGGCAGTGTTTCCCTTGTCCTTAAGGCTGCCTCCTACTATCTGCTTTACTTTCCCGTTATGAATGTCTATGCAGGGACGGAATATCATACAACACTCTCCATTCCGTACATTCCTGCGCTCTTTCCTTTAAGGAATTTGGCGGCGGCTACCGCACCCTTTGCGAATACTGCCTTCGAATATGCTCTGTGAGAGAAGGTAATTACCTCATCCTCCCCCGCAAAGATAACGTCGTGGTCTCCGACGATTGTGCCGCCTCTTACTGCGCTTATTCCGATTTCCTTTTTGGGACGCTTCTCTCTCCTTGCGCTCCTGTCATACACATATTCATAGGGCTCCGAAAGCGCTTCATTTACCGAATCCGCAAGCGCCAATGCCGTGCCGGATGGTGCATCCAGCTTAAGATTATGGTGCTTTTCCACAATCTCTATATCAAATCCCGCAGGCTCCAGAGTCCTTGCGGCATCCTTCAAAAGCTTAAGCAGCATATTTATGCCGAGGGACATATTCGCAGAGCGTAAGATTGCCACCTTCTTTGAGGCATCCTCCACCCTCTTAAGCTGCTCCTCTGAAAGCCCCGTAGTGCACAGCACACAGGGAATGCCTTTCTTCTCGCAGTAGATAAGAAGCCCGTCCACAGCCGAAGCCGTAGAAAAATCTATGACACAGTCAGCCTCCACATCGCATTTGTCCAAAGAGTCAAACACCGGATAGGGATTGTGTCCGTCATCCCTCATATCGATTCCTGCCACAATCTCACAGGTATCATCCTCTGAAACTATTCTCGAAATGGTCTGCCCCATCTTTCCGTTGCAGCCATGCATAATTATCTTTATCATAATATTCCGTACTCCTGCATTGCCTTCTTTAATCTCTCAGTGTTAGCCGGCTCCATCTCGGAAAGCGGCATTCTGAGTGTTCCGCCTATCTTACCCATAAGCTCCAAAGCCTTCTTAACGGGTATGGGATTTACCTCACAGAACAGCGCATTGCAAAGATCCATAGCCTTAAGCTGTGCCTCTATTGAGCCCTCAATATCCCCATCGAAGAACTTCTGGCAGATGTCGTGCGTCTGCCTGGGAGCTATATTTGACAATACGGAGATTACGCCCTTTCCGCCGAGTGCGAGTATGGGGGTTATCTCATTGTCATTGCCCGAATAGATATCCACATAGCCGTGGGAGATTGCGGCGAGATGTCCTATCTGGTCTATATTGCCGCTGGCTTCCTTGACGCCCACGATATTGTCCACATCCTTACAGAGGCGAACCACCGTCTCCGGCTGGATATTGCAGCCGGTTCTGGAGGGCACATTGTATAGGATGACCGGAAGCTTAATGGATTCAGCAACAGTCTTAAAATGAGCATACAGACCGTTCTGTGTAGCCTTGTTGTAGTATGGCGACACCAAAAGCACGCCGTCCACTCCGTATTTTTCAGCCTCTGTGGAGAGATATACCGCAGTGTCAGTTGCATTTGAGCCTGTGCCTGCAATCACGGGGATACGCTTATTTACAACCTCTGCGCAGTACTTTATGGTTTCAAGATGCTCCTCATGGGTCTGTGTAGAGGATTCTCCCGTCGTACCGCAGACTATTATTGCATCCGTCCCGTTCTCTATCTGGAATTCTATGAGCTTTTCAAAGCTCTCATAATCAATGCTCCCGTCCTTTTTCATCGGGGTTACGATAGCAACTCCCGCTCCTGTAAATACCGCCATGATTTTTCTCCTTTTTTCTAATTGCGAAATACTATAACACCTGTAAATTTATATGTCAATGCCTACTTATCCTTTATCTGGGCGTGAATCTCCTGCAGGCTCTTTACCTCGCCCTCCGTATGAGTCTTTATGTAATGTATGCCCTCTGCGGTGGCTCTTGCTGCGGCGACGGTGGTAATGTATGGAACCTTTGCCTTTATTGCAGCCTTTCTCAAGTAGCTGTCGTCCCTTGCCGCCTCAACCTTGCCTATGGGAGAGTTCACAATAAGCTGTACCTCTCCGTTGGTTATCATATCATATACATTCGGTCTTCCCTCATAGAGCTTGTTTACCTTCTCGGAAGGGATTCCCGCCTTTGAAAGCACATCATGATTACCGGAGGTTGCGATTATCCTAAATCCATCATCCGAAAGAGATTTTGCAATAGGTATCATCTCCTCCTTGTCCTTGTTGTTTACGGATATGAGGACACAGCCTTCAAGCGGAAGCTTTGACTGTATAGCCTCCTGCGCCTTGAAAAATGCCTCTCCATAGGATTTTGAAAGCCCCAGCACCTCTCCGGTGGAGCGCATCTCCGGTCCCAGCACAGGGTCTACCTCCGGGAACATATTGAAGGGGAATGCAGCTTCCTTTACGCCGTAATATGGAATATCCTGCTCCTTTAGCTCCTTAAGGGGGGATGGTCTTCCCGTTATTTCGCTTGTTACTATATCCGTAGCCAAAGGCACCATTCTGATATTACATACCTTGGATACGAGAGGCACGGTTCTTGACGCTCTGGGATTTGCCTCCAGCACAAACACCTTGCC
>JAFUVF010000077.1 GCA_017483735.1 Lachnospiraceae bacterium | reverse complement strand
CCTCCTTTATTCGTTGTCATTCCATCCTTTACAAATATCTACCCATCCTTCAGCCCCAGAAGCTAGTTCAAGCTCAGCTGGAGTGATTTTTACTGATGTGAACTCATTGCCACCTGCAGGATGTACGTATTCAAATCTTTTCATTGAAACATCAAGCCAAATTGGAATATCCTCAGGTAATGCAAATGGACATACTCCACCAGGTTGAAATCCAGTAATTACTTGTACCTGATCACGTGGAATCATGTGAGGCTTTGTGTGAAACTGCGCCTTAAACTTAGAGCTGTTTACACGACCGTCCCCTGCCATAACAACGATCACAGGCTTCTCTTCCACTATGAAGGACAGCGTTTTTGCAATCTCCGCTTCACTGCATCCGATCTGCTGCGCCGCATGTTCTACCGTATCTATGGTCTCGTTATGCTCTGTCAGTCTTTCGGCAAAGCCTCTCTCGGCAAGCCAGTTCTTAACGTTCTCGTTGATCATCTTTTAATAACTACGCTCCTATCAATACTTTTCGAACTCGCATCTGCTTCCTTAGATGCAATATACGTAATTCTCTTTCCTGGGTGCCGCAGCTTTAGCAGGCTCCGCAGCATAGCCAAGAGCACAATGTCCTATGCCCTCATATTCTCCTTCAACACCGAGTTTCTTAAGGATATCCTTCCCAAAATCGGATTCAACCTCCTCTTTTCACAAGATACATACCTCCGGAGCATGACCTGATCTCTGCTTCACGGATAAATCGGTTCGATTCCACTATGAAAACTGTATCGCCTGCCTTAAATGCCATCATTTTGACTTCTTTGCGGCTTTTGCGCTCTTCTTCTCTGCTTTTGCAGCAGCCTTCTCTGCCTTCTTAGCACTGTTTATAAGCTTCTTAAGGATATCTGCCTTACCAAGATCCCCCTCAGCGGTGATCTTGTGCGTCAGATATGCATTCACAATATCAAGCTTTCCGGACATCATATCCAAAATAGTCTTGGCATCAGCTGTCACCAGAATATCTCTGTCCTTATAATCGTAGGGCTGAACGTCAATCCGCCCGTCCTTTACTTCCATATAGAAGGCTCCCTCGCCTTCTCCGGTGATGTTGTACTGAACTGCAAGATGCTCCTTAATCCCGGATGCATCTCCCTTTGCTACGATCTTCTGCGCTTCCTTTACCACTTCTTCGTAAGTCATAATAAAACCTCCTCGATCCTTGTTGTACCCACCTTATTTCTTATTCAACACCTCACTCAGACTGTTCGTGATCCCTCTCGGTCCGCGGATAACGTATATCCCATGATCTTCTGTCTCATTTCGCTTAAAACTCTATCTTAAACTCCACCTTCGTCGTGTTCGTGAACAGATAAGAAACCTTCGTGGTGGATGTTACGTTTGCCTCAGTCGCATCAGCTGTTCCCGCCCATCCCACAAGCTTGTAGTTGTCACGTTTCGGATCGGTTTCGGGAAGTCCGAGTACGGTGTCAGCAAATACACCGCTTATCACTCTAACTACGTCATTATCTTGCTCCCCCTTATCTCACTTAAGTGCTTCTTCAAGCTTCAACCTTAAAAACCTTCGTCTTTCCATTCTGTCCGGGATATCACGCCTTGCCTGCTCTCTAAGCCCTCCCATGTAATTATTTATTTTCCCTACTCCTTTCGGTAAAACATCTTGTATCAGCGATTTTATATGCTGAGCTATATATGGACTTTTTCCACCGCTTGAGACGGAAACAACCACATCCTCCTCCTTAACAATAGCCGGAAAAATGAATGTGCAGAGCCTGACATTATCTACGACATTTACCGGTATTTTCTTCTCCTTTGCAAGAATAAAAATCCTTTTGTTTAAATCTTCATTCTCCGTAGCCGCAACAATAAAAGCATATTCATTACTGATGTCCGAATCTTTAAAATCCCTGTTCAAAAATACATCAGAGAATCTTGCAGCATCTGTGCTTGCTTCCTTTGCTATAAGCGTTATAAGGCAGCCAAACTCATGCAATATCTTAATTTTCTTTGTTCCTTCTTCTCCGCCACCTACTACAAGCACCCTTCTGTCCGCAAGCTCCACCATCATTGGAAAATAAGCCATTTGCATCACCACCCATCTTTATTTAACAGCCACATAAGGATATAAAAGCTCCTTATCCTTTGACTTTTTTATCTTCGTCCCGAAAACCTCATAAAGCAGATCCTCCTGCTTTGCCAATTCCTCCGGGGGATCAAAAGCCATTACATTACCTTCATGCAACAGGCAGACTGTATCACTACAGGAAAAACTTTGCTCTATATTATGACTCACCATAATGATTCCATATCCATCCTTTGCAAGAGTGTACAGTATATCAAGTATCCTCTTCTGTATCGCCATGTCCATATATGTCATCGGCTCATCTAAGAGTATCATCGGTGTATCCTGCGCTATAACCATGGCCAGATATGCTCTCTGACGCTCTCCTCCCGACAGATCACAAAGAAACCTGTGCCTGTATGCCTCCATACCTGTTATATATAACGCTCTTTGCACAAACTCCGTATCTCTCCCTGACATTCTCCGAAAACTGCCGTGCCATGGATATCTGCCATGAAACACAAGCGTTTCCACATCAATTCTCGGGGTTTTCAGAATCTGCGGCAGGTATGCCACCCTTTGCGAACGCTTCCTTGCGGAAAGATCCCTGCTTTCACTGTTTCCGATCATCACATTTCCGTCATAGCGGAGCATACCGATGATCATTTTAAGCAGTGTGGATTTACCGCTGCCGTTTTTTCCTATCACCGAGGTGATCTTGCCCTCCTCAAAGCACAGCTCCTGATACGAAAAGCTTCTCCCGTGTATATACCTCGTTTTGGCATTTTTTATCTCAATCATATGTCCCAAGCCTCTTTCTCTTCTTTGCGAGCACACATATAAGAGACGGTGTTCCGAGTATGTTCGTGATAAGACCGCAGGGCAGCTCATAAGGAAAAACGATCAGCCTTGCTGCAGTATCCGCAAGGAGCAAAAAGGCTGCACCTGTCAGAATACAGCGCAAAACGTTTTCCCTGCTTTTACCATTCCATGCCATTCTTATAAAATTCGGCACCATAAGTCCGACAAACCCGATCAGTCCGCACATGCTTACCGCTGCCCCGGCCAGCAAGGATGCAAGCGCGATAAAAATCAGCCTGTAGAAGGTGACATTTACACCAAGTCCTGTTGCTGTTTCATCACCAAGCAGCATCAGATCAAGACTACCTGCGGTAATGAAGGACAGTATAAGTGCCGTGATGATGACAGGAATTGCTGTTTTCATCATATCCTGCCCTGTATTTGCAAATCCTCCCAGTGAAAATGCAACCTTATCAGCTACGGTTTCCGGTTTCAATGAAATGATCACCTGTGTCAGAGATGCCATAAGAGAGCCGCCGGCAACACCTGACAAGATCACGGATGTCTTAGACATTCCGGTCCCGATGGAGAGCACGCATACTATAGCCGCACTTAAAAGGGCACCCGTAAACGACATCAGGCATTTCATACCGGATTTATACGGAAAAACAAGTGCCGAGATCAACACGAAAAGACCGGCGCCGTTGTTGATTCCCAAAAGCCCCGGTGATGCGATGATATTATTCAGATTATCCTGCAAAAGATATCCCGAAACCGCAAGCGCCGCTCCGGACACAAGCGATGCCAGAATTCTCGGTATCCTTATCTGAAATATAATTACTCTTTCTGCGGGACTTCCGCCTCCGCAGATTACCTCCATGACATGCCGGGAATCCATTGCTGTATTTCCGGCAAAAAGAGCAATAAATACTGCAAGGACCAGAACAGTCACCGACAATATATATTTTCGCATTCTTTATTCCCCGTAAACGATCTTATATGCTTCTTCATATGCCTGAGCCCATGCCGCATTCGGCTTCAGACCGAAAAGCTCCTTGGAAAGAAGGTAATATCTTCCCTCTGCCACGGCAGAAAGCCGGCTCCAAGCGGGATTTGAGACAAATAACTCATCTAAGCTTTTCATCGCTTTATCCTCATCTCCTCTGGTTACAACAAATATATAATCAGGATCCGCAGCTATTATCGCCTCGGCAGACAGCTCGTTAAAAGAGCTGTCATCTGCGGCAATATTTGTAAGTCCGATATTGTTAAAAATCTCACACGCAAAATAATTATTCTTCTCCACCTTGGATTTTGTTGCCGAGACATGGAGCAGCAGATAAGTCCCGTTTTCCTCACCCTGTGGGATCTTACTCAGGGTGTCCTCTATCTCCAGGCGGACATTTTCCACATTTATTTCATAGCTTTCCGGATCTCCTGTATATCCGGTAAATTCCTTCATAACTGTATCGTAATCATCAAATGTATCTATGTCAGTGTAATAAACATTGATACCAATGCTTTCCGCCGACTCTCCAAGCGCCTTCTGTGCGGGATCCGTGGAAAAAAGTATCAAAAGATCCGGCGAAAGCTTTGTTACGGCCTCAAGACTCACATGATCCATATCCCCGAGAGATACGACATCTTCATTCAATCCCGGGATTTCCATGGCATCATCGGATGTGGCTACCAGCCTGCCCCCCGCTAGGATCCAAAGCTCGGCATTTGACTTTGAAAGCGCTATCACCCGGTTTCCCACATTCCCGGAATTATCTGTTTCAGAGGCAGCGCAGCCCGTGAATATTGCAAGCGCGGCAGCAAACAGCAGAATAAGCCTATTTATTTTTCCTATTATATGCCTCCCATATGACATCATCAAGCTTATCCTTTCCGATCCGATCTATCGTAAATTTGAATCGCTCACCACTTTTTGCATTATCCTCAAAGAACTTAAGTGCCGCGTCGCATATGGCAAAAAGTGTCTCTTTGTCTTCCACGAACGGAACGATAAGCGTTCCCTTGTTTATCTGATTGCCAAAAAGTCCTCCGAAGCTTATCAGGTATCCGGGCACAGTATCATATGCATCCGTAGGACACGCAAATGCACACCTTCCACAGTAATTACACTTTTCGGCGTCAATAGTAATCTTTCCATCCTCTATACTTATTGCACCCTCCCTGCACTGCTTTACGCAAAGGCCACAGGATATGCACTTATCCTGGATCCATGAAACCCTTACTCCGCCCTTTATACCGAGATCATTTTCCTCAGCCTTAAGGCAATTGTTCTGACACCCTGTAATACCGAACTTAAACTTATGCGGCAGCTCTTTTCCAAAATACCTGTCATTTAATTCCTTTGCCAATTCCTCAGTCTCGATACAGCCGTTAGGACACACCGCCGATCCCTGACAGGCCGTGATCGTCCTTACTCTGGGACCGCATACACCGGGAGTTGCCCCACCGCAGGCTAAGGCTTCCTTAACCTCGTCTATATCCTCAAGTCTGATAAACGGGATCTCTATTCCCTGTCTGCTTGTCAGATGTATATATCCGTGCCCATATTTCTCAGCCACCTCAGTGATCGCCGCAAGCTGCTCTGTACTGACCTGACCTCCTACTACCGAAAGCCTCAAGGAAAAATGGTTTTTTTGCTTTTGGCGCATAAAACCGCCTTTTTTAAGTGTTGCGTAATCCATAGCCATAGATCAGTCCCCCACTTTTTTTATAAAAAGCTCATAGGTACCGTCCTCATTATCAATGAGCTTTAAGATCTGATGCCCTTCGTCCTTTATGCTTCTGGGTACATTCTGCACCGGTTCGCCGTCATTTAAATGAACCTGCAGGATCTGACCGTCATCAAGCTCCTCGAGTGCGACCTTTGTCTTTACAAACGTCACCGGGCATACAACATCCGTTATATCGGCAAATTCATCTGCTTTGATCTCAAAATCAGCCATCTCAACTAACCTCCGATTATCTCTATTTCTTCTTTTCTTGCCTGCCTCTCTCCCTGCTCTCCCTCCACATGGAATCCGTTTAAAACAGGATGTCCTTTCACTGCCAGAGAAAGTATCAGATAGCTTGCATTTTTGTCATTGGAAAGCCTTAAGTCCTCCTCAGACGGACGCGCAGGAGTTTCGGGATGGGAATGCCAGTTACCGAGAGGCTTTAGCCCCTGTGCCCTCATATCCCTGACAGCCGCAAGCTGCTCCTTAGGATCGATGGAAAAATGTTCGTTTGTATGATCGATATTCGTAAGGAAATAAACCTTCACAACCTCCCTTACACCGTCATCACGATCTCTTCCCGCTATCAGTCCGCAGGCTTCATCCGGCCGTTCCTTTAAGGCATGAGCGACTATTTTGTCATAGTCTTCTTTTTTAATCGTTATCTTCACAAGTCCCCGCGCCTCCTTAGTGCTTAAGCTCACAGGCTGCCTGCTCATAATCAATGAGTTTTGTTATCGTCGGTGCATCGGAGCATACCGCGCAGCCCTTTCCTCTCGGCGGAAGCTTTATCTTATGGAATTCCATTTTTAACGCATCATATGTGAGAAGATAGCCGACAAGCAGCTCTCCCACTCCGGTGATATATTTCACTGCCTCCATAGCCTGAAGTGATCCGATCACACCACCCATGGCTCCGATCACACCTGCCTGCTTACAGGTAGGTACCGCATCCTTCGGAGGCGGATCCTTGAAGATGCATCGATAACACGGACCTTCCCCGGGAAGTATGGTCGTAAGCTGACCCTTAAAACGTATGATCCCGGCATGTGAAAGGGGTTTTTTCGCCATGACGCAGGCATCATTGATAAGGAACTTCGCAGGGAAATTATCCGTTCCGTCAAGAATGAAATCATAGTCCTTGATCAAATCCATGATATTCGCACTGCTCACAAAATCATAATATGTGTTGACAGTAACATCCGGATTAACAGCGCGCATCGTCTCTGCGGCTGAATCAACCTTCCTTTTACCGATATCATTTGTAGTATGAATGACCTGACGCTGAAGATTCGAAAGATCTACTGTGTCAGCATCAACAATACCTATCGTTCCCACACCTGCCGCCGCAAGATAGAGAGCCGCGGGTGCTCCCAAGCCCCCTGCGCCTATGATGAGCACCGTTGCATTCAGGAGCTTTTTCTGTCCCTTTACACCGATCTCCTTTAGGATGATATGTCTGGAATAACGCTCTAACTGTTCATTTGTAAATGCCATCAGCGTCCTCCTCCCATGAAATAAAGAAACTCAACCTCATCGCCTTCATTAAGGACATGCGAAGCAAAGTCCCCTGCGTCTATAAATTCTTCATTGACAGATACCGTTACATACTGCGGATTCTCCACCTGCTCCGCTTCGATCAGCCCTGCAACAGTGATACCGTCTGCCATCTGTTTTTGTTCTCCCGCCACTTTAATTGTCATCCTTATCTCCTTCCTTGTATCTTTTATCAGATCATGTAATACCATTCTTCACTTTGTCTTATCTCTTCTCTTTTTCGCTTATTGTCATTTGTCCGATATTCCATTTCAGGATTTTTTATACTCACCCTTGTTTCCGGCGGAACCGACGATGTGATAAAGGTATTTCCTCCGATCACCGAATTATCGCCTATCACCGTATCTCCGCCAAGGATGGACGCACCGGCATAGATCGTAACATTGTCGCCTATCGTAGGGTGCCTCTTCTTACCCGAAAGCTTCTGTCCGCCTCTTGTCGACAGAGCGCCGATCGTAACTCCCTGGTATATCTTCACATGATCTCCTATCACTGCTGTCTCACCTATCACAATGCCCGTTCCATGGTCTATGAAAAAATATTTTCCTATGGTTGCTCCGGGATGTATGTCAATCCCTGTCTGCGTATGCGCGTATTCTGTCATCAGCCTTGGAATGACCGGAACCTTCAGCAGATAAAGCTCATGGGCAAGACGATTGACCGTAACTGCGATCAGTCCGGGATACGCAAGGATGATCTCCTCCAGACACCCTGCAGCAGGATCACCATCAAAAGCCGCAAGCAGGTCGGTTTCTATATAACTCCTGATCGTTGGAAGCTTTTTAAAAAAACCCTTGCAGATCCGATAGCTTTCCATCCTTCGCTCTTCGTAGGTCATGGTGCCTCTTAACCTGCAGAAATCAAGAGCAAGGGTGACCAGCTTGTTCAGGTGATAGAAAATATCCTCTACCGTCACCGCAAAGCTGTTTTTCGGGTTGTATATCTTCACCTTACGCTCCCTAAAATACCCCGGAAATACAAGCCGGAAAAGGTGATCCACAAGTTCTCTTACCTCCTCCTTATCCGGCTTGTTATAGATATTAACGGCATCAATGTTCTTTCCACCATTAAAATCGGATAGCACAAGGGCTACGATATCATCTATTTCATCTTCCCTGATCACTTCATCCATGGTACAGACCTCACACAAAAGTTCTTAAGACCTTGACAAGAGCATCAATATCATCCGGAGAATTATAAAGTGCTATCGTTGGCCTGACTGCGCTTTCGTAGCCGAAGCGCCGAAGTACCGGCTGAGCACAGTGATGTCCTGTTCTTACAGCTATTCCGTAATCATTAAGCCGCTTTCCTACCTCTTCGTCACTGTAACCGTCAAGCTTAAACGCCAGAGCCGATGCTTTCTCTGAGGCATTTCCGATCAGCGTAATGCCCCTGACCTTTTTCATCTCAGAAAGTCCGTAAGTAAGAAGCTCATGCTCCCATCTCATTACACAGGGCATTCCTATTTCCGAAAGATATGAAAGTGCCGCACCAAGGCTCACCGCATCCGCTATACTTCCGGTTCCCGCCTCAAACTTGTTTGGCAGTCCGTTGTATATAGTCCTTTCAAAGGTCACATCAGCTATCATATTTCCGCCGCCATGATACGGTCTTGCAGCCTCCAAAAGCTCCTTTTTGCCATACACCACTCCGATACCCGTGGGAGCAAATATCTTATGTCCCGAGAACACGAAGAAATCCGCATCCAATGCCTGGACATTTACCGGGATATGAGCAACGGACTGCGCGCCATCTATAAGGATACGCACCCCGTGCCTGTGGGCAATGGCGGTAAGCTCCTCCACCGGAGTCACGGTTCCCAGCACATTTGACACATGAGTCACGGCTACAAATTTGGTACGCTTTGTAAAGAGTCTCTCGTATTCGGAAAGTATCAGCTGGCCGGTCTCATCACAGGGAATGACCTTGATCACCGCCCCGGTTTCCTCCGCTACAAGCTGCCAGGGAACGATGTTCGCATGGTGTTCAAGGATCGATACGATTATCTCATCTCCCGGTGAAAGCAACGGCTTTACGTAAGCATTTGCCACCAGGTTGATCCCTTCGGTCGTTCCGCGGACAAATACGATCTCCTCAGAAAGGGATGCGCCTATAAAATCCTTTACGATATTTCTTGCCTGCTCATAGGCATCCGTTGATCTGGCCGCAAGTGTATGCGCTCCTCTGTGTACGTTGGAGTTTTCATGCTCATAATAGTATTTAAGCCTTTCTATCACGGCGGATGGCCTTTGTGTGGTCGCCCCGTTATCAAGCCAGACAAGCGGGTAGCCGTTTATCCTCTCGGACAGGATCGGGAAATCCTTTCGTATCTCATCCAGCGTTTTGCTTCCGATACGGATAGATCCGCTTCTGTCATTCTCCTTATCATGTCCTTCATGAGATGATACTATGTCACCGCCAATGGATGTAGGCGCATCAATTTTTCTGTCCGACACGCTTGCCTGTGACTGCGAAAGTACCTTCGGAGAATAGCTTACCTGCCCTGTTTCACTGGAACCATATGCAAAGGGATGCTCCCAGTCAAATTCATTTTCCGCAGGAGCCGCTGCGCCCCCGAACCGTGCGCATGAGGATACGTCGCAAGAAGGATCGGCTCCGAAAAAACTCACGGTCTCTGTCAGCTCGGAAAACAGGCTGTTAGCGTAAGCCTCCAGCTGTGCTGCGCCGGGAATGCCGTAAGAGCTTCCTGTAAAATTTTCCGGATTAATCGTAGTCATAATACTCACCCACCTCCACATCTTCCAAAACCGCTATGGCGTCATCTGCCAGAATAGCGGCAGAGCAGTAAAGCGAAAGAAGATAGGAAGCAACACCCTTGTCATCGATCCCGCGGAACCTTACGGAAAGGCCACGGGAATGCTCATTCTTAAGACCTGCCTGGAAAAGTCCTATCACACCTCTCTTTGCCTCACCGGTTCTGATAAGCAGGATATTTGTCTTTCCACTCTGTGCGACAGGATTTTTAAGCCCATCCACCAAAAGCTTGTCCGTAGGAATGATCGGAATGCCGCGCCATGTAAGGAAATTACCGCCGGCGAGCTGCACGGTTACAGGCGGAACACCTCTCTTTGTGCATTCCCTCTCAAAGGCCGCTATGGCTCTGGGATGCGCAAGGAAAAATGACGGTTCCTTCCATACCTTTGTGATCAGCTCATCAAGATCGTCCGGTGTAGGTGCACCGTTCCTCGTCTGTATCCTCTGAGAATCGGCGATATTCTTAAGCAGACCGTAGTCATCGTTATTGATCAGCTGGCTTTCCTGTCTCTCACGAAGCGACTCAATGGCAAGGGACAACTGCTCCTGTACCTGATCGTATGGCACGCTATACACATCCTCGATTGCGGTATTGATGTTGATAATTGTAGAGATGGAATTAAGCCTGTACTCTCTGGGCTCAGTTTCATACTCCACATATCCGTCAGGTATGATGTCCGATTTCTTTGTCTGGGAGCAAAGCACATCAAGGGGAGTATCTCCTTCCACGACCTTATTCACGCGGAAAATGCCGCTCTCCAGTCCCTTGAACTCCAGAAACTTTGTCAGCCACTTCGGTGTAAGTGCTCCATACTGCGGCTTCGTCTTGGTGACATCGGCAAGATTATAAGCCGCCGCCGCGCCAAGTGCATTGATCCCTTCCTTTTTTGCTTCTGTTTCGTTTGCCATCATCTTAACCTCCATTTTTTTGTTTACTGTATGATAAAGCTCTGATGAGCCGATATCACAACCCGCCTGCTTCATTCGAGAATATGATATCCCTCATTGCGTCAAGTCCGCCCTTCAGGTTATACATCACTCCCTTGTATCCGGCTTCCCTTAATGTGTTGATCGCAAGTATGCTGCGCTTGCCCTCCTTACATATGAATACTGTATCGATCTCAGGATTCAGTTCCTTCTGGCGCCTTACAAGCTGTCCTATCGGTATTACAAGAGCATCCGGAAATCTCCTTATTGCCCTCTCATACGGTTCTCTTACATCAACAATAGTGAGTGGTTCCTTTCTTTCAATCCTGCGTGCCAACTCCTCCGAAGCAAGCCCCTCCACCGGAAGCTCGCCATCATCTTCCTTAAGTCCGCAGAAATCCTCATAATCAAAATCCACGACTTCTGTAATAGCCGGCTTATCACCGCAGACAGGGCAGCTGCAATTTCGCTTTACCTTAACTATGTTCGACCTTAGTCCGAGTGTGTCTACGGAAAGCAGCTTTCCCGAAAGTGTTTCCCCGATCCCGATGATAAGCTTCAGGGCTTCGTTTGCCTGTATACTCCCTATGATTCCGCCAAGCGGAC
Organism: Lachnospiraceae bacterium; assembly: GCA_017483735.1. Lineage (GTDB taxonomy): Bacteria > Bacillota > Clostridia > Lachnospirales > Lachnospiraceae > RGIG4856. The sequence continues at coordinate 3,137 of JAFUVF010000077.1, read as the reverse complement.
TGATGGTTCCCCCTTCTGCACAGGTAGGAACGATCCCCGGCGGAGGCGGAGAAGGAAACAGGCATCGCAGGCACGGTCCTTTATCCTTTGCCAGTACACTTACCTGCCCCTCATACTGGTAGATAGCTCCGAAAACAAGCGGAATCCCCAAAAGCACGCAGGCATCATTGATAAGATATCTTGTCTTATAATTATCCGTACAATCTATGACCAGATCAAAGCCCTCAATTACAGATATTATTGTTTGCGCATCGACTTTAATGTTCTCCGCGATCACCTCCGTGTCTCTGTTGATGTTTTTGATCGTATCCTTTGCCGATGCCGCCTTCGGACGTTTTATATCCCTTGTTCCGTGGATCACCTGGGACCCCAGGTTAGAGATCGCAACCATATCGAAATCCACCACCTTGATCGTCCCTACACCGGCAGCAGCAAGGTACTGTATCACAGGGCTTCCAAGAGCTCCCGCACCGATCACGACCACTCTCGCAGCCTTAATCCTTTTCTGTCCCTTCACTCCTATATCACGGAGAAGCAGATGCTTCTCATATCTTTCGATCTCCTTATCATCAAGAGCCACGGCTTTTCTTCGCTCATCAGATATAATGCTTTTCCTCTCATCCTCAGGTGCTCCGCCCGCTATCAGCGGAAGCAGAAGGATCTCGGCATCCTCGGGAATACCTTCTTCGTGTGAGGATTTACCTGTTCTATCCTCTCCGTTCACAAAAATCCTGATAAACGGCCTTAAGCTTCCGTCCTCGTCATACAGACCTTTTGCACTCTCAGGATACTCATCCGTAAGACCTGTCAGAATATCCTTTATTGTATTGCCCTTTATTTCAATTTCGTCCCTGCGTCCGAAAAAGCTACGCAGGGTTGCGGATATGATTATTTTCATTGCTATCCTCCTGGCAAATATGAGGCTTCACCTCATAGCGCCCCCTCATACCTATGCTCCACTATTCCTGCATCCACAGAAGCTTTCTCCCACATTCTAATTTCCCTGCATCCTTCATTTCCTACTGACACAACGGCGTAGATCTGCCCGGGTATCATTTTTTCCTCATCCTCTTTAGAGAGGTATGCCCCCGTATCCGGGTGGGAATGATATATGCCAATAATCTCCAGCCCCCGCTTTCCGGCTGCTTTTTCAACAGACCATACGGACATGGGGGAGACCGTGAAATGTCTTTTGGACTGTAGGCTATCCTCCATGTTATTCAGCGGGACACATTCCTGTATTTTTACTGTTTTATTTTTTGTTCGCTGTCCGAACATAAGCCCGCAGCATTCATCCGGATACTGCAAAGAGGCATGTGTTTTCATCCCGAATATGGACAATCTGTCAATCCTTATCACTTTCTCATCCATTTTTGCTTTTCCTTATGGCCTCCTTAAAGTCTGCGATCAGATCCTCCCTATCCTCGATTCCGACGCTGACCCTTATCGTATCATCATAAACACCTGCTTTCTCCCGATCTTCTTTTCCCGAATGGATGTAAAGCGTGGATGCGGGATGTACCACCAGCGTGCGCAGATCGCCTATATTGCTGGCTATGATCGCATACTTCAGGTTGTTGATAATATCAAACGCCCTCTCCTTCGTTCCTGCCCGGAGTGTCAGGATTCCACCGCCCAGGCCTCCAAGCATTTTATCCACATATTCATGATACGGGTGGTTCTTAAGTGTAAGATACGCCACCCTGATCTCCTTTTCTTCATCAAGAGCATGCGCAAGGGCATCTGCGTTTTTACATATGCGCTCCATCCTAAGCCCCAGTGTGTCCGCCCCAATGTATGACAGAAAGGCATTGGCGGGTGCCATACAGCCTCCGAAATTTTCCCACAGATCCGTGCGGAGTCTTACGGAAAAAGCCATTTTCCCATATCTTCCAAAATCCTTTAATGCGGTATGCTTACCAGTGTCCCATGGGAATTTCCCACCATCCACAATTATTCCGCCAATGGAATTACCGCCTCCGTTGATATATTTGGAAGTAGAATGTATTACCACATCAGCCCCAAGAGACAAAGGTCTTGCCAAGAAGGGTGTGGCGGTTGTAGAATCAACAAATAAAGGGATTCCTGCTTCATGGGCAGCCTTAGAAACCTCGGTCACATCCAGTACAGCCAATGAGGGATTGCTTATAAGCTCACCGAATATCACCCTTGTTTTACTCGTGATAAGCTTCTTAATCTGCTCTGCTGTCAATTCATCCGCAAATCTTGTATGTATTCCGAATTTTTCCAGATCCTTAAACAGCTCGATCGTTCCGCCATAGAGCCCATGTCCGGCTATTATCTCATCACCGCTCTCGCATACAGCCAAAAGCGCCGCTGTTATCGCGGACATTCCGCTGCTTGTCGCAACGGCTCCCGCCCCTCCTTCAAGCTCACTGATCCTCTGCTCAAATGCCGTCAGAGTAGGGTTCCCGATGCGGGTATACGCGTATCCCATGCTTTTATGGGCAAATACCTTTTCTAAGTCCTCCATGCACTCATACCGAAAAGCTGTAACCTGGGAAACCGGCGGCAATATTTCCCTTGCAAAATATCCGCCGGATGTCTTTCCGTGTAAGAGTTTTGTATTAAATCTTAGGTAGCCTTCCATACCAAATACTCATCATCCCTTCACTTAAACTCTCACATTCGTTGCATGCATGTCATGTTTCATTGATCTCATATTTTCATCTTATCCCGGATCACTTCGCTTGAAAAATACTATAAATTTAGCATCGGTTATCAATTAAATTTATAACAGACCTGGATCATCTTAGATATATAATGCATCTCCTGCAGTATCAAATTCATAGGAAGACACGGCTTTTACAAATGTAACGATATCCTCCGTCTTTTTCTGTTCCTTTGCATATAGGATCACCTCACCCTCATTCCCTTTAAGGCTGTCTCTTAATGCATTATCATGAACAAAGAGCAATACTACAATTCCCGCCGAATTCAAATGCTTTATAATATCCCGCATGGATTCTACATTTCCTTTTTCCTCATGCTCTAAAAGATACGTGTGTCTGCCGCCGAGAATGAGTCTTTTCTCCGTATCCTCCAGTATGGCTCTTGTTATGCCGTCACTCTCCCTGAATACAACCGTGATTGCCTGCTGTCCCATGCAGGCACTT
>JAFUVF010000007.1 GCA_017483735.1 Lachnospiraceae bacterium | reverse complement strand
TTGTGTGGTTTGTCAGACCTACACATATTGTATCACGGGGGTTCTTTATATTCTGTTACTTCGCTCATCGCCTCCAGCATCGTTAAGTCTCCCAAGCTCTGCTTGGGGGTTTATACTGTTTCACTAATGTTTACGTTTATTCCGGTTACCATACTGGTTTTCCCATATTTTTGATTTTCCATTCATCATATTACCCTTATTGGCAAGATGCTCCGATAAAACGCCTATAAAAACTTTATTAATCCTGAGCGCTATGCTTGAAAATCGCCTATATTTTTGCTATTATGTGAGTGGAGAAAGATATATAAGGGATAGGAGAATATATGGGAATAGACATATATAATGCCTTGCCCAAGCCAATTGATATGACCGAAGAGGAACGGCTTGAAGAGCTCAAGGCATTAAGAGAGCGTGCAAAAGCGCTCTCCGCAAGAGAAAGGTCTGATTCTCGATGACAAAAAGAGGCTTATGCGTGGGAAGGCGATTTTCTCGATATTCAAGCAACATAATGTACTTGAATACAAAAACCCACACGATGACTTAAACCTCCGTGTCATAAGCAAGATTATAGGATATGCGAACTTTTACATCGGTCTTGCAGCCAAAACGGATGACAGACCTTCCGTTCCAGATAGTGATAACAGGAGAGCTTGAGGGCGATGAATATGCAGCTTACCGAATTCTAAAGGAAAAGGCGGATATAAAGGATATAGAAATCTTCCTTGCAGGACAGGAGAATGAAAAGAACCCTGAAGTAAAAGAGGGATATTTTAAACTTATGGAGTTTGTTGAGGAAAAGAACCCCGGCATAACCAGGAAAATAGTAGGAGGCGACAAAACTATGGCAAGTATATTCTTTGATGTATTTAAACCGGAGATTGATGAACACGACCGCAACAACTTGTTTGAGTATGTTCAAGATGGCGATATGTCCATTGAGTGTGCAGCAAGACGCTCCAACATGACTCAGGATGAGTTCCGTGCGGAGATGGCTAAAAACGGGTACAGAGAACCACAGCTTGCATAGGAGTCTATGAAGGAGCCTACACTATCGTCTTTACAAACTCCTCCAATGTGTTGCCACGCCTTTGAACACTCCCCCCGAATTTCAATATAGTCCTGCAAATTACCAATTATGCCCTGTCAAGTTCCGAATAATCTCCCACTATTGCAGCTATGCTTTTCTGTCTTTTCATCATAATTTTAAATTCATCATACACTTCCTCATTAGGAATGTGCGCCATCTTTGTTTCATCATCCCACGTAAGATACCCTAAATGTATGAGCAAAGTTAAAACATCATCCCTGCTTCTAAAAGATTCAAAATCATTCTCAAAGCTGTCCGTCTCAACCTCTATCTTTTCACCTGAAATAAGTCTTGCTATAATCTCCTGTAGTCCGTCAAAATCAAAATTCATATATCGAAGCAGGTTTTCTGTCTCAGAAGCTCTTCCCCAATATAAGCCCATTTTCATATTCTTCATTGCACACATAACAGAATATGGATTATAAATCTCCTCAGTTTGATTAAAAATGTAACCACCATACCATTTTTTTACTTCCTCATAACTCATATCATACTTATTACAGAGATTTTTTACATCCTTCTCTGTAAATCCAACGTATCCCGCAAATTTATCCGGAGCTAGAATAGAATTTTCAGTAAAATTCGATATTGCAGATTGAGAGTCATCCTTTTTGATTGGTAGTATTCCTGTCATATATGCCGCTGCAACTACTCTTGATGTGAAGTTGTTATTCTTAAACCAGCTTCTAAGAAGATTAAGATAATTGCTATAAATATTTCTTTTACCTTTTGCTTCTCTTATCAAAGCATCCCACTCATCAATAATAAATACAAATTTTCTGCCTGTACCCTCTGCGAAATGAATTAAATCCTCATTAAGGCTGTCTCCTGTCGCATATTCCGGGAATGCTACTTTTATATCATCATGAACCGCCTTTACAATTTCATTTGTAACAGTTTCAAGTGACACACCGTTACTTTTTACCTTAGAAATAAATTTTGTAATATCTAGACTAATTACATTATAGCTATTTAGGTGCTTTAAATATTTATCCGAACTTGCTATTTCTTTACCGTCAAAAAGCTTATGCGAATCACAGGAACAATCGTAATATGCACATAGCATATTTGCAGTAACCGACTTTCCAAAAGCCCTTGGTCTGCTTATACAGAACAATTTTCTCGTCGTTCCGATAGTGCTATTGATTAACGCAATTATCCCTGTTTTGTCAATATACTCCCCATTTATTATTTTTTGAAATTCAACATTTCCCGGATTTAAGTATATACCCATAAGTCTTTACATCATTTTGAATTGTCCTGCTTCAATCCCTTAAAGTTTATGCTTAAATCCTTAAAAAGTCAATAATTTACACTTTTAAAATTGTCATTTTCTTATTGAACTCCGTGACTATTTCAAACATATTATTCATACATTGCAAATGTTTTATTTATTTTTAGCATTGGTCGCACTCCACTACTCCATGTGTAATACACTCGCCCTCCGGTTCTGATTATTCCATCACATCCAACATATGTAGGTTGAGACATTCCATAATGCGTATGATCACATATTCTCGTCCAATATGCACATGATAATTCAGGCTTATTATAGGCTATACTATTACCTGTTGTAATAGGTGTTGTCACGTTTGGCACCGCCCAATCCGCATGATAATGTGCTATTCTGTCTGCATCACTGGAAAAGTAATCATTCAGCTCATCCACAGAGGGCAAAAACATTTTATCCGAATATGTATTTCCTTCCATATTTAATGACGTAGTCAACATTTGGGTACACTCATCATCAGTAAAATATTTTTTCCAAAATGTATTACTGTTTATATAAGCTCTTACTTGACTATCTCCATATGACATTATATAGGCGGTTGTATCACTTGAATAATATCTGCCTTCCAATACGTATTCAGATAAAACCAGAACACTATCTCCCATATCTTCAAGCACAATCCAAGTAACAGGCTTTGTATCATACACATTTCCTGCCTCAGTCCAATAAATCATTTCATCATTTACAAAATAATATCCTTGCTCTTTGCTCTTAAGGGCTTCGCTAACACTATCTGATACACTTTTTAAATTTGTATAATATTGACCAAACTTGATTATTTCCCCCTTTGAATAAACTTTTGCAAGAGCCTCTTCGTTAGAAATCAGCGCATCTCTGCTCGTCTTTATAACAATATTTTCCTCTTGTTGCTCCGGTGTTTTATTATCTGCTTTACTTTCTGGTACATCATTTTCATTTACTGCTGTCGACGTAGAAATAGGTTGTGAAGAAGCCTCGTTTCCATTGTCCTCATCATCGCCATCATCATTGCTGCTACTTTCTTCAGTTTCATCATCCCCCTCGTCCTCTTCATCACTTTCTTCACTTTCTATCTCCGTTATATTTGCAGAAGCCGGTGTCGGTTCCAATATAGGTTCAAACGTGGGCACTAATGTTGCAATCGGAGAAGGTGCAGTTGTAGGAATTGGCGTACTTTCTGGCTCTGCTGTCTGTATAGTTTCTACTGTTGGCCTCTGTGTCGGAACTGCTTGCGCTATTAATGCATTTTTTTCTACAATTCTAGCACGAATATCTGCTGCTTCTGATGCAGCTCTTTCCCTAAAAATCTTTAGTTCAGCCAAATTAGATTTTGATGCCATTGAATCATAATATTCTACTAACTCCTCCAAAATTTCTGCAGCACGATTCATGTCAGAGTCTAAATATGAATTGCTCCATGCATGATATGCATTATCTATCGCCTCCAAAAATCTTATATCATTAGGCGATAGTTCAAATGCGCTCTTATATTCCGCAATTGCCAATTCATATTCCAATTCATCCATATACCTGTTACCTAAATCTACAAATTCCTGTATTCGATTATCAGACTTTACAGAAATATTTGTAGCTGTCGCAACAGTTCCAATAGCAATTATAAGACCTACAATTAAGGCTATAATCCATTTAATTTTTCCGCTACCTGTATATTTTATTATTTCATTTTCTTCTATACTTTTCTTCATCTTTTATCCTTTCGATAAGTTGTATATAATTTTGACGCAACGCAATTGTATCACAACTAAAAGTTGTTTTCAACACAAAAAAATCTGATTGTCTCTCTAAATTCTGATTGTTTTCCGCATTTTCATTTACAACTATTATGCGTTTTTATTTTGTTTGTTTACCTTATAGAATGTTCATATATTACGATAGGAGTGATTTACATTGAAAAATTTAAAGAAATTACGTTTGGAAGCCGGTCTCAGTCAACAGGCTCTTGCAGATAAATTTCATCTTTCCCAGCAGTCAATACAAAAGTATGAATGCGGAATTTCCGACCCTAATCTGGATACCTTGAAAAGCTTTGCAAATTATTTTAATGTTTCTGTAGATTACCTTATAGATTTTAAAGACGAGGACAACACCGCACTTTCGCCTCTGGAGCTGGAGGTTGTGCAGGGAATCCGCAATATAGACGCCGACGTTAGACCTTATCTTATTGAACTCATTAAGCACATGAAATAGCTCTATCTCTGCTTTTTATGCCTTCATTTACATCAATCTTGTCAAAAAAACAGCCTTATACAGACATCCGTTGCACGAAAAAGCAGCCTCACTCCTTCCCCCTCTTAACCTTCCCTTTTCCGAACCTGTCATTTATGCTCTTCATCATAGCGTCCAGCTTCGCCTGCTTTTCGTCGCTTTTTTTGTCCTCCATAAAGCCGAATATATCCATTTGCTCATATTCGCTTTCATAATCAAGGTCTGCAACGCCGACGCCAATAAGCCTGTAGCCGAGCCCCTCCTCGTTTAGTATTCCCTCGTCCCCGAAGGACAGCTTCTCCAATAGCTCTCTTGCGGTGCGCTCTATTACCCTCGCATCATTCGTGGGAGATATAAGCTTGGTCTGTCGTGAGTGCCTGCCGAAGGTATTAGTCTTTACCATCACTCTCACGGTATAGCCCTTTATATCATCACGCTTCATTCTCTTGGAAACCTTCTCAGACAAGTGCTTAATAAGAGGATATGCAAGCTCTGCAAATTTTTCTCCGGTTATGTCCTCCGACGTAGTAGTTTCATTAGAGTAGCTCTTTGCCGCCTCATGCTCCGAATGTACTTCGTCGCCCCCGATACCGTTTGCGGCGGCATAGATGTATTCCCCCGCATTGCTTCCCAGATACCCGATGAGCACCTGCAGGTCAGTATTTGCCGCATCTCCTATTGTCATTATACCGAGGCTTTTAAGCTTTTCCGCTGTATTTTTCCCACACCCGAATAAATCCCCTATCGGGTGCCCCCACATCTTGACTTTTATTTCCTCCGGATACAGCGTATGAAGCCTGTCGGGCTTTCTGAAATCGCTTGCCATCTTTGCAAGGAGCTTATTGCTGGATATGCCCACATTCACGGTAAAGCCCAGAGTATCCCTTATTTCATCCTTTATCATTGCGGCAGTCGCAAGCGCTCTGTCATTTTCTTTAAGCGTGGAAATATCTGTCGTTCCGTCTACAGGTGTGGTAAGATGCGCCTCCATATCATCCATACAGAAATCCGAGATATCAACAAAGGCTTCATCTATGGACACTTGCTCCACAAGCTCCGAATAATTAAAAAGAATTTCGATAAATTTTGACGAGTATTCGTGATAGGTCGCAAAATCCCCCTGTACCAGGACAAGCCCCGGGCATTTTTGCAGCGCCTTTACCACGGGCTCCGCAGTCTTTATGCCGTATTCCTTCGCAGGGAGCGAGCGGGCGGTTATTATGCCGTGTCTTGTCTTTACATCTCCTCCCACCGCCGAAGGGATCGTGCGAAGATCCACCGCCGTCGGATCCTCCTTTAAAAGCTTTAAAGCAGACCATGACAAAAAGGCCGAGTTGACATCTATGTGCAAAATCTTCTTTTCCATAATGCCGCCCGACCTCCTGTATAAATTTGCTTATTATAAATTTCCTACTGAAATTGTCTTTGCGCTTCTGTATCTTTCGGGAATCTCGATGCTTACGCTTTTCTCCTCTCCCGATTTCAAGAACACCTTCTCAAAGCCGCAGAGAGTCTTGTATTCTCCGTTGTCCGCATAGACCTGCACGGTTTCCTTGCCGTCATATTTCCCGATATTTTTTACCTTCAATGTGACCTTGGAATTGTCCTTTGAAACCTCTGCATCCTTCGTCTCAAATTCGGTATATGAAAGTCCGTATCCGAATTTAAACTGCACGGGCACATTTTCCTTTTCCGTATAACGGTAGCCTATGAGCCTTCCCTCTCTGTAATGCACCTTTTCCTTCCCGCCGAAATCTCCAAGTGCAAATGCGGAGCAGTCCTCCACCTTATAATACAGAGTTTCCGGGAGCCTGCCCGAAGGATTCACATCTCCGAATATCACATCGGAAAGAGCCGTTCCGCCCTCCATTCCGTTGTAATACTCCCAGATAAGGGTATCTGCGTCGTCCTTCCATGTTCCCATTTCCACGGCGCTCCCTGCCATCATTACGACTATCATATCCTGTCTTACGGATAACAGCTCCTTTATCAGAATATCCTGACTGTAGGGGAGCTTCATGCTCTTTCTGTCCCTGCCCTCAATATCATATTCATGATTGAGTCCGCCTACAAATATGACCGCATCATATTTTCCGTCAGCTGCAGCCTTCTTTGCCTCCGATTTTAACACGGCAAGCTCCATCGCATACTTGTCGTCGCCTACTCCGTCCATTTCCGGCGCCATTATCATACTTTCAAGGCTCTTCTCCTGCCAGTTGGTGCCGTTGTTGGTGTTCTCCTCCGGCGGGGACGCATAGCCCTTCACGTAGTCCACCTTTACGTTTCCGCCGAGCTTTTTCCTGATTCCCATAAGGGGAGAAATCTCATAGAGCGCCTTTATCTCTGCGCTGCCTCCTCCGTTTGAATGAAGCCTCTCCGCATTCTCGCCGATTACAAGGATGCGTTTAAGCTTCGATTCATCAAGGGGAAGGAGCTTTTTATCATTCTTCAACAATATTATTGATTCCGACGCAACATCATATATGCTCTGTCTGTTTTTTTCGGTATTGTATGCGCCCTTCTTTCTGGAGGGCTTCTCCTCCCCTGCGCCTATCATTTTTAATCTTAGCATCAAAAGGAGTATATGGCGCACCTTTTCATCTATAAGCTTCTCGTCAACCTCGCCTGCCTCTATGGCTTTCTTTAAAGGCTTCGCAAGAAAATATTCGTCAAAATTGTTTGTCACGGACATCTCTATATCGAGGGAAGCCTCCGCCGCATTCTTTGTATTGTGTACTCCGCCCCAGTCAGATATGACACACCCGTCATAATTCCATTCCTCACGAAGCACCTTGTTTAACAAAAATTTGCTTTCGCAGCATTGCTCTCCGTAGAGCTTATTGTATGCGCTCATTATGGAATAGGAGCCGGAGCGCTTCAATATTTCCTCGAATACATAGAGATATGTATCCCGTAAAACCTCCTCATCAATCTCCTCATCCACCCAGAGTCTCTCTGTTTCCTGATGGTTTAGGGCAAAATGCTTCACGCATGCCGCAACGTCATTTTCCTGCACACCCTTTATAAAGGGTATGGCAAGCTCCGATGTAAGGAACCCGTCCTCCGAAAAATATTCAAAATTTCTGCCGCATAACGGGCTTCTTTTCAGATTTACCCCCGGAGCGAGAATGACATCCTTGCCCCTGCCCCTCGCCTCGCTTCCGAGGACATTTCCGGCAGAGTGCGCAAGCTCCCTGTTCCATGTAGCCGCAAGTGCTGAATTGCTGGGCATATAGCTTACATAGTCGTCACTGTTGCCTATGGGAATCCATTTGTCATCTTCAAAATCATTGCGTACCCCCATAGGTCCGTCGGACATCACAAGCTCCGGTATCCCCAATCTTTCCACGGCTTCGGTGTGGAACATAGCTGCGCCGTGAATCATTGAAAGCTTTTCGTCAAGCGTAAGCTCGTTTACGAGTTTGTCGATAAATTCCGTTTCTCCCATTGCATTATCCCTCTCAAATTCTTGCTATCCCCGAACCCCGTGATACGTTCAATCGCTGGCATCTATATCCATGACAAGCTTTATCTGCCAATCAGGGTATTCCTCTTTTATGTCGTTTACTATATGCGTGTAGAGAGCCTCCCTGTCCGGAGCATCAAAGCCTATTATGATGTCGGCGTTTATTATCTTTTTGCTCTCATCCGCCCTGAAGCCGTGCATTTGGAGCACATGGTCGTGACTATACACGATATCCGCTATGTTTTTTCGCATATTGGCAATCTCTTCGTTCGTGGTACACCTGGAATAAATGCCGACCGCCTCCAAGATCACGCCGTATCTCTCATATATCGTGTGCGTGATATCCCTCGCAAGGTCATCGATATCCGTAGCTGTAAGCGTATCGTCCACCTCTATGTGGACACTTCCCATATAGTCCTCGGGTCCGTAGTTGTGCAGAATAAGGTCATATACACCGTGTACCTGCGGATATTCGGAGATTATATTTTTGATGGTGCGGGTCATCTCTCCCTCCGGACGTTTCCCCAATATGTCCGCAAAGGTGTCCGACAAAAGGTCATAGCCCGATTTGATGATATACAAGGCAATCACGAAGGCAAGATACGCCTCCACACTAAAGCCCGTGGTTATAAATATCACTGCCGCAATTACGGTGGATGTGGAGATTACAGCATCCAAAAGCGCATCCTTCCCCGAGCCTATGAGGCTGTCGGAATTGACCTTTTCTCCTGTCTTCTTTACATATGTGCCCAAGATTATCTTTACAAATACCGCAACTATAAGAATAATTATGGAGGGCATAGTGTATGACACTTCTGTCGGTTCCATTATCTTTTTAACGGACTCCACAGCCGCCGTGACTCCGGCGTAGAGAATGATCACCGAGATGATTGCGGAGCTTAGGTATTCTGCCCTGCCATGCCCCAGAGGATGCTCCCTGTCAGGCTTTTTGTGTGCGTACTTGGCTCCTATTATCGTAATGACCGAGCTCAAAGCATCGCTTAAATTGTTTACCGCATCAAGGACTATCGCAATACTTCCCGACAATGCTCCTATCACGGCTTTGAAGGACGCAAGAAAAACATTGGCGATAATACCAATGATACTCGTCCTTACAATGATACCTTCTCTGTTTTCCATACCCAAATCCTCTTAAATTAACCCTTTATATCTATATGCTTATTTTTCGCAGCCCTCTTAGTCTTTGCCGTCATTATGTCTATCGCTCTCGGCACTACCGAAAAATCTATGTCCGTCCACTCGCCCCCGTTTTCTCCGTCAAGAGACCAGCCCACCGGCTTGTCTGACTCGATATGTACACTTTTTACCTGTCTGAATGAAATATATGCATTGTCGGCGCCCAAAGGCAGCATCTGCGCTATATCTCCCACATTTACCGGCGCCTTTATAAGAAAAAGCTCAAATTTTCCATCATCAAACTCCACCGCACCGCTCTCCGGCACATTGAAGCCTCCGACAGAGGTGGAATTGCATATGGCTCCGAATATATAATCATCCTCCTCCGTAATGCCGTCCGCCTCTATCCTCATATGGCATTTGTAATTGATATTCTCCGGAAGCTTGCTTATGGCGTTCAGTATATATGCCGCATGTCCGAAGGCATTCTTGAAATTCTGATCCGTAGAATAGCTTATCTCCGAAAATGCTCCAAATGCCGCCACATAATTAAAGTATCGGTCGTTAAATCTGCCAAGGTCATAGGTAAAGCTTCTGCCTCCCGTTATGGCTTTGCAGATGGCTTCAATGCTCGTAGGAATGCCTATGCTCCTTGCGAAATCATTGGTACTGCCGGAGGGAATATATCCAAGCTGCGGACGTTTATCAAGCTTCATCAAAAGATTTACCACATGATTCAGGGAGCCGTCCCCTCCGCCGCATACTACAAGATTGTATTTGGATAGCTCCAATTCCTTCTCCAAAAGCTCCGAGGTCAGCCCTTTTTCCGCATTTATAGGGAAAATTGTCACAAGAAAGCCTCCCAATGTGAGGCTTTCGCTTATCTGGTACGCATATTTTTTTAGCTGTGCCTTCCCGGAGGCAGCGTTTAGAAGAAACAGGGCTGTTTTCATAGTGATATTGTAGCAAGGTTTATCTGTGAATGCAAGATGTTTGCTTTTCAGCCCTTTGTTTTTAGTTGGGAAATTCCCTTGATATTTCTTTTCCCTGTCCGTATTTGTTTATTTCATATTTACATATCGAACCGACCTGTCCTCCTGAATAATAGGTCCACGTCACAACATTTCCGTCATATTCATATGTGGTATCTGTTGTATATGTGCCGGGGATTCCTCCCCTGTCCCCTTCGGGTATCGTCTGTATGACACGCTCCGACATTATCCTGCCGTTATCGTAAGTAAAGCTGTATTCCTCCGTTGTGCCGACATTATAAACCTCTCCGTCCATATATACAGCAGTATATGAAGATACACAGCCGTCATCTCCCCATGTATAGGTATGAGTGTCTCCGCTTGGCAATTTGAAATAAATCTCACGGTTGTACTCATCAAATTCCGTGATATATCCGTCAGCACTTTCGCCGCTGAAAATCTGCAAGGCGGCAGATTTGTCAAACTGATGGGTAAATATATAGAAACGTCTCAAGTCATACTCTGTCGGCAGACCGTATTCCGAAATCTCCTGATACGAAATATCGTGGGTTTTCAGATATTCAACAAAGCTCTCCGTCCGGGCAATCAGGGGCGCATATGCCTCCTTTATCTCATCGACCGTGCGAAATACCGCCGCCCAGTCTCCGCTGCCACGGTAGCTGTAACCGTTATGTATCTCATCCAGATACTCTTGATAGAGGTCTCTAAGATCCGAAAACTGTTCCTTCCAATCATCCGAACCGGCATTATTCTCCTGCGCATTTGCCGAGGCATCGGAGGATGCGCTTTTCCTTAGTTCATCCAGCCTCGCTTTAAGTCTTTCGTCATTAGTGATATCATATCCCTTTTCCAAAACTTCTATAGCCTTGTCGCTCTGTCCCAAGCCGATATACGCATCTGCAAGCCCTATATATGCATCCACGTTCTTCGGGTCTATCTCGATTACCGCCTCATATTCTGCGATTGCCTTCTCATATTCCATTTCGGATAGATATTTGTTTCCCAAATCAAGGCTCTTTTGCATACGCATCGCCGGCGCATTGGAGTATGCGATAATACCGATTACTGCGAGCAGAATGACTGCTAATGCAATGCCCGCAAATATGTAGATTTTCTTCTTTGAAGCTTTGTTTGTGATTATTTCCGTGTTACTCATAATTACGTTTTAACAACCTCCCGTTGTTGATATCGTCAAAATAATACCCCGAAGCTTTCGGGATATTGTTTATTAAGAAAACGCTGATTAATTAACCGTACAGATACTCTATTTCACAGGTATGAATTTTCGCCTTGGAATCATAATTGTTCCCGACCATCACAATCTCTCCGCCATAATCCTGCAATATTGCCGGATAATTCCGATTTTTAATCTGCTCTAATGCTCCCCCTGCTGTCTTGTCCCATTTCAGTTCCACAATCAATGCGGGAAGCAGCGTTTTTTTCTTTGGCAGATAAACTACATCCGCTATTCCTCTGCCGCTTGGGAGTTCTTCCACCTTCAGGTACTGATCTATCGCTACGATGTATGCAAATTTGATGACATAACGCAATGCCTGCTCGTCATTGTAGAATGTCGGTGCATACTGTGTCTGCCTTACCAAATCTATAGCCTCTGCCACTTCCCTGGACTTGCCGGCGATGGTATCCTCCAAAAGCTTTTGGGAGTGAGAAAGCAGCTTAAGCCATCCCTGATTCACATTCCTGTCTTTCAATATCTTCCTGAATTCAGTCCGGATTTCCTCGTTTGGAATGCGTGCACATCCCTCTAGTTCATCCCATGTGAGGTATCCCAAATGAATCAGCAGCGTCAGCACATCATCCCTGCTCCGGAATGTCTCGAAATCATTTTCAAACCCTTCCGTGTCAACTTCAATCTTCTCTCCCGCAATCAGCCTGGAGATAATCTCCTGCAACCCCGCAAAATCCATATTGATGTATGCCATAAGGGATTCCGCTGCTGATGTCTTTTTCCAATAGGAGCTGAATTTTTTCTTTCTTACCGCCATCATAACGGAATACGGATTATAGATTGCACCAATCTCAGGAAAATCATATCCGTCATACCAATTTTTTGCCTCTTCAAAGCTTAATCCGTGCTTATCACATATCTTGCGTACTTCCTCTTCGGTAAAGCCGGTATATTCTGCAAATTTGCCCGGATCAAGAATCGAATATTCAGTGAAATCTGAAATGGCCGACTGTGACCCGTCCTTCTTGATTGGCAGAATCCCCGTCATATATGCAGCAGCCACCATTTTTGAAGTAAAATTATTACTCTTAAACCATTTCCTTAAAAGATTTAAGTATCGCTTTTGAGTTTCTGCGTCATTTTTAGCCTCACGGATCAAGGCATCCCACTCATCGATGACAAACACAAACTTTTTTCCTGTCTTTTCTACACATCGAACCAAGCTTTCCGTAAGATCACTTTCACCGGCAATCTCCGGGTATATTTCACGCACATCAGCCAAAATTTTATCACTTATCATAAGAGGAACGTCCTTTAACAATATCCCCTCAACCTGTGCGGTTGAAACAAATGTTGTAATATCAAGATTAATCACATGATATTGATTTAAGTGTTTGCGGTATCCATCCGTTTTCGCAATATCCTTATCGTCAAACAACTCATGCGAATCACAGGAGCAATCATAATAAGCACAAAGCATCTGTGCCGCAAAGGATTTCCCGAAACGCCGTGGCCTGCTGATACAGGACAGCCGCCTCGGCGTATTGATTGTTTCATTAACCAGACCAATCAAACCTGTCTTATCAATATATTCATCATTCAATACCAATGAAAACCCACTGTTCCCCGGATTTAAATAAATTCCCATAGGTACTCCTTTTGTGGCATACTATACTAATACTTTATTAAAGTTTATGCCCAGTCCGCTTAAAAGTCAACAGCACACTTTTTACTGCGCACCATACCATACTCCCTGGAAGTATCTATCTCCAATACAGTATTTATGGCTTTTATTCCCCATGCGCATATCCCTTTTCATCAAGAATATAGCGGGTTGTCGAAGTGTCACCGCTTTCAGAATGTGTAGTTTTTCCTATGATGCAAGTTTCGTCAAGGTATTCAAATTCTACATAATTACTATATCCGCCGCCATTATCAAATTCAGCTGTGCTTATATAGCTGTCTAAACGTCCATCCTCTCTCCAAATATACTCCCTTGTTGTGGTTCCTGTGTGGGTTCCTGCATTTGGATATATAATCTGAGAGTTTGTCACTTCCCGTGTAATGCGATTATTGTCATCATAATACAAATTTAACTCATCAATATGTGTTGAGCCGCTGCTACTGTCTGTCGTTGTCATTTTGTAATATGTCAATCTTCCATATTTATCATATTTTACTTTGTCTGCACCTTGACGAAATTGCTCTCCGTAATCATTTTCATCCTCAAGCATCTCCGGTGCACCAATAAACTCTGCCCATTTTCCTCTTATCTCTATGCATTTATCCAATCTATCCTCTTCAAGATAATATCTGTTTAACAATTCATATGCCCAGTACTTCGTAATAAAATATTCCTCGTATCCATCAAGTTTTACTTGATACGTGGCATAATCCCTGCTTTCACACAATTCTGGAACATATGTCCTGTCCAAAAGGCTTACATATTCTTCCAATCTACGGATAATGTCGCTGTGCCTTTCTCTCCTGACTTCATATGCTGCGAAGGCACCTCCTTCTTCTCCCGCCGCAGAAGCTACCGTACTACTTTCCGCATATCTGGATTCATTCCCAATTTCTTCTGCAAGACCGGCAAACCCCTCCAAGCTTTCCTCTCCCGATGAAACGATGTCTACTTTTTGTCCATTAGCACTGTCAGTTACATCCGAAAGTGCATAGCTCCTGTCAAGCAATTCCTCATTTCCCGTTTCCTCATAACCACGTTTTAACGCCTCCATTGCCTTATCATATTCGCCCAAGCCTATATACGCATCCGCAAGCCCTATATATGCATCTGCGTTCTTCGGGTCTATCTCGATTACCGCTCCATATTCTGCGATTGCCTTCTCATATTCCATTTCGGATAGATATCTGTTTCCCAAATCAAGCCTCTTCTGCAAACGCACTGCTGGCGCATTGGAGTATGCGATAATACCGATTACTGTAAGCAGAATAATAGCTAGTGCTATGCCCGCAAATATGTAGATTTTCTTCTTTGAAGCTTTGTTTGTGATTATTTCTGTATTACTCATATTTACGTTTTAACAACCTCCCGTTGTTGATATCGTCAAAATAATACCCCGAAGCTTTCGGGATATTATACTGTAGATAATATTGCATTTATGCGTGGCATCATTTCATCAATCCACTTTACTCCCTCATCATAATATATCAAATTTCCGCCTTTTAAAAATACCCGTTTTTCACATTTTAACGAATTATCATATATTATAACTTCATCACATAACGGTATTATTTTCAGCAAATTTCTCAATGAAGCTGTATACCTTCTCATTATAGTGTCTTCATCAACTCCGTGCCCTCCATTTAAGACCCTTTTTTTTACTCTTGCTATAGCTATTTGAGGATTATCCACGCCAATATAACACATCTTTATAAAAAAATGTTTTTCATGCGCTTTTTCTATAAGTCTAAAGCATCCGTTTCCTGCAAGCGTAGTTTCCTGATAAAATGAAACTCCATTTTCAAAATTGTGATATATTCGATGGAGAGCTTCTTCCATCGCATAAAATTGATTCGTCCTACTTTTCCAATCCAACCCCAACTCTGCCAATATCACATCCGAATTTATAAGGGGATACGAAGCGAATGTAGAACTATAAAAAGTCGATTTACCTGAACCGTTTACTCCGGCAATCAAAATATACTCTTGCATTTTTAGAATGTAAATCCTTTTTTAATAACTTCTGCCTGTCTTTCTTTCAAGAAAAAGTTTGAAATATTAACAATAAAATCTCTTTCCACAGAACTCTCTATGTCTGCGAAGCGCTTATCATTAAACCCATTATACTTTTTATCTAATTCCTCGCACTGAATGTATAGTTTATGAACTTCCTCATTTATATCCATAATTTCATCCCCAATCTCTTATCTGTTCTTTTATTATGCTAGCTTCAGCACATCCTTGTGTCTGCAAACAGATTTGTGAAAACGCTCGCCTTATTCAGTTATACTATACAAGAATGGGCAGGGGTTTTCAATAGATTTCATAGAATTTCCATAACTTTCCACTCTCCTCCACAGAATATTTATCTCCAAATTTTTTCGCCACTACCCATATAAAACTCTTGCTTTTCTCTATTACCGAAATCATTATAAAAATAGAGATAATATTTTTCTATGTCGCCATCCTCCTTATAACCGGTTTCTTTTATTATTTCTCCATTTTCATCATACCCTGTCTGACGCATAACCCATCCATTTGACGCAAATATATTTCCGCTCTCTATCATATCAATCTTTTCCTTGAGCCTCTCATCATTGGTAGCTTCATAGCCTGTCTGTGCCTCTGCGAGAGCCTGCTCGAAATCGTTTGTACGGATATATACCTCTACGACGCCAAGATATGCTTTCGCATTCTTCGAGCCTATCTCTATTGCAGCACGATATTCCGCAAGCGCCTTATCGTACTCCATTTCGGATAGATATCTGTTTCCCAAGTCAAGCCGCTTCTGTAATCGCACCGCTGGAAAATTGGAATATGCGACAATTCCGATTACTGCGAGCAGAATAATAACTAGTGCGATGCCTGTAAATACGCAGATTTTCTTCTTTGAAGCCTTGTTTGTGATTATTTCTATGTTACTCATAATTGTATTTTAACAACTTTCCGTTGTTGATATCATCAAAATAATACCCCGAATTTTCGGGATATTATTTATAAGCCACGGTCTTCAATATACTTTTTTACCTTCTCAAAGAATTTTTCTGCATTTTGTACCTGCAGTACGCATTCTTCCTTATTGGCAATATAGAAATCATCATAATCGGAAGCACTTCTTATTTGCGCCGCTTTCTGAACAAGCTTATAATCATCGCTATCAAATTCATGAGCACCCATTCGTATATATCTCTCATTGAAAAGATACAATACACCCTTATGTGTCTCAGAATCCACTCCTGCCAATGCCAGCAAAGCCTTTAACGATTTTTCGATTGCATAATACGCCCGATTATTTGCCGATTTGTATGAATCTATTTTTAGCAGTTGCTTTGCATCGGAGATAAGAATGTATGCATCATCCATCCGAACTTTAGCCAATGCATTTCTATTATTCTTATCCATATAAAGTAATTCCTTCTTTCTCTATATTTTTGAAAAAAAGATACCAATCTTTTTTTTCATAATACTCTTTATATGGAATACAGATAAAATTAACTACTGCCATATTTTTCATAGCTATCTCTGTCGAAATCTGCGCAAGTTCATCAGTATATCTCTTTGCCTCAACTCTGTCACTTTTTGTCAATATTGCAATATCAACATCTGAATCATTATCAAAATTTCCTCTTGCACATGAACCAAAAAGGACAATTTTGACCAAATCGTCTCCCATTGCTTTCACTAAACTATTAACAGAAGTAGTTTTTACATCTTCCAATATTGAATTGTTAAAAACGATACTTTGCATATCCAGGCCCTCAAAACTCCCGTTTATATTTTTGATTATAGCATTGCAGCATTTACAGTGCAAGGATACACATACAGTTTTGTTTTATGTCTCTCTCCATTTCTCCAAGGGGTTATTCCCCTGAATACTCCGTATACGAATAACCGACCGTATATATTTTCCCATTTCGCACTCCTGCAGTCATTTGCCTGTCGCCTTCAACATATTTCAAGAAATACCCTTCTTTCCAGGAATATATGGTTAATTCCCTGTCATCATTCGTAATAGAACCTTTTCTGCCCACTATATCGCTTGTTATACCCAGAGCATGGAAAAGCTCCTCCTCCGGATCTCCTACATAAAATAATTGGGAGCATAATATATCTTTATCATGGCAATTCATACTTACTATATTTCCGCCCTCGGCTAATGACGCAAAAAAGAAACCGAACTCATCCTCCTCATTGCCTTCAGGAATCGGCGTATCATGCCCATAGCAGACATACACCGTATCCAATGTATCATTATTCATCAAATTTGACTTGGCGTAGGGTTTCCCTATATACTCCGCCTTTACCCCACTCATATCTGTCTCTCCAAGCACCACTGAATCCATCGTAAATGCGATAGATACATTAGGTAATTGTGCTCTAACTTCTTCAATTACACCGTCCAAATCCACTTCTGCTGGCTCTTCTGGTATATTCTCCGTAGTGGATACAAGAAGTGTATTTACTTCTTCCAGCTTTCTTTGAATAATTTCGACCCCTGTAATGGTGTAACCTTCCTCCAGAATTGCTGACGCTTTTTCATATTCTCCCATTGCTATATATGCGTCCGAAAGCCCAAGATACGCCTCCGCATTCTTCGGGTCAATTTCGATTACCGCTTCATATTCTGCAATTGCCTTCTCATATTCCATTTCAGATAGATATCTGTTTCCCAAGTCAAGCCGCTTCTGTAAGCGCACCGCCGGGGCATTGGAATATGCGACAATTCCGATTACTGCGAGCAGAATAATAACTAGTGCGATGCCTGTAAATACGCAGATTTTCTTCTTTGAAGCCTTGTTTGTGATTATTTCTATGTTACTCATAATTGTATTTTAACAACCTTCCGTTGTTGATATCATCAAAATAATACCCCGAATTTTTCGGGATATTATTATAATTTCAGCACCTATCTCGTATCTGTTCTTATATTATGCTACCTTCAGCGCATCCTCATATTGTACAACTGCAATCTCCGTCATAACCTCTTTCATTTTTTCAACAATTTTTTCAAGTTTCTGCGCCACTTCATCCGAGTATGAAACCTCTCCGCACTGCATACAAACCTGTGATGGAACACCTTTTACAATTATTACGCTTGTTCCCAAATCAACAGTAAAATTGGTAAGCTTATCTTCTAATTTCCCCTTGCAATAAAAACATTCCATAATTATTTTTCCTTTCGATACCTAAACCCTTCATCCCATCGCTCTGTGTCAGGATAATACGCCGTTACAAACCACAATTCATTTGTTTTTTCATTTATTCCACATACTATATGCAAATATTTATTACCAACTTTTCCCATTACCAAACAACTTGGGTATGGATTATCCTCTGGATAATCTTCAATTACTTCTCCAACATTTATAGCATCTATGATATCCTGTATTTTAATTCCTCTCTGAATTAGACGAACAAAAATGTGATTAGTCCAACGTAACCTCTTCTCATTACATAATTTCTTAATTGCGCTTATATCCACTTTTACAGTCCCTTTGCTAAGATAAATACAACTTTAGGATATCACAATTATTCTATTATTACAATAAAAAGCTTCCTACTCACTTTCGTCTTCATTATTGAATACCCATTTTACCACAATCATTTGCTTTTACCTCTCTCTCATTAGACAATATGACCTCCTCACTTCAATCTTTTTCTTTATTCTTCTTTTCATCAATATTCCTTCTCCATATCACTTAAAAATCTGCGCTTCTTGTTTTCAAACACCGCAATAGTCACAACGAACAAAATTATCGAAATAATTATTCCTGCTATCCCGCCATAGAAAAGTAACTGTCCTGTAGTCATTCTATTTTCCTCCTTACCACCCGTTGCTTACCACATCCTCATACAACTCCTGCAAAGAGAGCATCTCCATATCCTGTCCCTTCGCATTCTCCGCATAGAGCTTCTGCGCTGCATCGTAATATTCCCTGAATGCAGCAAAATTCCTCTGTGCGCCGCTCTTTCCAAGCTGCACCTCCGCCTCTACGAAGGCAAGGCGCTTGTATATCACATAGTTGTCAGGATACTGCAACAGCATGTTATTAAGCCAATCTATCGCCTCAGAAAGCATTCCTGCCTTGTCATAGAGCACCGCCACGTTGTATCTCGACGTAAATGTGCCATATCCCAGTTTATCCATCTCATTAAACACATCTATCGCCTTCAGACAATTCTCCGCCGTGTCTTCTATGTCGCTGTAATCTATATACGCCTGCGCAAGCCTCTCCATAAGCGTTGCCCTGTACTCTGCAGGCAGGGCTTCAACGCCTCCACTCAATACATCTATCCTCTTTTCAAGACCTTCTTTTCCTGTGCTCTGCTTCTCGTACACCTCGTCAAGCTGCGTATATGCTCTGAGCTTCATATAATCATCCTCTGTCGCCTCTATACATCTTATAAATGCAGCCTCTCCTGAATAATAGTCCCCCGTCTGCAAAGCAATCTCTCCTTCAAGAAGTGATATGATATCGCCGGAAATCTCCTTTTTCCTTGCAGTCTCCAAAACCTCCTTTGCCTTGTCGATATCTCCCTTTCTTGCAAGAGACACTACATAATCCCTGTATACGTTTATCTCGTCCGGATTATTTTTGAGCGCTCTTTCGAAATATGATACCGCCTGTGTGTAATCCCCTGTTTCAAACAAGCAATTGCCCGTTACATAGTCAAACGCAGAAAGCGAGCTGCCTGCCGGAATAGCCGCATTTTGATACACATCTTTATCTATGTATTCTATACATCCGTTGTAATCCTTAAGCTCATAAAGCATAAGCGCCTTCTGATAATACGCCTCCGCCTCCTGCGGTTTTAAGCTTATTGCCCTATTGTATATTTCTTCAAAACTTGCTGTATCCTTCCCCTCTCTGGCATCCGCCAGAGCCTCCATATATGCCGAATACTCATTATCCTTATCTGCCCGCATGGAGCTTCTTCCAAACACCATCGACAATACCGATGCTATGAGAAGCGCCATACAGAGAACCATGCATAGCGTCTCCCTTCTGTTTATACTCCGATATCTTCTGTCGTTTTTCCCAAGATTTCCTACAACCTTTAAGAGCTGAGCACCATCCTTAAACCTGTCCTGCGGCCTTATTTCCATAGACTTGTTAATGACATAGGCTATACCATCCCCAAGGTCGGGACGAAGCTCCTCAATGGGTATATTCTTTTCAAAAAAAGGCTTTGTTCTGACGCCCGCCGCTATATGATAAAAGGTTGCGCCAATACTGTATATATCGCTTCTTTCGTCCACTCTGGCGCTTATATTAAGCTCCTCTACCGTCTTATTCGCAAGCATCCATTCACTATCGGAAAGCGCCTTCATAAGAGTACGCCCATTCACACCCGATGCTGATATAAAGGCAGGCTCCAGCTGCGTATCTATCTGGGTCGCCTCGTCTGTTTCTGTACGCACTCCCGTTGAAAAATCATTCTGTGCATACGCAGCCTGCACAGGCACAGGGGCTGTGGAAAATCTTTTTTTAAGCCTTTCCGCCACCATTGCAAACTGCTCCGCAGGAGCATATCCGTTGCTGTAGCCTATAGCTGCGATGCCCTCCTCTGTTTTGACACCGGAGATATTGAAATCTATCAGGCATATATTATTATCCGGCGTAAGCATTATATTCGCCGGCTTTATATCACAATGTATTATCGGAGGCTTCTGGGAATGCAGATAATCCACCACCTCCGCAATCTGTCTGAGCCACCTGGCAATATCCTTTTTGGAGAATTTATATCCCTCCTCCAAAAGCTCCGCAAAAGATTTTCCCGGAATGTATTCCATAACGGTAAAAACTGCATCTCCGAACTCGATGAAGTCAATTATCTGCGGGAGATAACTGCTTTTCAGATTTTTCAGGATATCAAGCTCCGCCCTGTGGTCTATACTCCTCAAATGTGAAGTATGTATCCGCTTTAGCACTACATCCTTGTCAAGACGCTTGTGCCTTGCACGAAAGACAGTACCCCCTCCGCCTGCACCGATTTGCACTACATTATCAAAGGTTTCTCTAAGTAAATTCTCATAATCCATAAATTTGTTATCCCTGTGATTTTAAACGGGCGGTTCATTACCGAACCGCCCGCCTTTTTTGATATGTCTGCTTTAATAATTTATTGTCTGCCCTGTGTAGATAAGGTTGGGATCAGTTATTCTGTTAAGCTGTACAAGATGCCTTAGCTGAACACCGAATCTTCTTGCAAGAATGCTCAGAGCGTCGCCCCTCTGCACAATATATGATCCGGACTGACCAAATGCCCTTCCCACAAATGCCGAGCGTGCATTCAGCGCATTCCTTGCATCCGAAAATACAAGCATAAATGCATATCCGGTCAGGTTGATATTTGCGGTAAATGTGTTGTCATTGCTGTCAGTATCCACATAGTAATGAGGCACACCGGTATTGTCCACAAATATAACCGCAAAGGTACGTCCCTTCTGTACAAGCGCCGGAGGCAGATTAAGCACCAGCGTTCCCGACTTCAGGGTATGTCCCACCTCGCCGTCAACTGCAAGGTCATACGTTCCCTGCTCTGAAAATCCTGCGGGCTTTGCCAGCCTGAATGCTGCAAGAGCCTTTGGTCCCTGCGTTGCAGGTATTGCTGTCGCATTCAGTCTCTTTGCTGCCGCACCGCCTGCGGGCGTGAAGCTGCTCACAGTAAGTGCAGGCGAACCCGCAGTTGCAATGCCATCTGCACTGTCTCCTGTACTGCCACTATCGCCAGATGATGAATCCGAACTGTCATCACTTGATGACGAAGAGCTGCTTCCCGAACTTCCGGTAACCTTTATATTCTGTGCCGCACGCTTCAGATTGTCTCCGGAATCACGGAACTCTATACCTATTGTGTGTGTTCCGTTCCCAGCATTCTGCAAGGTCTGTGACTGAATTGTAATCCTTGTGCTTCCCTCTGACTTTGTGAAATCCGTACCCTCCGTAAGCTTCACGCCGTCGTAGAACACATACTTAAATTCTCCAAGCGCACCCTGCGAGCGAAGCATATAGGTCGCAGCCGAACCGTCCACATTCCCTATTCTGTCAAGGAGGGTATAGCTGGTATCGGTTGCGCCGTCAACATTGGCGTCAGTATTTTCCTTTACCACAAGAGTATACTCCTTGGTATCAGTGGAGCTTCTGGGATAAGTGTTTCTCATCCTTACTTTGAAGGTAAAGCTTCCCGTCTCCTTTGGCACACCGTATATCTCTCCGTTCGGACGCACCTCGAGACCTTCAGGCAAGGTACCGCTGTATAACTCATATATAGGTACATTTTTTCTGTACTTATTGTTATTCTGTAATACCGGACCATATGGTACATATTTCACGGCTTCAGGTATCGATGTCGTGGTTATTATGGGGTCTCCAATCAGACCGGTAAGATTTAACACCATGAGTGTATCCGTACCGGATTTGAAAGTAAGCGTACCTTCCACCTCTGTTCCGCTTGTAACTCCGCTTTTTGCTTTCAACCGAATCATCGCAATATTCGGAAGCTCCTGATAATCACTGCCGGGAACCGTAGTTGTAAGCGCAGCAAGATCATGATTTCCCGAAAGGGTCCAGTACTCATCAAGCTCCAGACTGTCCGAGCTAAGCTCTACCTTTAAGGAGGGCACTACTGTCGAACCGGTATTCACTACCATTATATCGTGCCTGGAATTATGGGAACCATCCAGCATAATCTCTCTGGTGGATGTCACTACCCCATTGGATACCGTAGTATTTGATGCAACATCCTTTAAGCTGTTCACATAGAGCCTGTATGCCCCTGTATCCGCTTTTATTATCTGCAACCAGTATGAGCGATTGTAATCGCCATTTAGGACACTGTACTGCAAAAGCCCACTACTCAAGTCGTGCTTTGTCTCTCCTGACACCTCTGCGGTACTAGATCCTTCTACCTTTACGACGGTATTCGCATCGGATGTCGTAAATACAGGCGCCACATTGGTCAAATCAGTACCTGCCGGAACAATGAGGGTACGGAAATTGTACTCCCCGTAGTTATCAAGATTGTATGGCGCAGAATACACACCTGCGATAGTATTTCCCGCCGCATCTTTGAGCCCCGTAAAATCAATTACCGGATCAGTATCTATTCTATTGAAGGATACGATTTCCGGAATCAGGCCCGCAGTCGTCTTTATCAAAAACTTTTCCACACTGGTGCCTGCTATTATTGTAAAGTAAACACCATTGCTATAATCCGCCGCATATCCTGTACCGCCAAAAAGTGCAGCCTTTATATCCGATGCCCCGGCGGATTGCGCCGCTGCTGCAGAGGCATAATTTCCTGCATACGCCGCCGTAACTGCGCCGTTATTTGTAGTACCGTTCGTTTCATATCTCATTTTAAGATAGTATGTTCCGTTTACTGCATATCCCTTATACAGCTCATAAGTACGTGTTGTTAAGCCATCGCTTGTTGAACTGGATGATGAATTATAAACTATTAGCCCGTTTTCATCGTACAGACTGCCTGTTTGGACTCCATCAGTATCTGTGCTTATGTAAATTTTTATGGGCAGGCACCCTGTCACTTTGCTTGTCGCATCATAGCATACCAGAGTGACTACAGTACCATTCCGCTTCATCCGATATCCGCTTCCAAAGAGCTGTGCGGTTATATCCGTTCCACTGATTGCTGTGGGGTCGGTATATCCGCCCTCAAACGCCTTTATAGTACTGTAATTATGTGCACTGTCTACTGTGAGTGTCACATACGCCTCCGTGCTGGATTTGGGCATGTCGTTTTCATTTACATATATACGCTCATATCCCTTGTATGGCACACCTGAGGAAGTGCCGGCGCTTTTGGAATAATTGTAGTTATTCACATTTATAGCGGCACCACCTGTACTTTTGAGCGTAGGAACAAGCCAATGAGTTTGACTTCCTCCTGTACTAATATTGACAATATATCTAGCGTTTGTGGAATTTAACTGATCCGCCTCATTACCTACTACCATATCGAGAGTAGATACATTAACGAGGTCAATGCTGCTTCCCGAGCCGCTTATAGTCACTTCCCTGTTTATATCCGAATAATAACTTGATGCTGACCATGCAACCTTGTCCCCGGCTGTTACATGTCCGCCTAATACCGCATCAATAGACACCATTGACAGCTCCACCGGGGCATACCCTGACAAATTCACACTCAAGGTCTGCGTAACAGGAAGTATAAGGGATGTATTGCTTCTTGCCATCATAAGACGCACTCTTGTGGAGGGCTGTACTGTTATCTTGGTCCAGGCCTCCTCCGGAAAGGACTTTTCCTCCGGATAAAGAGTTACCTTGTCCCCGCCGATATTGAATACAAATTTATTATATAAATCATTTCCTTCGTCATCTTTGGGAATACTAAGCGCAAACTGATGTCCGCCCACTTCAACCGTACTGTCGGGATTATCAAACCATTTGGTCGTAATCTCATCTCCCACCTTGAACTGAACTTCATATGGGAATGTAAATACTGCCTTATTTCCTTCATCATCTACAGCAGCAGACAAATTTATTGTATAACTGCCATCGTCCAGGAAATATTTGTTACTGCCAACGGCGACACTTGCACCGACATTAAAACTAACCTCATTCGGCGTCTGAGTGCCGGAACCCGCTCCTGCATCCCCGTCAGAAACCGTATCCGTATCCCCACCGGAAACGGAAGGCTCTGCCGCAAATGCAGTCATGGAAGGCAATGCCATAAGTACTGCAAGCAATATGGCAATACCCTTTTTTCCAAACTTCATTTTTTCATTCCTCCTTCTTTGAAATTAAATGTTTTATCTATAGCTCTCCCCCAGAGCCACAAGCTCCGGGAGGGAATAAATGCGGCTCTGCCGCAGATTCCCCGATTCATAGTCAAATATGAAGCTTCCGTTCCAAACATCGCACAGCTTCGGAAGTACCGCCAGCTTTTCTAAATTTTCATCCAGAAGTATCCCGAATCTCTCCCCGTCAGCTCCCACATATTCCGTCACAAGCATATCTCCCAGCTCCGTAACATACGTCAGATATGCATCCTCTTCAAGAGTAGCAAGCTCCTCTCCGCTGGAAGCATCATAGACTACAGGCGCCGAATGAAGTTCTGATGCAATCCGGTATTTTCCGGTATAAAATTCCTCATAAAGGTCTCTATTGGGAGCATCTTTTTTCTCCTCCGCAATAAGACTTCCGTCCTCTGCGCTGTATTTCTTGACTGTGCCGTCATACCATATTACCTCCAGATATGAAGCGCCTTCCTCTCGTCTGAACTGCTGGTCATAAATATGCGCTGAATCCGGTATGCTGCACTCCTTTAAAAGCTCCCCGTCTCTTGAATAAATGCGGAATCCGTTTATATCAAAAAGCATTGCCCGGCTCCCGTCCTCGTTGAGTCTGGCTTCATCATGTACATATCTTGCATCATATTTTAAAATTTCCGCTGCTTTGTGCTGTTCAAGCATAAGTATCCTGAGCTCAGGCTCATCACGGTTTGCGCCTATAGCCGTATCATCGCAAAGTCTCACAAAATCAAAATTCTGCTTTCCGATAATGCTTGAAGAAGGATTTGCGCCGCTGTCATAGAACGTCATGCTTCCATCGTCTGCAGCTGCCACTATATAATCCTTACCCACGGAAAAATCTGTTATTACTGCCGTTTCGGTGTATGCAAGTTCTGTTTCTGTTACGTTCTGAGGACTTACTGCTGACAAAAGTCCCCCATTTGCCATATAGATATATTCATTATCCGTCTGTATAAGCACCCTGTCGGAGGCATCAAATCCTCCGGCATATACACCATTTCTGCAATCTATTATACCGACCTGAGTTTTTCCTGACGCACTTGCGGAAAATGCGAAATAATCTCCGCAAAATCCTCCCTCAAAGTGTGTATATTCTGAATCATCATAAATAATCATATCCTCCTCGGAATTTCCAAGGTCAAATATCAAAAGTCCTCCGTTTGAAAAGCTTGCCGCCAGCATTGTCCCGTCATCATTAAGCGCAAATACGCTGTCAGCCGAGTCTGCAAATATGTCATTTGCAGGAACAGAAAGATGCTTTCCTCCAAAGCTTCCCTCATGTATAACCGTGCCATCTGCTGTGTTGTATAGCTTAAAGCTTTCTGCATCACGATTTACAGCCGCCACTTTCTTTCCATCCGCAGAAAGGCTTAGGATTGTCGCCACGTCCCCCTTCCAAAGCTCTGTCTTGGAGGATAAATCGTATGCTCTGACGCCTCCTTCTCCCGCATATACAATCCTGTCCTCATCCACAAAGCACACATCCGAGAATGCGGACATCTCCACCGGGAGCGTTGTTATCAAATCCAGACTTTCCGCATCATATACGGACACCTTATATGCATATACCGCTGCAAAGAGTGTTCCCTGCGGCGATGTGACTATGTCAAAGGGAGCCCCGTCAAGCTTTATTGTATCTACTGCCTGAAAGCTGTCTGAAAGGTCATATACTCCCAGTGCATCCGTGAGTGCCTTCTGCGCCTGAGCTGTAACTGGCGCATCAAATATACTGCTTCCGTCCGGAATAGCTTCTAAAGCATACTCCACAGCCTGCGAAACATTCCCCTCCAGAAGAGCACTTGAGGAATACTCCGCCAGAGCAAGGGCATTGCTTCTCTGCTCCTGCTTCTTTAAGCCTGTAAAGGTCAAACTGCCTCCCGCTACGAACATTATTGCAATGATGCCTGCTGCTTCCCATATCCTGCGTTTATGCTTTCTGATACGTCTGTCGTTTTTGTGCAGTGACAGGAACGCATTTAACATTTCCTCCGCAGACTGATATCTGTCCTCCGGAAGAGGCGCCATAGCCTTCTGCAGTATTAAAGAAACTGCAGGACTGCATATATCGGAGGATAGGGGTACTACCTCCTTAGCCTCCTTTGCGGGGCGCATGCCCGATATAATATGATAAAGCGTTGCCCCCAGACTGTATATATCGGAGCGCACATCCAGCATAAGGGATGTCTTTCCGTTTGTAGTGCTTCCGGTGCCGACGGATGCAGTTCCCACCTTCAGATTGTTTATGGGTGCATCATATACTGTACTGTCATCGGTTACCGTGCGATCTGTATCTGTAAGAGTTTTGTCGTCAGTATCGGTTACATCAACCTTGGGGATTGACTGTGTTTTCTTTACAACTCCCGCTGCCGCTCTGTGCTCGCTAATGTACTCTGCTCCATAGTGCTCCGGCGAGGCATACCCTATGCTGTAGCCCACCTTTACCGCACCGTTCTCCCCAAGCGCAAGTGCGATATTGTAATCAATAAGGCATATATCTCCGTCGGGCTTTAACATTATATTGGCAGGCTTAATGTCTCCATGCAGAATCCCGTAAGGGGGCTGAGAGTGAAGATAATTAAGTGCCTCCAAAAGCTGGCACGCCCACTTTATCACATCCGCCTGTGAGGGAATCTGCTTTCTTGCGATGAGCTTATCTACACTCTCTCCGTCTATGAAATCCATTACTGTATAGACCACGCCGTTTTCTTCGACGAAATCATATACCTGCGGAATATATGTCTGGCTTAGACCCTTTAAAAGATCCACCTCTCTGCGCAGCTTTTCCTCTCCTACAGAGAGCTGTCTTTTGTCAGCCTTTAAAACAACCTTTTTGTTCAGTCTGATATGCCTGCCGAGATATACTATTCCTCCTCCGCCGGCACCTATCTTTTGTTCTATTTCATATAAGCCTGCAATAATCTGGGACATAGCTTATCTATCCCCCTTTTTCAGTGTTTGCAGACCGTATTTTTCCGGTTCTCCATATTCCTTTGTGAGCCGTTTTTTTATCCTTTTTCCGGTAATTGAAAATACAATAATACACAGCACTGCCAAAACTATTGCCAGCACCATGAGTGATATACCGCCATATATAAACTTTTCAATTTCACCGATATTTTCGGCAAGTGGCAGCTTCATCCCCTGTTCTCCTGCCTATCATTGTTTCGTTGTAATTTTCCTACAACTTTTCGTTGTTGTCAAGTGCTGTTTAAAAACCTCCGAACATTCTAAAACCTTCCCTGGCCTGCTCATACATATCCGACATTCCCATTCCGTTAAAGGATAACTCCAATATTCTCCACATAATATCCGTAGAATGAGTTTCTGAAAATCCTGCACGGAGTATCTCTGTTGCGAGGGTAATGTTTCCCGTATCCACAGCCACATCCGCCCATTCCACATAGGAATTTAACAAGCCTTCCTTTGCAGTTTCATTCTTCGGATCTATACTGAGCTCTGCCTTATACTCCGCTATTGCCTGCTTATATTTAAGCTCCGAAATATAATTTTCTCCCAGAGACACACTTTCAAGAGATGTATCCGCCTTTTTTCCGAAAACCACACTTCCCGCAGAAAACAAAAAAGTCAATGCAACCACAGCAATCATTATCTTTACCGGGAGCAGGCGGTTTACTCTTTTATCTTTATTATGTCTGCTCATTTGTGTTGATTCTCCATATCTGTCAGTCTGTAAGCCTTAATACTCCTACGGAGATATTGTCCCTCTCGCCCCTCTCCATCATCTCAAATATCAGCGTCTCACACTCACTTCTTATTTCTTCGTCCGAATCCGCTGTGTTCAGGCGTTCCAGATCCTCCTCCTTAAGATGATGGTAGAATCCGTCAGAACAGACTAAAAAAAGGTCACTATTCTTTAGAGTACCTGTGCCGGTGGCAAAAGAGAGTTCATAAGATTTCCCGACAAAATTATCAAGATAGCTTCTAAGCTTTCCCCCTCTGTATTTTTCCACACTATCATCCGTTGTAAGCTGTACGAGCTTTGCGCCATCAAGCCTGTATATGCGGCTGTCTCCTACCTGCAGCGTAAAATATTTGTCCCTTATGCACATCAGAAGTGACATTGTCGTGCCGGTGGCGGTACGCATATCCATGGCAAAATCCACCACTCTTCTGTTCCACTCATCCGCAGCATCCTTCAAATGTGAAAAGATAGTTTCCGGCTCCGCCGCCTCCACGTCCAGCCATTCAAGCACATTCTCGTACCACTCGACTATCCCGCTCTTTACTATATTTGAGGTAATTTCCCCGTGTTCGAGTCCTCCTATGCCGTCGCATACTGCCAATACCGCAAAACCCACACCGTCATGTATATTTTTTTTGAGTACCACCGCATCCTGATTTACCTTTCTTACATTTCCGATGTTGGTGGCATAACCTCCGATATATTTCATTCCGGACACCGCTTACATATGCACTCTGTATCTTACGGGATGCGATATCGTAAAGGAAATCTCCGCTCCGTCAGTCAGCTTGTAGGCTTGATTGGGACTCATAGTCTGTCCGTTCAAAAGCGTATGATTCACGCTCCCCAAATCAGTCAGATATAATTCCCCTCCCCTGTTCTCCATACGGGCGTGCTGTCTGCCTATGCGGGTAAATTCTCTGGGGAATGCGATATCCGGCTTGTTTTCGTCAGAGGATATTCTCCCTATAAGCAGAGAGGACTTGCCCATATCTATATCTATACGTCCCATAGCTCCCGGAACCGCAGATTCAATAAGCTCCAGATAGGCACCGGACAGACCTATGTCCATCCCGTCTATCTGGGTCGCATCCTCCCCTGACGAACTCCCCGTTCCGCCGCTGATAACCTGAGAGATTACATCGCTCTCCTGCTGCAGAATTACCGTGTGACCACCTGAAGTATCATAGTTCTTCGGTGTATTATCGGGTATTTTAGGAGCAAACGCCTCAGCTGCCGGTGCAGGGGCAGGCGCTGCAGCCTTCGGTGCCTCATAAACAGATTTTGCTGCAAAAGGATTGTCTATTCCAGGCACGGCAAAATCTGCCGCCTCAGCTGCACCCTTCTTCTTTTTATCCTTCTTTTTCTCTTTTTCCTTCTTTTCTTTGGGCTCCTTTTCCCTTTTTCCGAACAGACCGCCCTTCTTCTTCTCTGTGGGAGCCTCTGTCACTTTGTCTCCAAAAGGAGAGCTTAAGTCCGGTGCTGAAACAGGAACCTGTGCACTGACATTCTGTAAAACCGCCTGAACCGCCTGCGCAGCCTGCTGTATTGGAGCCGCTGCTGCAGGAGCAGCCATAGAAGCACGAGTATCTGGTGCAGAATTTATTGCGTCTGCATTTGCTTTCTCCGCATCGCTCTTTATGGTATCCAGACTCGCACGAAACCTCTTTATATCGAAATTCTCCTCAAAGGTATACTCATAGAGGATGGGCTTTAATCTGCTGTCCGGCGCAAGTGAATGTATCAGCTTGTGAATTACCTGCTTGATAAACATCTGAACAGTCACTTCATTTTCAAAATCCTCCAAAGGAATATAAGCAAATTCCACCTCTCCCGTTCCAGGCTTTATATATACATACTTCTCGTCCAAAAGAAGCTTCCCCGGATTCAGAAGATATTCCCCGCATTCCATGGAAGCGTCGCAGATTCCCTTAAGGAAATTTACAAATCTCCTTTCGTCCACAAGGTTCTGTATGGATACGCTCAACGGACTCAATCCCGTAATCTGGTACATCAGCACAAAACCTTGATTTTCCCATTGCTTTGACATGGGGAGAAGTCCCTTGATATGATTGTTTCCCATCATCCCCACATAGAGGCTGTCCGGCTTATCCTTTGCCTCCAGCTTAAGCGACAGATAGCTCGACATTCCCTGCGTAACATTCTCAAATTTGTACATAGCTTACCCTCATTTCAAAATTTATATTTAAAATCATTTCTTCCACATACGACAGGTAACGGATTGGGTAACTTTCCTGTCAGTTTTTCCAAAAATCTCAAAGGCAAGCAGTGGTCTTATCCTGTAGGTTATCTGTATCGTGATATCCTCCCCGTCTATTCCCGAGCCTTCAAAGCTTGCATCCTCCAGTACGCCAAGTGCCGTCATTATTGACTTTCCACTCTCTGTACTCCCTCCAAGATACGCATAAAATCTCTGCTCTGCCACACTCTCCACATCATCGCCTGCAGACCAATATTTGTTTGAAACAAAATTATTCCTGCTATCGCTTTTTGTCATCGCTCCCACAAAAAGCGCCGTCAGGGCATCATCTAACTCATTGGCATCTTCTTCAGTAAGTGAAAAGCCTAGTACGCTGTTTCTGTAGGATTCCAATGCCATACTCTGACACGCCTCCCCCAGAGCATGACCTATCTTGTCGTGCGCAAAGAACAGCCATATCCAGCTCATTATCACAAACATTGCAAAGATAAACAAACTAAATCCTATAAGCGCCTCAACGCCCATCATGCCCTCGTCATGACTCCTGAAGCAGCTTTTCTTTTTTTTCAAAAAATCAATCATATCAATAGCCTCTGTACACTATCCTGTCGTATCTCAAGGCACTCCTTGCGGACATGGTGGGAATCGGAAGTACCTGTATCATGGAGCCTGTAACCTCCGCACGTATGCCGGTATATGCCTGATCTATATTAAAATCATCATTTCCCCTCTGCCTCTTCTCCATTTGAACCAAATCTCCGAGTCTGCTCATATATGTATCGCCGGAGCCTAAAACGCACATCAGTATAAACCAATGCTGTGTATAGTCTATCTCATTTATTTCCTCAAGCTTTTTCTTTAAAGCGCCGGGCTCATCATCCTTTGAAGGGATATTGTCCTTGCTGTAGGGAGGGGTAAAGACCTTGCTTTCGACATTCTTACCTACATTTTCAGCCTCCTCTACACCCGAATTATAGGCTGCATTCATATTCCATATAATGCCCGCTGCGGAATTTATTTCATCCTGAACCTTACCCTTTGCCTTCCCCGCTGCTTCTTCACTCATTATCTCCTTATCTATGAGTCCCTGCCACTTCATAAGGAAATTAAATACTCCTGTGGGTGTTGCCATAATATCACTCTTTTCCTTTATGAGCTTTACATCCCCCTTATTTACCAAAAGCATCATATCCAAAAATGGCTCCAGCAGCATCGTGAGACCGATGTATATATATTTTAGCGCAGGTCCCACAAAGGGTATCAGCGCTATCAGATCTGACAATGCCTTTACCTCTGTATTTTGATATACAAAAACAACGTCCAACAAAAATCTGAATCCATACAGCTTCCAGAACGCCAATAACTGGTTCGTCTTCTCGCTGCTCTTTCCGCTTAGCAGATATTCCAGCTCCGCCCCTGCAAACGCCTTATTAGAACCCCTCTCCAGCCCTATCTCACTAAATTCATATCCCGTAAGGTTCGAGCCATCCTCGTATGTGGTGCGGTTTGGCAGAGTATACGCAAGGTAATACATCATCTTTATCCTCTGGGCTAACATAGTACCAAGCTCAGCCATTACGCCCAACACAGCCATAGTGAACTTTCCTATACATACGAGAACCTCTCCCAGAGCCTCCACTACCTTGACCGTGCGGTCTATGAGCTTATACAAATCTCCGAATGGATTGATAAGATCTCCAATAGCCTTAAGCAATCCTCCCTTCGCTATCTCATCCTTTGCCTCTTTCCATTCTTTTGCTCTTTCTTTGAGCTTATCTATCGCATCCGAAAGATTATCAAGCGCAGCCTCCGCCGCAGAGAGGGCGGTTCCCTTTTTTGCCGCATCAAGATTCCCGTGACCAATCGCCATGTTATATGCCTGCGCACGTTCAAAATCACTCTTGACCTCCGGCGGGTCATCCAGCTTCTTGGACAGCGTACTGAAGGACGAACCGCTTATATCGTTCTGCAGATCCCTGTCATACAGAATTTCCGGATTAGACAGGGAATTTATCAGATTCTGAAGCTGTTCAATGAAATCAAGGAGCTTACTCTTTACGCAATCCTTCGCCTTCTCCTTAAGCTTCCCCAAAACCTCATCAGGATTCAGTCCATCCACTTCCTTCTGTTTCGCATGGTATACCATTTCAGCGGCAGGCTCCGGTGCACTCTCTGTGTCACCGTAATTATGATTACCGACCAGCTCTCCCTCTCCGTCAATCGCCTCCTTAAGCTCCTCCACATTACTTAAACGTTCAAACGCCTCGTCAAACATGTCAGAAGCACTTTCTTCATCCGCTCCTGCCTCGCCGTTCAACGCATCCATATCCCCCTTAAGCCTTCCCAGTGCCGCCTGTGTGGACTCCTTCTTTTCTTTAAGGGTTTTCAGGGCTTCTGTCAGTTCTACTATAACTTCTACATATTCGCTGCCTTTTTCCACTGCCGCCTCAATAAGCTCTGTATGACTGCTTTCCCATTCTTCGTATTCAGGATTTATTACCTCCTCGGTGGAGGTCTCTCCTGTTATCTCATCTGTGCTCTCCTCGGTTAAATATTTTTCAGGCTTACTGTTATAGCTGTCCTCCACCTCTTTAACAGCATCAGCCCACGCAGTAAATTTGTCATTATATTCCTTTCCCTTGGTATAGACCACCTTCAGTTCATCCCAAAGTCCCTCCGCCTCCTTCATCATTTCTCTGGTCGCCTTAAGTGTTTCAGTAGCTTTTTTCAGCTTCTCGGTCACATCATTCATTCCTTTTTCTCCGAGAACCTCATCAAATTTTTTTATAAACTCGTCTATCTCCAATCCATTCATTACCAGATCATAGGGCACTATAGTCCCCGAGTATGTAAGTATCTGCTGCTTCATTATGCCCTTGTCTGAAAGAGGATTCAGACCCATGGCAGTGACAGAATCCACCGATGCACCTTTTACGCTCACAGTGAGATTTCTCCCCAAATAGAGCTGCACATTGGAGCTTAGATCCACAATATTTCCATTCTGGTCTATTGTCAGAAAACCGAATCTGTCAAAAAGGAATTCATCATATCCCGCAAGAGTAGAATATTCACTGTTTGAAATCGCCTGATCCATTGCATTCGCAGAGCTCTGGTATCTGACGAGTTCCACAAGCGTTGTGCCAAGAAAATAGAAAGGAAGAAATACCACTGCCAAAAGCACCGATATTATTCCTCTCGATCTTCTTCCCAAAAAATTTGAAAAATTCACTATTCCTGTCATCCGGCCTCTCCCGATTCCATTGCAGTATAAAGCTTAGCCTGCATCTTCCGTATCTTCTTTGCCTTTTATAAAGTTCTTGATTGCATCCACTTTTTCTTTGATATCGTCCACAATGCCCTTAAGCTCTGCCACAAAGTCCCTTCCCGCATTAAAGAGCTTTCCGGTATTCTCCATATTTCCGGTCAGGTCAGCTGCGATGCCCTCCACAGTTTTTACACTGTACATATAGTCACTCGGATCCATGATCATAGCATATCCATTTGCAGAATAGGTTCTTATCTTGCCGTTCGTGAGCCCAAAAAATTCCAAAAATCCCCCTAGAGGTATAACATAGGACACCGTTACTGTGACCTCTATGTGCCTCTGTGCGAAGGAATCATGAACCATTTTTATCTCCACCTCCGGCTCTCCTTCACGCTTTGTGAAGCTTGTCATATCCAGCCTCCACTTTGCATAGGCTACGCCCTTCTCCTGATTCTCCTCCTCATATTCACTTTTTTTGAAAAGATAACGATAGGGACTAACCGCAAGCTTCATATCCCTGTTATACCAGCTGAGCATGGGGTCTGTCTGTGGGTATACATATCCATAGGCTACTCTCGTTGCGGTATCCGCAGCGACCTCATGAACCAGCCATTCCTGATAGTACAGATATCCCAGTGCAATAAAGAACATAAAAATAAAAATCATCAGTGTAAATAGAAACAGCGCTTCAACCGCCGCCATTCCATCCTGCATGGCCTCAAGATATCTTCGGATTTTGGGATGTCTGTGCTTCATCTTATCGCTCCACTGCCCATTTAAGAATTCTGTACACATTTGTTTCCTGCACTATAACAGGGCAGGTTCCGGCACTTGTATCAAAATAGCCGGCATCCAGATATTCCGGTTCTATGACATACTCTCCGTTTCTGTCTATAAAGCCCCAGAGTCCGTCTTTGCATACTGCCGCAACTCCGCCCGAAAAGCTCCTCGCATTTTCGTAGGCGGGCTCTATGAGTATATTTCCGTCAGTACCTACAAATCCCCAAAACTCTCCCCGCCTGAAGGCAATGGCTTCGCCTCTGGATATATCCAGACCGTCGCATACGAATTCCTCTGCCTCAGCTTTTGTAAGATCCTTGAGCCTCCAGCTGTCCCCACTCCTATACATCATATATCCGTTCATCAAAAAGCTTCCGCCTTCATCTACAAGGATTTCATCATAGGTTTCACTTGTAGCTAAGGAACCATCCGTATTTATGACAGTCCATTGTCCGTCGGCGGTCTGTACCGCCGCATTTCCTCCACGGAAGCTTCCTGCATACTGATAACCCCCGAACAGCTCCTCTCCGTTGTAATCAATATAGCACCAGTCATTTCTTCCCTCGATAAGCACCGGTATCAGTCCGTTATAAATGGCGCCTGCCTCTTTTACATCCTTCTTAAATCTTCCCAATGTGGTGCCTGCTGCATTGAGCACGAAACACTCTCCGTCAGCATTCTTTGTGAGCAGTGTCCCTCCGTCGCCTGCAGTATTTATGTATGAAAGATCCGGGGACAAATCATCCCCGCCGTCCGCAGTCAAAGTTCCGTATACCGCACCGCCGTCCGAATAAGTATACAAGCCGCTGTAGGTTCCCATATTTATTATGGGGTAGCTGCCGTACATAAGCTTTGTCCTATAGTATATATCCTTGTACATAGCCGTCAGCTTTTCCGACCTTATATTCTGCTCCGCAGCCCTTGCATAGATGTCTGCCACATCAGTATAGCTTGCCGAATCATAATAAACCTGCGCATAGCCTTCCCAATAATCCGTACGCTTCGGGTACAGTCGCAAACCCTCCTCATAGGTGTTTATGAAGCTACGCTTTACTG
Source organism: Lachnospiraceae bacterium (assembly GCA_017483735.1). Lineage (GTDB taxonomy): Bacteria > Bacillota > Clostridia > Lachnospirales > Lachnospiraceae > RGIG4856. Next base: position 29,852 of record JAFUVF010000007.1, on the reverse strand, counting down.
TCGCTCTCGGCTCCTCTGCATACCACTCCCTGTATGCATTCAGTATCCTGTCATAGGTATCCTGACTCTTCTTTATGGAAAGAGCCGAATTATAATTTCTGATTGCAAGCTCATAAAGCTGTTTCTCGTAGTATGTATCTCCGGCACTTATGTATTGCCTGATGCTGCCTATTGTCTGTGCCGTCGACACGGATACCTTCAGCCATCCTGCCGCACAGAGCACAATCATTGCTATAATTGTAAGAAGCCTTGTAAATTTCATACGTACCAATCTCCCGTTTCAGAATGTTCCGGTTATTATAGTAACCACATAGCCCAGATAAAAAAACGGAGCTAGTGGAATATTTCCCTTTAAAGTAAGGCGATGTGCTATAAGACCTGCAACAACCACCAAAAGCGCAGCTATCTGTCCGAAGAACAGAATGCTGAAAGCGCCATACAAACCCATTATTACTGACAATGTGGTAAAAAGCTTTATATCGCCGTAGCCTAAGCCCCCTTTTGATACCACACGCAATACCATCAGAAGCGCAAATGCGATTATTCCGCTAATAAAGCCGGCGGACAGATAATCGAGCGCCACCGTTCTGTCCTTAATAAGAATTATTATCTCGCTTATAAGAAAAGCGACCAAAAGTATCACAAAAAAAATATTGGGAATGCGCTTTTCGTACAAATCGCACAACCCCGCCCCCGCCAGCACAAAGTATACCGTAAAGAGCTTAAAGAGACTTGCAGCTTCCGTCCCCACATCCGCATAGACAAAGAACCCGGATACGAGCGCTGTCAATGTTCCGGCTGCACAAAAGCAATATAATTTTTTATCCCTTTTATGCTCTGTCATAAATTTTATATATGTGAGCGCAAAGGATAATAGCACGCATATTGCTGCTATTATTGCATATAAAATCTTCATGAAAACTTTGTCTTATACGACTCTGTACGGAACCGCACAATTTGTATGTGACAGTTCCGTAACGCCGTTTTTTATATTAGTTACTACCCTTACTACTTAGATCTACCAGCTGCTTCTGCTGTAACGCCGCTAAAAACATCCGCAGTATTATCATTTATTGTCTGTGTTGAATCCGCAAGAAGATTGTTCACAGTAGTGACAACTACTGCGAGTACCGCAATACCTACTGCAAGAAGGATAATAACCTGTATTACCTCCATACCGCTCTCATCATTCTTCAAATCATCAAAGAAATTGCGGATACCGCTTACTGCTCTCAAATAGAGCAAATCCATTTTCTTAGTTACTGCATTCATTATTTTTTCCTCCTGTTGTTTATATCTATATCCCGCCGCTTTATGCAGCAAAATATCAATTTAGAGCATGCTGATATTACCCATTGCCGCAGATATAATTATTGCCAATACCCCGACTAGAACTATCATCGTGGGAATCAGAAGCTTAGCCGCTGCGGCATCTCCCCTCTGCAGCATCAGCTGTCTTTTGTGTGCCCACAGCTCGCTGGACTGCTGCCGCATATACATTGTTACGTCAGAACCGCCTTTCTCCACGTTCTGGATTATAATGCTGGAGAACTTTCTGATTTCCGGAGAATATGAATATACGCCGAAATTATATATCGCCTCTGCGGCGCTCTTCCCGCTGTTCATCTCACTGCAGGCCTCACGCATCAGATCATATATATCTCCCTCTTTGTCCTTTGCCACCTGAAACCACGCATCCTTCATAATGAGTCCGCAGTTCATAAGTAGGGCAAGCTTGGACACCACATTGGGAAATTCCAAAAGGCATTTCTCTGCACGCTCCTTAAGCTTGTTCTCCATATCCTTTGCACCCTGAGTGTATATTGCATACACCGAGGCTATGCCGAAAAACAACGCCAAAAGCATATACATTCCATCTAACAACGGAGTGATGATGAACACAAAGGTTATTACCAAAACCGACAGTCCCAGAGTTCTCGCCCAATAGAGCCTCGCCCAGTACTCCGCATATCTGCCTTCGTTTTCCGGATAAAGTATTTTGGATTGTGAAAGTAGTTTTTTTCCTATACGGCCAGTCATACTGAAGGGTTTAATATCCTGTAATGCATATCCCGCCGCAAAAAAAGCCTTATCGGAAAACCCCTCCTTTGGAAGTCCGTTTAGCAGGGAATCGTATTTCTGACCTCTCAGGTTGAGTACTATGTACATTGCTATCAATGCTGCTGCGATTGTCAAAAGCACTATCTTTATTATAGTCATACTATTTTCTTGCTCCCTCTACTATTTTCTGTCCAAGCACATATGCCACCGCAAACATTATTATCGCTACTATGGACACCCCTATCCCTCTGAGGGTAACAAAGCTGTCGCCAAAGGTGGGATTGGTATATTTGAGCATCGCAACTATAGCAAAGGGGGCAACCATAATGACATTTAACTCCAGCTTGTTGGAGTTCATCTTGCTGTCTATCTCGTCCTCAATGGTCATTTTGTCTCCGAGAATATCATGGGTCTGCCGCATAACATTTGCCATATTACCGCCCGGACCTCTGCTTACCCTGAACACATCCGCAAAATCCACTATATCCTCTATTCCGCTTCTTCTCCCAAGGTCATCTATCATATCCTCTAACGCTACATTATTTCTGACAGCGTTCTGGAACTGCTCCAGCTCATTCGTTATGTACGCCTCCTCGGAATACTGCATCTTCATATCTGAATATGCGGATATAAAGGCATCCTGTATGGTTCCGTTAGCTGCAAGGGATGCGGAAATGGACTCAAGCATATCCCTGAACTGTGCCCTCAAATCGTTGCGCCGTTTTTCGAGAAGCTGTTTCCTGCGTATCGGGATGAAAAAGGCTGCCGCTGCAATGCCCACCACAACGAATATCACAATATCCGCAATATATGTATATACTGTAGCCATCCCGTCTCTTTTGAACATTCCGCTGAAGAACAGAAGTCCGCACGCTCCTCCAACTATAAACGCCAGAAGCCCGTATATCGCTCTCTCAAATCCGCTCATCTCGTATACACGGTAATCCATTACGGTTTCATTTAGCGGGTTCTTTGTCCACTGACTAAGCTTTTCCTTTTTTTCTTTCTTTGCCATAATTGTTCCTCTATATCTCCGTAATTTCCCGTAACATTCTCTCGTATCTGTCCGCCTCCGGATTGGGCCTTGGAATATCCTCCTTGCCAAAGCCGGCGTGTAGAAGCTTATCCACCTGTACCATTTTGTTGTTGGTTCGAAGAAGCTTTCCTGAAACTTTTCTTAAGGAAGTATTCTCATCCTCGTAAAACTTGTATAGTGGATTGAGTATCACATTGTCGTTTTCATCTAACCCCAGCACTTCTGAAATGCTCATAGTCTTTCTGCTGTGATCCCTAAGTCTCGACAGATGTATTATGATGTCTACCGCACTGGATATCTGCGAGCGTACTGCCTTTAGCGGCAAATCCGATGTTCCCTGCAGCACCATAGTTTCAAGTCTGCTTATCATATCCTCTGCGGAGTTTGCGTGTCCCGTGGATAGACTGCCGTCATGTCCGGTATTCATCGCCTGAAGCATATCAAGCGCCTCTGCGCCTCTGACCTCTCCGACCACGATTCTGTCGGGGCGCATACGCAGGCTCGACTTTATCAAATCCTTAATAGTTATCGCCTTGCTTGCATCCGAGGATGCGGTGGCGTTTCTGGTCTCCAACCGCACCAGATTCGGAACCTCTCTTATCTGCAACTCCGCCGAATCCTCTATGGTTATTATTCTCTCGTCAGCGGGAATATAATTGGAAAGCGCATTCAGGAATGTGGTCTTTCCGCTTCCCGTACCGCCTGCGATGAAGATGTTATACCTCGACTGAACCAGCTTATGCAGGAATTGGTCTACCTCGGGATTGATGGAGCCGTACTGCAAAAGCTTCTGCATCGTCATCGGATCCTTAGTAAATTTACGGATAGTGACCGTGGAGCCGTCCAGGGATACTCCGTTCAAAACCACGTTCACACGGCTTCCGTCCTCCAGCCTTGCATCCAATATTGGATCCGCCTCACTTATCTCTCTATGTATGCGGGAAGCAATTCGCTCAACAACCTTTCGAAGCTCCTCCTCACTCTCAAACTCCTTATTCAGCCTCTCGAGGCGTCCTCTTCTTTCGACAAATATATTCTTCGGTCCGTTTATCATAACCTCGGTAATATTTTCATCCTGCAATATCTCATCCAGAAGTCCTCCCAATCCCCTGTAAGACTTATATATCCGGTTTACGACATCCAGTTTTTGTGACGGGGTCATATATTCGCCACAGCTCAAATCGCCGACCAGCTTTTCTATACCGCTCCTTAAGTCATCATCATCCAGTCTGCTTGGCTGTAATTCCCGTTCTACCGCTGTGGCGACCTTCTCCCGAAGCTCCTCCAAACCTTCCGCTGTCATCTGTTTCTCCCTATTTCTCCAAGAGTGCGAACGCAGTACTATTCCTCAAAGTCCTTACTATTTCCTTCTTTGTTGCATTGCCGACCTTGGGAATATCGCCCACATTTCTCACATAGTTATCAAGCCCTGTGTGTCTGGAGGCACTGCCGAATTTCGAGTACAGCACGCCTACCTCTCCCTTCAAAATACCATCAGCTTTATTTAACTCGTCTATGGACTTTGAGAGCCGTTCCAGACAATAATTTGAGTCTTCGATACCATCGCTCACAAGTACCGTCCAATTTGCAATTTTCAAAAACTCCATAAGCACTTCATCAATTCTGCTCTCCAAGTCAACCACCACTATGTCATACAACCCCGATAGCACCTTTGCTAACTCTGCTATCTCTGCTGCTTGTATCTCCAATGCGTCCAAGGGAAGGGTAAAGCCGGCAAAGCTGTCCACACCAAACTCCTGATCCTTAGACACAAGGCTCTTCAGCCGAAGCTGCAGGCTGCCTTCATTTGCATTGCCGCTCATACTCTTCCACTCTCTGTATGCATAATAAACCTCGGATATGGAAGCTCCCGATTGGAATACCGCTTCCGGTCTTGCGGTCTGCTGCATATTGAAATAGAGTACACTCTTTCCAATATTTGCCATACGTACTGCACAGCCCATTGCCGCAGTAGTGGTTCCAACTCCTCCTGCAGCACCTATGAAGGAAATTATTCCTCCTGCCTTACCCAGCGAGAAATTTCCAGCGCCTGCAGAAAGCTTTGCAGCCAGCCCCTGTATGCTCCTTAAAATGTCGGATGCCTTCTGGAACTTGCATATGACGGGATATCCATCCCAGCTCTGTATAGTTTTGTCTTCCGTAAGATATGCGAGAACTGTCCTGTCCGGCACGGCATCTGAATTCTTTAATTCATCCGGCGATGCAAGCAGAATATCTATTCTGGTTCCACTCTGTTTAAAGCTCTCATAGCTGTCGGTATCGAAAAAAAGATATGACTCAATCTGAAAATTCTCATCTGGATGCTCATTGAAATATCCGGATAAGAGCTTCAAATACCTTTCATCACTATCCAAAAGTCCAAGCCGTATTATCATAGTATCCGCCCTCAAATATTTTTATATTTCATATATGGAACAAAATCTGTATTATAATATCACAACTTTTAGACGTTGTAAAGTAACACCTTTACGCTCTTGTTATTTTTTCGACACAGCTTATATTATGTTATTAGTTTTGTCATACCCTTATATCAGGAGGTTTTTATGAAGAATTTACGCATGCTCCGCACGGAAGCAGGTATAAGCCAACAGGCTTTGGGCGACAGATTTAATGTATCACAGCAGGCAATCTACAAATACGAAAATGGACTTGCAGAGCCGGATATTGAGATGCTTAAGAATTTTGCGAAATTCTTCAACGTATCCATTGATTTCCTCTTAAGTTATACCCCCCCACAAAACGAAAACAGCGACAAAGCCGCACTACGACTGACTTCTCTGGAGATTGAGCTGATAAAAGAAATTAGAAAGCTCCCCCTGGAAACCCAGGAGGAGCTGTTGCGCTTTTTGAAAAAATTATGATAGTATGGACTCCTTAGTCCATCGTTATCCCATCCGCCTTGATGATAAATACACAGGTTCCTTCCATATCCTCACGCTTGCCGCCGAAGGAGGTATAGTTTTTGCCAAGATCCGTTACCGCCTTTAAGGTATCCGACGCCTCCGACAGATCATCCTTTATTATGCCTTTCAGCTTCTGTATTCCTTCCTCATCATATTCATTGACGCCGTCCAGAAGCTCCTGCGTTCCGTCGTTCAGCTCCTCTGCACCGTTTACAAGGTCTATGACTCCGTCCTTCATTTCTATGGTTCCCTCTCTCAGCTTGAATACCCCTTCTCTTACGGCGCATACACCGCTGTGTACGTCTCCGGTTCCGTCAGAAAGACGGTAGAGCGCCGAGGCGATGGTATTTGCATCCTCATTATCATTGTCGGGATCGGCATCGACTATGGCCTTTGTGGTGGTTTCGTTCCCTATTGCTGCGGTATCCATTCCGGTCGCATCGGCCACTTTCTGCACCATTGCACCCTTTATCAACAGCTTCCCCTGATCAGAGGACAATATTGCCGCCATTGCATCCACACCTGTCTTCAGGCTCTCCGCTCCTGCTGCCGCCTGTGCCACCTTGGATAAGCCCTGTCACTGCGGTAAAGGGTACCTTCACTGTCTTTTCCTTGTCATTTACAGTTATGCTTACGCTGGTATTGTTCTTATAATCGAAGTGTATTTTTACATGCCCGCTTTTTCCCGCAAGCTCTGCAGGCTCTATCTTCTTCCCGTCCAGCTCGTAGGAAATACTCATTGTTATCGGCACGGTCTCATCCGTGGTTCCCTGATAGGTTATGGAATTGCCACCCGCATTCCATAATATATGGAATCGTGCTTACCCTTTCCTTCAAATCTTTCCTTTTTGTATCTCGTGCTCATAAGTATCGCATAATCCACCGTGGCACCCAGCTGTATCGTGCCAATGACAACGCTCGAAATAAAGGGTATCTCGGTTCCCATATAATAGGGCACTGCCATATTTATGAATATCGCAAATTCTATGGTGGCAACCAATATAAATGGCAGTGATATGGATTGCAGCGCCACGATTATTATCACAAACACCGCCGCAACGATTATGTAACGTGCCATCTCGCTCATTACAATCTTTTTCGTATCCGTTACCACAGCGCTCATGCCGCTTATATATACCTGATAGTCGGTTATCTCACGGATTTCTGTGATGGCGTCCATGGTTTCATCGCTTGATGTGGTATCGTCGAAGAAAACCACAAACATTGTAGTGTCCGTATCGGAATTGTAAAATTCCTTTACATATTTCTCCGGTATCATCTCCATTGGAACTGTGGGTCCCACCAGGCTGTTGTAGGATATTATCTGCTCTACATGCTCAACATCCTTCAGGGTATTTTCCAAATTGTTTACCTGCTTCGGCTTCATATTCTGCACCAGCACCAGCGCATACGCCCCCTTGCCGAAATCATCGAGAAGGATATCCTGACCTATCATGGTGTCGATATCCCCCGGCAGATAGTAGAGAATATCGTAATTGATCCTTGTGGCAAAAAAACCTCCCGCCGCCGGGATCAGAAGAACTCCTGCCACAATCAGTATGATAAATCTCAGCTTTACTATCGCTCTGCCAAAATATTTCACACCTGCTTCCTCCTTTTTTTAAGCACAAACGGACAGCCCGTTTGCACGAGCTATCCGTCCCTCATCGACGCCCCCTGATTTTTTTATTTATCCCCTATATCAATTAACTATACGCCGCACAGTGATTATCGGTCTGTACTGTGCATTGGTTATCTTTATCCCTGTCTTCTGTGTGCTTGCATGGACTATCAACCCTCCGCCTATATACAGCGCCACATGCCCTTCATAGCAAAGTATATCTCCGGGCTGCGCTTCCGCATAGGACACTCCGGTGCCTGCGCTCCTCTGCTGTGTGGAGGTTCTGGGAATGCTGTAGCCGAAGTCTGAATAAACCCTGTAGGTAAAGCCGGAGCAGTCCGCACCGTTAGTGAGGCTTGTACCGCCCGACACATAAGGGTTCCCGATAAACTGACACGCATACTTCGCCACACGCTTGCCCATATCACTTCCTCCGGCGTTATCTATTACGGATGTATAGTTCGTAGTGGTGTAGGAGCCTGTAGCTGCTGCGGTTTTCCCCTGATTCTGCGCCGCCTGCAGCGCCTTTAGCTGCTGCTGTTCCGTCTGCAGCTGCTTCTTTGCCACAGCTGCCTCCTGTCTTGCCTTCTTTATCTCCGCCTCGAAATTAGCCGACTGCTTTTTCTTTACTTCAAGGTCGGAATCCAGCTTTGCCTTCAGGCTCTCTAACTCCGCCTTGTCGCTTTCAAGCTGCTCCTTCTGGTCTTTGAGGTTATTTCTCTCAAACTCCAGAGAATTCCACAGGTCAAGCACAAGCTGTCTGGTCTCCTTGAATTCTTCAAGCTTTTTTCTGTCGTAATCGTGGATGCCCTCCATATAGTCCGCCTGATTCATGGCATCCGCAATACCGTCTCCCGTCATAAGCCCTGCAAGCAGGGAGAAATCGCCGTTCTCGTACATAAGGCGAAGTCTCGCCGTCATATCCGCATACTGCTTAGCCTCCGTATCCTGTGCAACGAGGTATTCATCCTCCGTCTTTCCGATTTCAACCTCCTTGCCGGCGATCTCCGTCTCCTTTTCGGCGATGGCATCCTCCATAACGCCAATCTCTGTCATGGCGTTCAATATCTCTGCATTCAGGTCGGCAATCTTCTCCTCGACGATATCCTGCTCGTCCTCCAGACTTCCGATCTTTGAATTTATCTCGTTTATCTGGTTCTGGGTCTTGTTGATCTTATCCTGCACTTCGGATATGGAGGTGGCCCGCACCGAAATCACAAGTCCCCAGAATGCGCAAGCTACGGCAGCTATCACAATTATTTTTTTTACACCGTTTAAATGTATAGTCATATAAAACGCTTACCCGAGGGATTATAATTCGCAGTTGTTTACCGTTCTGGGGAACGGGATCACGTCTCTTATATTACCCATTCCCGTGAGGTACATCACGCATCTCTCAAAGCCCAGTCCGAAGCCCGCATGCCTTGCAGAGCCGTATTTTCTCAGGTCAAGATAGAACTCATAGTCCTTCCTGTCAAGTCCAAGCTCCTCCATCCTCTGAACGAGAAGTTCATAGGAATCCTCCCTCTGGCTTCCTCCGATTATCTCACCGATACCGGGTACTAGACAATCCATTGCGGCAACGGTCTTTCCGTCGGGATTGAGCTTCATATAGAAGGCCTTTATCTCCTTCGGGTAATCCGTCACGAACACGGGACGCTTAAATTCCTGCTCGGTAAGGAATCTCTCATGCTCCGTCTGCAGGTCGCAGCCCCAGAATACCTTGTAATCAAACTGATCGTTGTGCTTTTCCAGTATCTCAACAGCCTCTGTATATGTGACATGCGCAAAGTCGGATGTAAGCACATGGTTAAGCCTGTCGAGAAGTCCCTTATCAACGAACTGATTAAAGAAATTCATCTCCTCGGGAGCATTCTCCAGCACATATCTGATGATATATTTGAGCATGCTCTCTGCGATTATCATATCGTCCTTCAAGTCTGCAAACGCCATCTCCGGCTCAATCATCCAGAACTCTGCAGCATGCCTAGTGGTGTTGGATTTCTCCGCCCTGAAGGTGGGACCAAAGGTGTATATGTTCTTGAAGGCCATTGCGTAGGTCTCGCCGTTAAGCTGTCCCGAAACGGTAAGATTCGTAGGCTTTGTAAAGAAGTCCTGCTTAAAGTCCACATTTCCATCCTCATCCTTGGGCACATTGTTCAAATCTAACGTAGTTACCTGAAACATCTCTCCTGCACCCTCGCAGTCACTTCCTGTTATGAGAGGCGTATGCACATACACAAAACCCCTCTCCTGAAAAAAGGAATGGATTGCGTAGGCTATGAGGGAACGCACCCTGAACACCGCCTGAAATGTGTTCGTCCTGGGACGCAGATGTGATATTGTTCTCAGATACTCAAAGGTATGGCGTTTCTTCTGGAGAGGATATGAGGGTTCTGAATCTCCCTCAACGATTATCTCATTTGCCTGCATCTCAAAGGGCTGCTTCGCATCGGGTGTTGCAACGATTGTACCCCTTGCGATAACTGCTGCACCTACACCTATCTTACATATATCCGCAAAATTTGAAAGTCCTTCTCCGTACACGACCTGCAGCGTCTCGAAAAAGGTCCCGTCGTTTACCACGAGGAAGCCGAAGCTCTTCTGGTCTCTGTTGGAGCGCACCCAGCCCCCTACCGTAACTTCTTTTCCCTCGAATTTTTCCTTCTCCCTGTATAATTCTCTTATATCCGTAAGCTGTTCCATTTTTTCCTCCTTGCCTTAATAAGCGCAGCTGCACTAATTATTATGAATCACAGCATTGTCCTTGATAAGCTGTACCACATTCTGATACATATAGAATTCCCTGTAATCCTCCATATTTGAAAGGGAATTTTCGCTGTTTAAATATTCCTCCACAGAGGCATAGCCGTATTCCGCAGCTTCCTCCAGAATTTTCTCATTCAGCTCCTCGTCCGTAGGATTTATCCCCTCCTTGTTTGCCACATACTGGCAGGCAATATATTCTGAAACCACATCCCTGTAGCTGTCCAGATATTCGTCCATGCCCATGCCGAGAAGGGACTGCAGAAACTCATCCGGCTCCATTCCGTATGCGCTGGACACATTGTCTATGGACGCCTTCGCCTTGGCAAGATAATCTCCCAAAATGTCCTCCGGCACATTGTTTACCGTGACATTCTCCATAAAGGCATCCATTACCAGCTGCTCTAACTCTGTCTCGTAGGCGTTCTCATATTCGCTCTCGTAATATTTCCTTATTACCTTTTCAAAATCCTCACGGCTCTCGACCTCCTCCAGGCCCATATAGTTTTTGCAGAAATTGATCAAAAGCTCGTCGGGAAGCTCCTCCGGCAGAATATAATGCACCGTAACGGTAAATATCACGTCCTTTCCCGCAAGGTCTTCGTAATAATTATCCGGGAAGGTAAGGGGAAGCTCCACCGTTTCGCCCGGCATCACTCCTATGAGCCCCTCTTCAAAGCCCTCTATGAAGCGTCCTCCTCCGATTTCGAGGTAATGTCCCTTTGCGGTGCCTCCCTCAAAAGCTTCGCCGTTAAGCTTTCCTTCATAGTCAATATATACGATATCGCCTTCCTTGACGGCTCTGTCCTTGATACCGTTGGAAACCTCTATTCCGTCCCCATACTCTATCGCATCCGCAAAGGACGATTCTATCTCCTGCTCTATCATCTCATCCTGCACCTTCTCGGCAGGGTCGATGGTTACCTCCAGCCCCTTGTATTCGCCTACGGTAACATAGTCCTCCGGGTTTAAATCCCTTATTGCCCTGCGTGCGGACTCTGCCGCTGTACCTGCAGTCTCGCCGGCTGAGTCCTCCGTTTTGCCGCATGCACACAAAAGAAGTGCCGCAGAAGCCATGCAAACGATTCCCCTTATTATTCTTTTCATAATCTCCTCCGTTCTTGTACTTTTGAACATATTCATTATACTATATCACAATCAAACGGGTTTTCGCAATATTGCCCTGTCTTTTTATGAAAAAAATGTGGTACATTGTCTGATTTTATGTTAGAATAGTTTTCGCACTAATGCGTATTTATTGTAATTACAAGGAGATTTTTTGATATGGCAACCTGGCAGATCGTTCTAATAATCATTCTCGTGATACTCATAGCCGCAGTTGTGGCGCTTACCATTTTCGGCAGGAAAATGCAGAAAAAGCAGGCGGAGCAGGACGAGATGATGCAGGCAAACAAGCAGACCGTCTCAATGCTCATAATCGACAAGAAGCGTATGCGCATCAATGAATCCGGACTGCCACAGATAGTTATGGATCAGGTTCCGAAGCTTATGCGCCGCAGCAAACTTCCCATTGTAAAGGCAAAGGTGGGGCCGCAGGTAATGTCACTGATAGCGGATGAAAAGATTTTTGACGATATTCCGGTCAAAAAGGAAGTTAAGGCGGTCGTAAGCGGTATATATATAATCGGCGTGAAGAGTCTCAGAGGCAAGAGTGAGGCGGTTCCTCAAAAGAAAAAGAGCCGCTTCAAGCAGTTTGTCGAAAAGGTTCAGGAGAAAGCAGGCGCCAAGCCCGTCAAGTAGTCAGGTAAAGACATATCTCTATGCTGCTGTCGGCGTGGGGTTCGCCGTCAAATTCCAGCACATATTCCGCATTAAGCTTTATCAGGTCATCTGTTTTTTCGCAGGTGACCTTTTTGGTATCTATTCCTATGCTGATATCCCCATAGGGGGTCTGGTACATTGAAAGGTGCTTCTTTCTCTCCTCGAAGAGCATATGGGAAACCACAGGCCCTGTCCTGTGTATCTCTATACTTCCTTCTCTGAATTTGATCCTGCCCTTTATGGGCATGGGAAAATCCGGATGCTTTTCCTGATACATTACATAGGTGCTTCCGGGACTTTCAAACAGCTCTCCGTCACATTCCGTATCAACCTTATGCTCATCCTCAGGGCTGTCCCCGTTATGTATTCCTTTTATTGTAAGTCTTACCTTCTGTCCCATGGGCTAATGCTTTGCACTATCCTTTCTTATCCTTGCTATTATGGACTTCTTCTGATTGTCTATATGAACTCTGCAGCTTTCCGCAGCGGCAAGCTTATCTCTCTTTTTCAGCGCCTCGCATATGGCCGCATGCTCCTTTATTATGGCGGGGTGTCCAGAGAAATCCTTTATATATTCAAATCTGTAGCGGTACATCTGCTCCGAAAGATTCTCGACCAGCTGCACAAGTCTCTGATTTCCGGTGGCCTGCACGATTATATTGTGGAAGCTTACATCCGCCTGTGCGATCACAGTCACATCCTTTCCTTCCACCGCCTTCTCGAAATCCAGCCTTGCACTGTTCAACCGCTTTAACTCCTCGTCCGTTATCCTCTCACAGGCAAGCTCCGCACAGAGAGCATCCACCGCCCTCCTTATCTCGAGGACATCACTCATGCTCTTCTCCGTAATCTCCGCAACCTGCGCTCCCCGTCTGGGTATCATTACCACAAGCCCTTCGAGCTCAAGCTTTCTTATCGCCTCCCTGATGGGGGTGCGGCTGACTCCCAGCTTGTCCGCAAGATGTATCTCCATCAGCCTCTCTCCCGGCTTTAGGTCCCCTGTGAGTATGGCTTTTCTTAATGTGTTGAATACCACATCCCTGAGCGGCAGGTATTCATCCGTTGTTATCTGCAGATTATCCAGCATATCTTTTCCCCGCTTTACATATTTACAAAGCCGGTAACAAATACCTGCTTTGCCAGATTTTCATTTCTGATTTTTTCTGCGGCGGCTTTTGCGGCATCCGCATCCTCAAAAAGCCCGAATACCGACGGACCGCTGCCGCTCATCATGCTTCCTATTGCTCCGTCCCCCTTCATAATATCCTTTATGTCCTGAACTACCGGATGTCTGGGAATTGTTACCTGCTCCAGAACATTTCCCATATTAAGGGCAATTCCCTCAAGGCTTCCTTCATTTATCGCATTTATGACAGCCTCCACATCCGGATGAGGATAATCGGAAAGCGCATCAAGGTGTTCGTATACATATTTCGTGGACACGTTTATGTCGGGCTTTGCCACCAGAACCACGGCTTCCGGCACATTTTTTTGCTTTGTGAGCTTTTCTCCTATGCCCTCCGCCAGCACCGTGCCTCCCATGATGCAATACGGCACATCAGCGCCTATCCTTAAGCCGTATTCCTTAAGCCTCTCATCATCAAGCTTAAGCTCATACAGCATATTTACAGCCTTAAGAGCCGCCGCCGCATCGGTACTGCCCCCTGCCATTCCCGCCGCAATGGGGATGTGCTTGGAAAGCTTTACCCTTATTCCGCCCTTTACGGAAAAATCGGACATCAAAAGCTCACAGGCCTTATAGATGAGATTGCTCTTGTCGGTGGCAAGCTCCCCTGAATCAGTGGTTATCGTGATTTCCCCGTCGTCTGTTTTTTCAAAGCTTATATCGTCTGCGATATCCACAGTCTGCATAACCATCTTCACGAGATGGTATCCGTCATCCCTTCTTCCTGTCACATCCAAAGCGAGATTTATCTTCGCATATGCCTTTAACTCTGTCTTTTCCATAAATACTCCCAAAATTTCACGATGTATTTTGTATACAATATACTGTATCTATATAATATCAGACTGGCGCATTTTTTTCAACGAAAAAAGGTACCCGGATACTTCCGGATACCTTGAAAGCACATAGCCCGTCAGGCAGCAACGCTCAGATAAACTTTTTGAGCTCCGCAAGTCCCGTGATACCCTCGCCTGCGGATTTATTAGCCTCCTGAATCTGGAGATATACCTCCTTACGGTACACAGGCACCTCCTTGGGGGCGGAGATACCGATCTTTACCTGATCTCCCTTGACTTCTAGGATCGTAACCTCGATATTATTGTTGATTACTATTGCCTCGTTCTTTTTTCTTGATAAAGCAAGCATATCTTTACTCCTTAACTTCCTGTCCTGACTTCAGTATATCATATACAGGGAATCTGACGGAATAATTATCGCCCTCTATGATAACCTGTGCAGCCTTCATTGTATCTACGTTTATGATGATGGGTCCCTGAAGATTGACCGTCATTTTGGTAAGATCCTGAGGAACCGTCACTGTGACAAGTATCAGAAGATTCTCCTCATTGAGATCTCCTATCCCTTTGATCAGATCCTCATCCACCTGAGGATTGTAGTCCTCCCTTACAACCAGAGGATCCATAACGGGCATTGCGAAGGAAGGCTCATCCAATGACTGAAGGAATCTTATTCCTGCGTCAGCACCCTTCTCCTCATCATGCAGCATGGTAAACTTCTTCATATCAGGAAATCCTATGATTCCGTTCTCAAAAACTATTATCTTGTCGTCGGATACTTCCACTTCGCCAAATACTCTGGTATTTATCTTCATATGACTCCTATTCCGCACCCGAAGTGCTTATTTTGTTTTCACAGCAAAAATATTATATCATAAAAGTCCGATACTTTGCAACAAAATGTCTGACAATTTCGCTTAGATGTAATTCAAAAGCGTCGACTGCATTACCTTACCTGTCGCCATAAGAGCAGCCTCGTAGGTAAGCTCGGCGGAATTCAGGTTAATCGCCACCTCTGTGATGTCAATGTCCTCGTTCTCGCTCTTTAAGGTCTCGAAGGTGGTCTTCTGGTTCTGCATTCTGTTCTCTATGAGCTCCAGCTTCTTGGAGCGTGTACCGGTCTCCGTCACGGCAAGGTTTGCAGTATCGAGATATTTATCATACTTGGTTATGGCGTGCTCATACAGCTTCTGCGCATTGTCCTTTGCAAAGGCAAACGCCTTGTTTGCCGCATCCAGCTGGGTCTCAAGCGTTGCAAGCTCCGTCGCATCGCTGGTTTCCTCCTTCAGCTTTTCGAGCCTTCCTATAGCATCCTCGATATTCTGAACCTCCTGCATTGCGGCGATCAGATCCTCTGTATCTCTCTTGATTCCCGGCTGGAAATTCTCCTTCGCCGTTGCATTCACACGGATGGTCTGGTTGAAACCCACGTCATACTCAATTACCTGCTCCTCGGCAGTCCAGTCAAGGTATGCGTCATTATAATTTATCGTTGTTTTGGGATCAAGATTTCCCGCAACATCATAATTTGTGGCAGTGCAGGCAAAGAAGTGCTCGGGTCTCAAATCTCCCTTATTCCAGTCAGTCTTTGTGTACTTTACCCTTATCTCGGATTCATCTACATTTCCGGTACCCGGTGCATCCTTTATCGCCATAAGCTTGGTATATACTTTATCTCCCAAAAGCAGCTCTCCGGTATCCGCCAAGAAAACGACCTTATCCGGATTTTGGGAAATATACTCATAGGGCGTATCGGAGCCTATCTTGTCATAGGAATTGGTAACCTCATTCGCAGGAATATCCACCCACTGAACCTTTCCGTCATCATAATCCGGCGTACCGTCGGCTTTGAGCTTCATAGTCTGAATGACAGGCGTTTCCGAGGGATCGCAGTTACCATATGAAAGACGCAGTCTGTGAACTGTGTTGGTCTGTATATCAGTCTCGTTGATATTGATGCTGTTATAGGTACCTGCATTGAGATCGATTACCTTGTCCCCGGCGCTGTTTGCCATATCTATATTCACTATGTCATCTATGACTTTATTGTCTATCTGCTCCGTTATATCATATTTTCTCTTTGTTGTTGACTCGGTAAAGGCTATGGGCGTATCGGTTCTGTATCCGGCAAAGACATATCTTCCGGCATAGTCCGCATTTGCCGTGGAGTACACCTCATCAGAAAGCGCCCTAAGCTGCTCTAAAATTATCTTTCTGTCGGTGGTTGTCAGATCTCCATTAGCGCCCTTTACCGCCTGAGTGCGCATATTTGTCAATATCGAGGTCAGGTTGTTTAATCCGTCCTCAGTCACATTGAGCCAGCTATTGGCATCGGGAATGTTCTTCGTATAATACTGTGAAATCTCAGTAACGCTGCTTCTTAAGCGGAGCGCTCTTATCGCAACCACAGGGTCGTCCGATGGGCGGTTAATCTTTTTCTGAGTGGACATCTGTGTGCTTAACTTATCCTGATATACCTTGTTGGTATTGATGTTGCTCAGGTTGTTATTCTGCATTATCTTATTTGTAATTCTCATACACTACTATCCTTTCTATGCCAAAACCTTGCTACGGGCAATTAGAAAATCTTATAATCATTCTTTCGCTGCCCTTGCGAAAGTTGACGTTATTAGATTTTCTTTGCGAAGAAGCCCTTGCTTCGAGCAATTAGAAAATCTTATAATGTTTAGACTCCGGTTTGCAGTATCAATCTATCATATATTTCGGTCAAAGTCTGAATCATTTTAGAGGCAAGGTTGTATGCATTTTGATATTTTACAAGATTTACCGCTTCCTCGTCCTCGTCCACTCCCGAGATTGATATTCTCTGGTTGTCTATCGTATTCAATATATCCGAATAGCAATCCTTAAAGCTGTTAGCTCTGGATGCGTTAAGCGCCACATCCGACAATACCCCTGTCAAAAATTCCGATGCGGAGGCTCCCCTAAAGGATATCTTGGTCTTGTCGAAGGCCATTACCTTAAGGTCACTCAAAAGGTCATTATTCTTCTCCACGCCATCCGCAGTCGAATACTTCGTCGCCATCATCTGCGGATTATTCTCTATAGTGCCGAATATCGCAAAATTCTTTCCGGTAAGCCTGTAATAGCTGTCATCATTTACCGCAACGGATACTGCGCCGTCCTCATAATATTTTTTGTTCACACCGCCAACGGTATCCTCCAGAAGGAACTGTCCTTCCACTGCATGGTCGCCGGTAAACATATTCACACCGTTTATATTGTCGGAGGTTACTCCTGCCTTCAATATGTCATTGAACTTTTCGGAGAAGGTCCTTACCCACTCGTTTACCTGCTTTAGGTAATAGGGAATACCCTGATAGTTGGTAGCAACGCCTATCTTTGCATCCTGTAAAAGCTTTTCATTTCCCACAAGGGAATCGTTCCTTTCTGAGGAAATGACGAAATCATAGCTCACATTGCCCGACGCATCCCTGTTATAGGTCCATTCGTCATAATAATATAATGTATCGCCCAGCTGTATTATGCCGCCCTGGTCGGAGAGATTGCACTTGTTCAGATCCGTCAGATACGGTGTATCCTTATTCACTGTGATGGTTACTCTCTGCCGGGTGTCCGCAGGGTCGGTTGCGCTTCCCTTTGAAAGTCCTGTGATATCGCCGTGGAAATACTCACCGTTATTTCCATCCCTCATATCCACAAGCCCCTTCAAAGCTCCCTGCAGAGCTCCACTTGAAAGATTGAACTTCTGTCCGTTCTCCCTGTAATTAAATTCCTCGTCAACCTTTCCTAAAAGCTTCTGCTCCCAATACACATCATAGAGGCCGTCTATATCCGTCTGGTTGAGCTTCTCATAGGGCTCCCTCGCAACACAGATGAGTCCGTTGTAATCATTTCCGTCTACAAGGAGTCCGCCTCCTGTAATCTTTACCATAAACCTGTTGGCGCCCGTCACTCTGTCCGGATGATCCGGATCTATTATAGGAATCTCGGTCACATTCACATCCACGATCTCCGAGAGCTCGTCAATAAGATTTGTACGCCTGTCCCTGAGCTCGTTTGCCTTCCCTGCCGAGGAGAGCTCAATCGTATTTATCTGCTTGTTGAGGCTGGCTATCTCAGAGGCTATTGAATTGATCTGGTCAATCTTTAATTTTATCTCCTGGTTTACATCCTTCTGGAGCGCCTCCATATTTCCGACAAGACCGTTGAAATATTCCGTAAGGTCTCCGGCAGCGCCTGCAAACTGTGCCTTTGTTGATTCGGAGGAGGGATTTTTCATAAGCTCTTCAAGGGCATTTACCATAAATCTGTCAAATACTGTCTTGAATCCCGCATTCTCTCCATTGTCCTCGAAATATGTCTCTATCTGCTGCATATAATATGCCTTCTGGGTATACTCTCCCACATGGGAATTGTTCGCCCAGTATTTTCCATCGTAGAATTCATCCCTTATACGCTCGATGGAAAGGGTTTCCACGCCGGCGCCTGCACATCCGTAGGTCTGGAACACACGGAGCGCATTTGCCGCCTGCTGGTTCACATGCTGTCTGGAATATCCGTCAGTCTGGACATTCGCTATGTTGTTTGCCGTGGTGTTCATAGCCGCATTGCTGGCAAGAAGACCTGTATATGCGATATTTAATCCGAAAAATTGTGAGGTCATATTTTTTCCTCCTCGTCACTCCTTGAAAGATCATCGTCCCAAAGTCGTTATTATGTGCTCCAGCATCTCCGAGATAACATTGATGTATCTGCTGGATGCGTTGTATGCGTTCTGGAACTTTATCATATTTGACAGCTCCTCGTCAGAGCTTACGCCCACAATCTGCTCCCTGGCGCTGGTAATGCTCTCAACTGTATTCTCCTGATTATCATATATTCCCTTATATACATAACCGGAATTTCCTATCTGCGCCACCAGATCGTTATAAAAGCTTTCAAAATTAGAAGCCTTGCGGACTCTTGGATTCAGGAAGTATTCCTCCGAACGGTATGCCTCCTTAAGCTTTGCCATGGTGTCATTGTCCTCGGAGCCGTCTATAAGCCTGAAACCAAGCTCTCCCGGAGACTGCATAAGCTCCTGATTTATCTGGATGTTCCTGACAGAATACAGAGAATCCTTTCTGTCCGGAATCTCGTCCACATATACCCAATACTCCTCGTTGTCGGAGCCGGTGGCCTTTACATATCCGTCGGTCACCGACTTTACAAATATCTGCATGGGTCTTCCGGAATTGTCCCTCAAATACCCGCCTGTATCGGTGGTGTCCACCTTTGCGTATTTAATATTCTCTCCCTTGAGCTCAGTTCCGTCCTCTAAGGTAAAGGTAAGTCCGTCGGTATTTGTCTTTACGCCTGCTGCCGCCCCGATAACTTCGTTTATCTTGGTGGAAACCGAGTGTATCAGAAGGTCAAATTCCGCCTGCACATTCATTACCACCGACTGCTCTATAGCCGAATAATTATTAAGATCGTCCGTATAGTCTGCTCTGTGGTCTCCCCTTGCAAGAAGCATTCCCTTTATACGTCCTATATCTGTATTGTGATCCGTAGATATCTCTATCTTAAGATTGAAAACCTCTGCGCCGTCCGTGTCATATACCTTGTTGCCATCATTATTGATGGTATAGGATGCGTTCATCGGCCAGAAAGGTGTATAAAAGCCGGTTTCCTTGTCCTGGTCCAGAGCGATCTCATAGCACATGCTGCCCTTTACGAAATCCACTCCCTCGATCTGAACCGAAACATGATGCCACTGATCCTCCGAGAAGGATATCTTTGCAAGGTCTCCCAGCTGATCCAATATATAATTCCTCTCGTCGCGAAGGTCATTCGCACGCTCAATGCCGCCCGCCTCAATGGCGCCGATTTTCTCATTGAGCTCGAGGATTCTGTTCCCGTATTTATTTATCTTCTCTATCTGCTGCTTTATCTGAGCATTAAGATTGTCCTGATAGTCGCTGAAGCCCTCATATACGGCTCCCGCTCTCTCTATGAACTCTGATGCCTTCTGGGCAAAGAGAGCCTGTGTTACGCTGCTGCAGGGATCCTTTGACATTTCCTCAACGGAGGTCCAAAGATCGGTAACTGCCTCCTGAAAGGCTTTTCCCTGCATCTCGCCGAGCTGGCTTTCGATTTCAAGCATAACATCCCTTGAAACCTCATAGAATGCCAGTCTTCCCGATTCCTGTCTGTAGGATTTGTCGAGGAAATAATCCCTGACCTGCTTTACGTCTGCGTACTCAACGCCGAGACCGTACTGCTTGTTGGAGATTATGGATGTATTTCTCTGTATGGTTATATAGGATTTATCTGCCTGCTCAACCTGCTGCCTGGTATAACCGACAGTATCAATATTCGTAAGGTTATGACCTGTGGTATTTAAAGCATTCTGGCTGGTCTGCAGCCCGGATGTTCCCGTATATAATGCACTCATCAACGACATAGATTTTTACCCCGTTATTGCTTTGCGTCAAATCCGCTTCTTGCGGTTCCAAGCTCCATTCCCGAGCTGTAGGCTCCCCTGTTATAGTTTGCGGTTTCAGGGGCCGCCTTCATCGCCGTCAGCAGATTTATCTCAAATTCCACCATTTCCATGGCGTTCTTCAAAAGCTCTGCGTTCTGCTCGTTCACTCTCCTCACTGCTGCGGTAACTGTCTGTATCTTGTCCCTTGCATTCGAAAGCGCCCTCTGTTCCTCGGGACGGGCGGAAAGTATTTGTATCAGATCCGTGAGCTTCAGTGCATTGACATCCTTGTTCAGCACATTCGCTATATCCTTGGTCGTCTCCTCCCTCTTCTTTTCGAGATTGCCTATCCGGGAGATAACCTCCTGCTCATCATCCATGATCTTCTGCAGTTCATCGATATTATTCTTTGCGATAATACCTGTCTTTTTGGAGGATAATTCAAGCAGCCTGTCATACTCGCTGCTTTCCCTGTTCAATACTTCTATAAGGTTTTCCATTAAGCTGGCCACTTGAATTACCTCAACTCTTCATATTTGGCAAGGAGCTTCTCTGCAAAGCTTCCCGTGTCTACAGAATAGGTTCCGTTGTTTATCTTCTCCTTTATGGGAGCCGTTATATCCTCTCTGATATCAGAAGCCTGTGCCACTGCGGCTTTGGCTGTCTGGAAATCCTTGCCGAGGCTGCTTATCTGAACCCTGTCGCTTACATACGCTGTATTCGCAGCGGAAGCGGGTCTTTTGATGCTCTTTGCCTGATAGAGCGAACTTACCTGATTATAAGCTTCTATACGCATATCATTTCCTCCTTTCCGAAAAGATTTCACATCCTGTTGTAATATTTATCGACAGCAATCTGAAAATCTTTAGCGGAAAATTTTTATTTATTTTTTTTGAGCTTTCCGCCCTTATTTCCTCCGAAACCTGCGCCGTTTAATATATTTGTGTCGAAGGTGTAGGTTATGGCTTCCTCTCTCCTGCTTCTCATAAGCGCCGACTCAATGAGCCTTGTGAGAAGCTCCTTATAGGGAATCCCTATGGGTTCAAAGAGATAGAAGGCAAGGGAGCCGGGAATTGTGTTTATCTCATTAAAGTACAGCTTTCCGTTGTCCTCGTCTATCATAAAATCTATTCTCGCCACTCCGGCACAGCGAAGCGCCTTAAAAGCCTTTACCGCCATATCACGGATATTCTTCCTCTCCTTGTCGGAGAGCTCTGCAGGAATTTTTCTGGATACTCCTGCCATTCCCTTTGAGCCGCCGCTCTTGCCACCGCTCTCATACTTATCGGCGTAGCTTAAAATATCCTTACTGTGCATGGGCTCCTCGCACTCCGAAGCCTCGGCTTCATTCTCGTCCCCTATGACTGCACAGTTTATCTCACGGAGCTTTGATATTGCATGCTCCGCAAGGACATTTGATGAATATCTGAATGCGTCATCCAAGGAGGCGGTAAGCTCCGTCCTTGATTTTGCAACGCTTATCCCTACGCTGGAGCCCAAATTTACCGGCTTTATAATGACAGGGTACCCGAAGGATATCTCTATATCCGAGATTAGTCTGTTCATATCCGCATAATCGGAGGCAGTATAGAGCTTCGCCGGAAGCACCGGCACATCATTTTCCTTAAGTATTGCCTTCATTATGTATTTGTCCATACCCACTGCCGATGCCGTGACATCACAGCCCACAAAGGGAATGCCGATGGTTTTTAAATACCCCTGAAGCGCTCCGTCCTCCACATTGGTTCCATGGACAATGGGAAACGCCACATCTATTTCGACAGAAAAGCCTTTTGCGAATTTTCTTTGAGGGAAAGCGGTTAATTTTATCCTTCCCTCCTCATTTACCATGATCACTCGCTTTGAGGATGACAAAAGCTTCGGTATATCCTTGTAGCTTTCGATATTTCCGATCTCCTCCCCCACATACATTTCATTTTTCTTTGTGAGGTACACCGGAGTTATATCGTATTTTTCCGTGTCCATGCTCATTATCGCCTGTATTCCGGAGATGACGGACACCTCATGCTCTACGCTCTTTCCTCCAAACAGCACCGCAACCCTTGTTTTCATCTTTACCTCCCATGCCTGCCTAATAATTATCCGGCAGATCATTTTCCAAAAGAATGTATTTGTGACCTGCTGCACCTATATTATAGGCATAATTTATCGCATCCTGAACATTGTCATAGCTTCTTATCTTCGCTTCATCAAAGCCCGCATCAAGAGCGCCCTTCCTTATGGGCTCTGTGCGCTTTTTACCCACAAGCAGGATATGATCGCAGCACCCTGCCGCATATCCTCCGAATTCATAATTATATTTTTCCTCTTCATCTCCGAGCTCCACCATGCCGGGAGTTATGAGGATTCTCACTCCCGGGAAGAGCTTTAAGGTCTCCACCGCAGCCTTTGAGCCTATGGGATTTGAATTGTAGGCATCATCAATAATGGTCACATCCCCATGCTCCTTCAATTCCATTCTGTGAGGCACAGGAGCAAGGCGTCTTACCGGAACCTTTAAATCCTTCAGGGGGATATTAAAGGTATTTGCCACGGCTATGGCACCCAAAATATTTATGACATTGTGCTCTCCCACAAGTCTTGTGCTGAATTTTTCGCTTGCACCGGAGGGCGCAAGCACCGTAAACTCCGTTCCTGTCTGCGAAACCCTTATGTCCTTTGCTGTATATCCCTCTCCCTCTCCTGTTCTGTAGAATACCTTGTTATCATATTTTTCCTCTTTATCGTTTATGTATGCATTATCCCCGTTCAGGAAAAGGATGCCGTCCTTTGGCAGCGCATCCGCAAGCTCAAATTTGGTATTCTTGATATTTTCCATATTGAAAAAGGTCTCTAAATGCTGTGGGCCTATGGAGGTAATCAGTCCATGATCCGGATGCACTATATCGCAGATTTCCTTTATATCTCCCACATGCCTTGCCCCCATCTCACAGACAAATATTTCATCCGTGGGCTTAAGGCTTCCACGTATAGTCTTTACGATACCCATGGGCGTATTGTAGCTTTCGGGCGTCACAAGCACCCTGTAATGCTCTTCAAGCAGCGTTTTTAAATAAAATTTCACGCTGGTCTTTCCATAGCTTCCGGTAACCCCGAGGATTTTCAGCCCCTCCGCCTCCTTAAGCCGCTTCTTCGCATCATTTATGTAGTGTCTGTTTATCGCCGACTCAATGGGATGATTTATTATATTGCATATTATAAGCATGAATATCTGGAGCCCTGTTAGCAGTGCAAAAATACCGGTCAGAGGCTTTATTCCCGCAATGAAGAACGCTGCCGCTATGCAAATTGCGGCCAAGCATAGATCTGTCGCAATGAGTCTCTTTACTCTGGCGGTGTAGACCAGCTTCTTTTTGTTGTTAAGCCTTCTCAACGCCCTGTACACAAGGATGGTCATTATCAGCACGAAAAATATGGGTATGTCCAAAAATACGGAGCTTATAAATATTCTTATAACTCCCAGAAGCATGCCCGCCATAAGAAGCCACTGCTGCCTTAGATTTTTCTTCATGCGGTTAAAATGCTCGCCGTTCTTGTAGCCGTTTAGCTGGAACATATGAAGATTGTGCCGCATTGCTATATAAAATGCATATACGAAAAGAAGTGCCGCTATTATAGTCCTTATTTCCATTATTTATTCCATTCCAAAATATGATTTCAAAATACTGTTAAATACTGCCGGCTTGTCCAGAAAGGAAAAATGCCCCGCCCCCTCTATCACGGCAAGCCCTGAATTTTTGATTTTGCTTTCCATAAGCCTTCCGTCCGAAAGTGGCGTTGCCGTATCCTTATCTCCCCATATGAGAAGCGTTTCCTTACTGATTCCCGGAAGCAGACCGGTTAAATCTTCATTTACCGCCATTACCATGCACTGCCTCATTATGGGGGATGCGTTTCTGTAATCGGCGGAGCCCTGCCTCATTCTCCAGTCCTCCACAAGCTCCGGGAATAGAAATTCCACAAGCCTTGCTCCGTATATATGCTTTAATATTTTGTATTTTCTTATATTGAAGCGCTGCTTAAGGGAGCGCTTAGGCATAATGCCCGCACTGTCTATAAGTACTATTCTGTCTACCTCAAAGGGCAGATCATTTTTGCCTGCAAGCTTTATTATTATCCTTCCGCCGTAGGAATGTCCGATAAGCACCGCCCTTTTTACGGAAAACGCCTGCATAAAGTGACAGAAAAACTCCCCATAACGGTCTATATTCCACGGCTCCTTTGGCTCCTCGCTCCCGCCAAAGCCCGGCAGATCAAAGGTTATAACCTTGAATTTTTCGGAGAGAAGCTTTGCAATGGAATCATACACCGCAAGCTTCGTGCCCCACCCCTGAATTATGACGGCAATATTATCTCCTTCTCCGGTAACCTTGTATTCAATATTATATCCGTCGACCTTTATATACATCTCTATTCCTCATTATATACATCCGATACCAGCCCGAGCAGAATAAGATAATCATTTCTGCTTCCGCTTCCGGGGTACAGCTCCTCCGACGACATATTGCAGCCCAGAAGATAATGCAAGAAATCCTCCTCTATGCAGTCGTACTGATAGCTTTTGAATATGACGTTCGAGCAGGAGAGCTCCACCGCTCTGGAAAGCACATCATCTGCGCCGGAGTTTCTGGCTCCCGTAGGCTTGATCAGCTCCCTATAGGTATCCATTATGCTTACTCCCCTGTCCGTTACCCTGTCCATAAAAAGCTGGCACAATTCCGTATCTATGCGCTGTCTCGTCAGCATATAGGTCATTGCGCCGTAGAGATAGCCTCTGTCCGTAGTAAAAGCCGTATTGGCGCTTAGGTATTCCTTGTACTCAATAATCCTGTCCCCATAGGAGGCTCTGCCGGTGGCTCTGTACATTTCCGTCAGCGCAAAAAACAGCCCGCCGTCATTATTTACCTCATCCTTCGACTGGTTAAATAGGGATGAGGCTCTCTGTATGCACTCTGTGGCATAAGCCCTGTCAAAATCCTGATAGAGGTATGAATACTTTGCCAGCACCGCCACATAGCCGGAGCTTTTAGAGGCTTCTATTCCGGTGTAATCAATATTTCTTACCCACTCCTTTATGTATTCCAAAACATCCGGAATGTCGTTTGAATTTTCATCCCCGTATATGCCGGGATGATATTCATATGACAGAAGCAGTGCAAGTATATTCTCCTCATCCGCCGTTTTGTTTTTTATGCTGTCGACAAATTCCGCATAAAGCTCATTATACAATTCGGCATAAATTGCTTCCGATATTCTGAAGGTGTAGGAAAAGCCTATATGTTCACAACGTATGTAATACTCTCCCTCTCTGTCGAGGTCGTCAAACTCCGCATACCCCACATATTTGCCGTCATTCTCGGAATACGTGATGTTTTTCACTTCTCCCGAAAAAACTGTCTCCCCAGTTTCGGCATCTATAATATCAAAGCTCTCCGGAAGCTTTTTCCCTGCAAGCACCGCACGTTTGAGGCTTTCCGGATGATACCCGTTTTTGTCGATTATTACCCCCGGCGTATTCTTTGGAAGGGTATAGTCAAGCACCGCAACACTCTCCATTGGTATTACGGACACCGTCTCCACGGCGCTCTTTGTCATACCACAGCCGCAGATATTTATAATGAGCGCTATACCTGCTGCAAAAGCAAGCGCTCTTCCTATGATATTTTTCAAAAAATTTTTTTTACACATATACTTTTCTAATTTTACAGCGTATCCCTTTATTTTTCAACAAAAAGAATAAGGGTGCGCCACTTTAAGTGCGTACCCTTATTACTTTTATACATTTCGAAACTATAACTGTCTTTTTGGCGGACTACGCCAACTTAGAATACCTGTTGACATCCAGATGCTGCACGGTTCCCACATTACCGTTTTCATAGAGGAATATGCCCGTGTTTCTGATGACGCCTCTGGTGTTGTTCTTATCATCATTCAGAGAAAAATTCGTCTTGGCGCTCTGAAGATTTATGGCACCCACACCGGCCTCCTTCAAGGTCAGAAGAATGTCCTTCCCGGCTTCATCCTTCGTCCAGATTTTGAGCTTACTCCACACCTCATCATCTTCGTCAATCCAGCCGTCGCCGTCGTCATCATAGGCGGAAAGCTCCTTGAAACCGTTCCCTGATTTGGTTCCGAAAAGCTCGCTTCCGTCGTTTATGATGCCGTCTCCGTTTTTGTCGAGGGCAAGATATCCGCTTCCCTTGGAGAGCTCTGATATCTCATCCTTCACTCCGTCCGCATCGATGTCGAAGAAAAAGGTCTGGTCGGAAAGACCTGCCACATTGTCGTTTAGGTTTATTACGAGGGGGTCGCAGAGATTAAGCTTTTGTATCTGCATATTCTCCTTGAAATATTCCTCAAACTCCCTGCTCATGCCGACATTGATATCAAAATCAATCGTCCTTCCGTCCGCAGTCTTTACCGTCCCTTTCGAGGAAAAGGAGGTGTTCTCCTTCTCGTTAAAGTACTGCTCGTTTTCGTAGGTAAGGGTAACAGGACCTTGTGCCGTCATTCCCGTACCTGCCTGGGCTGTCTCAAATCCGTATCTGTCCAACAGGTCTTTTAATTTGTCTCTCTTTTTCCCGAAAAGTATCTCGAAAATGTAGAGAAGCGCCTGCCGTTTCACAGCCTGAATGGAGTTTTCTCCGTTACCGGATTCTCCCGTTTGTGTTACTCCCACATTCCTTGTGGCTGACAAAGACTCATTGCTTGTAACGCTTATCTTCAAAAATGAAGCGTTGTACCTTCCCTCAAAGCGTTCCTGCCAGTCCGAAGAAACGGCAATAATACTGTCGGATTCATATTCAGTTTGTTTTCCGGCATTTTCACCGTTTCCGTAGGAAACAAATGCATTCAGTCCGTCTTTTGAAGCATTGCCTCCCGCATAGTCAGATAGCAAAAATCGTTTCGAGGATGTCTTTGTGGACTCGTAAGTCCTTTCGGATTCCATTCCTACCTTACTGGAATCTATCCTCAATAATACTCCTTTTCCCGTCCTCCGCCACATCCCTGTCTGGCGTGGACGCCTATATTTACTTGGGCGCTGCGCATTCGCCCTGTACTTAATATATCGGAGTATAACAGTTTAAATTTAGGCTAAATTTTTAAGGGGCTCCTGCCGATAAAATATAGAAAACTTTAAAGTCGGGATTTATATATGGATTGCGCAGCATGTTGAACGACTGAATTTTGCGAATTGCTACCGAAGCGGCGACGACATGAACTGCGGGTCGTCAGAGCGAGGTAATGCAACTGAAGCAAAATGAGGGTAGTGAAACAAAGCAAGCAAACATATATAAATCCCGACTTATTATAATTATTCTATACTCTATTGTAGTTTATCAGGCACCCGTCAAGTATTATCTGCCTCTCATCATCCGTAAGCTCCCCAAGCGTAAGCTCAAACTCATCAAGCGCCCCCTCGGAAACCTTGTACGCCTTTATGACATCCCACTTCTCCTCCACTGCTTTTCTTATATCCGGTATGAAGAGATAGTCGAGATTTTTGAAGGGCAGCTCCCCTTCCTTTATTATAAATGGAAGCATTCCCCAGTTTATAAGGTTGGAGCGGTAGCGCTTCGTAGCGTACTCATTGGCGATATTCGCCCAGCCGCCCAGTACCTTCTGGCAGGATGCCGCCTGCTCCCTTGCGGAGCCGTCTCCCGGCTTTACCGCAAATATCGTGGAGCCGAAGCCTGTATTCGAATGATTTGCGCCCTCAAACCTCGTGTGTACTGCGCTCATCACATCCTTAACCCACGGATTCTCCTGGCAGGGATGCTCTCCCTTCATTCGTGCAGTTTCCGCCTTCTGCACCTCTTTAGCCCTGCCGACATACAAAGGATCCTTTCTCGACAATGCAAACTCCGCAAGTCCCAAAGGATTCGAGCGGTATGATGAGGTCTCTCCGGAGGGGATCAGCTCATCCGTCGTGGTAACGGGGTCATGTATCTCCGAAACCACACGCAGTACAAGATTCTCCGGAAGTGCTCCCATCTCGGGCCAGTCCTTTATGTTGGGGCCGAACTGTATTTCCACGGATTCATCTGCGACGCCCTTTGAATCAAAGACTCTGTTTTTGTATATTTCCGCATCATAATGATACTTGTATTTTCCGAAGTCCCCGTCAAATTCCGTGGCAGGGGTGAGCACTCCCTTGTTTGCCGCTGTGGCCGCAATGGAACGTGCGTCCATAAGCGCCACGGAGGAAATCTGTCCGTTCTGGAGCTTACTTCCCTCACGGTTCGGGAAGTTTCTTGTAGAATGTCTGATACTGAAGGCGTTGTTTGCCGGAGTGTCGCCTGCGCCAAAGCAGGGGCCGCAGAATGCAGTCTTTAACACAGCTCCTGTCTGCAGGATATCAGCTGCAGTACCGTTTTTGATGATTTCCATATATATTGGCATTGATGCGGGATATACGGAGAGTGTGAAGCCGTCGGAGCCGATAAATCTGCCCCTGAGTATGTCCGCTGCGGCGCAAATATTCTCAAATCCGCCTCCCGCACAGCCTGCGATGATTCCCTGATCAACGACAAGCTTTCCGTTCCTTACCTTGTCCCTAAGATGATATTCCACCGCATTGTCGAGACTTACCTTCGCCTTCTTCTCCGTATCCTCCAATATATCAAGAAGATTCTCGTTAAGCTCCTCTATCGTATAGGTGTTGCTTGGATGGAAGGGCATTGCTATCATGGGACGTATTTTTGAAAGATTGACCTCGACAACACCGTCATAATATGCGATATCCTCCGGATTAAGCTCCTCATATTCTGATACTCTTCCGTGAATATCATAGAACTCCTTTATATTATCGTCAGTTCTCCATATGGAGGACAGGCATGTGGTCTCAGTAGTCATTACGTCCACGCCGATTCTGAAATCCGCCGAGAGAGCAGATACTCCCGGGCCCACGAACTCCATTACCTTATTCTTCACATATCCGTTTTTGAATACTGCGCCGATTATTGCCAGCGCCACATCCTGAGGTCCCACTCCCTTTACGGGCTCTCCCGTCAGATATATACACACAACCTGCGGCATATTTATGTCATAGGTCTGGTTCAAAAGCTGCTTTACCAGTTCAGGGCCGCCCTCTCCCACAGCCATTGTTCCCAATGCGCCATATCTGGTATGTGAGTCGGAGCCCAGAATCATCTTGCCTCCTCCGGCAAGCATCTCCCTCGCATATTGATGTATTACAGCCTGATG
>JAFUVF010000070.1 GCA_017483735.1 Lachnospiraceae bacterium | reverse complement strand
CACCTTGCCGTTTTCTATTGCATACTGCATGTTCATAAGTCCCTTTACATGCATTTCCTCGGCAATTCTTCTGGTATATTCCTTTATGGTCTTTACGTTTTCATCACTTATATGCACGGAAGGAATGATACATGCGCTGTCTCCCGAATGAACTCCCGCAAGCTCTATATGCTCCATTACCGCAGGCACAAAGGCGTGGGTTCCGTCGGCAATTGCATCCGCCTCGCACTCCAATGCGTGATTCAAGAAGCGGTCTATCAGAATCGGTCTGTCGGGGGTCACGCCTACAGCCGCCTTCATATATTCTGTCATGGTCTCATCATCATATACGACCTCCATACCTCTGCCTCCAAGGACATAGGATGGACGCACCATCACGGGATAGCCTATCTTACCTGCAATCTCTATAGCCTCTGAAACAGTGGTTGCCATACCGGACTCCGGCATGGGTATATTTAATTTCTCCATCATCTCCCTGAACAGATCCCTGTCCTCCGCAAGGTCTATTACCTCCGGCGAGGTTCCGAGGATATTTACGCCGTTTGCCTTGAGCGCCGCCGCAAGGTTAAGGGGGGTCTGCCCTCCGAACTGGGCAATTACTCCCAAAGGCTTCTCCTTCTTATATATGCTGAGTACATCCTCCAAAGTAAGCGGCTCGAAATACAGCTTATCCGAGGTGTCATAATCTGTGGACACGGTCTCGGGATTGCAGTTTACTATGATGGTCTCAAAGCCCAGCTTCTTAAGCGCCATTGCCGCATGGACGCAGCAGTAATCAAACTCAATGCCCTGTCCGATACGGTTGGGACCTCCGCCCAGAATCATTATCTTCTTTGTCTCTGTATTTATGGGGTTCTTATCCTCTGCATTGTATGTGGAGTAATAATATGCCGAGTTTTCGGTGCCGGATACATGCACTCCCTCCCAGGCTTCCTCCACACCGAGGGATATTCTCTTATTCCTTATTTCATCCTCTGAGATTTCGAGGAGCTCACTTAAATATCTGTCGGAGAAGCCGTCCTTCTTCGCCCTGATAAGAGCCTCATCCGAAGGCAGACCTCCCTTATTCTTCAAAAGCTCCTCCTCTTCAATCACAAGCTCTCTCATCTGCTCGAGGAAATAGTGCTTTATCTTCGTGATTTCAAAGATTTCATCCGGAGTGGCGCCCTTTCTCAAAGCCTCATATATCTGGAAATAGCGCTCCGAGTTGGGAGTTGCAATCTTTCTTAGAAGCTCATCCTTACTAAGCTTGTCAAAATCCTTTGCGTGTCCAAGTCCGTATCTTCCTGTTTCGAGCGAGCGCACCGCCTTCTGGAATGCCTCCTTGAAATTCTTTCCGATGCTCATTACCTCGCCCACGGCACGCATCTGGGTTCCGAGCTTGTCCTCCACACCCTTGAACTTTTCGAAAGCCCAGCGTGCAAACTTGATAACTACATAATCTCCGTCAGGCACATATTTATCAAGGGTTCCGTACTTTCCGCAGGGAATGTCCTTCAATGTAAGTCCCGTGGCGAGCATTGCGGATACCAAAGCTATGGGGAAGCCTGTAGCCTTTGATGCAAGCGCAGAAGAACGTGAGGTTCTGGGATTTATCTCTATTACTATTATCCTTCCTGATACGGGGTCGTGCGCAAACTGCACATTTGTTCCGCCGATTACCTGCACCGAATCCACAATCTTGTATGCCTGCTTCTGAAGCTCCTTCTGAACATCCTCAGCTATGGTAAGCATGGGTGCCGAGCAGAAGGAATCTCCCGTATGCACCCCAAGCGGGTCTATATTTTCTATGAAGCAGACCGTAATCATATTGCCTTCACAGTCTCTTACAACCTCTAGCTCCAGCTCCTCCCAGCCTAAGATTGATTCCTCGACCAAGACCTGCCCTACAAGAGAAGCCTGCAAGCCTCTTGCGCATACGGTGGAGAGTTCGTCCTTATTGTATACAAGACCGCCTCCTGCGCCTCCCATTGTGTAAGCAGGACGCAGAACCACGGGATAGCCCAGCTTCTCCGCTATTCCCAGAGCCTCATCCACGGAGTATGCAACCTCTGAGCGGGCCATTTCGATACCGAGGGCATTCATTGTCTTTTTAAACTCAATCCTGTCCTCGCCTCTCTCGATGGCATCCACCTGAACGCCTATTACCTTTACATTGTATTTTTCAAGCACTCCCGCCTTATAAAGCTCCGAGCATAAATTAAGCCCGGACTGTCCTCCGAGATTGGGAAGCAGTGCATCGGGTCTTTCCTTTTCGATAATGGCCGTGAGCCGCTCTACATTCAAGGGCTCGATATATGTGTAATCCGCCGTCTCGGGGTCGGTCATTATGGTTGCGGGATTCGAGTTTACTAAAACTATCTCATATCCAAGCTTTCTTAGCGCCTTGCACGCCTGAGTTCCTGAATAGTCAAACTCGCACGCCTGACCTATAATTATGGGTCCCGAGCCGATTATCAATACTTTGTGA
Source organism: Lachnospiraceae bacterium (assembly GCA_017483735.1). GTDB lineage: Bacteria > Bacillota > Clostridia > Lachnospirales > Lachnospiraceae > RGIG4856. The sequence goes on along the minus strand of JAFUVF010000070.1, from coordinate 23,443 downwards.
ATGTCCGTCCTCTTTGGCATCTTAATTCCTCCAAAATCCATAAAATAAGCTGTCATAAGCTTTTAAGCCCAAACAGCTATATTTTATCATTGCACTATATCCTGCGTCAAGATTACATAAAATCAAACAGGCTGATTTGATTGCTCTCTGGTATGCTTCCCAGTATTCCCAATTCTGCAAGCTTCTCCGTGGCGGTTTTGGAAGCCTTGGAGCGGTTTATGAAGTCCTCCCTCGAGAGGAATTCTCCTCCCTTTGCAGCCTCCACAATGGCATCCGCCGCCTTCTCCCCCAGTCCCTCTATGGAATTGAGAGACGGCATAATTTTACCGTCTATTATCTGACAGGCTCTCGATTTTACCCTGAATAAATCTATCGGCATAAATTCATAGCCTCTTGCATACATTTCCTGCACTATGCGAAGGTCGGACATCTCCGCCACCTCCTTATTCGAAAGTGCATCGTCCCCCTTTTTTATATCCTTTCTGCTCTTGTAGTCCGCAAGTATTCTTTCCGCCTTATCCCTGCCCATACACATATTTTCGTAGTTGAACGCCTTCGCCCTTATGGAAAAATATGCGGCATAATACGCAAGGGGCTCGTGAATCTTGCACCATGCAATTCTCCATGCCATCATCACATACGCTGCGGCATGCGCCTTGGGGAACATATACTCTATCTTTTCGCAGGAGCCTATATACCAGTCGGGAACCTTATGCGCTTCCATATCGGCCTTCCACTCCGGCCACTGCTTGCAGCCTCCCTTTGCGACCTTTCCCTTTCTCACATTCTCCATTATCGAGAATGAGGTTGCGGGTTCAAGTCCCATCTGTATGAGATATGTCATTATATCATCTCTGGTGCAGATTGCGGTGGATATTGTAGCCTGACCGGACAATATCAAATCCTGCGCATTTCCGAGCCAGACGGCAGTTCCGTGTGCAAGACCTGCAATGCGCACAAGGTCTGAAAATGCCTTGGGCTTCGTGTCTATGAGCATTCCCATTGCAAAGTCGGTTCCAAATTCCGGTATTCCCAGAGCTCCCAGCTTCGTGCCGCCTATATCCTCCGGCGTTATCCCCAAAGCCTCCGTATTCTGGAAAAGACTCATTACATCAGCTCCGTCCAGAGGAATATCCATCGGGTCTATTCCTGTTAGGTCCTGAAGCATCCTTATCATTGTAGGGTCATCATGCCCCAGTATATCAAGTTTTAGAAGGTTATGGTCTATGGAGTGATAGTCGAAATGCGTTGTCACTATGTCCGTAGTCATATCGTTTGCGGGATGCTGTATGGGGGTAAAGGAATTTATCTCCTCCCCTAAAGGCAGCACAATAATTCCCCCCGGGTGCTGTCCTGTGCTTCTCCTCACACCCGTGCAGCCGGCAGCCAGCCTTTCAACCTCCGCCCTTCTTTTGCGTATCTCCTTTTTGTCAAAATAATTTCTGGCATATGCCTTGGCGGTTTCATCCGCAACGGTACCCACAGTTCCCGCCCTGTAGGTCTGACCTGCGCCAAAGATTACCTCCGTGTATTTATGCGCCTTCGACTGATATTCTCCCGAGAAATTAAGGTCAATATCCGGCTCCTTATCCCCCTTAAACCCAAGGAAGGTCTCGAAGGGAATATCAAAGCCGTCCTTCTTTAGTTCTGCGCCGCACTTGGGGCACATTTTCTTGGGCATATCTATTCCTGCGGTTCCTGCGTATTTCTTTACCTCCTCGCTGTCAAAATCCGAGTAATGGCATTTCGTGCAGTAATAATGGGGGCTTAGGGGATTTATCTCGGTTATTCCGGACATGGTAGCCACAAAGGAGCTTCCCACAGAGCCTCTGCTCCCCACAAGATACCCGTCCTCCACGGACTTCCACACAAGCTTCTGGGCAATTATATACATAACCGCAAATCCGTTGCTGATAATGGAGTTAAGCTCCCTCTTAAGCCTCTCCTCAACCACCTCCGGCAGGGGATTCCCATACATCTCATACGCCTTGCTGTAGCATATTTCCGTGAGAGTTTTGTCGGAATCCGGTATGACGGGTGCGCATTTGTCCGGACGCACCGGCGCTATTGTCTCGCACATATCCGCTATCATATTGGAATTTTCAACAACCACCTCATACGCCTTGTCGCTCCCAAGGAACGCAAAGTCAGAAAGCATCTCCTCCGTGGTCCTGAAATAATAATTCTCCGAGGGTTTAGGCGCTCCCATTCCATGCTCGAAGGATACGATATCCCTGTATATCTTTTCCTCCGGGTCAAGAAAATGAGCATTGCCGCAGGCAATGACGGGCTTGTTAAACTGTTTTCCCAAAGACACTATCTTTGAGATGATTCTTTCTATATCCTCGTTTGAATTAATATTTTCAAACCTCTCCCTGTCGGAGATTATCATGCTCTGCATTGTATCCGGAGGGCAGATTTCAAGGAAATCATAGAATTCCACAATTCTTGCAATCTGCTCATCGCTCTTTTCCTCCATCAGCGCATCAAAAAGCTCTCCCCTGTCGCAGCCGCTTCCCAGGATAAGCCCGTCCCTGTGCTTCAATATCTCGCTCTTTGGAATCTTCGGTTTTCCCTCAAAATATTTGAGATGGGAATCGCTGACAAGTCTGTAGAGATTTATCCTTCCCAAATCATTCTTCGCATATATGGTGCAGCCTGAGGCTCTGAGCTTTGCGATTGCCCTCTCGCTCCTTCTTCCCAGAGCATTTACATCCGACAGCGTATTCACATCCTGCTCGTTTAACAGCTTAATGAATTTGACAAAAAAGTCCGCCGTACACCCTGCATCATCAACAGCCCTGTGATGGGTTTCTAGCTTTACATCCATGCTCTTTGCCACGGCATCAAGGGTATACTTTCTCTGATTGGGAAGGAGCACTCTTGCCAAGGGAAGCGTATCAAGGAAGGTATAGTCCGTAGGCAGCCCAAGCCTTCTTGAATTTTCTATGATGAAGCTCATATCGAAATTCGCATTGTGCGCCACAAATATACAGCCCCTTGAAAATTCCAGAAACTCGGGAAGTATTGTCTCTATTGCAGGCGCATCCTTTACCATGGAATCGTTTATGGTAGTAAGCTGCTCTATGCGGTAAGGTATGGGAACCTTAGGATTGACAAAGGTGGAAAACTTATCCACTATCTCCCCCTTTGAAACCTTTACGGCACCTATCTCTATTATGCGGTTGTTTACAGGAGAAAAGCCCGTGGTCTCTATATCGAACACCACAAAATCATCCTGTAAGCTCTGTCCTGCATCATTTGTGACTATCTCCAAAAGGTCATCCACAACATTCGCATCAAGACCATATATTATCTTGAAGAAATCGTTTTTATCCGGATTCTCATCCCCTGCCTCAATGCGCTTTTTCTTCTCTGCCCCCCACAGATCGTCCCACACATGGTTTGCGTCGGTAAAGCCCTGCACAACGCCGTGGTCGGTTATGGCGACAGCCTTATGTCCCCATGAGTATGCACGCTTTACCAGATCCTTTGCCTCACACACTCCGTCAAGCTCGCTCATCTTTGTATGGGCATGGAGCTCCACTCGCTTTTTTACTGCATTGTCCTCTCTCTTTACTGTGAAATCAGGAATCTTTTTGACGCCCATAATGGAGTTAAGTCCTATCTCATGGTCAAAATCATCCCATACAGGCTTTGCCTTAAGCTTTACGAAGACTCCCGGAATAAGCTTTTTTGTGACATCCTCTACCTGCTCTTCCTTTAGGAAAATCTTTGCCTTCATCGTGTCGGTAAAGTCTGTAATAGTAAATGAAAACAGAGTCTTTTCTATGCTTTTGATAGGTCTGCTCTCGACATTAAGAATCTTTCCCCTGACATAAACATCCCCGATCTCTCCCTGTATCTCCGAAAGCCTTATAATTGAATCCTCTTCAAAATCCCTTCCGAATATGACATCAGGGTTGTCGGATTTTTTGACAGTGCGCTTGAAATCGTTTTTAAAGCCCCCTGCTCCGGGGCGTCTCCCTGCCTTTCTTTCATCCGTTGAGCCGCTTGCTCTGCCTTCTATAGAATTTCCTGATGAATCTGCTTTAGCGCTGTCAGCGCTCTTTTCTACCTTATCTGCGGCAGACTTTCCTTCATTCTTTATGAGAAGCGAATCGCCGTTTTCGATATCCGCCTCCATCCTCTTTCTTATGGCATTTACCTTAAGATTTATCCTCTGCTCCCTCTCATTCTCTCTCCTTGAAGCGGCGCTTTCCTTATAATCAAGCTTTACTGACAGATTACATCCAAAGCGCTCATTAAAGATGCGATCCAGAAAAAGTATGAGTTCCTCCTCCTTACTTCTGTTTAGTACATTGTCCTCTATCGTCAGCTTAAAGCACCCTTCCTGCGTAAAATCCATATCCGCATTTTTGAAGGCATTATGCATTATATGATCCGTATTATTAAGCTCCAAAAGTATGCTATCCCTGTATTCATCCATTATTGTCTCAGGGTCATACTGGCTTGAAAGCGTATATTTTTCATGAATGCTTATCTCCAGAGAATTATCCGAAAGGAGCTGTCTCTTTAATTCCCTTTCGAGCTTTAATATATCGCTCTTTGAAATAAGCCTCTCGGAATTTAAGTATATACGCAAAAATCCCCTCCTTGTATTGGAGGCGACTTTTTCAACCTTTGCCTGTGCTATTAAGCTTTTTATATCACTATCCACCTCAAGAGTGGGAAATGCTTCAAAAAATTTTTTACTCATCCTTCCAATTGTCCAATTCGTACTTTAATGCGTTTAACAGTTCGCTTTCCGGAAGCTTTTTAATTATCTCCCCGTGCTTTATAAGGAGTCCCTCTCCCTTGCCTCCTGCCACTCCAATATCCGCTTCCTTGGCTTCCCCCGGACCGTTTACCACACAGCCCATCACAGCCACCTTGATATTGAGAGGATAATCCGAAACCAGCTCCTCCACCTTCGTGGCAAGCCCTATCAGGTCTATTTCCGTTCTTCCGCAGGTGGGACAGCTCACAACCTCAATGCCGCCCTTTTTAAGTCCCAGAGTGCGGAGTATGAGCTTTGCGCTCTTAACCTCTTCCACAGAGTCTCCCGTCAGGGATACTCTTATTGTATCCCCTATGCCCTCGTTTAGAATTATACCAAGACCTACAGCCGACTTTATGTTTCCGCTAATGACAGTTCCCGACTCCGTTATTCCCACATGCAGTGGATAGGGAGTCCTTCCCGCAAGGAGCTTATGCGCTTTTATGCACATAAGCACATCCGAGGATTTAATGCTTATAACGATATTCTCATATCCGTTCTTTTCTATGAGAGAAACCTTGTCCAGGGCGCTCTCCACGATTCCCTCGGCAGTGACGCCGTCATATTTTTCTATGAGCCTTTTTTCAAGGGAACCTGAGTTTACCCCCACTCTGATAGGAATATTTTTATCCTTGCACGCTTTTACTACTTCCCTTAGCTTATCCTCTCCGCCGATATTCCCGGGGTTTATCCTTATCTTGTCTGCGCCGCTCTTTACAGCCTCCAGAGCCATTTTGTAATCAAAGTGAATATCCGCAACCACAGGGATATGCACACGCCTTTTAATCTCTCCTATGGCTCTTGCCGCTTCCTCCGTGTTGGCAGTACAGCGGATTATATCACAGCCTGCCTTCTCGAGAGATAGAATCTGCGCTACAGTCGCTTCCACATCCGCAGTCTTAGTGTTGGTCATTGACTGGATAAGAATGGGATTCCCGCCGCCTATGACTCTGTCCCCGATATGTATTACTTTGGTATTTTCTCTGTATGTGCTCATATTGTGCTATGCCGTTGCATTCTTTTCAAAATAGTTTTTAAGCTCCTCTATGGGTATGGGCTTTGAATACCTGAATCCCTGGAGATATTTTGCGCACATCTTTACGCATCTCTCCTCATCCTGCTCAGTCTCTATGCCCTCGTAGAGAACCGAATAATTCATATCATTAAACATATTTGCAAGATGGTTTACCATAGTCTCTGACTTTTCATCCTCGCCGCAGGCAAGCACCAGCGACCTGTCAAACTTTATTATGTCAAAGGGAAGCTCCATTATCCTCTCAAAGCTTGAATACCCTGTTCCAAAATCATCCAGATAGAACTTTATGCCGTTGTTTTTGAGCTCGTCTATCTTTTCCTTCATCAGATTGAAGTCCTTCTCATTCTGGCTCTCGGTAATCTCCACGGCTATCTTGTCAAAGGGGATGCCGCTCTGTTTTATTATCTTCGTAACCCTGTCGGAAAATCTTCTGTCCCTTAAGTCAAGGACGGAGAAGTTTACGGATATACGCTTTACATTGTATCCGTCATCCAAAAGCTGCTTGATTGCCGCACAGGTCTTTGAGAGTATTATCATACTCATTGTAAGGATATATCCTGTGTTCTCCGCAATGGGTATGAACTGGTCGGGAAATACCATGCCTACATCATCAAGCTTAAGACGCATCAGCGCCTCTGCCGTATCGTACTTCCCTGTCATGATGTTATAGACCGGCTGGCAATATACCAGCACTCTACTGTCAAACATATCCTTCTTTGCGTTGATGTCCGCAAGCTCGCTCAAAATATATTTATGCTTTGCATATGCCTCAAAATCCTTCTCCTCCACACGGTATACGGAATTTTCGGGCATTTTATTCTCAATATATTTTATGAGGGATATGTATTCATTGTTCTTGCTTATCTCATCACTTGTCTTTGTAATTACAATCTTATAGTCATAATTGTATTTGGGATATTCATCCGCAAATACCGAAAGCATCTTCTGTCCGCTCTTTTCGTAATCCGGATTCTTCATAACATCTATGACCAATATCATATGCCCACCGGATATTTGGAAAAGCGACGCATCCTTAAAAAAGTTTGCGGTAAAATATCTGATGACCTCCCTTATATCCTTCGGGTATTTCTTCGCCGAATCGTCAAATTCATGCATATACAGTGAGAACATAACAAGCTCCCTGTTCCTTGCATAATTCTCCCTGATATTCTCCTCAAAGGATGCTAGATTCAATGTCCCTATCTCTATATCATAAGGGTTTGAGTGTATGAGATAGAGAAGCGAGTACGCCGGAAAGAGAAAGGATGCCGTCGTAAAGGATACCTGGTCGTGCATTCCCTGTATTGCCATAACCGCAAAGGATACGAATATCGTAGCCACAATTCCCAAAAGCACCGCCTTGTATACGAGACTTCTGTAATAAAAAAGCATATACATCACGATACCCACAAAGAAAATGTAGCCTATCATAAATATATTGAAGCCTGAATAAATCTCCCCGTCATCGTCTATCCTGAACAACATTCCCGTAGCCATTCCGCCTATCTCCAAAACAGCCATCACAAGGAAGCCTATTCCTGCGACAACGGTATATCTGGTATGGGTAAGGGAATCAAGCCCCATGGTTACCTTGATATATACCACATAGAAATACAGGTGCAAAAATAATGTCAGATGATATATTGCATGAAGCGCATATATTACAATATGCGGTATCGTGTCGGTGCTGTTCAAAGCCATATGATAGACAATTCCCGAAACCGCCGCAAGGATTAAGAGGGCTATCATATTCTGGAATATCTTGTAATTTTTGGACTTGCTGATATAGGCAACCCGCATCAGTATAACAAATACGATGCATGTCGCCAGAACCATTATATCTCCCACAGGGGAATAATTCTGATAATATGTAACCGCCGTTGCGTTCATAAATGCCTCCGTGCATTATCCCCAAATCCGAAACTATATTTAATATACCATAATTTTTCGGCGCTCGCAATCCATTGCTCGCTGTTCCCTCAAAATTACGGCTCTACATCCTTGTAATTCCATAATTTTTCGGCGCTCGCAATCCATTGCTTGCTGTTCACATTTTCCTTGAAAATTTATCCTGTGTAAGCTGCACGGCAAATCCCTGTATGCATAATTCCATAAGCTTCGACATTATCACAGACATTTCGCCCTCTTCCCCGCTATCCCTTTTTATCTCATCAATGCTCTTTGGATTGAAGTCCAATGCTTTATATACTGCTTTTAATTCCGTTGGCAATCTTTTATTTTTTTCATATCCCCTTTTTACCCTCTTACCCTTCTCACAGGACAGCTCTTTAAGCTTTTTCTCAAGAAGCTCCTTTATGAATTCATCAGGGGACAAAAACACCGAAGCTCCCTGTGAAAGCAGTCTGTTGCAGCCGTCCGAAAGCCTGTCCGTAATGCGCCCCGGCACAACATACACATCCCTCCCCTGTTCTAGCGCCATATCCACGGTTATCAAGGTTCCGCTCTTCTGCCTTGCCTCTATCACGACAACAGCATCCGACAATCCGCTGACTATACGGTTTCTCTGAGGGAAATGCTTTGACAAGGGCTCTGTTCCCGGCGGAAAATCGGACAGCACTCCGCCCTTCTTAGTCAGTTCCTCATAGAGCTCCCTGTTGCAGGCAGGATAACAAACATCCACTCCGCTTCCAAGTATGCCATAGGAGGAGCCTCCTGCACTCAATGCGCCTCTCTGGCTTATCCCGTCCACACCTCTGGCCATTCCGCTGATAACCGGTATACCGTTTCTGGCAAGACTCTCCCCTAACTCTGTGGCTATATATTTTCCATATTCAGAACATTCTCTTGCCCCTATTACGGCAACGTGCAATTCCTTCCTCTCTGGAAGCTTTCCTTTATAGAAAATTCCTATCGGCGCTCCGTTTATATTTTTGAGTTTCTCCGGATATTCATCTTCATCAATGCCCGCAAAGCCGATGTCAAGCCCTTCCACATATTCACAGTAGGTATCGGGGTTATATTTATCCCTGTGGTTTATAAACCTCTCACAGAGTCCCACGGACATTACCCTGCCAAGCTTCCCCTTATCAGCACTATAAATATGCTCAAAATCTCCGAAAAAGGAATAAAGCCTTGATACCGTTACCGGCCCCATATAGCATATTCCTGCCAGAAAGCATTTCTCCCTGTCCTTTATTTTCATCATCTGCCCCTCCAGTACTTTTCATCCGGCCTATAGCAGGCAGCCTCGTAGATATGTTCTTCCTTTATGTCCCCGCTCTCCGATATATCAGCTATCGTCCTTGCTACCCGCAAGACCCTGTAATAGGTTCTTGCGGACATCCCCATTCCCTCATACAGCTTTTTCATACACTCCTCCTCTTTGCTGCCCAGACGGCAGTACTCCTGTATGTCCGAGGGTTTGATATCCGAATTGAAGCGATACTGTGTTCCCTTAAATCTCTCATCCTGTATCGCCCTTACCCGCATTACGTCCTTCCGCATGTTCTCGGACGTCTCTCCTCTCCCCATATCTGAAAGACTTCCCACATCCACAGGATGAAGCTCCACACAAAGATCTATCCTGTCCAATATAGGTCCCGATATGCGTGATATGTACCTCAACATCTGGCTCTCCGTACACCTGCATTTATGTCTGTCCGGATAGTATCCGCAGGGACATGGATTCATGGCACACACCAGCATAAAATCCGCAGGATACGAGACATTTCCGTCCGCACGGCTTATAAGTATCTTTCTGTCCTCCAGAGGCTGTCTCAAACAATCTATCATGCTTCTTCCAAACTCCGGAAGCTCATCCATAAAGAGCACTCCCCGATGCGCAAGAGAGATCATTCCGGGCTTTATGCCTCGCCCTCCTCCCACAAGAGCCGCCTCCGATATGGAATGATGCGGATTCATATATGGGCGCTTCGTCGCCAATGCTTCCCCGTCCTTCAAAAGTCCCGCCACGGACACTATGGACGTAAGCTCCAGACTCTCATCTATTGTAAGGGGTGGCATAATTCCCGGTATACGTCTGGCTATCATTGATTTTCCGCTTCCGGGAGGTCCCGTCATAAGGAAATTATGGAATCCGCAGGCGGCTATTTTTGCAGCCCTCTTTGCTCCCTGTTGTCCCGCTATCTCGCTGAAATCCTCGTATATATCATTGCCATCCGCAGATAATATCTCCTCCGGACTTATACTCATTTTAGTCAATGCATCCCTGTCCTTGCCCGACAGAAAGGATAGCACATCCACTATACTTCCGGCACCATATACCTCTATCCCCGGAACCACTGCGGCCTCCATAAGATTTGACAATGGAACCACACAGCGCTTTATACCTCTTTTTGCGGCACTCGATATTATCGGCAGCACGCCTTTTACCTTTTTTATGTCGCCATACAATGAAAGCTCCCCAAGAAACACTGTATCCTCCACCGCCTCATCTCCAAAATATCCCATATTGTGAAGCAGCCCCACCGCTATAGACAGATCAAAGCCCGTGCCGTCCTTCTTCATGTCGGCTGGCGACAGATTAACCGTTATTCTGGATGCCGGAAGACATATACCGTTATTTTTGAGAGCCACCGTTACCCGTTCCCTCGCCTCCCTTGTCTCGTTTCCAATGGAACCCACAAGATTGAACATTGGGAGCCCGTTTGATATATCCACCTCTGTCTCAACGATATATGCATTTACTCCGACAGTGGCACCCGACAATATTTTTGTGTACATTACTCTCCTTTCGTATGCACAAAATTGCGCACAAAAAACTCAATGAAATGCTTCATTGAAACCGGGAGAGTCCTTTTATTTACATGAAAACAAAGACTTTTAAGAATTCTGATCTGCGGAAGCCTCAGCAGATGCTCCTGCCAGAGGATTTTTGCTGATGATAACACGGTTATCAAGAGTCTTCATAATATCAACTATGCGAATCTCCTTATTAACCTTTAGTGACAGATCAATAATGGAGTTGTCTCCGAAGGTAAGCACCGTAGGGCGCAGTATATCCCTGTCATTCTCGTTCAGCACAAGCGCCTTCCTGCCAGTTGATAGCTCTACAGAAAGTCCGGGTATGATGATATTTACAGCCTCAATCAAAGCCTGTACGACCTTTTCGTCATATATGCCCGGTCTGTCCAAAAATTCCTGTATCGCCTTTACCTCTGACTCCGATTTCCCGTCGAGACTCATTGCAGTAAGCTCGTCATAGCGATTCGCCACATGGAGTATCCTTGCTGACAAAAGGCTCTTGGGGTTCGACAGGGTATCGCCGTTCTCGGCATCCATCTGGCACTTGAGAGCCTGTGAGCAGATACGCCTTATGGGAACTCCATCCAATCCCAAAGCCTGCTCTATAAGCTCCATTCCACCCATCTGCTTGCCGTATAGAAGCGCCCTCTGATCCTCATCCAAATCCAGATTGTACATAAATTCAAGGGGAGAAAGCACCTTCCCCAGATCATGCACTATCGCCGCCATAAGAGTATTGTTGGTATCCTCTGCCTTTAAGTTTAAGCGCTTGCACATAAGAATGCACAATACGGCTACATTGAGCGCATGCCTTGCCACATAGTCATCCTTGCTCCGAAGATTCTGATAGAAATTTATCTTTTCGTCAACGCCCCTGTACTGTCTCACAATATTGGAAACAATGGTCTGAAGCTTTGCCTGCTTCTTCTTTGAGATGATGGCGTCAAGCTCTTCCTGTATGGATGCCACCGTGACTATCTGGAACTTTTCATATTCAAGATCATCCTCGGAGATAGGCGGAAGAGGCTCGGCGGGCTCAAGGATATAGATACCCAAAAGTCCGAAGTTCTTCGCACTCTCTATAGCCTGCGGCGTAAGCAGGGAATTTCTCTCATACAAAAGCACACCCTTCTTTGAGTATATAGGACGGGCAAGCCGCATTCCGTTCTTAAGATTTTCCACTCTAATGAATTGCATCCGATTCCCCTCTGCAAAAAGAACCCTTCAGATACTTTTAAAGTATAACATATTGTAAACCTTTGTGCAAATAGTTTTATATCTACACTATCACACCGCCGCAGAGCACATAATCATCCTTATAGCAGACAAGGGATTGTCCGGGGGTTGCGGCACGCACAGGCTCATCAAATATCACTTCTATCAAGCCGCCGTTTATGGGACGCAGCAGTCCCTTGCTTCCCGCATGATTATAGCGTATCTTGGCGATGCATTCTGTCTCCTTATCCAATGCGGACACAGCCATATATGCAGCGTCCTTTGCGATTACCCTTCTTGTAAAGAGCTCCTCATTCTCAGACAGTACCACTTCATTTTTTTCCGGTCTAAGCTCTTTTACAAATATCCGGTGTCCCGCAGGAATTGACAGACCTCTTCTCTGACCTACCGTATAGTGGGTTATTCCCTTGTGCTCCCCAAGTATTTCTCCCTTTTCATTCACAAATTTTCCGCTATGGGGACGCATCAGCCCTTCCTTATTCAAAAGCTCCGAAAACTCCCCGTCTATCATCCTGTCAATATAGCCTGCATAGTCATTGTCATCTATATAGCAGACCTCCTGACTGTCAGGCTTATCTGCAACAGGAAGCTTATTCTCCTTGGCAATCCTTCTTATTTCAGATTTATCATAATCCCCTATTGGCATAAGAGTATGGGAAAGCGCCTCCTGCGATAGCTTATAAAGCACATAAGTCTGGTCTTTTCTCGCAGTAACGGAATTTTTCACGGCGTAACGCCCGTTTGAAAGCATATCAATCCTGGCATAATGCCCCGTAGCAACATAATCAGCGGAATATTCCTTCATTGTTTCAAGCATTGCCGCCCATTTGACAAGGGGGTTACACATAACGCAGGGATTGGGAGTTCTCCCCGAGAGGTATTCCCTCACGAAGTACTTTTCAACCCTGTTGCGGAATTCCTTTGTATAATTGACGGCAAGATGTCTGATTCCTATGGTGTCGGCAACAGCCCTTGCCTCATAGGCATCCGAAAGATTTCTGTATATATCATCAGGGGAATCGTCGTTGTGCCAGAAATCATACGTAACCCCTATGACCTCATATCCTTTTTCCTTTAAAAGAAGGGCTGCCACAGAGGAGTCAACCCCTCCGGACATCCCTACTATTACCGTCTTTTTCATATTCTCATTCTCTTAAGAATTATTCGCCCTCGCTTGACACGATGACCTTCTTAAGCTCATCCATAAATGTATTGATATCCTTAAACTCTCTGTAAACCGAAGCGAAACGCACATACGCCACTGCATCCAGATCCTTAAGCTTGTTCATCACAAGCTCGCCAATGACATCGGAAGGAATCTCCTTGTCCGCCTTTGAAAATATCTCGTTCTCTACGGAATCCACAAGCTTTGTAATAGCCTCTGCAGAAACAGGGCGTTTATGACAGGCTCTCAGAACACCCGCCTCTATCTTTTGTCTGTCAAAGGTCTCTCTGTTATTATCCTTTTTGATCACAATAAGCGGAATAGTTTCAATCTTTTCATAGGTGGTAAATCTTCTTCCGCAGCCGTCGCAGATTCTCCTTCTTCTTATGGAATTATTCTCCTCCGCCGGTCTCGAATCAATGACCCTGGTATTTTCATTGTTGCAAAAAGGACATTTCATATGACACTCTCCTGAATATTTAATGTTTGCGAATCACGTTGCTCACAACATATATAAGTATACATAACATTGGAGATTATGTCAACTAAAAAAACTACATATTGTACAAAAATGTATGCGGTTATACTATCTATACCGATGCAATAATATTATTGATGAATCTTACCGCATCCACTATGCCATCCTCATTGAACTCAAAATAACCGTACCGCTTTTGTTCCTCCGGCGTAACGAAGAAATTATACGGCTCGTCCCATACCGCACACTCAAGAGCATCCGCTTCGTCCCTTGTAACCTTCTTAAGCCTGTATCTGAATCCGGAATCGGAGCCGGTAAACTCCGCCTTTTTTAAATATCCCAAAGAAAGTATGTCGCCTCTTTCTACCATACAGCCTCCGTAGCTAAAAAGAAAAAGGCACGAATCCATTGATTTCGTGCCCATGTATCTCCATATTATTTTCTCTGCAGGAAATCCGGTATCTTCAGGTTTACGCTGTCCACAGTACTTCTTATCTCCGAAGCTCTCGGAAGGACTCCCGTGTTGATATTCACAGGAGGTATGGCTCCAGTTCCCTGCATTGCGCCTCCGGGATTAACTCCGGGCTGAACACCTGTATTCCTCACGCCGGGTGCAGCCACTCTGGGATTACCTATATTGGCAGGACCGCCTGACATTCCGTTCAAGGGAGAACGGAAGCCGGGTGCAATACGTCCTCCGGGTGCAACCTGCTTCTCCTCCGGAATACCTGTCGCAATAACCGTCACCTCGCAGATATCCGCATTTTCATCATACATTGCGCCGGAGATAACATTGACGTTATAGCCCGTAATCTCCTGAATATAATCGTTTGCTGCGCTGACATCAAACATATTGATATTACCGGATACATTGATGATAACATCCGTGGCGCCGGTAAGCTTCGTCTCAAGAAGAGGGCTCTCCACAGCCATCTTGACTGCCTCTAAGGCTCTCTCATCTCCGGTGCCCTGACCGATACCGATATGAGCCACGCCCTTGTCTCTCATAACCGTGGAAACATCCGCAAAGTCGAGGCTTATAAGTGCATTCTTGTTTATGAGGTCTGTTATACCTCTTATTGCCTGCTGCAATACCTCATCTGCCTTCTTCAAAGCATCCGGCATTGAGGTCTTCTTGTCAACTATCTCCAATATCTTATCATTGGGAATCACAACTATTGTGTCCACATTGCTCCGAAGCTTTGCAATGCCGCCCATGGCGTTATCCATTCTGGTCTTGGCCTCGAATCTGAAGGGCTTAGTCACAACTCCCACAGTAAGTATGCCGAGATCCTTTGCGATCTTTGCAACCACGGGGGCTGCACCTGTTCCTGTTCCGCCTCCCATTCCACAGGTAACGAACACCATGTCCGCTCCGCTCAAAACATTTGTGAGATCATCAAGGCTTTCCTGCGCCGCATTCTCGCCAACCTCCGGCTTTGCACCGGCACCCAGACCCTTTGTAAGCTTTTCGCCTATCTGCAATCTGGTCTTTGCCTTTGAAAGCTGCAATGCCTGTTTATCCGTATTAACCGCAATAAACTCCACACCCTCAATCTGATCGTCTATCATTCTGTTCACAGCGTTATTGCCGGCACCGCCGACTCCAACCACCAATATTTTAGCTCCTCCGATAACCTCTTCATTCTTTATCTCAAGCAAGGTTTTATCCTCCTTAACAGCTTCTATCTATAAATACAAACACTTATCCCTTTAATTTACATCATTACTATGATATAACCTTTTATGCAAATTGGCAACAGTTTTTTTCTAATGTTTTTACTCCTCCTTAAAAATGTATTTCCCCTCGTTCTCATCATAGTCCTCCATATATAACGTCCCCTTAAGACCGCTCAGGCTTTCCAATATTTCCGGCAAAGCGCTTATCTTGTCTTCAAGGTATTCATCAAGCTCCCCTAAATTTACCTTTACCCTCGCAAAATAAATTGTCACGTCCCCATTTGGTCTGAAATAAATATTGTCCGCCTTAAGCCCGTCCTTGTCGAGAGTTTTTGTGATGGTATTTATCCTGTCAAAAATCGTATAGTCATCTACATCAAGTCTCTCTCCGAGAACCAAATGCTCTGTTGGAAGTCCTGTTACTCTCGGTATGCCCCCCGCCTTCTCGTCGGAACTTTCCACAATATACCCGTCCTTGTCAAAATACATACAGGAATCCATGGAAAGAATGTATCCCGCGATGCTCTTCTCAATGACATTTATCCTTATGGTGTCCGGGGAGAGCACATCCACGCTCAGAACATCCACAAAGGGAATATCTGTTATCTCCTTATCCTTGTATTTGACGGAGAGATAAAGCGAGTTGTCCGAAAGGAAGCTTCCGTCAAGCACAAAATTTTTTACCTCCTCCTGCGTATAGTGCACATTGCCATTCACATAGACATTCTCCACCCGATAATTTTCCCGGATAAAATATATGACACCGCCTGCAATCCCAAGGAGTACAAAAACGATAATAAGCTTTATAAAAAAACCTTTGCCAAGCCTCATCCTTCCCCCTTATGACTGTGACACCTCTATCCCCCTCGCTACTGAGAAAACAAGCCCTATCTCCGCCATGAGAAAAAGCACCGAGCTTCCGCCGTAGCTTATAAACGGAAGCGATACTCCCGTATTCGGTATTGAGTTTGAAACCACAGCTATATTAAGCATTACCTGAATGGCAATATGCGCCATGACTCCCACTACCAGCATAAGTCCAAAGGAATCCTTGGCATTCTGCGCAACTATCATCATTCTCCACAGCAATAAAAGGAATATCAGCATTATGCCGAACGCCCCGAATATACCGAGTTCCTCGCAGACAACGGAGAATATCATATCGTTCTGCGCCTCCGGAAGATAATTTATCTTCTGCATGCTCTCCCCCAGCCCCTTGCCGAATATTCCTCCGCTTCCTATTGCATAAAGCCCCTGCAGCACCTGGAAGCCCTGCCCCTGTGCCTGGCTCTCTGGGTCAAGCCATACCGCAAGCCTTCCGAAACGGAAGTTGCCGTTTGACATTCCCGCTCTTGCCACGAGCACCAGAACCGCAAAAAGAGCAGCTCCCGCAAGCACCATCAGTATAAATTTCTTGTAATCGGGACTTGCCACAAACACCATCAAAAAGGCGATTCCTACAACTATGAGCGCCGAACTCATGTTGTTTGTGATAAGTCGGATAAGCGCAGCTATAGGAAGAGACCAGCCTATCGCCACGAAAAACCCCTTCCATGCCCTTATGCCTTTTCCCATCTTTGCAACAACCACCGCAAGCACTACTATCATGCACAGCTTTGCGATTTCCGCAGGCTGTACGTTGAATCCGAAGGCAACCTTAAGCCACCTCTTGGCACCGTGGGATTCTATTCCGAAGGGTATAATAAGTATTATCGACACTATTGATATTGCATATGCAGCAATGGGAAATTTCGACCAGAACTTGTACGGAATAAACATTACGACGAACATCGCTATAATGCCCAGCACATCCGCAATAAACTGACGTTTCAGATAATATGCCGCATCGCCGTAACTCTGCTCCGAGGTATATGAGCTTGCGGAATAAACCATCAATAGTCCGAAGCCCAAAAGAAAAATTACCATAAAGAGCATACTGTAATCAAAATAATTGCCCAATATCTTTTTTCTCGCCTCTGTAATGTCCTTTATCTCCGCCATTACTCCACACCTCCCGCATCATCCTGCACATTGATGATATTGGAATTTACGGGAACATCATCATCCAATACACTGGTATCCGTGATTGGTTCGCCTGTCTTTGCGTCAAACTGATTTCCCGTCTTCGGATCCACTCTGTAGCCTGTAGCGGAATCTATGGGATAGCTCATCCATGCCGGAACCTTAAGCGCCGTCTCTCCGGTTGAATCCGTCACGGTTTCGGATGAGGATGTATCCTTGTTTTCTCCTGTAGTACTCTCTCCCTCTTCCTCCGAAGGAGTAGTATACATATTTGTGATTGCTATCTGCTTTTCCTCCAACTCCTTTATCTCCTTTTCGGAAAGTTCCTCCGTCATAAAGATATTGAGGTATGGAAGTATTTCGGTAAAAATATTTCTCACTATTCCCGTAGCGTACTTTGCATCATCCTGCTTCCAGTTGTTAGCCCTGTCAACCACAACATAAATCGCAACCTTCGGGTCATCCGCAGGCGCATGTCCCATAAAGGAAACCACATACTCATTGTTTCCTCTGGGAATAGTCTCCGCAGTACCGGTCTTTCCGCCTATGGCATAGCCTGCGGGACGCGCCGTGCTTCCTGTCGCCCTGCCGCCCTGCATTACAGTTTCCCTTGTGGCGTTTCTGATAAATGCGGATGTGGATTCCGACACGGTCTGCTTCAAAACCCTGGGCTCTATATTTTTAATCGTAGCGCCGTTTGCGTTTGTAATCTTGTCAACTATGTGGGGCTCATAATAATAGCCTCCGTTTATCAGAGAGCAATATCCGGTTATCATCTGTATCATCGTGGTGTTGAAATTCTGTCCGAAGGTGTTGGTCGCAAGGTCGGAATCCACCATCTGATCCGGAGTATATATAAGCGTTGCGGTTCTTGCCTCCCCCGCAAGGTCTATATTAGTCTTCAGTCCAAAATTAAATATCCTCTGGAACTCGCAGAAGCGCTTTTTACCGAGGGTATCTCCAATCTTCATAAGAGCCACATTGCAGGACCAAGCTATGGAGTTGGTAACGCTGACCTCTCCGCAGCCTCCGGATTTGTAATTGTGGCATTTTATCTTGTGCTCACTCTTTGTAAGAAAGCCGTTGCAGGCATATACCTCGTTTCCTGTAATGGTGCCGCTCTCCAATGCCGCAGCCACCGTAAAGGGCTTCGCCGTGGAGCCCGGCTCATAGGTATTTGAAATGCAGAAATTCTTCCAAAGATTGTTGAGATTTAAGTACACCTGATCATCCGGCATTTCATCCAAAACCTCCTGTGTTATCACAGTATCGGTCTTTTTGATTACCTGATAGCCGTTGTCGTTGGTTATCATTTCGTATGCCCTTGTCCCCAAAAGGGGCGTGGTGTCTCTGGTATTATTCAGGTCAAATGTGGGATATTCCGCCATTCCTAAGACTCTCCCCGTATCAACCTCCATAGCGATGCAGGCGATATGCTCCGCTCCGTTTCCATCCTTATTGCCATTTACATGCTCATCATTAAACTGCTTTAAGTATTTTTCAATCACACTCTGCACATTGGCATCTATGGATGAATGAATGGTATATCCATCCACTGCAGGCTTAACGGTTCTCTCTAGCGTTGCATCATCATTCATATAGCCGTATTCCCTGCCGTCTATACCGTTTAGCATATCGTTGTAATATTCCTCAAGACCATACTGCCCCTCATTCTGTCCGCCTGCCTTTGTAAAGCCTATTACATGTGCTGCAAGACTTCCATTGGGATATACTCTCTTGTATTCATCCTCGAACCACACGCCTTTTATGAGGGAGGCATCCTCGTTGTCCGGATCATTCTGCATATTTTCAAACGCCTGCTTATCCTCGTAGGATATCTGTTTCAATGCCACATACCATGCGGAACGGCTTCCCGCCTCCTTCTCCTTGTTTGCATAGACGTGATTTCTGATGGCTGTAATGTCTGCATCGGGAAAGCATTGTTGTACTGCGTTAAGTGTCGGCTCAATATATTTGTCATCATAGGTCATCACGGATGAATCAATTATGAGATTGTATACCTTTTCGGAGGTGGCAAGAATCGTCCCCTTGGCATCCACAATATCTCCGCGCCTGTAGGGAATCGTCACGGAATCGTAATGCTGCTGCGAGAGCACCTGCTTCTCGTACTGTGCGCCATTTTCCCTGGCAATCCAAAGAAGCCTTGCTCCCAGCCCCACAAAAGCCAGCAGTACTAATCCATAAAGTACCACCAGCTTTCTTCTCATGGTTATATTTAATTTCGGTCTGTTTTTTTTAGCCAATCGCTATCCTTTAAGTCACGCTCATTCCGCCTGCGCAACCTTTCTCATGTAATCCTTTCCCGAAGAGTTGTAGGTAACAATCTGTCCCTCCGTGGCATAGGTCATACCAAGCTCCCCTATTGCAACACGCTTTACCTCCTCGAGGTCTATTTTGGAATTTATGCGGTTCAATTCCTCGTCGTTAGAAAGCCGCAAATCATTCAAATTACTCTCAAGCCTTGCAATCTGCCTTGTCTTTGAGGTAAGCTGCGACTGTAGCCTTACATAGCCTATCAGCACATAGCCGCAAATCAAAAGCGCCACTGCAAAGAAAAGCACGGTTTTCAAGCTGTTTCTGTGAGCTTTTCTGTATCTGTTCTTAAGCTTTTTCTGCTCCTCATTATACCGTCTTACGGGCTGTCTTTCAACCTGCAGATTTTTTGCGGCATTCCCGTCGATGTATTCAAGTATGTTTTTGTTTGTGATTACTTCCCTCATAATTTCTCCAAAATCCTTAGTTTCGCACTGGATGAGCGCTTATTTTCTTTTATTTCCTCCCTACTGGGAATTATTGCTTTCTTTGTAATTATTCTTCCCTCCGGTTTCTTTCCGCAGACGCATATGGGAAAGTCCGGCGGGCAGGTGCAGGGATTTTCGAGCCTTTTAAAGGTGCTCTTTACAATCCTGTCTTCAAGGGAGTGGAAGGTTATTATGCACATCCGCCCTCCGGGTTTTATTAGCTTTGTCAGTTTTTCAAGCGCTTCCTTCAAGGATTCCAGCTCCGAATTGCACTCAATTCTTATTGCCTGATAGGTCTGCTTCGAAGGATGTCCGTCCCTTCTCATCTTTGCAGGAATCGCAGCCTTTATTATCTCGTTCAGTTCAAATGTAGTCTCTATGCTCTTTTCGCTTCTTGCCTTTACTATGTGCTTTGCTATATTCTTTGCGAATTTATCCTCGCCGTAATCCCGTATTATCCTGTACAGCTCGCTCTCCGGATAATCATTTACTATCTCCCTTGCGCTAAGCTCCTGTTCTCTGTCCATCCTCATATCCAAAGGAGCATCGAATCTGTAGGAAAAGCCTCTGTCTTTTGTGTCAAACTGATAGGATGAAACCCCAAGGTCAAGCACTATTCCGTCAAGTTCATTTATTCCCAGCTCTTCTAATCTGTCGCCCGCATCCTTGTAATTTGATTTTATTGCGGTAAAGCTGTCCTTGTACTTCTCTAATCTCTCTGTCGCTGCCCTTATGGCGTCCTCATCCCTGTCCGTGCCGTAGAGATGTCCGGTGGCAAGTCTTTTTAAAATCTCCTCGGAGTGTCCTCCTCCTCCCAAAGTTCCGTCAAGGTATATCCCGTCCGGCTTTATATTCAATCCCTCAATGGTCTCCTTTAGGAGCACCGAATAATGGTTAAATTCCATTTATCTTACCGCTATATGCTTATTCCCTTTGAAAGCAGCGCCTCTGCTGCGCCGTCCATATCGAACTCGGAATTCTTCCTTTCAAACCTCTCCGTATCCCATATCTCTGCTTTGTCATTCATTCCAATAATGGTTACATCCTTGTTTAGTCCCGCATATTCCCTCAAAACCATGGGAACCAATATTCTTCCGTGAGGATCCGGCTCCACCGTCGCAACTCCGGTATGCAAAAAGCGTTTCAAATCTCTTGCGTTTTTGTCGAGTGACGGAAGCTCCGAAAGCTTCTTTTCCTGCTCCTCCCACGCTGCAAGAGTGTATATGTTAAGGCAGCCGTCGATTGATTTTGCAACAATAAATTCGTTGCCCAAAATCCCTCTGAACTTCGAAGGAATACTCAGGCGTCCCTTTGTATCGATTGTGTGGTTGTATTGCCCAATCAGTCCCAGCATAGGTTTCTCCGGATTTCGGGAAAAGTGGAGGGGCATCGGTGTCGGCTTGTGTTGCAGCACATGCCTTAATGCACACCTTATCCCACTTTATAGTTTTTATTTACCACTTTTTCCCACCTATGTCTCGATTTTATACTAAAAATGAAAAATATGCAAGAAAAATTTTAAGATTTTCTTAAGAAAAATCCAGTAAAAAAGCGCCTTTCAAGGCGCTTTGGTTCACATAAAATACTAGATATATGTGGTGGGATGAAATCCCAGACTAGATGTTGTGGTTGGAGATGTGTTACATTTTCCAGTTTTGCGAAATCAGCTGCTGAGCGGTCATACGGCTGTATATGCTGTCATATCCCGACAGGAATTCTGGACTGCCCTGTTCGGCCACAACGCCATCCTTTAACACAACGATATGATCCGCATTTGCTATTGTCCTCATACGGTGTGCGATTATTATAACTGTCTTGTTCTTTATAAGCCTTGACAGCGCTTCCTGGATTACAGTTTCGTTCTCGGCATCAAGAGATGCCGTCGCCTCATCCAGCAGTATTACAGGCGCATCCTTTAAAAATGCCCTCGCTATTGATATTCTCTGCCTTTCACCGCCGGACAGCTCACTTCCGTTCTCTCCGATGTTCGTGTTATATTTTTCCGGCAGAAGCTTCACAAACTCATCGCAATTTGCCAGTCTCGCCGCTTCCATAACCTCTTCATCCGAAGCCCCGTTCTTACCGATACGGATATTTTCCATTACGGAATTGTTAAACAGCGTCACATCCTGGAATACGATGGAATACTTTGTAAGCAAAGTCTCCGGATCGATCCCCCCGATATCCTCTCCTCCAAGAGTAATCTTTCCGCTGCCCACATCCCAGAATCTTGCAGCCAGTCTTGAGATTGTTGTCTTTCCGCCGCCGGACGGTCCGATGAGTGCGGTTACCTGCCCCTGCTTTGCCGTAAAGCTGACATCCTTTAGTACATCCGTATCGTCTGCATACTTAAATCCCACATGATCAAAGACGATATCGTATCCGTCATTATTCATTTCCTCAGAACCTGTCTGAATCTCGTGTGACATAACCTCATCCAGTCTCTCACACTGTATTCCCGTAGCTATAATAGCCGCAAAGTTCTGCAGTGAGATTTCCATCGGAGCATACAGCCTTGATACAAGCATCAGGAACATAAAGAATGTAAGCAGATTAATATCTCCTTTTGCAAACAGCGTTCCGCCGACAACCGCAGTTGTGCCAATACCAAGCTTTAGGATGATTGCTGCCGAATTGACATATACAGCCATCTTCAATTCCGTAAACAGGGCGAACTTCTCGACTTTTTTGATCTTGCCGTCAAGCTCCTCCATATATCTGTCCTGAGCATTGTTGGCTCTCAGGTCTCTTATTGATTCCAGACATTCCTGTATTCCGTCTGCCATCTCAAGCTTGATCGCCTGGTTCTTCCTTATAGCACGCTTCTCCGCTCCGGAGCATGTGATCACGATGATAAATGCCACCGGGATGACCCAGAAGCTTGCAAGCACCATCCTCCAGTCAAAGAAAAAGAACAGACTTATCCCGACAAGAATTACCGAAGCTACCGCTCCTATCAGTTCCGGAATCCAGTGGCTTGAGGCAGTCTCAATCTGCGCGCAGTCTCCCATGATATTTGTTGTAAGATCAGCTATATTCTTTTTCCCAAAATAGGAAAGGGGCAGCTTTCTCAGCTTCTCCGCTATCGTGGTTCTTCTGACTCCGCTCTCCCGATAGGTGGTCAGGAACGTTGCATTATACTGTATAAAGTTGGTAACAAAAACAAAAATCAATATTATCACGGAACCTGTTACATAAAATGAGATTCTGTCTCTGCTTAAGTTATTCTCCAACAGATCCCCGATAAGTGTATACAGGATGCCGGCTGTCATCATCAGTACAATATTGGTAACAGTAACACATACACCTGCTTTTATCATATCCGCCGCACCCTGTCTTGAAAGTGCGTATTTATGCTGTAATTTATCTACCATCTTTATGCACCTACCTTCCATTCGATCGATCTTGTATACTCATCAAACATATGCTTATACAAGCCTTGTTGCTTCATAAGTTCATCGTGGCTTCCTGATTCAGTGCACTTTCCGTCGTCCATGACAAATATCCGGTCGGCATTCATAACGGTGCTTAATCTGTGAGCAATCATAATAAGCGTTTT
>JAFUVF010000069.1 GCA_017483735.1 Lachnospiraceae bacterium | reverse complement strand
AGATGGCAAGCGCTTTGAAGAGAAATATTTAAGAAAAGGTTTCTTGGAGAAGATTTCAGTAATAAGAATTCTAGATTCCAGACGTGAGAATTTTAAGCTTAGCAAAGCTTACGAGCACAAAGTGGATGTAATCAATGTAATGGGTAATATATGGCATTTGCAAAACAGATATACAGTTAAGAAGGAAGTTCCTATATCACAAGTATTTAATGAAAATATAGGAAATGTTGCCCTTTTTTATTCTGGGAGATTTGATTTTGTTATATATGAAAGACAAGGAAAATCTGAAATTCCGATTTTGGCAATAGAGCTTGATGGAAGAGAGCATTATGACGATGAAATTGTTAAAAGCCGTGACATGAAGAAGAATGAAATATGCATGAGACACAATATGCAATTAATAAGAGTAGAAAATAGCTATGCAAGAAGATATAACCATATAAAAAGAATACTAATTGACTATTTTGAAAACAAAAAGTGACATTTTATCGAAATTCACAAATTAAGGCTTGAATTATTGCCCTGTATTTTGTAAAATAGATGTGCTGATAAAATTTTGACAATCTTTGTGCAAAGCCGGAGCATTTGTTTGCAGAAGGCTGTATGGAGAAGTCAAGAGAGATACATCCCTAAGGTTAAGGCAACCTTGGGGGCAAATATTTAATTTCAGGAGGAATTTGAAATGGCAGTAAAAGTAGCAATCAACGGATTTGGACGTATCGGACGTCTTGCATTCAGACAGATGTTTGGAGCAGAGGGTTATGATGTTGTGGCAATCAACGATCTTACCTCTCCCAAGATGCTTGCACATCTTTTAAAGTATGATTCATCTCAGGGCAAGTATGCGCTTGCAGACAAGGTTTCCGCAGGCGAGGATTCCATCACTGTTGACGGAAAGACCCTTAAGATCTACAAGGAGCCCGATGCAAACAATTGTCCTTGGGGCGAGCTTGGAGTAGATGTTGTTCTTGAGTGCTCCGGTTTCTACACTTCCAAGGAGAAGGCACAGGCGCACATCAATGCAGGCGCAAAGAAGGTTGTTATCTCCGCACCCGCAGGAAATGACCTTCCCACCATCGTTTACAATGTAAACCACAAGACCCTTACCAAGGATGACAAGATTATATCCGCTGCAAGCTGCACTACCAACTGCCTTGCACCTATGGCAAAGGCTCTTAACGACCTTGCTACCATCAAGTCCGGTATCATGAGCACCATTCACGCATACACCGGCGACCAGATGATCCTTGACGGACCTCAGAGAAAGGGTGATCTCAGAAGAAGCCGTGCAGGCGCTATCAATATCGTTCCCAACTCCACAGGTGCTGCAAAGGCTATCGGTCTTGTTATCCCCGAGCTCAATGGAAAGCTTATCGGTTCCGCTCAGCGTGTACCTACTCCTACCGGTTCCACCACCATCCTTGTTGCAACCGTTGAGAAGAGCGTAACCAAGGAAGAAATCAATGCTGCTATGAAGGCAGCTGCATCCGAGTCCTTCGGATACAACGAGGATGAGATTGTTTCCTCCGATATCATAGGAAGCACCTACGGCTCAATCTTCGACGCTACCCAGACCATGGTTGGCGCTGACAATCTTGTACAGGTTGTTTCATGGTATGACAACGAGAACTCCTACACCTCTCAGATGGTTCGTACCATTAAGTACTTTGCAGAGCTTGGATAAGCTTTGCAATGGACAAAACTTGGGGAAAGTGGCTGCTTGCAGACATCTTTCCACAAGGTTTTGGACATTAGCGGAGCGTGCTCTGCATAAGCAAAACGGGGAGTTGCGAAGCAACGGGTTTTGCGCATGCAGAGTTGCAGAGCTTATGTACAGTGGACACACATGGGGTCCGGTCTTTAGGACCGGATCCTTTTTGTTTAGGAAATTTGTGTAAGAAATTTAATGAAATATAAGGAGAAACAAAAATGGGACTTAACAAAAAATCAGTTGATGACATCAACGCAAAGGGCAAGAGAGTATTAGTCAGATGTGATTTCAATGTTCCCTTGAAGAACGGCGAGATTACCGACGAGACCAGAATCGTTGCAGCGCTTCCCACCATCAAGAAGCTTATAAATGACGGCGGAAAGGTTATTCTCTGCTCCCACCTCGGCAAGGTTAAGGAAGGACCTAACGAGAAGGAATCCCTCGCACCTGTTGCAAAGCGTCTTTCGGAGAAGCTCGGAAAGGAAGTTGTATTCGTATCCGACTACAATGTTACAGGAGATGCCGCAACAAAGGCAGTAGAGGCTATGAAGGAAGGGGATGTTGTGCTTTTGCAGAATACCCGTTTCCGCGGTGCAGAGGAGACAAAGAACGGCGAACAGTTTTCAAAGGAGCTTGCCGACCTCGCAGACATCTATGTATGCGACGCATTCGGTTCATCACACAGAGCGCACGCATCTGTTGCAGGCGTTACGAAGTGCATAACTGCAAAGGGCGGCGAGAATGTAGTTGGATACCTTATGCAGAAGGAGATTAACTTCCTCGGAAATGCGGTTGAGAATCCGGTAAGACCTTTCGTGGCAATACTTGGCGGCGCAAAGGTAGCTGACAAATTAAATGTTATCTCCAATCTTTTGGAGAAGTGCGATACCCTGATAATCGGCGGAGGTATGGCATACACCTTCTTAAAGGCTCAGGGCAAGGAAGTCGGTAAGAGCCTTGTTGACAACGAGAAGATTGATTACTGTAAGGAGATGATGGACAAGGCAAACAAGCTTGGAAAGAAGCTTCTTCTTCCTATCGATACCACTATCGCAAAGGCTTTCCCCGAACCCATCGACGGACCTGTGGAGATTTCTCATGTCGATGTGGACAATATCCCTGCGGATATGGAGGGACTTGACATCGGACCTAAGACGGCAGAGCTTTTTGCAAATGAAGTAAAGAGCGCAAAGACCGTTGTATGGAACGGACCTATGGGTGTGTTCGAGAATCCCACTCTTGCGGCTGGTACAATCGCAGTGGCAAAGGCTCTTGCAGAGACAGATGCAACTACGATAATCGGCGGTGGCGACAGTGCGGCAGCTGTAAATCAGCTTGGATTTGGCGACAAGATGAGCCACATTTCCACCGGCGGCGGCGCTTCCCTTGAATTCCTCGAGGGCAAGGAGCTTCCCGGCGTAGCTGCAGCGGATGACAAATAAGGAGGATTTTGTTATGTCTAGAAAAAAGATAATTGCCGGCAACTGGAAGATGAATATGACACCCTCCGAAGCCGTAAAGCTTGTGGAGGAGCTTAAGCCCCTCGTAAATAATCCGGATGTTGATGTCGTATACTGCGTGCCGGCTATTGATATTATCCCTGTAGTTGAAGCGGTAAAGGGAAGCAATGTTGAGGTAGGTGCCGAGAATGTATACTTCGAGGAGAAGGGCGCATTCACGGGAGAGATATCCACTGCAATGCTTAAGGATGCAGGCGTTAAGTATGTAATCATCGGTCACTCCGAGAGAAGGGATTATTTCAAGGAGGATGATGCGCTTTTAAACAAGAAGGTTAAAAAGGTCATTGAGGCAGGTCTTACCCCCATACTTTGCTGCGGAGAAACATTGGAGCAGAGAGAGACGGGAGTTACGATGGATTTCATAAGACTTCAGATAAAGTCAGACCTTGTGGGCGTGAGCGCAGATCAGGTAAAGAATATGGTCATTGCGTATGAGCCTATCTGGGCTATCGGAACCGGAAAAACCGCTACCACAGAGCAGGCTGAGGAGGTCTGCAAGGGAATCCGTGACTGCATCGCAGAGATTTATGATGCCGCAACTGCGGAGGCTGTACGCATTCAGTACGGCGGTTCCGTAAATGCGGGAAATGCTGCGGAGCTTTTCGCACAGCCCGACATCGACGGCGGACTTGTAGGCGGAGCAAGCCTTAAGGCGGATTTTGGGAAGATTGTGAACTATAAGTAAGACGTAAGGCTTTTGCATAGTATTAGCTAAGAATCGTTTAAAGCAAGGAACAGAGGGATTTATTGTGCTTAACTCACAATGGATTCCTCTTTTGTTGTGAAACAGCTTGTTTGAAAGATGCTATTATGCTATATTTATGGAAGAAGAGGCTATACGAAAGGAGTTGATACTTATGGCATACGCTGAACTTATGGAAGTTGCAAAGGGGCTTTCTGAGGATGAAATATCTGAGGTTGTAGACTTTGCAAGGTTCATTGATGCAAAAAGAAAAAAAGACGACAATAAAGTAGTGTTTGACCTCCTTAAAGGGGGGCTGATATATATGGCTGATGATTTTGATGAAACACCCGAATGCTTTAAGGAGTATATGTGATGCATTTGATTGATACACATACATTGATATGGTCTTTGCTTGACAGCGATAATTTATCAGATACCGCCAAAGAAATGATGACAGATGGGAGCAAGGTCTTTGTTAGCGTTGTGTCTTTGTGGGAAATAGCTATTAAGCAATCCATAAATAAGATTAATATAAAATACAGTATTGAAGAAATAGCCGGTATGTGCGTTAAGGCGAAGATAAATGTTTTGCCTATCGATGCCAAGCATCTGGATAAAATAAAGACTTTGCCGACAATTCATAATGACCCATTTGATAGACTCATAATTGCACAAGCCATAACTGAGGGGATGGATATAATTACGAAGGATAATATAATTCCTAAATATGATGTTGTGACTTTGTGGTAATAAAAGCTAAAACGCCCTGCATAAGCGGGGCGTTTTGATTTGGAGAAAAAATATCAATTTATTCATTCCTCTCTTTATTTTGTGTGAGTCCCAAGAGATAATCTACAGAGCAATTATAATATTCAGCGAGGCGTATAAGTATATCTGTGGGGATATCCCTGCGTCCGATTTCGTAATAGGAGTAGGAAACCTGAGAACAATTAAGGATTTTGGCAAGCTCTGACTGCGTAAGGTCTGCATCCTCACGCAAATCTTTTATATGCTGATATCTGGTAAATAATCTTGCCATTGTACCACCTCAATATTTCCATAAATAAATCATAGATAAATCATAGATAAAACAAAATGTTATATTGCAAATTAAAACAATTTGTTTTAAAATGTTCATCAGAATGTCAGCATAAAGAACATAATTTTACATATGGAAGGAGGCAGAAGAGGAAAGGTAGTGGGCTGGCATCAGAAAGTATACAGAATAGCACTAATACACAGGAGGCATAAAATGAAAAAGAGAATTTTAAGTTCTGTTTTGGCACTTGCTTTGGTAATCGGACTTGCGTTTAGTTCATTAGGCTCGATTACAGCATTTGCATGGGACGATACATATGCAGTCAAGGATTGGAGCGCTCGGGGTAGTTCAGACAAAAAAAGTGTTAATATATATTTTAACATTACTAAAAACGGAAATCAGATTGCAGACAACGATAATTTGCCGGAGCAGGTTATTGTACGCTTAATTAATGAAAGTAGTGATGATTATTTGGATTACAAAACTGGTAGAAATACCTGGCCTGAAGGTCATGGTACAAAATGGCCGAAAGATGAAATAGTTGAAAGATTGGGTGGCGATGGAAGTTATACAGTTTCAGTATATTTAGATAATACACTAATTGGCACAAAGAGTGGTTTAAAGTTGACAGGTTTGAATGTCGTTTCTGCGGAGGATGACACGGCAAAGACAACGTCATATTTGCTTGATGGATTAAAAAGAAATGGGACTACAATGTCATGGAAGAGTGTTAATGATGAAACTCTCACAACTGATACATATACTGTAATGGTACATTATTTTGGGGAGGATGTTCCTGAAATTAAAAGTGGCTGGGCTAAGGGCAGAGAAAAAACCGGTGATTTTAAAACTACTGAAACAAGTATTGATATTTCGTCGGCAATAGCAAAAAGTGGGTACTATACTGTATTTGTTTATAGAGGTAAATATAATGTTGTAAAGTATTGGTACTTTGAAGTTGATGCTGACGATGATAGTAGTGAAAACTATGAAAACGAGGAGTCATCCAAGATTGAAACCTCTGACGGCAAAACAATAACCTCAAATGTGGCGACATACAATCCGACAGCAACGCACATTGCGGTAACGGACGCATTTGGAGATGTAAAAAGAGCCGCAGGTGTACCTGCTGACCAGACTGTAGATATGCAGGTAGATAACACCGTTGGACCTCTGGCGAAGGAAGCTATTGATATCACAGCAGCATCAAAGGGTGTAAAGGTTGCAAATTATATGGAAATCAGCATGTTCGGAGCCGAGGCAAGCGGAGCCAGACTTGACAAGATTTCAAATCTTTCGACACCTGTAGAATTTGTATTTTCCGCACCTAGTGATGTTGACGCAAAGACCAATGATTTTGCGATAATGAGAATTACGGATGGCAGGGCAGTTATTATACCTGATACAGACAGCGACCCCAAGACCATCACGATAAAGAATGACAGATCTTCTGCATTTGCCATTGTATATGGTCCCAAGGGTTCCTTTAAGTAAAATCACAATTCCCCTATAATAGAGAAGAAGGCGGCATAAGCTGCCTTCTTTTCTTAATAAAGCAAATTTTGCTCAAATCTCCATGCCTACACAAGGCAACAAGTTGTCTTCGCCGAGAAATTATGGTATATTTACAAAAGAATTATTGAATCAGACCTAGTGATTACTGATAGTGAAAAAGAGGTCATAGTCGCTTGTTTGTGGGATGAGAACACTGTGATAAAAATATCAGATTGGATAAACTCAACAGGGCTTCCAGACAATGTGATTAAAAGCATTGCTTTGGAGGCAAGGAAAAATAGAATAAAAAAAGTCTGCTTGTTTGGCTCACGGGCAAGAGGAGATTACGAGGAGAAAAGCGATATAGATTTAGCTGTATATGGCGGAGATTTGGCTGCATTCAGACTGGATATAGAGGAAGCGGTGCCGACTCTTCTTAGCTTTGATACTGTGGATATGGAAAAGACAACATCTAAAGAGCTAAAGGATATAGTAGACAGGGAGGGAATAATACTATATGAAGAAATTTGATAATTTCAAATCTAATCTGCGTATACTTGAAAAAGCACAGGACGAGGATATTACAAATGAATTTATAAAAAGTGGAATTATTGACAAGTTTTATATTCAGTTTGAGCTTGCGTGGAAAACGATGAAGGAATATCTGAAATATGAGGGTATTGTGGAGGCAAAGACCGGATCGCCGAGAGATATAATAAAAGCTGCATACAAATTTTATGAATTTATGAATGAAGATAATTGGATTTCTATGTTAAATGAACGTAACGATACCGCACATATTTATGATGGAGATGCGGCAGATAGGCTTGTCGAAAAAATTCTCAATTCATACATTGATGAATTTAAGAAAATGGAAATATATATTGAGGAAAGATATTTTACAGAGAAAATAAATTAGGTATGAAAAATTGTGAATCTGCTCTGGCAGAAAACCCCTATAATAGAGAAGAAGGCGGCATAAGCTGCCTTCTTTTCTTAATAAAGCTTTTTCACACAAATTGCACAATTCGGAGACAGCTTGCTTGTTTGCTTTATTTGGGGTATAATTGTAGCTAAATTTAACAAAAAAGGATAAATGGATTTTGGAGGTTCTATATGGATCATATCAATCTTCATGTATACATAGTTTCTGAAAATGAGAAGTTGGAAAATACTCTCAAAGGGATTGGGGAGGTAAAGGATGTAAGCCTTAGCTTTACCACTGTTAAGGATGCCTCCGGCATTGAGAGCCTTCAAAACAAATTTGATGAGATAATCATTGCAAGGGATATGAACGCCTTAAAGCCATATATTGGTGCGGAGGGCGTGGGACTGATCTATATCGGAACGCCGGAAGGCTTTGAAAAGGAATGCGGACAGATACCGGATAATCTTATAGATATCTGGAGTGAGGATATTTCCGAAGAATATATGCTTTCACGCTTTAAAAAGGCGGTAAAGGATGCGATAATAGCCTACAGGGCGTGGCTGTATGAAAATTATCTGATGTCGACGATAGACAGTATGCTTGACCTTGTATGGTACAAGGACAAGGCAGGTCTGCACTGGCTTGTAAACAACAAGTTCGAGGATACGGTGCACAAGAGCCGTGAGCAGATTCACGGCAGGGGGCATAATTATATATGGGATGTGCCTCCCGAGGATGGCGGAAAGGCTGAATTCAGATGTCTCGAATCGGAGCGAGAGGTTTTTGAGAAAAAGGAGACCTGCATTGCGGATGAGCAGGTAAAGACCGCAAACGGAGTATTAAGGCATTTCCTTACCTACAAATCGCCTCTCTATGACCGAAGCGGGAATGTAATGGGAACGGTGGGCATCGGACATGATGTCACGGATATGAACAACCGGAGCCTCGAATTAAAGATACTTTTGGAAAATCTTCCCATGGCGACAGTGGTATGTGATGCAGAGTTTAAGCCTCTGCAGGCGAACCCTATGTTTGAGGAGGCTTTCGGGGTACAAAGGGACAATCTTTCTCTGCTTGAATACAGGAAGTGGAAGGAGGATGTATTTCTGCCGCTTTCTGAGGAGAGATACAGCAGCCAATATCACAGCAGTCATCAGGAGCTTGAATACAATGTAAACGGAGAAAAGAGATATTATTCCCTGACAGAGCAGGAGATATTGGATTATTATGAGAATGTGACAGGATACTATTGCTTTTTTAGAAATGTCACGGAGGCGAAGGAATACGAGGAGATGATTCTTACCAGAGCCAACACCGATGAGATGACGAAGCTCTACAACAGAAGGTATTTCTTCGAGGCCATAATGGAGCATAAGGATGATGAGATTACGCTTCTCTTTATGGACATGGACAATTTCAAGAAGGTAAACGATACCTTCGGACACAATATGGGGGATGATGTCCTCATTGATACGGCAAACAAGATTAAGCAGTTTTTCCCTAAGGGAATTGCTGCCAGACTTGGCGGGGATGAGTTTGCGGTTGCGCTCTTCGGAGAGCAGGACGAGGCGGAGCTTAGGGGAAAAAGCGACGAGTTTATAAAGTCTGTGGAGGAAAAGTATGCATCCCTTAAGGTGGGGCTTTCCGTCAGCGTCGGAGAGGTAAGCACCAAGGGAAATCTGGAGGATATCGACGCCTTCATAAACGAGTCGGATCAGCGTATGTACGAGAAAAAGGTAGAGAAGAAAAAAAGTCTCGGTCAGGATATAAGGTAAGCGATAAATGATTTTCAGATGCAAAAACTGCGGCGGCAATGTGGTATACAGCCCGGAGCACAAAAAGATGTATTGCCCCTATTGCGACAGCCTTGATTCGGAGGAGCGCTCGGAGGGTAATGAGAATATAGGTCAGCCGGATTCGCATGGCAAAAGTAATTTTGTCTGTCCCAGCTGCGGCGGAGAATTTATTCTGGACAAATTTACCTCCGCCACAAGATGTCCGTATTGCGACAACTATATAATAGTTGGGGAGAGGACATCCGGAAAATACACTCCTAAAACCATTATCCCTTTCCAGATAGGAAAGGAAGCCGTAAAGAAAAGTATCAGGGATAATTTCAAAAAATACAAATTCGCTCCCACGGATTTTTTGTCCGAGGCAAGACTTGAAACAATGGAGGGTCATTATGTGCCCTTCTGGTTCTACGACTATGATTCCAATTACAAATTCAGGGGCGAGGGTACAAAGCTTCGAAGCTGGAGGTCGGGAGATACGGAGTACACCGAGACCTCGTATTATGATATTGTGCGTGATATGAATATAGGCTTTGATGCAATTCCTGCGGATGCCTCCGTGAAGATGCCGGATGAAGTGATGGACTTGATGGAGCCCTACGGGTATGAGCAGCTGGAGGCTTTTAAGCCCGAGTATATGTCCGGCTTTATGGCAGAGGAATACAATATGGAATCAGACCTTATAAAAAGCCGTGCGGATATGAAGCTAAGAAGGGATGCGGACAGCATTATAAAGAGCACCTATTCGGGATATTCCTCGGTGCACACGACGCAGAATAATCTCACTGTCAAGAACGAGAATGCGAGCTTCGGGCTCCTTCCCGTCTGGAAATATGATTATACCTACAATGATATGAGCTATCCCTTTTATGTGAACGGACAGACCGGAAAGATAGTAGGAACAGTACCGCTGTCAAAGAAAAAGATATGGAGCTATGCCGCTACATGGTGGGGGGTTCTCACGGCGCTGATGGTGGTTATAAATTTGATAATAACGTGGTCGCATACTTAAAGCTATGGATAAATCGGTTAGAAGACTTGCAATTAAACAATATTTTAAATATTTCAGCTTCTGGTTCGGGGCATTGGCGATCTTTGCGGTCATTGCCGCATTTTTCGGCACGATAAAAATGCTTTCAAAGGGTGCGAATGCAGGAATTGGACGCAGCAATTTTGAGGCACCGGCTGAAAGGGTATATGACTATGCGAATGTGCTTGAGGATTATGAGGAGAATAATTTAAGAAATTATATTGCGGAATGTGAAAATAAGTACGGCTTTGATATTGTCCTTGTTACTATGAATGAGGATGTGGAAAGCCACGGATACTGGGAAACCGTGATGATGGACACGGCGGATGATTTTTACGACCAGAATAATTTTGGCTACAACAAGGTTCACGGCGACGGGGCGCTTCTTCTCGACAATTGGTATGAAAAGGACGGCTACAGTCAAAAGGGTACATGGCTCTCCACCTGCGGAAAGGTATATCATAATTTCTCGGATTATGATATAGATTCGGTGCTTAGCCGTATAGACGCCCGCATAGACGAAAGCCCCTACAAGGCATACATGGCAGGGATAGAGCGGATATGCGAGCTTGAATACAAATACGAAAACGCAGAGCTGCCCATAATACCATGGGGCTTTGTGATATTTTTCCCCATATGCTTTGCGCTTATATTTGCATTCATTAAGCTTAGAAAAAATCCGCCGGCGAAGGTTACGACGACACCCAGAACCTATGTGGATGAGGCAAAGACGAAGATAATCGTCAATCAGGATACATTTTTAAGAAAGCATGTGACACAGAGACATATTGATACTTCAAGTGGAAGCAGCTCCGGCGGCAGAAGCCATTCGGGAGGCGGCGGAGGTCATGTGTCGCACGGCGGAGTAAGTCATGGCGGAGGAGGACACAGAAGATGAAAAAGCGCTTAATTTCTGTTTTGCTGATAACTGCAATGGTTTTGACTGTGACAGGCTGTGGGAGTAATTCGAAAAATGCGGATATTCCCGAAGATCCTATTCAGGCGACCGATACACCGACCCCGGAGACAAACGGCGGTACGGGGGAGGCTGTGGATTTTGTGAATTTGTCGAGGCATTCCTTTTTGGGAGATACGGAGGAAATATTGTATGATGAATCGCTTGTGCCCTCCGTTACGCCATATTCGGTGGCAGCAGATTTTTCAAATGTGTATTACAATCCTGATTTTGCCTATATATTCGACAAAAATCATGAGTACTACAACGAAGAGTATTACGGCGGCATAACAGAGGGACTTATAAAGAATAATTTCGTCGTGACAAACGACGCCAATTCGGAATTTTTTGACATATACGAGTCCAACTGGTACGGCAATTTCCCGAATTTTGTGACCGTGGATTCGCTTATGCATACATATCATGTATATTTTGCGCATCTGTTAAAGAAAACAGAGAAGAATTACCTTTCAAAAGAGCTGAGTGATTTGAGCAAAAAGATGCTGTCCATATCCATGGAGCAGTATGATGAATTGCAAGGCACCGATTGGGAAAATGCGGCATACAGAAATGTGATATATTTCTATGTCGGCGCACTTTTGCAGGACAATACGGTGGAGGCGCCGATAAAAAGCGCAGAGCTTTCGGAAATTGTAAACGCAGAGCTTTCAAAAATGGAAGCGGCAGGCGGGATTGATACATCTCTTATAACCGGAGCCTATGAGGATTATTCGCAATACAAGGCAAGAGGGTATTATGCCGGGGATGAGGTTCTGGAGCAGTATTTCAGGGCAATGATGTTCTACGGAAGGACAGCCTTTGAAACAGAGGATGACGATATGCTAAAGAGCGCAATACTTGTGACCAAGGCGCTCTCGGACAATGAGGAAGCGCTTACGCTCTGGGACGGAATATACAATGTGACGGCGTTTTTTGCGGGAGCCTCGGATGATGCGGGGGTATATGAATTTGCAGACTGCTTAAATAAGACGTATGACAGCGTTAAAGACCTAAAGGCATTTACGGCGGACAAGCAGGGCTTTGAGAGCTTTAAGGAAAATGCAAAAAATATAAAGCCTCCGCAGATTAATTCCATCCCCATAGAGGACGGGGAGGAAAATATGATACCGTCATTCAGGTTTATGGGGCAGAGATTCACTGTGGATGAGGCAATCTTTGGGAAGCTCATATACAGCAATGTCAAGGAAAATGCGGCGGGAGATAAGAGAATGCTTCCCGATATGCTTGATGTGCCTGCTGCGCTGGGAAGTCAGACAGCGCTTGAAATACTTGATGAAAAGGGAGAAACAGGGTACAGGGGCTATAGTGATAATCTCAAGGAAATGAGCGGAAAATTCGACAATTCAGACCCTTCAATCTGGAATGCAAGCCTGTATGCCGGATGGTTAAATACATTGCGTCCGCTTCTCGTAAAAAAGAGAGAGGGCTATCCCTCATATATGACAAATGATGAGTGGGCGAAAAAGGATCTTGAAACCTTCGGAGGTTCATATGCGGAATTGAAGCATGACACAATCCTGTATGCGAAGCAGGTCATTGCGGAGATGGGCGGCTTTGATGAGATAGAGCTTGACGACAGGGGATATGTGGATCCGGAGCCGGTGGTGTACTCAAGATTTGCCGTGCTCTCGAAAAAGACAAAGGAAGGACTTTTGGCTCTTAATATGCTCTCTGATGAGGATGTCGAAAATCTTGACAGACTTGTCACTATTTCAAAGGCGCTCCTTACCATATCAGAAAAGGAATTAAAGAACGAGGAGCCGACAGCTGAGGAGTACCAGTTTATAAAGGATTACGGCGGGAATATAGCGCATTTTTGGATTGAAGCAAATAAGGAAGATATAGAACAGCTAAGCTACAGCTATCAGGCACCCTGTCCCATTGTGGCTGATATTGCTACAGATCCCAACGGAAGCGTGCTGGAGGTCGGAACGGGATATGCGAATACGATATATGTCATCGTTCCGGTAGGGGGAGGCTTAAGAGTAGCAAGAGGAAGCGTATACAGCTTCTATCAGTTCGAACAGCCGATATCGGACAGGCTTACGGATGAGGAATGGCAGGCAAAATTGTCGCCGGAATATGATGAGGTAACATATCGTCCGATATATGATAATGTTCCGGAGTATGAGGAATGGACATTAGGCTACAGACTTCCAAGGGAAAGATAAAGATTATAGCTATATTATTCGTAACGGCGGCATTGTCCGCCGTTATCCTGTATTTGTTGTATCTAAGCGGAGCCTTTCTGCCCAGATGGATATACTGGGAGGAGAGGGAGGATACAATGAATGGGGGCGAGGCGTATGTAAAGCTTGACGGGAAGAGGGTAGAGGTTTACATAACTCAAAACACTCTCATATGGAGCACGGATAAAAGTATAAAGGCGCAGAGCTTCTATGTGTGTGACCTGGATCACAACGGATTTGACGAGCTTATGATTTTGTGCTGGAAGAGAGGAAGATACGGGGATTCGAAGCCATTCTGGATAGAGAGGGATGAGAAGGCTTTTGTCCAGCATATATATATCTACGAGCTTAGAAACGGTAAGATAAGCCCAAAGTGGATGACCTCGGAGCTGGGGAGGGTTGTTCGTGAGTGGGAGATAATCAATGGAAGATATATACTTTTGAGGGATTTGGACGGCGAGGAAACGCTGTGGCAGTGGGAGTCGTATGGGCTCAAGGAGGCAGATTGAGATAAGGCTTGACATAGGGGAGGGAATGAGATAGTATGATAGTGGCTTTGATGATTAGCCGGATGATAATAAAGAAATTATAACAAAGTGAAACCCCCGGTGAGGGCACACCGAGGGTTTCAACCATTTACGGCTGGTTAGACCGAGGCTTTGCCGTGTTTATTTTCTGTCAAGCCATTTGCAGATATAGTAGGCAACTATGCCTGCAGGATTGCTTGTGAAAAAAATATTGAAAATACAATGCTATGTTGCTATAATAAATTGCGAGAAATCAAATACAAACGGTGTACCACCGGGTGCTGTCGCAAGCAACACCCGGCAAGGTATGGTAAACAACTACCACACGATACAGACATAGTCTGCGATACACGCAAGGCTTATTATAGTTTATTTAGATTATAATTTCAAGGCTTGTGTTGATGTTGCAAAGAGTTTGTGTACCTTGTTTTGAATTTGAGGTGTTGGTGTGGACGCATACTGACACCTCTTTTATTTGATTTCTTATGGAGAGTACCCAAATGACGGCGGCAGATATGCCGTCAGGGTGCTCTTGCGAGGAGTCAATGACAAAAGGCAGAAAGAAAGGATTATTATGAGAGGAAAAAGGAGAACCAAAGCGCTAGCAAAAAGATTTTTGGTAATAACGACAGCGATAATATTGATGTTTGGAACGCTTGCACTGCCGGAAAATACAATAAGGGTAAGGGCTGAAAATAGTGTTCCTACTAATTTGCAATGGGGAAATTTTGCCCAATATCCTGACGATAGATGGATATTTAATTGGGAAGATTTGGCGGACAAATCAGTAATGGAGTATGAAATAGAAATATATAAGGGTAATAGTAAAGTTGATAGTTTTAAAGATGAATTCAATGTTAAGGACACTTGTATAGGTTATACAAACACTTTTTGGGATAGGATATATGGATCAAGATTTATAGGATATTATTTTCTGGTAAATGGCGATGGCAGCTATAAGTTCAGAGTACGAAAGATATTGGGCGATAATGAATATGGTGCTTGGTCAGATTTTTCACCCGAACAGGAGTATATAAAACCGACTGAAAAGATGAAGCCAG
Organism: Lachnospiraceae bacterium; assembly: GCA_017483735.1. Lineage (GTDB taxonomy): Bacteria > Bacillota > Clostridia > Lachnospirales > Lachnospiraceae > RGIG4856. The sequence goes on along the minus strand of JAFUVF010000069.1, from coordinate 2,600 downwards.
TCAGTATCAAATGGGATTCTGAAAAATATGGTAATATTATTATTACTAATCCTAATGAAATAGCAAGTGGTTATTCATCATACTTATTTTATAATTTGGATAAACCGGATGATTTTATTTGGGGTGGCACAGGGGGAACTTTGATACCGGGGAATAATGAAATTGATTTATCGGAAGAACTCTATGATATGTATTTAGCAGATTATACAAAATTATACATAGGTATAAAAATGGAAAGCTGCGATATTGATAAATATACAAACGGCGATTTGGCAGTTTCAGACGCACTAATCCTATCTGACACAGGTGCTTCAACTAGAATAGATAGCGTTGAAGCAAAGGTTACTATTATTTCAAATGCTCTCGATGATGCGGTTGGAGATTTAATCCAATATTTTTACAAAGTAAAGAACGATGACGGAAGCACAAGGTGGTATGAAGGTGCATTCGATACGTTCTCTTTTGAGGATTCAGTTTTATTAGATAATACAGTAATCACGCCTGATTATTTGTTGGAAGAGCCGTGCTATAAATGCTTGGGATTTTCAAAAACAGATGGAGGAGCACTTCAATATACAAGTATTGATTTGAATACATTGAATGATGATGCAACATTTTATGCAGTACTTGGAAGGAAAAAAATTGTCGTTATATATATAATAGGTTTAGGGGGCGTATCAGGGGATTACTTTTATGATGTGGACGAGTTAATGCAGGAATTGAAAAAGGACACTTATAATAAATATTGGTATATTGATAAGGAATGTACCACATTACTTAAATCAGACATGGACATTTCAACTATTACGGCTGTTTATGGAACAAAAACATTAAGCGCAAATACAAAGAATAATTCGACATCAGGAAGCAGTTCCTCGTCGGGGAGTTCTTCGTCCTCATCAGATGAAAGTTCGTCAAGCAGTAGCAGTTCCTCGAACGATAGCTCATCAGATAGACCTACAGTAAGAAAAAGTAGTGATGATAGTAATGATACGGATACTACCAAAGAGCTTCCAGCTGTAGAAAATGCTTCAGGGGCTATGGTAAATAATCGTGTAGCTCTGTATAATCCAACAAGCACCGCTATTGCAGTAGATATGTCTCAGGATGCATTGGATAAGCTTACCAATATTCAGGATGAACAGTATATTGAATTGCATATTGACAATACTGTGGGAGAACAGGCCATGGCTCTGTTAGAGCAGGCTGCGGGATTGATAAAAGCAAAATTTGTCAATGCAGTGGAGATAACTCTGATTGCAAGGAACAGAAACGGAAGCGAGGCAGGAAGGGTTAATGAATTGTCTGCGCCTATAAGCATTGTATTTCAGGCACCGTCAGGTATTGACGGGAATAAATATGATTTTGCGATAATCCGCATACATAATGGGCAATATGATATTCTGCCGGATGTGGACAGTGACCCGAAAACAATTACTATTGTGACAGATAAATTTTCTGCTTATGGTATAGTTTATTCAGAAAAGGGAAGCTTTGACTCATACAAGGCAGCGCCGGGAGGAACAACCTCAAGCGGAAGGGCGCCCAAAACTCTTGACAGAGCGGTGTCCTTATGGATATGGCTTGTTGTAATAATGCTGGGTATTGGCATTATCTGGTACACTGCTGGTGGAATTGATATTATAAATCGAAAGCGCAGGGACTAAATTGCGATAAGGCTTGACATATGGGGTGGGAATGGGATAGTATGATATTGGCTTAAATGATTAGCCAAAGGAAGATAAATAAGTTATAACAAAGTGAAGCTCTTGATGCAGGCACATCAAGGGCTTCAACCATTTACGGCTGGTTAGACCGAGGCTTTGCCGTGTTTATTTTCTGTCAAGCCATTTGCAGATATAGTAGGCAACTATGCCTGCCACAACAGAAATAATAAAGGAAAGTAAATAAGTTATAACTGCCTCACCTCCTTTCTATGGGAGGAGCCACGACAAATAAATGATAGCATAATTGGAGAGGGTACTCTATATGCAATATGATTTTCTACATATTGCACGAAAATCAGACTCTAAATTTTGGCACATCTAACAATTTACAAAATGTGAAATGCTTTGAAGCATATTCAGCAGACGATAATAAGCAAAGGGATTGGACTTTAAGCTTGTATTTTGAAGTAATATGAAAATACGTAAAAAACTCTTGACAAAGCCGTACATATTGGATAAACTAATCAAGTATGTTTGAAGAGTAGCCGTGTCACGCTCTTTGAACCTAATGGAAGACTAGATTACATTGGATGGAGGTGTAAGAAATTGGCTAACATCAAATCTGCAAAGAAGAGAATTCTTGTAAACCGCACTAGAGCGGACAGAAATAAGGCTGTCAGAAGCAGCGTAAAGACCGCTATGAAGAAGGTATTTGCCGCTGTTGATGCGAAGGATAAGGACAAGGCTGTGTCAGAGCTTCAGAATGCCACAAAGGTTATCGAGAGCGCAGCTTCAAAGGGCGTTTATCACAAGAACAACGCAGCTCACAAGGTTTCAAGGATTGCCAAGGCTGTCAATACTCTTGGTTAAGAGGCACAAAATAACAACGATTAAGACATAAAGCATCCATACCGTCATGTGGATGCTTTTATT
>JAFUVF010000068.1 GCA_017483735.1 Lachnospiraceae bacterium | reverse complement strand
TGGAATAATCAAAGCCCTCATCCGTCCTCTGTATGCTGATATAGCGGTCGCCCAGCTTATAGGCTGCCTCGTCCATATCCATCTGCTTCTCCTGCACCTTTTCAAGCAGAAACTCCGGTACTTCGGTAAAGCCAAAGGTATCCACATAAAATGCCTTATCCTCATCCCCTTTGTGAAGAACCACGATATCGCTGACGGACATGGAATGCCCACGGAAGTCTTTCGGATGCTGCATATTAAACTCATAATACAGATCATCAAGGGAAGTCCCGGGCTTTAATCCTGCTTCATAGACCAGATTATAATTGTCACGCTCAACCTCATTGCCTTCCTTATGCAGCCTTGTGAGTCCCTCAAATCGAATATAATGCAGGGAATCGTCATCCTTCAGCTGATAGATGCTGAAATGATCCCCTTCTATGGGCTTATGCTCTATCGGCTCATGAACTGCATACGCCGCTCTCTCTGATACATTGAACATCTCCGGATTGGCTTCCTTGAAGCTGAACCGCTCCGCAGTGCCGCCACCCACAATGATATGGTCAAGCACCGGGATATTCATGATCTTTCCGGCTTCTATCAGCCTCTTTGTCACGTCGATATCTTCACGACTTGCCTGTACGGATCCGCTCGGATGATTATGAAACATCATGATGCTGCTGGCATTAGAGAGAATCGCACTCTTAAATACATTCTGGATCGGCACATGCGCCTGGTTCACATCCCCGATGCTGACCACATTGAAGTTGATGGGATGATTGGCTCCGTCCAGATTCACCACGCAGCAATACTCCCTGTCCATCTGTGAAAGCACCCCCGCCATGACCTCCGCCGCCTTATCCGGCGTTGTGATCTGCTCCGTACTGTATAAAGGCTCCGCCTCAGCCAGTTTCAAACGAACCTTTACCTGCTTCAGTTCATATTCATCAGCCATCAGCCTCACCGCCTTCCTTATCCGCATCCTCTCCGGCAAGCTCCAATACCACGCTGATCACTGTCTTATCATCTGCGGTATTCTTAAGATATTCCTCAAACTGCTCCACGCTTGTGAGCACTACTTCTTTTTCTTCCATATGACTGTCCTTTCCGGGAAAAATCCCGACTGAAAAACTCAGCCGGGATCTCCCTTTTTTATAATGATGTATGCTTATCCTTTACCTCTGCGGGCTTTGGGGGCGACTGCTTTGCCACCTCGCCTTTCTTTGCCTCCAGCTTGTCATGAAACGGCTTTGCGCTTGCCCTATCAGGCTTTTCCGGTTTCTTTGCGCTGTATTCTGTTCTCGGTTCGGATATCTTACTGCCGTATTCCACCTTCGGCTCGGATGCTTTACGGATCTCAGCCGTATTATCAACATAAGATACGCTTCCATGCTGTTCTGCCTCCTGTGCAGGTGCTCCGGTCTGTCCGTCAGTCATGTCCTGTCCTTTATCCTGGCCTTCCTGCTTCGGTGCTTCATCATCCATATCCACGGCCTCATCACCCTTTTCGTCCATGTTGAGAAGGGCATTCAGTTCCGCCAGCCTGTCTAACTTTTCCGCAAGCTCCGCCTCCTGTGCGAAAGGCTTTACCACTTCGATCTTTGCAGTCTCAAGCTGATGTTCCACATTCTCAAGTCTCGCCACGGCTTCCTCAAGCTGCTTTCCCATACCCTCAAGAGCATTGTTGATACGGGTAATGTTACCCGAAGGATCCGAACCGACCTCGATGGTGTGGCTTAGATTTCCTTTCAACGCAAGGGTGAACTTTCTGCTGAAAGAATCAAAGGTCGCTGCCATCTTCATGCCAAGATATTCACCGATGCTGACAGGTACGTTGGCAGTCTTCATCTCCTTGCACATCCCGATGATGGCTTCTCCGGCTTCTTTCCTGTCCTCATAGGTTTTACCTGCCACCGTCATGGTAAACAGCTCCTTATCCGCAGGCTTTCGTGCATTGTAATCAGCGATATCCGCCTTTAAGCCCTCGATCTTTTCCTTAAGAGCCGATATCTGCTTCGGATACCTCTGCGCAATGTCATCCTCCAGTCTGTACTTCTGACTGGTATGATTTGCCTTCATGAGCTTAAGCTTTGATACCTGGATATCCAGATCCATCTTTTCCTTGATGTAGGGATTGCCCGTTGCCAATGCTTTTACTTCCGCATAGGTAAGCGCAGCATCGTCGATATCCTCACAGCTTCTGACCGGAGATTTACTCGTCATGATCTGACCGATGAACTTCTGTTTATTCTCGATCAGCTGCCAACTGTAGGCATCGAATGTCCCTTCCGTGACATACCGGAAGATCTTCACCTTCGGATTGGTATTGCCCTGCCTTAAGATACGGCCTTCCTGCTGTTCAATGTCGGAGGGACGTACTCTGCGATACATTTGATATGTACCACAGAGCCGTCCCTCCGCTTATGATATATTCCCTATGAATTTGTAGTAAATCTTGATTTCCTGTACGGTCTCGCCGCCTGACTTCTTAGGCTCGCCCACCGTGATCTTTTCGATCAGGGTGTTAAGGAGTGCTGCGTCCAGTTTCTTGATCCCTGCGTAGTCCTTGATGAGTTTTGTGAACTGTTCGGCATTATCTGCCTTGCCCTCATCCTCGGACACTTCTGCGGTGATCTCGTCGATCCGCTTCTGAAGCTCGGTCTGTTCCTCCTCATATTTGCGGCTCATCATCTGGAAATTGCGCTCGGAGATGCTTCCCTTGACCTTATCCTCATAAAGCTTCTGAAACAGGCGGTCAACCTCGGATAATCTTGATCTCTTTTCCTTTAATTCTTTTGTAATGATCTTGGACTGCTTTTTCCTGTCGGCTCCGAGCTGCTTAAGCAGGTTCTCGGTCATCTTTGCATCATCTTTCAGCGCCGCCCTTGCGTGTCTGCGGATGTCTGCAAGCACTCCTTCATATAGATTCCTTGCCTCGATCCAGTGCATGGAGCAGAATTGCTTGCCCTGTGCCTTATAACCGTTACAGCAGAACCCATATTCGTCAATCGGCTCTTCCCTTGGGTTGCGATGGCACTTCATCAGCGTCATTGCCATCCCGCAGTCCTCACATTTCACAAGTCCCGCGAAGATATTCTCCCAGCTTTTGGGCTGTGCCGGTGATGGTCTGCGGCTTGTAATAAGCCTCTGCACAAGGTTAAAATCCTCCGGCGATACGATAGGCTCATGGATGTTCTCGACAATGATGTAATCCTCCGGCAGTACCGAAAACACCTTCTTGCTCTTGAACGACGGTTTGATGCGCTTATTCGTCACAAGATGTCCGGCATATACGGGATTTCGGAGTATTGACCTTATCCCGTTGTTGCTCCATTCATACCGCCTCGGATCATCGTCACCGTCATACCAGCGCTCGTATCCGCCCTTGTCATTGACCGCTCCGGGTGTAAGGATATGCTGGCTGTTCATGTAGTTGCGTATCTTGCAGATACCCTTGCCATCCTTCGCCAGTTCAAAAATCTTGCGAACATTCGGCGCATACCGCTCGTCGATCAGGAGCCTATGGGGGTCATCGGGGTCTTTTCGGTATCCATAAGGTGCGCTGCCGCCCATATACATCCCGGCAAGCACCCTTGCCCGCTTAGCACTCCGCACCTTCTTAGAGGTGTCCTTCGCGTAAAACTCATTCGCAATGTTGCGGAATGGCGTGTAATCAACACTTTCCGAGTGGATGGTATCTACCGCGTCATTGATGGCGATATACCGCACATTATGTTCCGGGAAGTACATCTCAAGATATACGCCCGTTTCCAGATAGTTCCTGCCCAGCCTTGAAAGGTCTTTTGTTATGACCGCGGCGATCTCGCCGTTTTCAATGTCCGCAAGCAGTTTCTGGAAGCCCGGTCTGTTGTAGTTCGTACCGGAATACCCGTCGTCCACATAGTAGGATACATTGTTAAAGCCGTTGTCTTTAGCGTACCGTGCGAGTATCTCTTTCTGCGACTGGATACTGGAGCTTTCACCGAAGTTCCCATCATCCTTTGAGAGCCTGCAATATAAAGCTGTCCTTTTTTCTTTTGCTGTCTGCCTTGCCATATTTTACCTCCTTGTTCACAAGGCATCACAGCTATTCACCTGATAGGATTATAGCGTGATGCCCTGTGTTCTTCAAGCACTTTACCGCATTAACGCGGTATATTTTTATGCCATATTTTTTGTGGCTGATAAATGCCGCGCTATGCCGTTACTTTTTCCTCGTCCGTGCCGCGCTTGTAGCTGTCGATCACTGCGCTGCCGATAGCCTCCGCCATCGGCATATCACCGATATACAAAGAGGTGACTATGACCTTTACATCCTGTTTCCTTGTCTGCCGTTTTCCTCCCCGGCGGGAGGTGTTGTTATTCTTAGTATCCACATAAATCCTCTCCTTCCCGCACTTTCGCTGTTATATTTCGGTGTGTTCCCATGCCACCGATGAGCATACCGTCCATGCCACCTATGACCGTAAATACAAGCCATACATGAGCATAGACGGGTAAGCCGCCCATGATTTAATGAGCAGGCGGCTTATGAACGCATATCACAGGGATGGACGCCTCTTCTTGGGTGTATCGTCCTCCTTTGCCTTGCGCTGCGGCTGGCTCGCCTCCGGCGTGTTTTTCTGCATTTCCTTACGCCTTGCCACCTGTCTGGAAGTATCTACCGCCTGCACCATGTCTAAGATATCCGAAAGCATCTCGATATTCGTATCCGCATCCTGCAAGTCTTTCTTGGCAGCCTTCATATCAGTTACAAGCTGTTTGGCATCCTTTTCCCATTTCGACGGCTGAAAAAGCGTCTTGCCGGTATAATACTTGATCGAGGCAAGCCATGTGTCCGCAAGATCAAGCTGATCAGCATACTTGTCCTTAAATTCCTGCCGCTTGGCTCCTTCAAGCGCGTCAAGCGTCTTATGGTACTTCCTGAGTGGTTTATAGTTCTCCCCGGCAGTAATAAGGCTCTCCATATCCTTTTGCTTCTTGCTGATCGCATTCTGGGTATGTATGGCATACCTGCGCTTATCCTTCTCCATGCTGACTGCCTGCTGAAGATCTGCCAGTGTTTTGATACCATGTGATTGCAGATAGGCATACATCGAAGCAAAGTCCTGAAGATTACGTGTCTTAGTGGAATAGCGTTCATGGATACCCGCATCCTGTATGAACTTTGAGCGGTTCCGCTGATATTCAAGCAGCATTCCCTCAACGGTATTTGCCTTGTGTGCCGCCTCTTTTTCCTTTGCCTTTTCACGCTCAACGAGCATTTCAAATCTGCTGATCTTTTCGTCAAGCTGCCTCTCTGCCTTGTCGCCACGCTCCAGTATCTCATTTATGAGCCTGATCTCCCGGTTCATATCGCCGACTCTGGTGCGGATACCTTTGCGCTCCATAGCTGCCACCTGCGGTCCCATGTGAATGGTCGGGATACGGTGGATTCCCTGCTTCTCATATGAGCGGTGTTCAACCTTAATATCCAATCCGTGATTCTTCAGGTATTTCTCCATAAGGCTCGCATAATTGGCTCTCCATTTTTCCATGTTTCCCTTATCATCCCAATCGACCACATTGACCTTTTTTGTCTTATAGTCCTTGCCGTTCTTCAATGGGATTTTTTCGCCGTTTTCATCAAGGATATATTCCCGATGTGACTTATGCTTTACGAATGTCCCATCAATGTTAAGCGGTCTGACCGTGAGCATCATATGGCAATGGATATTCTTATTCCCGCCGTCAGGTGCATGGATACAGAAATCGACACACATACCCTGTTTTCGATAATACTCCGCAACTTCCTGACAAAGCTTTATGTTCTCCTCCGTCGATAATTCAAACGGCAGGGAAAACTCTAAACTGCGAGCAAGCTGGGCATCGCTCTTTTTCTCAAAATCCTCAACAGCATTCCATAGCGTCTGGCGGTCTTTCCACTCCGGCGGAGTATGATCCGCAAGCATGATTTCCGTGTAAAGAACGCCTCTCTTTTTTGTGTAATCAAAAGTCTCGCCCTCACGGTCAAGGTGGAGCTTTTCTCCGCTCCGATATGCGGCGTGTTCCACCGCAGACTGTCCCTGATTACGGCTCACGATTTTCCCCGTAAAATGTATCTGTCTTGTATCTGGCATAATGACCTCCGTTCTTCAAAAATAGTTATGAAAATGAGCAAATAAAATGACCGTAAACGACATATTTTCAATGCGGTATCGCCATCAAAAAACGAATCGTTGGCGGTCATTTATCGTATCCGCAAGATAAGTCCGCTCGGCTCGGATACGGCATATCCCGATGAAGTGGCGGCAGGGGCATTTCCTGCCAATCTTATCGGGATATGAGATAGGGGTAGGTGCGTATTTCGCACCGATGGGGAAAGAGTATCTTGTCCCATTTGTCTGCGATTTTTGCAGACAATTCAGCCTGCGCAGCAGCCCCCGGAGGGCGCACGACACGCTTTAGCGTGTATAAGTGCGCCCTTACGGGAATGGCTACTCGGCATAGGGCTTCAGATCATCAGGCAAAACATCCTTTATGTCCTTAGTGTAGTCCTTAAGGATTTTGATGATCAGAGGCCCGGTTCTTATCTCGGCGAAGATATGCCAGATGATCTTTTTCTGCATATCTCTGTCGAGATAGGGGAGCAGCTTTTTAAGATTCGGGCTTCTTTTGCCGATCTGATATTCAAACTCTGCTCCCCACATGACGAGTCTGGCATTCCTGTCCTTGCGAAGCTCGCCTTTCACTTTGTTTCTCATTCTTGCGTAATGATTCTCATGCTGTTCCCGTTTCTTTTTAAGTTTCTTTATTTCACGGTCATAGTAAGCAGAGTCCTTGACAACACGCCCATCATTTTCTGATGAATCATCAGCGGTATCCGATATGTCAAATTCCGTCCAGTCCGTTTCATAATCGGTGTGGTCTGTCTTAAACTCTTCCTCAATAAAACCCTTGTCCTTGTCAGATGCAGTTTCGGTCAAATCTGATCCTTTTTGTCCTGCTCCAGCTTCTGTTGTTTCCGGCATGATATTAGATTTATTGTCTTCCCGCATTTTTGTCACCTCCTGCCATCCAGTCAAACAGCGCCTGCTTGCTGATCTTGATCCGATTCCCGCTTCTGAAGGTCGGAAAGTCCGGCTGCTTGACCAGCGCATAGGCGGTTGTCCTGCTGATGCCTAAAATGTTCTGAATGTCTTTCACTTCCAGTACAAGGGGAAGTGCATCATAGTCCGTATATTTATTCCGATTATTCATGTAAAAATCCTCTCTTTCTCTCACAACGATGGTCGCTCCTGCCTGCATGAAAACGTATGGTTTGCATCCGGCATTTAACGACGGTTTTCAGTAAAAACACCATGTATCCCATAACCCTTACAGCCCGCCTTTTTTACATTTCCTTATCGTCGGTATATTACCCGGTTGGTAGTGATTTATGCTGTCTCCGACAGTACAGTTTTTGATAGACAAGCTCATTTTCTCTGTCCATCATCTGCCTCACATTCCCCATGATATGTTCACATATCTCCCCGGCAGGAAACGACCGTTTTATGTATCCGCTCCCCTTGGGTAAAGGCGAGCGGTTTGCTGCGTATCTATATCCGTTCCTGACAAAAGATTTCGCCTATCTTCGTCGTATTCTCCGATCCTTGGTACGCTCGTTCGTTTGTGCCCCGGTAACCTCCCTGTCACCTCGCCATTCTCATCGTCAACGGATTTGATAGCCCATACACTTTTTAAGTGTGGCATGTCACACTCTTCACGCGATGTTTCATCGTGGCATACTTCCCCGGATCGGTATCGTTTCCTACAGCCTATTCAGTTTTCCTTGCGCTTTCCGTACCGAATGGCACGATTTACCACGCGCAATGAATATATCGTGATTCTACTTGCAAAATCAAGCATTTTGCAGTATTCTGTGCGTAATAGATGGCACTATTTTCATTATTACCACACAAAAGGAGCGGATTTTGATATGGAATATCACTTCAAAAGGCAGGAAATAAGCGGAGACAGGGTACTATTCGCCCTTTCACTTGATAAGAAGTCCGGGAAGGAAAGAATCCTGATCGGATCAGAAACAGAGATCATAAAAAAGCTTTGGAACGATCCTGATGCGATGGTCTATTATGACGAAATACACCCTATCGGGACACTTTTTATAAACAAAAGATCAGACGGAACTGACTGGACGGACAGAGGATTCATGCCCTTATGGAATGCACTACACTCAAACAGATGGAAACAGCCGGAGCTGGAACAGGCAGCCTCCGACTTCTGCGCCAAGATGTATCAGTCCGGCGATCCCTTTGCCATATATACGGCTATAAGGCTCTGGGACGGGTATCTTCGTGCCCGTGAGCCGAGAGACAGGGAGAGGGCCGCCGAGCTGTTTAAGATTGACCTTGCGGGGCTTATATCGCCTTTGGAGAAGTATTCTGCAGAGAATCTGCTTGACCGTTCTATCACGGATGCGATCAGGCAGTCTGGGGACGAGATGAAGATGGATGTTTGGTATCCTGCAAGGACAGATATGGAATGCGTGACAGCTTACCGCTCATTTCTGCCGATAATCATGTATTACCACGCAAGGCTGTCCGACTGGAGCCTGTATTTCCGCTCCTGCAAGGTCTGTGGCAGGATTTTCCTTGCCAAGTCGCAGAAATATACCATGTGCAGCGATAAGTGCCGTCAGGAGATGAAAACACAGGCAAAGCGTGACTTCGATGCCCGTGCCATAGAAAATGGTTATGACCATCTATATAAAAACGAGACGCAGCGCTGGCGCAATCAACTTAACAAGGCAAAGAAAAACGCCTCTCCTGACCAGCTTGAAGTATTGGAGAAATCCTATCAAGCTTTACGAAAAGAGGCGTTAAAGCGTAAAAACCATGTAAAATCCGGCAGATCCACAGAGAGGGAGTTTACTGATTGGATATTACTGCAATCTTTGTGAAATTAAAACCCGCTTCACATTTACTTTTTACTGCGCTTCCTTATATCAATATGCTCATTCACCGTATTGATTAAATGTGCGATGTCGAAGGGCTTTGCAACATGCGAATTCATTCCGCTTTCAATGCTCTCCTTTTTATCTTCATCTCGGGCATTTGCGGAAAGAGCAATGATCGGTATCTCCGCCGCATCCTCCCTGCCCATCGAGCGGATCGTTCTCGTTGCCTCATAGCCGTTCATCACCGGCATCTGAATATCCATCAGAATCAGATCATAGTACCAGACCTCATGCTTTCGTATCGCCTCCACCGCATCGCTCCCATCGGGGACGGATTCCACGATGAAACCCGCATCCCTTAAAATGTTTTCTGCTAAAAGCCGGTTGATCTCAATATCCTCCACCAATAGGATACGATGCTCTCCTGATGCTCTATGGGTATCCGGCTTAGAATTCTTTGAGTCAGCCTGTTTTGGTTCAAAGTCAACCAGTTTTAATGGCAATCCGATCGTAAATACCGAGCCCTCTCCCTTCTTGCTTTTTACGGAGATTGACCCGCCCATCATATCAAGCATCCGCTTCGTGATAGCAAGGCCGAGTCCGGTACCAATATATCCGCTCTGCGTAGAACTTTCCTCACGTTCAAACGCCTCATACATCCTGCGCATAAATTCTTCGCTCATGCCTATGCCGGTGTCTGCTATAGAAAACTCATAGCGGACATAGCCTGAATCCGAAACCTGCTTCTGTACCGCAGAAATCTTAATCCTCCCACCCGCCGGTGTGAATTTTACGGCATTCTGCAAAAGGTTTCCGATGATTCTCTGGAACCTGACCTCGTCTATATAAACCTTTTTATCAGGCAGCTCCAGCTCTTCCTCTAAAATAAGTCCTTTTTCCTCGACCTCAGCGCGTAGCATATCCACAGCAACACACAAAGAGGACTTCAGATCGCAACTCTCCTCTTTTATTTCAATTTTCCCGTAATCCAACCTGCTCATTTCCAATAAGTCTTCGATAAGTGCCAAGAGATGACGGTTGGATTCATCTACCTTTTCAAGATAACCTCGTAATTTATCAGGCTCCTCAATATGCATCATGGCAAGGTCGGTAAACCCTTTGATCGCATTCATTGGTGTCCGTATGTCGTGTGAGATGTTAAACAGAAACGACGACTTGATCTCATTGGCATGCTTTTCCTTTTGCAGCTCCACCTCCATATTCAGTTTATCGGCAATCTCCCGCTGCGCTGCCGTGATCTCATCCGTGATCTCCCGAAATCCCATAACTGCATATTGGTGCATCGTATCACCATTTACACGAACGATGGACATTTGTATATAGCCAATTCCCCCATCAGCATCCTTGCTACGGTAATTGACTGTATATGCGTTTGCTTTCGCAAGCCGTTCTCTAATCCTTTGTGACTGTACTTCTTTCAAAAAGAGTTGCTTGTCTTCCTTTATCACATATCTTTCTGCATAGATGGGAGGTATTGTCTTCCAATCTGCTCTCCCGATGTCATCATCGTAAAGTTCCTTTGCGATCTCCCCAAAGTAACTGTGTTCAAGCTGATATGGTCGCATATCTCCGCTGTCAAGATTCACAAGATAAATAGATTTGTAGTCCGCACTCAATCCCTCTATGACATCCGCGCGTCGGCGGTTTTCATCCCTGTCTGTATGCAGATGCGTGATATCCCTGATCATGACATAGAATACATCCCCATATTCTTCGGTATGTACGCGCCGCCCATAGTCGTCCACCCAACGGATCACCCCGTCTTTTCGTGTGATACGATATTCAACATAGTCGAGGCCCCTGTCATCTGACGCAACCTGCGTCTTGATCGATTCTTCCATCCGGGCCAGATCCTCCTGATAGACCATGCCGGAAAAGGTACCGCCGGTCAACTCCTTCCACTCCTCAAAGGTCTCACAGCCAAAAATATCAAGGACGATATCGTTGACATAGATAACATCCTCGTCACCTTCCGCTGAATATACAAAAAAGCCACCCGGCATACTGTTTCCTATCTGCTGCAACAAGTTTATGCCATTTTCGCTCATGACTTCCCCTTTCTGCTTAAAATATCCGTAAGTGTTGTCTGCATCATATTTACATCAATCGGCTTTGCGATGTGTCCGTCCATTCCTGCCTCCTGCGCCATTTTGACATCTTCCGAAAAAGCATTTGCTGTCATTGCTATGATCGGTATATGCGAAAGTGCTTCATTGGGAAGGCTCCTGATATTTCTTGCTGCGTCATAACCGTTCATCACAGGCATCTGTATATCCATGAGCACCCCATCATAGTATCCGGGCATTGATCCCGCCACCTTGTCTACGGCTTCTTGTCCGTTTACCGCCGTTTCCACCGCAAATCCAAGATTTTTAAGCAGCATGGCGGCGATCTCTCTGTTGATATCCATATCCTCCACAAGAAGCAATCGCATCGATGTGAAGTCCACAGCTATCCTTTGCCCGCTCTCCTGCGATATCTCCTGCACTGTGTCTGTCCTATCTTCCGATTCTTCCTGCAGTTTGAAGCGAAGATGGATCACAAATTCCGTCCCCTGATGAGGTGCCGTATTCACCACGATCGTCCCTCCCATCAGGTCTATAATGCTCTTTGTGATCGCCATTCCAAGTCCCGTGCCCTGTATCCCGCTGACTACAGAGGTGCGCTCCCTCTCGAATGCCTCAAACACCTTCGCGGCAAATTCCTCCGTCATGCCGATACCGCTGTCCTTCACTCTAAGCTCATACTCTCCATATTCGCCGTCTCCTTCACCGATTTGCAAGGCGGTCACGATAACGCTTCCGCCCTCCGGCGTAAACTTATAAGCATTGCTTAAAAGGTTCAACAAGATTCGGTTTAATCGGTTTTTGTCGCAATAGACGTAAGGCTGTCTGATTTGCGAAGAATCTACCCGGAAATCAATCTCCTTTTCTTCCATCTGGGTAGAGAACATATCCTCTACCTCTATAAGCGTCTTTTTCAGATCAACTGCGATAGGCTCAAGATCCATCTTCCCACTCTCAATGCGGCTCATCTCAAGGACATCGTTGATAAGCGCAAGCAGATGATGGCTTGATGTTTTTATCTTTTCCATATAAGACTTGATCGTTTCCAGATCGTTCCCGTTCTGCTCCGCCAGATTGATATAACCGATGATCGCATTCATAGGCGTGCGGATATCATGCGACATATTGGACAGAAAGATGGTTTTTGCGCGGCTATTCTCTTCTGCCTTCGCCTTTTTTACCTCCATCTCCCTTTCCCGTTTTGACATGGTCGTGTATATATTGAACATGATCGCAAGCCCGATCACGATGAGTGCCATCTGAATAGCGCTGTTGCGTGTGAGCAGACGCTTTGCATAAGTCATCTGCTCCTCAAGATACTGCTCCGTATCTAAAACCGCTGTCATATCATTCTCCGGGTTCCGTTCTTCATAGTATTCGCTGATATTGTTCACCACATCTCTCGTCATATCATCTGTCGCCTGTCTGATCCACATCAGCGTTGTAAAGAAGATCAAAAACAGCAGGCATATCCACACCACGACAGATTTTCCGAAGCGGCGTTCTTTATCCCTGCTAAATACAAAGCGAAAATAAACAAACCCTAAAATACTCCATGTGGCGAGGATCAGATAAGATTCCGTGGAGAGCGCCCCTGCGGAAAACGCCATAAAATACAGGAAAAAGACCACAGATATGATGAATCCAAGCACCCCGCAGGCCTGTGTCCTCTTATCCCCTTTTTGTCCTGCCGATATAAACGCTGCCGCCGAAGTATATCCATAAGCGATTGTCGCTCCGACCGTAGTGACATCCACGATCCATCCAATAGCAGTTCTTCCAAGAAATGGGATAAAAAGCGATATGAACATCAAAAACAGCAACGCATTCCCCGGCGTTCCTTTCTCGTTTTTCTTTCCAAACCATGCGGGCAGCATTCCCTTCCCCGCCATTGAATAAAGCAGCCTGCTCGCCGCAATATAATTCCCGATAAGTCCCGTAAAGACCGCTGCTAAAAGCGTGATGCCAAGAAGCACCGTCCCAGACTTCCCCATTGTACTTTCAATCGCATAGAATGCAGGCAAACCCTCTATCCCGTTAAGATTCGACAGTTTCTCAATATAGGAACTCCAGTTTTCGTAATCTGCGGGCTGTACCGATGCGGAAATCCATGCGAGCGCAATGTAGGAAAACGCACCGGCGATCAGTGCCATAAGCATCACGCCAAGCGAATGTCTGACCGAAAACTTAAACTCCTCCACAGAATGAGAGATCGACTCAAATCCCACAAAAGCCCAAGGTGCCAGAACGATGATACCGAACACCTGAAGCGGAAGAATTCTCCCGGTCGGAGAAAATGCCGGCGTTGTCGCTGCAATCATGCTGCCACCTTTACCCATGACTAAAATCGCGCTGATGGCTATCCCGCAAAACAAAAGAAAGGCAAAGGCAGTCTGCAAACAGTCTGACAGTACTTTACCCCGGATACAGACGAAGCCGAATATCACGATTGCCGCAATGGTAAGCACCATTTCACCGAAATATACATCATAGCCGAGCACCTGATAATGAAATCCAAACTGGAACAACCCTCCCAGCAAATTTCTTCCAATCAGCGCAAGTGCCGTGGCATTCGCCCATATGATTGCCACATAAACCAATACAAGAAACCAAGCGCTTAAGAATCCGTGGTCATATCCAAGCGCTTCTATCGTATAGGTCAGCGTTCCCCCGGAATCCGGATAGCGATTCATCAGGTAATGATAGTTGATCCCGATGATCAGCATGATCACCGCCCCAAGAGCAACCCCTATGGCGGTACCAACCGGACCTGCGATAGAAAGAAACGTTGTCCCGGGCATCACGAAAGCTCCCCAGCCGACACTGCATCCAAACGAAAGTGCCCATGCTCCAAGCGGGGAAAGATATTTACTTAGCGCTTTGCTGTCATCTTCTTTATCCATTGCTGTCTCTCTCACGATTTAACACTTCCTTTTCCATATTTATACACATTTTTATTGAATCAAAGTCTCCAATGTTTCATACAGATGCTCCGGCTCCACGGGCTTACTCAGATGCGCATTCATACCAGCCTGTAAAGAATGCTGAACATCCTCGTCAAAAGCATTTGCCGTCATCGCAATGATCGGCACCTTCTTTGCGTCTGGTCGGGTAAGTGCTCGAATCGCTTGCGTTGCCGCAAGCCCATCCATCACGGGCATACGCACATCCATCAGGATTGCGTCATAATAATTCTCTTCACTCTTTTCAAACATCTCCAGCACAAGCTGCCCGTTCTCTGCATGATCCACTTCCATTTCACGCATGATAAGGAGCTGCTTCATAATCTCCGCATTGATCATCATATCCTCAGCCAATAAGATATGCCTGCCGGAAAGCTCCGCACGGTGTAATTCTTCTGATTTTCCAATATTCTTCTTTTGAATGGCAGACTTGAATTCATCAAGTACGCCGGTTGCGAAGAGCGGCTTTGACATAAAGCTGTCCACGCCCGCCTCAAGCGCCTCCTCCATCACATCATCCCAACTATATGCCGTAAGAATAATAATGGCCGACTCATTTCCAACTATCTCACGTATTTTCTTAGTGACCTCGATCCCGTCCTGTTTCGGCATCTTCCAGTCCACAAGGATCAGGTTATAGGCCTCCTGCCTTGCATGGGCGAGCTTCACCATCTCGATCGCTTCCGCACCACTGAGGCTTAAGTCCGCCGCAATGCCTATTTCCTCAAGAACAAACTTTGCGTGTTCACAGGCAACTTCATCATCATCAATCACAAGAATTCGCAGATCCTGCGGACGGATACTTTCCGTATCTCCCGCCTTTTTATCTGATTTTTTTAGTGTGATAGTTACGGTAAAAGTAGAGCCGACACCTTTTTCACTTTCCACAGTGATATCGCCATTCATCATCTCCACAATATTCTTGGTAATCGCCATGCCAAGTCCCGTACTTCCATATTTGTTCGCCTTTCCAGAATCCTCCTGTGAGAACGCATCAAAAATTTTCGGCAGATATTCCTTGTCCATGCCGATGCCGGTATCCTTCATCACAAAACGCATCGTTGCCTTATCTTCAAACTGTGTCACTTCCTCTACATGAAACGATACCGTGCCGCCCTCCGGCGTGAATTTGACGGAATTGCCGAGAATATTGATGATAACCTGTTTAAGCTTCATATCGTCGCCGATGTAGTAGTCATCAACTCTACCCAATATGCGGCAATCGTAGGTAAGCCCCTTATCCTGACATTGCCCGTTGATCATGGTATTGATCTGCTCCAACATCTCGCGGAAGGAAAACTCTTCATTACGGATCGTCATCCTGCCGCTCTCGATCCGACTCATGTCTAATATGTCGTTGATCAGGTTTAACAGATGCTTTGCACTACCACCTATCTTTGTCAGATACTCCCTCGTCTGCTCAGAAATATCAGGGTCCTTTAAAGCGATACTGTCAAGACCTATAATAGCGTTCATAGGCGTTCGTATCTCGTGGCTCATAGAGGACAAGAACGCAGTTTTTGCAACATTCGCCTGCTCTGCCTCATGCAAGGCATTTGCCAAAAGCTCGTTTCGTTCCCTCTGTTCCCGAAGCACCTCTGTCATATCGGATTTCAATAAAATATAAAAACCCGCCTGACGATTTACCACATAAAACACAAAGCGTTTATTAAAGATTTC
Organism: Lachnospiraceae bacterium; assembly: GCA_017483735.1. Lineage (GTDB taxonomy): Bacteria > Bacillota > Clostridia > Lachnospirales > Lachnospiraceae > RGIG4856. The sequence continues at coordinate 8,029 of JAFUVF010000068.1, read as the reverse complement.
CCCGTCAATAAGACACGAAACATCCACCTCATAGGGTTCTTTATCTACAAGTGCCTTTTCAATGGTGGCGGGGTTTAATGCCTCCGCTTGCCTCTTTATTTCTTCCTCACTGCCATGTAGAACGGGCAGCACCTGCTCTTTTATATAGGTTTCGTATTTTCCCGTCCGTTCTTTTGGAAAAATGCTACCCTTTGTAATATGCTCCGCGTCACCGATAACTACACCGTAATTCCCGTCCACGATATAGGTGATCATATCATACTGTTCGACAAGCGCCTTATTCAGAATGGTCTGGTTTACCATTTCATCGTTATAATCCCATTCCGAATAAAACGAGATTATATCGCCGGAGATCGGATCTTCCCGTAATGTCGCATTGCAATTAACAAAGCATAACCGTCCGTCCTGCCGTCTGGTAAAAAAGGTGCCTGAAATTGTTCGTTTCCCCTCATCAAATGCGGCGAGGAGATTGTCGTTTGAAAATGTTTCAAAAAAGCGGAGACGGTCCGATTCAAGCGGGAAAAAGTTCTGTCTTTCCCCGATTGGAACGCCACCTCCCTGCTGATCCACATCATAGACATCCGTTCCACGGACATCCTCTATAATATTCTTTGATACATTTACGCGTAAAAAGATAAGCGCATCATGCGAAAGAGCATCCAGATCGCTCTTTACGCCCTCATACATCGCCTTCGTCTGTTCTTCGCTCTGCTTAATTGCAGTCACATCTGTATAGTTACAGTAAGCGTACTGTATGCCATTATCTTCCACAAAAGCATAATGGATATTGACCCAAATTTCTTTCCCCTTGGCCGTAAATTTACGGATCTGCAGACTGTTAGAGCCATCCTTCGCCTTGTGATGCCGGAACAGATAGGCTACCTCCTCCCTATCATCCGGATGGATGGTGCTCATTGTCCCGCCACTCTCCTGCCGGATAAAATCCTCCTGTGTCCCCTCCATCATCTCCGTAAACTCGTTGGAGCACCAGATCGGATAGTAGGTCCCGTCCTCCTCTACCTGCATCATTACCGCGTTATTATCGAGCGACTGAAATAGTCTCTCAAAAAATTCTGTCTGAAATCTTTTCATGATCCCATCTCCCTTGTTCTATCTTTTACTGTGCTACAATAAGCGCATTTGCTCATACTTACTTTGCATCCTGCCTGCACAAATTCCTACAATCTCATTGAATCAAAGTCTCCAATGTTTCATACAGATGCTCCGGCTCCACAGGCTTTGACAGGTGCGCATTCATTCCTGCCTGCAGAGAATGCTGCACATCCTCGTCAAAGGCGTTTGCCGTCATCGCGATGATTGGCACTGACTTTGCGTCAGAACGCGGGAGTGCACGGATTGCCTGTGTTGCGGCAAGACCGTCCATTACGGGCATACGCACATCCATTAAGATCGCAGCGTAATAATTCTCCTCACTCTTATCAAACATTTCAAGTGCAAGCTGCCCGTTCTCAGCATGATCCACCTTGATCTCCCGCATAGCAAGAAGCTGCTTCATGATCTCCGCATTGATCATCATATCCTCCGCCAATAAGATATGCCTGCCAGAAAGCTCCGCTCGGTGCACCTCTTCTGACTTTCCAATGTTCTTCTTTTGAATGGCGGCCTTGAATTCATCAAGTACACCTGTTGCGAACAAGGGCTTTGCCATAAAGCTGTCCACGCCCGCCTCAAGCGCCTCCTCCACCACATCGTCCCAACTGTATGCCGTAAGGATAATAATTGCGGAATCGTTCCCGACGATCTTCCTGATTTTCCTCGTGACCTCGATCCCGTCCTGTTCCGGCATCTTCCAGTCTACAAGAATCAGGTTATAAGCTTCCTGTCTTGCGTGTGCGAGTTTCACCTTCTCTATCGCCTCCGCGCCACCTGAACTTACATCTGCGGAAATACCTATCTCACCCAGAATGAGACGCGCATGCTCACAATCAACTTCGTCATCATCAATTACAAGAATACGCATATCCTGTGGTCGCATATTGTCCGCATAGCTTTGCTTTTTATCCGTCTTTTTCAGCGTAACTGTCACAGTAAAAGTGGTACCTGAACCTTTTTCGCTTTCCACCTCGATATCGCCATTCATCATCTCCACAATATTCTTGGTAATCGCCATACCAAGTCCCGTACTTCCATATTTGTTCGCTTTTCCAGAATCCTCCTGCGAGAATGCCTCAAAAATTTTCGGCAGATATTCCTTGTCCATGCCGATGCCGGTATCCTTCATCACAAAACGCATCGTTGCCTTATCTTCAAACTGTGTCACTTCCTCCACAGAAAAGGACACCTCCCCGCCTTCCGGCGTGAATTTGACAGAATTGCCGAGAATGTTGATGATGACCTGCTTGAGCTTCATATCATCACCGATATAATAATCGTCCACATGCCCCGTGATACGGCAGTCATATTTAAGCCCCTTATCCTGACATTGCCCGCCCACCATTGTATTGATCTGTTCCAACATCTCCCGGAAGGAAAACTCCTCATTACGAAGCGCCATCCTGCCGCTCTCGATCCGGCTCATATCCAATATGTCATTGATAAGATTTAACAGATGTTTTGCGCTGCCGCCTATCTTTGTCAGGTATTCTCTCGTTTGCTCTGATATGTCTGGGTCCTTTAACGCGATGCTGTCAAGACCGATGATCGCATTCATCGGCGTCCGGATTTCATGGCTCATGGAGCTTAGGAACGCAGTCTTTGCCACATTCGCCTGCTCTGCCTCATGCAAGGCGTTTACAAGCAACTCGTTACGTTCCTTCTGCTCACGAAGCACATCCGTAATATCGGTCTTTAATAGCAGATAAAAATGCTTTTCCCGATCCACGGTATAATACATGAACCGCTTATTGAATATCTCTCCATCAATCTCACAGGCAACATCCACGATGTATGGTTCATTTTCAAGGAGCTTTTTCTCTATCGTATCAAAGGATAAAGCCTTGCCGGTCTTCGCCTTTTCTTCATCATCTCCCGTCAGGACAGGAAGCACCTGATCTGTGATATAATCCGAATAAATGCCGCTCGGCTCTTTGGGGAATATACTTCCTCTTTTAATATTGGCCGCATCCCCGATCGTAACACCATAGTATCCACTCACCAAATAGGTGATCATGTCATACTGCTCGGCAAGAACCTTCCCGTCAAGCACTTCGTTTACCATTTCATAATTATATTCCGTCTCCGTCCCGAATGCGTCCACATCGCCTGTTAGCGGATTGCGGCTCGCCGAGCCGGAATATTTGACAAAACACTGTCTGCCGGACGGCCGGCGGGTAAATGCGACCATCGTCGCAGCACCCTCCCCGCGCGCGCTGCGCTCGAGCAGTTTCTCCATATCAAATGTCTGCGTGTAGATTTCTTTGTCACTTTCGACAAGGAGGTTATCCAGACGGCTCTTAGCATAGGCAGCGATCGTATTACCCGCATAATCAGATGGATAAAGATCCCGTCCCCTGATCTCTACAATAAGCCCTGTCGTCATATTCGACCTTATGACGGTCAGGCTTTCATCCGATATCGCATTAAAATGTTCGAGCATACTGTCATAAAGAAGCTGCTCCTGCTCTTTTCGTTCCAGTTTCTGCTCATACATATTATTGTAAGCACTTTCAAGATACTGAATCTCATAGGCACCACGCAGCAGAAGCGGCTGGTCCTCCGAGAGAAGCTTCACGCTCTCGTCGATCGGACGGACAATGTATATATACATTAAAACACCCTGTAAAAGAATGGCGACCACAAGCAGTAGTGCGCACAGGTATTGATTGATCCTCATACGGGTAAGCGTTACATCACTTTCACTTTGCGCCGTTTCCTGCTCAATAAGCAGATGTTCTACGCATCGATCCACATATTCGTCGATCAGACGATCATACTTTTGATACTCCTCACCATGTGTCAGTGCGACCGCCAAGTCGAGTTTCTCCGATGCACCAAGATTCTGATCCTCTGCGGTCAGCCGGGCAGTCTTAAGGGCCTCCATGCCGGGTTCTATCTGACCGCCGGTCGCATCTAAAGTAAGCATCATTGCGTAGTATTCCCGATCCATCAGTTCCACAGAACATTCCAGCGCATTTTCCAGATCGCTGTAAGCCTCCGTATCAGCGAGGTACTGATTCAGCGTTTCGACTGCCCTCTCGCGATTCGATGTTGCAACCTCCGCAAAATAGGCGCGAAGGTAGTCGCGATTCTGCGTAATGGTATATGAACGCACCTGCGTGGTCAGATTGTCTGAACTCTGTTTCAGCATAGTAGCAGCCATCTCCGAGGTAACATATTTCTCCGTGGCTCCTCTTGCTTCCTCATACTCCCGATCAAACCAACGTGACGATAGGAGAAAAAGAACCGCAACAAAGACAGCAAATATTGCACTCACTATATTAACGACACGAATTCGCGGTCCGTGCGGCGTAACATCATTCCCATCATGTTTCATCTTTATCCTCCAATCAATACTCTTCAAAGCACTCAATCTTGAATCAATCTTTCCATAGTGTCGAAAAGTCGTTCCGGCTCTACGGGCTTGGTCAGATGTGCGTTCATGCCCGCCTGTAGGGAGCGCTGCACATCTTCGTCAAAGGCGTTGGCCGTCAGTGCAATAATTGGGACTGTCTTGGCATCAGGCCGATCCAGAGCACGGATTGCTCTGGCGGCGTCCAATCCATCCATGACGGGCATTCGGATATCCATCAGCACCGCATCAAAATGACCGATTTTTGAGGCGGAAAACATTTCCACCGCAAGCTGACCATTTTCTGCATGTTCGACTTCCATTTTCTTCATGGATAGAATCCCTTTTAGAATCTCGGCATTGATAAACATATCCTCGGCCATCAGGATGTGCCTGCCGGAAAGTTCTGCTCGGTGGGCCTCCCCCTGCTCGGTTAGCCTGCCTTGCATAACCTTTGCAAACTGCTGCATAACAGTAGTGGGAAACAGGGGCTTAGATAGAAAGCTGTCCACTCCGGCATCCATAGCCTCGTCTGCAATATCTTCCCAGTTATAGGCGGTAAGGATGACCACCGCGGCATCTCCATGATAGAGCTTACGGATCTCACGTGTCAGGGTCAGTCCATCCATTTCAGGCATCTTCCAGTCTACAAGGATCAGGTTATAGGGTTCCTGTCTTGCCCTGCGCAGTCCGATCTGACGGATAGCGTCCTCGCCACCCAAACAAATATCTGCCGTTATTCCCACCTCGTCCATAACCAGTTTGGCGTGTTCGCAGGATACAGGATCGTCATCAATAATCAGCACTCTGTATGCCGCGGGGCTTAGTCCTATGGCGGGAAGTTCCTTCTTCTCACTCCTCTGCAGCGTAATCTGTATCGTGAAGGTGCTGCCCACACCTTTCGTGCTCTCCACAGATATTGTGCCATTCATCAGCTCCACGATATTCTTGGTGATCGTCAGTCCCAGACCGGTGCCGCCGTACTGGTTTGTAGCAGTCTGATCCTCCTGTGTGAAAGCGTCAAAAATCTTGGTAAGATATTCCTTGTCTATACCGATGCCGGTATCCTGAACATCAAAGCGCAAAGTTTCCTGATCCTCAAATACCGCAGTCTGTTTTATCGTAAAGGTGATCTGTCCGGGCGCGTTTGTGAATTTTACCGCGTTGCCCAGAATATTGATGAGTATCTGCTTGAGCTTCATCTCGTCACCCACAAAATACTCGCCAACCTGACCCGTCATCGTACATTCATATTGCAGTCCCTTTTCCTGACACTGTGCGCCAATCATGGTGTTGATCTGTTCCAGCATTTTGCCGAAAGAAAACTCCTCTTTAGTCAAGGTCATGCGTCCGCTTTCAATCCGGCTCACATCCAAGATATCATTGATGAGCCCAAGCAGGTGTTTCGCACTGCCACCGATCTTCTCCAGATACTCCCGGATCTTCGGTGAAAGGTCAGGGTCCTTAAGTGCAATGCTGTTCAGACCGATGATAGCGTTCATTGGTGTACGGATCTCATGGGACATGGCGCTTAGGAAGGAGGTTTTTGCACGGCTGGCCTGTTCCGAAGCAGCTAACGCATGCCGAAGATTCTCCTGACTTTTCTCCAGTTCGGCATTGAGCGCCGCAATCTCCTCCAAACGTTTTTCCTGTTCCCCATTCAGTTCCTCAATTCTAATGAGCGCGCTGCGCGTCTTGCGTTCCGAGCGCTTACTCCGCAGGAGAAGCGCCAAAATCACAGCCAGAACAATACCAAAAACGATGAGTACTGACAGCATATTGTTTTTCAGGAATTCTGTCAGCGTGACTTCCTGTTCCACGAAAGAATAATGCGTCAGTGCCGCATTGACAACAGAAGCCGGGACAAGCGAAGTTGCCTTGTTCAAGATGGAATACAGCTCACCGTTTTCTCTTTGCACGGCAAAATATTCCACCATGTCGGTACCGGTGGACAGGGCAGATAGTTGATACCTCTCCATCAGTGCCTTAATCCTGTCGATGCGGTAATTGCTCATAAGGATACAGTCGGCCTCTCCCTCCGAGATTCCTCGCAGGCACTCCTCGCTGGTATCAAAGTACACACGCTCCCAATCCGGGAAGTTGTCCATCAAAAAAGTTTCATAGCTGGGGTTTCCCCGGTTCACCGCTACGGCGACTTTTCCGTTTAAGGAAAAATCACCCCTGTTAGCAGTCCTCACCACAGCATACATTTCACTTTCTATCGGTGTCGAGACTGCCAGCAGGCCATTCTGTTCTCCGTCATATGGCGTGAGGATCACAGGGAAAACACAGTCGATCTCTCCGATTTTAAGAGCCTCCAGCGCATCTTCCGTTGTGGGGAAAGCAACAGGCTCAAAGGTAAGCTCACCGCCTTCCATGCAGCGGGACGCATAATCCAGATACTCTTTTAGCGCACCTGTAAGCTCGCCCGTTTCCGGGTCCGATGCACAAAAAGCGAGATAGTTGTCACGATAACCCACCCGCACCCGGCCGTGGTCAGCAAGCCAGCTTTTCTCGCTCGGAGTCAGATAGAGGCTTGAGCTTTTCGCATCAAAATACTTTCCCTGAAGCTGCTCATTATAATACCTGTTTTCATCTTGAATCCGGCTCATAGCAGCATCCAGTTCATCAAGCAGCTCCGGACGGGATTTGCCTACCGCAAAGAAATAGTCGGAAGAGGCAATCTTTAAGACCGGAAGAATATTCCAGAATCCTCCGTAAACATCAAGTCCGACATAAGCATCAATCTCACCGCTTAAAAGCATATCGACGGATGCATTCTCATCATCAGCAAGCTCAACCATTTCAGCTTGAATATGGTGTTCCTCTATCCAATCCAAAAAAAGGTCTTTCTGTACGCTGCCTTTGTTAACACCGACTCTTTTCCCATTCAAGGAACTTAAATCCTCATAGGAAATGCCGCTGCTGCTCTCCGGCGAAATATAAATATAATATGCTTCCGTTCCCATAGGCTGGGCGGAAAACAGCATCAGTTCCGAACGTTCCGGCGTGAAGGAGACATCAGATAAAAGATCAAGCTCTCCATCTATCAGCATTTGATACAGCTCTGGCCAGCTTCCAGTCACATACTCATAATTCCACCCTGAATATGCAGCGATCTTCTGCTGATACTCATAGGCATAACCAGACCTTCGTCCGAACTCATCTATCGTATTGAAAGCTGAATCAAACCACCCTACCCTTACAGTCTTTTGCTCATTATCATCCGCAAATGCGATGATCGGTCTGGCACAGATTACAGCCAGTACAAGACACAGGAAGAACGCCGTGATTCGTCTGATCTGGGTTTTCCATATAATATTCCTCATAATGAACCTCCAACCCGAACTACCACTGTAGCACGGCGATGACCGCTTGCACCTGTTAATCTCAACATTCGCACATACAAATACGCATTCAATCTATGAATGTCATCTCCTGTTTTTCTATACTATCTTATAACGCAAAAAACCATTTACGGAATAAACAATTATCCCATAAATGGTCTCTCTGAAAAGGGTACAATAAACAAGGGCAGTCTCTACACCTGCCTGCCTGCCT
>JAFUVF010000067.1 GCA_017483735.1 Lachnospiraceae bacterium | reverse complement strand
TCATTGACCGGCGTTTGAGGTTGTGCATTTCAAAAGACCCCCAGAAATCCGACTTTCTGAGGGTCTTTTGAAATTATCGTCCTGTCACTATTATTTGCTTGTCTTATAAGCTGCGACTCGCTTCGCTACATTGTCCTTGATGTTGTTGTAATAGTACATGTAGTCGAAGCCGTGGCGTCCGTCCGGTCCGAAGAACTCAGAAGCGACTTGGGCAACATCCTCTGGCATCGGATCAACTTTGGCATTTGTTACGACCGTGCCGCGGGCGAGGTTGATCTGTGCGTCTGCACCCACATCCCCGATTGACCATTCGCCGGTCTTCTCATCCAGAATGATAGATCCCAGATTCTGGCTCGCAGGAGCGTAGGTTTCGTCCAGCTTCCAGTTGAGAGGGTTAATGCTTCTTGTCTCGGGAAGTACCACGACGGAATTGGCGTTGGCCTCTACATTTCCCGGTCCTTCTGTGTTCCATGCGATAATAACACCCGTGTCACTCTCTCCGGCAGCGAACTTCAGGTGCGGATTGGCCGCAAGATAATCATTCGTGACGGAATAGCCAATGGTGTAGGCTGCGACCATGCGGCTGTAGTATTCGGGATGATCTTTGAAGTATGTCCTCAGCAACAGCAAAACCATTGCCGACCCCTGGCTGTGTCCGGCGAGGATAAACGGACGACCACCGTTGCAGTTCTCAAAGTAGTAGTCGAGTGAGGCGGTGATATCCTCGTAGGGCACACCTGAAAGCACTGCGTCAATATTGCCATCCCTCTTATGAATTTCCCCTGCATACCGCAGGCCGGACTGGCGAGTGTATGGCACAAACACATTGGTGGAATCCGCATATGCGGATGCGTGATCTCTATATTCAACCTTCGCACCGAGCAGCATCTCCGGGTTGTCGAGCGTCGCATAATCAGGAGCGCCCTCTTCAAAGCTTGACATGATGTATTCCGTCGCGCAGATGTAGAATGTGTCAACATCCTTTGTAATCTCCGGAAGCTGATACCAGCATTCCTTCCGGGAATAGTCGGGGGCTTTATTTGATTCCTCCGCTATTTTCTTCGCAGCAGCCTTCAGCTCCTCCTGCTTCTCCGCGCTCTCGATTTCGGAAGCGATCTCTGCGGCATCCATGCGGGTAATGGTGATCTGGAACTCCTTCAGCATTGCTCCAAGCGCAGTTTCATCCCCCTCCTCTGCCATCAGCAGCAGGGCGGTCTCCCCGTCTATCAGGCATTCGCTTGCCTTTGACAGCAGTTCAGACTTCTCTTCCATCTCCTTGAAGTCTATAGAATCGCCGATCAGCGAGCCGATACCGCCGCCAAGCAGAACGCCAAATGGTCCGGCAAGCAGCCCTACCAGGCTCCCGATCAGACCGCCGGTCCAGCCGCGGGCCTCGGTTGCGCCGCCGATAAAAGCATCCTCCAGAGAAAGGTGACCTGCATCCTTCTTCACGACAGCCGCCTGGGAAATCGTGAAGCTTTCGTTGTCATGGTTCTGCCGCAGCATGCTTAAGATCTGGTATGCCTCACTCGGCACCTTGCAGTTTACGATGATAACATTTTCTTTCATAATACATGACCCCTTTCTTTTATAGCATATAATATTTAGTCAGGAAGCTTGTTCTGTCCCAATCAACGATCTTTAGCTCGGATTCTTTCGCATGCCGCCTCTAACCCTTCAGCCTATCGCAGAAAACGCCGTTAAGCATGGCATTAACCCCTACTCCGATCCGCTTAGCATCTCCATACGAACACGACATACGGATTCCTTCACTGAGATCACTGTAGAAGATACCGGTCCGGGTTTGATCCCTCCGAAGAAGATAAGCCGCACACCACTCTGACAAACATCCGACAAAGGCTTGAAATGATGTGCGGCGGGAGTATGTCTATAAAACCCCGTGAGGGCAGCGGAACCGTAGTAACGGTGGTAATTCTGGACAGCAATGAATAATGGACTTATTTTTTGCGGAAAACCTTTTCATCTAACATCCCTTCTGTCCTTGCGACCACAACCGTCGCACTGACATCTCCCAGACAATTGCTGGCGGTCTCAAACATATCCAGTATTGCATATATCCCCATGATCAGGCTGATCGCCTCCACCGGTACATTGATCTGTGACAGGAGCATGGTAAGACCGATCAGAACCGTTCCGGGAATTCCCGGCATACCCATTGAAATAATAATAATCGTCAGAGCGACCTGAACCAGCTGGGACAGATTCATCTGAACGCCGAAGATATGGGCAAGGGAAAGGGCCATCACGGAAAGATTGATGCACAGTCCGTCCATATTCAAGGTAGCCCCCAGAGGAATAGACAATGTATAAAGCTTCGGGGAAATACCGAGTTTTTTGTCACAAGCTTCCATATTCAGAGAGATCGACGCATTGGAGGACGACAGGCTGAAAACCTGGAGCATCGTACTGCTGTATTTCCGAAGCATTGTCAATGGGTTTAGCCGTCCGATGACTGCTACGAACAGACAATAGACAACACCCATCGTAAAGAAACCGAAGAGACTCAGGAAAAAGATAGACAGAACCGACCGGATGGACATAAGCCCTGCCGTCATGAGCGTGGAACACACAGAGCAAAAGACCATGATCGGAACAGCCCTGATAAACAGATCGGTTATCTTCATAAAAAACTCGTAGAGCGCATCAAACATCCGCTTGACAGGATCGCCCTTTTCTCCCAGTGAGTTTAAGGCGACTCCGCTTAGCACAGCCAAAAAGATCAGCTGCAGCATATCGTTCTCCACAAAGCTTTTCAGGAAATTGGGCGTCACGATCCCTTTTATTGTATCTACGACAGATGGCGTTACCGTCTCCGATACGGTCGTGTCGGCTGAAACGGATACCATTGCCGCAAGTGCGGGATCTCCCGGTTGGAAGAAAAGAGAATACGCGATCCCTATTGCGACCGCTATCACCGATGTCACAAAATATAAGAAGATCACCTTGGCACCGATCCTCCCCACATCCCGAAGATCAGAAAACTGGGTGATGCTGGCTGTGATTGACAAAAATACGACCGGCGCAACGACCATCTTCAAGCCGTTCATAAACAATGTCTGCACGGTTCCCAAAATATTGGCGGCTATCCATGCATTCGTCTGCTCCGGACACAGGAGGTTCAACAACATTCCAAATACAACTGCCGCTGCGATAGCGGACAGCGTCTGATAGAGAAATGCCCTCGGCGAACGCGCGGTTTTCAGGCGGACTATATTTGCTCCCGCCTTGTGTTTATACTGTATATCGCCGGAAAAGCTCTTCAAAACAATATTTCGGATCAGGCTTTCCGTTTCCGGACCGACCATGTCAGGATCCATATCAAAATCCGATGCTTCAAAGGTAAAATCCGTCTTCTCTCCGGGAGCCGACATCGTGATTGTCACATCATCCAACACCCGCCGGACAGACAGACTGAGCATCGCCCCGGGCGTGCTGTGTTCTATCAGCCTTGTGGCAGACTCCTCCACAGCCAGTACTGTTTTTATGCGAGTTTGCTTCTCCGTCTTATTCTTGAGCAGAATACCTTCGATCGTTTCTACGATGGTAGGAATACCGGAAAGCTCCGCTTTAAATATCTGTTTCATAATTTTACCCTTCTTTCTTTACCGCTGTGTTTGCATCAATAGTCTTCCCAAACACAAAATAGCGATCATAAAAATATTCCATTACCAGATTAAATGCCATGTTCATAACTGTTACAAGAATATCATTCCAACCGAGAGTCTCGACCAGATAATTTCCAAGTATTGTTGTTACCGGAGTGAAAACTAAATAGAAGCAGGCAACCTTTAGCATAGCTATCGATACATTTCCCTGCATCCCCGATCGTCCTTTACCTGTTTTTAGCAGACTCTCTTTGATGACCCATTTCCAAGGCGCTCTGCCCAGGACATCATCAGATCCTCACGCCTTCCGAATATATCCTTCTGCATGCCTATGGAATCATCGAAGACCATTGTCTGGCGGTCGTCTCCCGAGAATTTCTTCCACTCGTATTTGTCGGTGGAGGGGTTGCCAGTCCGGGCAAAGTTTGTCCACATCTCCTTTACGACATGGCGGAACTCGCACTCTTCGTTGCCAATGATTTTTCCGCTCCCCATCGGATCCTCTGAAGGAGTGTCGAACAGGTAAGGAATCTCAGCCGCATGCATCACACCAAGGTAGGGGGTTGCAACCGGCTTATTGATAAAATACATATAGGTGTTGCCGCCGGCGGCAGAGTGCCTTATGGCCATATTGGTATTGCCCGCACGGAAGTTGATGTCGTTGCAGTATTGCTCAAGCCTGCTCAATTCACTTTCGCTTGCAAGCGAACCCATAAACTTGTCGTACATAGCTTTCTCCTGTTCATTTAAGAGCGCACGATCCCTCTTTGCAATCCACTTAAGCGTATCTGTGAAGCCTTCTTCACCGCCCTGTAACGGAATGAAGTACCTGATCTCGTCCATATTGGACCCAAGCACCAGATCGAACTTGGCCCTCTTCTCGTCTCCCCACATCCCGTACATATCCGCCCGATCCTCGGGGAGAGTTACGCCGTCGAGGAGCGGGAAGTTGGCAGCTCCTAAAAGGCTATTTGCGTCAATAACACTTGCCTTCGCATAGGCTTCTATAAGCTGCTCGGTGGTAAGTGCCATCAGCTCGTCCATACTCTGACAGCCCGCTGCGGTCAGGAAATTCTGCGTGACATGGATGCCGTGCTCCATCGTGTCGCAGTAAGCGATGTTGGCGCTCTGTGCGATGATTTTCTTAAAGAGTCCCTCGCTTCCGTCGATGAGCGGCAGGAACGTGACGCTTGCCGAGCCTGCTGACTCGCCGAAGATTGTCACGTTGTCCGGATCGCCGCCGAATGCGGCGATGTTTTTCTGTATCCACCTTAATGCCTCAAGCTGGTCGAGGAGACCTAAGTTGCCTGCCTCCTTGAAGTTCTCTCCACCCGGAACACGCTCAAAGTTCATAAATCCCAAAAAGCCAAGCCTATAGTCAATTGACACGAACAGGATGTCGGGGCACTGTTTGGAGATGTTAGCAAGGTCGTAGAGGGGCGACGCCTGAGATTCAGCGCAGAACCCGCCGCCGTGGATCCACACCATTACCGGTTTCTTTAAATCGGTGCATTTTGTATTGCAATATACGTTCAATACAAGGCAGTCCTCGCCAAACTCCGCCGTTCCCATCGAGTCATTCGCAAGACCAATGGGAATATGACCGGGCTTTGTCGCATCATATTCGCCGTCATCATCTGCGGCAGGAAGCGCCTTCTGCCAGCGAAGCTTTCCCACCGGCTGAGTTGCATAGGGGATGCCCTTCCAGATAATCAGCTCGTCTGTCTCCTTGCCGACGAATGTACCGTTGTTACACTTAATCTTGTTGTTAGCCATTGTTTTCCTCCTTTTCTATCGTGTGAACATTGTGAATAAACACAAGTGATAAATTGATTTTCCCATATTCTCACAATTCATCCAAGAGGGTTTTCCAGAATGGAAAACCTTTTTCCTAATTCCGGACAGCAGCGAATGAGAGAAAGGGATGAAAGATTAATAGTGGTATTTTTTTCTTAAAGCAGCCATAAATATGCCTCCGGCTATGGCCGCCATAAACTCTGCGAAGACAACGGAATACCATATGCCGTCCAAGCCAAGCACTAAAGGCAGCAGAAGTACCGCCCCAAGGTCGAAAACAAATGTACGCAAAAAGGATATCAATGCCGATACCTGTCCGTTGTTCAGTGCGGTAAAGAAGGCCGAGCAAAAAATAGCCATTCCCGTAAACAGATATGCGAATGAAATAATTCTAAACGCATGTACGGCACCGGCTACCAGCTGTCCGGTATCCTGCAGGAACAGGACTGAAAACGGATATGCAAATACTTCCGAAAGCACAAACATCACTGCGGATGTAATTCCGATAATGACAAAGCTCCTTTTTAGCAGATTCTTAAGTTCACTATGATTCTGTGCGCCGTAGTGATAGCTGAAGACCGATCCTACTCCATTGGAATAGCCTACGAAAATCGCAGTAAAGATAAGACTGACATACATCAGCAGACCATATATTATAACTCCGGCTTCTCCGGCATATTTAAGCAGCTGCACATTGTAGATTATCCCTACAAACGATACTGCGGCTTCCGCCATAAATTCCGAAGACCCGTTTGCACAGGATTTGATAAGTGCCCTGCCGTCCCATACAGGCTTTACAAGCCTCAGGAGACTATTGTTCCTTCTGCCAAAGTATATAAGCGGGAACACTCCTCCTACCATCTGGGCTAAGGCAGAGGCTGCCGCAGCCCCCGCAAGTCCCCACTTAAAGCCAAGGATAAAGAGCGCATCAAAAAAAATATTGCAAAGTCCTGCACATACCGTGACCGTAAGCCCCAGTCCCGGCTTTTCGGCAGTGACAAAGAAAAGCTGGAACTCATATAGCAATATCCATGCGGGAAGCGCCAGAATAAATATTCGTCCATATAATACGCTGTTTGCAAGGAGCCTTCCTTCTGCGCCAAGGAGAGCTGTAATCTGAGGCATAATAATAAACCCCGGCACCATCATCAAAAAGCCAAGGATTGCAGAGGTCAGCACAATCATTGAAAACAGACTGTTTGCCTTCTCACCCTTCTTTTCTCCAAGAGTTTTTGCGATAAGTGCGCTTCCGCCCACACCAAACATATATCCAAGCGTTCCCATAATATTAAGTACAGGCATAATCAGATTGACAGCCGCAAATTCCGTCTTGCCCACAAAATCTGCGACAAAATATCCGTCCACAATGATATAGAGTGATGCGAATATATTCATCACAATTGACGGCAGCGTAAACCGCAGTAATTTTCTGTATGTAAAGCTCTCTGACAGATGAATCCGTGATCTCATATTTCTTTAAGCCCTTGTGTTCCGTGCATTATAGTGAAGCAGTCTGGAACTACCAGACTGCCCCACATCATTCTTTCCGTCTCCTCTCTTTTTACGTCGGTCTGTAACGATATGTGATTAAGTTGCTTCCATTGGGGTACATAGTCACTTGAACCCGGTCACCTAGTTGAAATCTGACACAAGCCATTATTACCTTTCCGGAAGGACGGGCCACAACCACATCTCCATTCTCAAGGTTTACCTGAAAATTGTTAGCACCCACCGATCCGACCACTGTTCCTTCCACTTCCGTCTTCTCGGAGTCCATTCCTACTCCGCCAGCCACGCTATCAAGCACATCATCATCCAAAACAATACCCTGCAGTCCATCTTTATTATTTTCTATCATAATTGCATTACTCCCTTACTTATTCATCCCTTCGCTTCATCCTGATTATTCAAGGAGTATTTACCTTCTTTCCGGCAAAGTATACTTCCTTCGGCTTGTTCTGGCTGAAGCCATCCTTCTCTGCCGTAAGCAGATCATTGTCGAATACCAGATAATCCGCATCCTTTCCGGCAGTGATGGAGCCCTTCTTATCCTCTATGCCGAGCTGCTTTGCGCCGTTGATCGTCCAGCCCAGCAGCATCTCTTCAATGTTCATCCTCTCATTGTCGGGAGGAAATACCTTATCACATCTTGCGAAGTCATAATTTCTGGTCTTTTCGGTAATCTTTCGTGTCATACCGACTTCCATACCAAGATATGGATTCCATGTCATAAAGTCCTGGAAGGTAATGTTATCGCTGGACCATGCCACCAGAGCGCCGGTGTCCCAGACTGTCTTGCAGCGGAACTGCTTCTTGGAGCGCTCCTCGCCAAGCCATTTTGCGCTCTCCGTGGTTTCTCCGGCGTGCCAATGCGGCGTGAAATTCGCTATCACACCAAGCTCTGCAAACCTGCCAAGATCCGCATCATCCTCGATCTCCAGATGAGCGCAGGTAACTCTTACCTTTAAGCTGTCTCCCATCTCCTTCTTTGCCATCTCATAGCCATCCATTACCGTGCGGGATGCACGCTCTCCTACGGTGTGAAGATGAAGATCCAGACCTGCATCATTGAGATTCTTCAAAAGCTTACATATTCCCTCTGCGGAAAAGGCAGTAGTTCCAAGCGTACCTACATCCACATAGGGGGTAACCATGGCAGCGGTGTGGATTTTCTGAGTACCATCCATAAATATCTTCATGGTATGAACCTTTAAGTGCTCCGTATCATAATCACGATGGAAGCGCTTCACTTCTTCAAGCCCCTCCTCGGCATCCCGCTCAGCATTGATCACAAGGCTGCCGTCGACATATACAGGCAGCTTTCCCTGTTCATCAAGAGCCTTCAGACGTTTATATACCTTCTCGTGGAACTTGGCATCCCCGGGAAGACCTGCATCAAATACAGCACACACACCATATTCAACCGAAAAATCTATCCAACGCTTAAGCGCTGCGTCGACCTGCTCGTCGGTCAGCTCCATTCCTGCGTCGAGGATGATGGGTATTTCCGCCGCACCTTCAATACAATTTCCGGTTACATGTCCGTCCTTATCACGCACATAAATAGCAAGTCCCGGTATGGGATCCGGCGTATCGTCATTAATGCCGTGTCTTTCAAGTATCTTTGAGTTTACCCAGATGCTGTGTCCTTCTCCTTCCTGAATCTGAAGCTCTGCGTCCGGACATATCGCATCAAGATCCTCCTTTACGATATCCTCTCCGTTTAAGAACTTTTTCTCCAGAAGGAATCTGTAGCGCTTTTCTCCGGGATTCTCCTTGATACGACTAGCCATGATGTCCAGAGCTTCCTGCTTGCCGTTCGGCTCAAGGCGCTCTCCCATATCAGCATACTCAAATCCCACGGGGATAGTCACATGTACATGGCTGTCAATGATGCCGGGCATAATGAACTTACCATTAAGATCCGTGACCTCTCCCTCATATGCGGAAAGTCCTGCCTCATCGCCCACATAGACGAATTTGCCATCCTTTACCACAAGGGCGGAAGCCTCCGGCTTGTCCTTATCCGCTGTGAAGATTTTCGCATTTTTGATGATTCTGTCTGCTTTCATTTTGTTCTCCTTTCGCTTACATTATTACGCAGTTTCTTGCGAACTATTGTAAGTATACAGTTTGTATTTTGTCTGTTTCAAGGGGGTGTTCCAGAATGTCAAATTCTTTCTGTAAGAACACAGTATCACTAAACGGAAAAATGACATCGAAATCAAAAATCGAAACATTTTGTATAAAATTCAAAATTAAACTTGACAATAGCCTCTGCACATGATAATATTACACAATATGGAGGAATTACATATGAGCAGATGGTCGGTGCGTATAGAAAGCGTTATTCTCGGTGATTTCAAGAATGTCAAGCATGGCGAGATCAATCTGGCGAATAAGAAAAACGCTTACAAGGCAAGCATTCTTGGTTTGTATGGTCAAAATGGTTCTGGCAAGACGGCACTGATTGATAGTATTGGCATTTTGAGACTAGCACTTTCAGGAAGTAGAATTCCTGCCAAGTATGCTGACTACATTAACATAGGTGCAGATTCCGCTTCTCTGAAATTCCAGTTTCTCTTAAAAAAAGGAAAAGCTCAGTATCATGCATGGTATGAATTCCGTATTAGGCGTGATCTTCGCCAAGAAGATTTTTTCCCTCAGAATATAGAAAGCTCTTTGAATCCTACATCTAAATACAGGGTGACCCTCTTTGATGAATGCCTGCGCTTCCAGTATTGCGATGATAAGGTCAAAATCCGAATGGCTTCTTTGATTGATACAAAGACCAAGGAAGTTTTTTTGCCTAAATCAAGGTACATTGAACTGGTAGGAACTGATAAAAAGACATCAACAGATATTTATGTTGCATATAAACTGGCAGAGGAGAAATCATGCTCGTTTATTTTTTCGAGACAGTTGGTTAATACCGTTAGAAAGAATTGCAGTAATGTAATCTATACTGACTTGATCAATAGTCTGTTAGCATTTGGTACAAAGGAGCTGTTTGTAATTAATACAGATACATCCGGATTGATAAGCTTAAATGCGCTTCCTATTGCCTTTAAGTATAAATATGATGATGAGCCCAAGGAAACATTTGGTCAGCTTGCTATACCGCTAAATGAATCGGTTCTGGTGCCGATGGAGCTGGTAGATGTTGTAAGAGAATTGATGAGCAATATGAATATTGTTCTGGAACAGATAATTCCCGGGCTCAGCATAAAGGTATATGAATTGGATACTGAGTTATCTAAGGATTCAAAACCAGGAAAACGCTTGCAGTTAATGTCAGAGAGAAATGGAAATGAAATTCCGCTTAAGTATGAGTCTGAGGGGATTAAGAAAATAGTTTCTATTCTTCAGCTACTAATAGTTGTTTACAATTCAGAATCAATCACTTTGGCAGTTGATGAGTTGGATGCAGGGATTTTTGAATATCTGCTCGGAGAATTATTAAAGGTTATTTCGGAAAAAGGTAAAGGACAGCTCATTTTTACATCCCACAATCTTCGCCCTCTTGAGACAATAGATAAGGGCTTCATTGCTTTTACGACGGTTAATCCTGAGAACAGGTATATCAGATTTGTAAATGTAAAAGGGAACAATAACCTACGGGATTTCTATTACCGTGACATAACACTCGGAGAGCAAACGGAACCTGTTTACGACCCCACAAATAACTATGAGATAATGCTTGCGCTTAAGGAAGCAGGTAAAACTTATGACACGTAAGAAAATACTCCTTGTAATAGTTGAAGGATCGTCAGATGAAACGGCACTCGCATACGCTCTTTCGCAAGTGTATGACAGGGAACAGGTATATATTCAAGTAGTACATGGTGATATAACCACAAAAGACAATGCTTCATCTTCTAACATTGTAACCATGGTTGGGAATGAGGTTAAGAAATTTCTGGATAATAATCCGTTCAAGGCATCGGATTTCAAAGGGATCATTCACATTGTGGATATGGATGGCGCATTTGTCCCGGATGAAGTTATTGTTGATGATCCTGAATGCGAAAAATGCTGTTATTCAGATACAGAGATTAGGGCTGTTTCTGCTGAACGCATCAAAAAGAGAAATGCACAGAAGAGGGAGACGCTATTCAGATTAATTGGAACGGGAAAGGTGCGGGCTATACCGTATAGAGTCTACTATATGTCCTGTAATATGGATCATGTTTTGTATGACAAACGCAACAGTACCGATGAAGAGAAGGAAAACGATGCTTATGCTTTTGCTGCCAGATATAAAGGCGATGTAGAAGGTTTTCTTCATTTTATGTGTGAGTCTGACTTCTCGGTCAATGAGGAATATAAAGACTCTTGGAAATATATAGAAAAGGAACTACATTCGCTTGAAAGACATAGTAATCTGTGCGTTTGTCTACAGGAAGAAAAAGATAGGATAGAAAAGATTTCGATGCAAACCGCTGAGAAGAATAAATAGTTCCTGTAACACGATTTTTGATACAAATTAACGATGACCCCCTTTGGGGCGTTTAGGGGTGTGCATCGCTTGTTTGTCTGGAAAATAAGCGTAAAACAGCGCCTCCTCCGAGGAAGAGACGCCGTCCGTAGCGGTGGAAGAATACCGCTTCCTATTCTATATTTTTATAATCAATTCACTTTCTTCCCGCCAAAATACACATCCCACGGCTTGTTATAGCTGAAGCTCCTGTTCTGCTGTAAGCAGGTCATTGTCGAACACAAGGAAGTCCGCATCTTTATCTACTTCGTCAAGTTCTTTTTTGACCAATTTTGATATAGCTTTACTACTGCTTACCTACCAAAAATACGGAGCTTATATTGGTTTCCCATACCACAATAGACATTATCAATTACTTTAATACATACTTCATCGCTATTCAAGGCGTATTCCAGAATGTCAAACTTGTTTTCTGCAGCTCGTTCAGAAAGAATCCCGCTTGGACTGGATGTAATACATTCCATAGCCGGTCAGGAAGATCAGCCCGGCGACAATGATGAAGATGGCAAGGATCGTTTCTATCGGCGCAAGTGTGCTTCCATCCCTGAACAGCATGATAAAAGCATTGATAAGAGGATAGAGGATGACCGCAGCCAAAGCCAGGACAATGGGTGAATTCCGCAGCTTTCCCTTATAGGCGTAGAGCGAGAGAACGCCCGCTGCCCCGACCAGGATGGCAACCAACATATCCAGAATGAGCTCAAGGGTGACCTTTTCGCCGAATACCTCAGGGTTGATGATAATCCCAAGTGTTTGCAGCACCCACGCAGCCATCAGACAGATCAGGGAGAAGCCGCCGACCAGGAGCAGTCTTCTCATGATCAGTTTTTTGCGATCTACCGCTATCAGCGCAGAGATGTTCTCCCATCGCCCTCTGGTTGCAGCCCTGTCTCTGCCTCCCTGACAAAAGCTGATGGAGCTGACCTTACGAGATATTTTCCGTTCGAAACCATATTCTTCGGACTCTTGAATAAAAATTATGCTAAAGCCTTCCCAGATGAGGACTGTGCCCAGGGTGTCCAGCATAAAGGTCAGAATCTCACTGACGGTGTCCTCGCCGCTCCACCAGCCGATCTGCCTGCCGATGGTCAGAATCAGGATCATGACAACGCCTGCCACAATCAGGCTGCCTGTTTTAATTCCATTCCGGGTTGTCTCATGAATAAACCGGCGATGGTGGAAAAACAGAGCGTCCTTGATCCCGTTCATCAACTGCTCCGGGGAATAACCCTCATAATCATCAACCCGGATGGAAACATCGGCGCTATATCCATCCGGAATATCGTCCAGGATTTCCGACATCCGACCCGGAATACTGTCTGAGATCCTGGACACCTTTTCCAGGGTATCGGTATTTTCTTCGAACAGGTCGCTTGCTTTTTCATAATGCAGACCAATTTCAAAGGTGTTGGTCCCTTCGTCCAGCGGATAGTACCTTGCCAAGGTTCGTATGGTCTGTTCCTCATCTTTTCCGGGCAGATTCCTAATACTATTTTTAAAGGTGCTCATTGAATTCTCCTATTTCTGCCCGCGTGCGGCGACAACATCCAAAAGGTAGTGAGGGGTAAAATACTTGTCCATAAACTGATAGTAATTTACCAAGTGGAGCACTGCCTTGTACTGGTCTGCCAAAAGCCCCTGTTTGGTACGTATGTCACCGGGTCCTGCGATGTCCAGAACGTTCTGGTCGTCGGCGGAATATGCTTTCCAATCAATCTTGTCTGTAGACGGGTTGCCACAGCGTGCGAAATTGGTCCATGTCTGCTGAACGGCCTCGAATATCTCCTCGGGGATGTTTGTGCCGTTGAAGGCGCTGGCCGTTCCGACACAGCGAAGGTCAAACTCGAACAAAAGCTCCACGGAATGTGCTGCTCCCACATCCGCATTGCTGCCGGGATACGACCAATAGTAGCAGTATGTCTTGTTAAATGCGCTCTGCGCATCGAGCTGTTGAAGCATGGGAACCCTGAACATAAGCTCATTTATGAACTCCGTCTCTACAAGTCCGGGCTCTTTGGTCCTGCAGACTCTCCAGAATTCCTCATAATACTTCTTGTCCTCTTCCTTCAGGCAGAGGGCTGCATCGCCCACGGCGCGTTTAGCGAATATCTTCTGCTCTTCAAGGGTCAGACTCGGACCCTCACCCATGAACAGCCTTGCCTCGTCGGCAGTGCTGCCTGCCATAATGGTTATGTGCTTTGCCAGGCCCTTCTTATACAGCTCAATGGGCGCCTCAGGGAGTACCTCCGTTCCATAGTAGGGACAGGACGTGAACTGACTGACTGCTTCGACATACGCCTTCTGGAGCTCCTCTTCGGATAACGCCATGATATCATCCATAGTCTTGCAGCCGGTGTACTCAAGCAGCGCCTTCGTCTTGCCCTGTGCGGATTCGCAGTCGACAGGGAAGGCAAGACCGGTCGAGCCGCTCTGCGCAATGACCTTCTGGAAATATTGGTTCGCCTCCTTCATAACCGGCAGAATGGAGACCGAGCCGCCGCCTGCGCTCTGTCCGAAGATGGTCACATTGTCGGGGTCGCCGCCGAAAGCAGCGATATTATCGTGTACCCACCTAAGCGCCATAGCCTGGTCAAGCAAGCCGTTGCAGGGCGCTGTCCCAAAGCTTTCTCCGCCGGGCACCGATGAGAAATCCATAAAGCCGTACATATTCAGACGGTAGTTGATGGTCAGCATGATGATGTCGCTTTGCTTCTGGACGAGGTTGGCTCCGCTGTAGGAGGCCTGCGAGCCCGAGCCGACAACGTACGCACCGCCGTGAATCCAGACCATGACCGGCTTCTTCTCAGTCTTGTCATCCTCGTTGAGCCAGATATTTAAGTAGAGACAGTCCTCGGAGTGCAGCTTCTGTACATTATCCGGATAGCCATCGGATTCGATAGCGCACTTTCCGTAGTACTTAGCCTCAAAGACCTTGTCGCTTTTATCAACATACTCCGGAGCCTTGAAGCGGCGTTTTCCCACAGGCGGCTTCGCATAGGGGATACCCAGCCACGACGCAACCCCGTTCTCCTCGGTTCCGACGAAGGTGCCGTTTGAGCACTTCACGGCATAGGTCTTGTCGTAGTCGCCTTTGATTTCGCTGTTCAGATACTCGTACTGCTCGAGCCTGATCAGATCCCTGAATTCTCTCTTCATTTTGTTCTCCTTTCGCTATTGCGTTTAATATATATGCAGGTTGGCAGAGTGCCCAGCCTGTCAAATTATTCCTGCTCTTCCCTGCCTGACACGAAGCAGGCTACCAGCCCATAGATAATAGTCGGACGAATCCATATTTCCGTGAGCAGATAGGTGGTATATTCATTGACAGGATTGTATACAATGACAAAGTGGTACAATCCCGCAATAATCATATCAATGATAAAAAGCATCCAAAGATTGCGCTTGGTATAGCTCTTCCAGTCCTTGCGGGCATAGAAGAAGGTAAGCATAAGAAGCAGCGTTACCGAAAGCGTAAGGCAGATTAAGCGGATAGGATAGTTTTCAAGCGGCGGCGCAAAAAGAATATCTCGCAGCAGTACGGTAATCCCTACACATATTGAGCTCCAGTAGTTAAAGCGCATGCTGTCAAGAAATTTGAAGAAATACAGTCCCATCATTATCAGACATGCAATGTAAAACAGGTTAAGCACCAGCTCGGGCCATGCGTCGTCAAGCCCAAATTGGCTTATTCCGTAAAGCATAGTGCCTATCGAGAGCACTACCGCTACTACTGTAATGCCTATATCAATGAGCTGCGACTTCTTTTTAAATCTTGTCTCCATAATTATATGCTCCTTTTCAAATAGATTATTTGAACATGACCAAACTCTACTAATTTTTTTAGGCAACTTCAAGAGGGTGTTCCAGAATGTCAAACTTTTTTTCTTCTGCTCTCTTGTCTTTGTCAGCCCATCTATTTATAATCGCCTTGTGATCAGGAATCTGATTAAACAACAAATAACAGGAGGTAATTATGAAAAAGAAAAGAATTATGGCAATGATGGCATCTTTGGCATTGACAATGTCCCTGTGTGCCTGTGGCGGTCAGACTGCACCCGCATCGGATACCGGCTCCTCAGCCGCTACGGAAGCTGCCCAGGCGGTTACAGAAAATACAGCGACAGCAGCGACGGCAGAGAACGATGTGAACTGGCCCGAGGATAACGGCGGCTTGGCCGGTGTCTATAAATGGGTCGAGATGGACAAAGCAGGCATCACAGCGAATCTTATCATCTTTGATGACGGAACCGGTATAATAGATATGCTCGGTGTTGTGGAATCTGTCAAGTACGACGACAATACCATGCAGTCCTCCGGCGAGGGAGCTCTTCCCCAGAGCTACACTTACGCAGACGGCACGCTTACCTGGACTGCTCAGGACAATGACGGAGGGCAGATATCGACCTTTGTCAAGCTGACGAACGAAGAACTTTCTGCATACAAGGCAAGAGGCATCGGTAAGACAGAATAGCAGGCTGTAAAAATGGCTTGGAATCTACAGATTAAGATTCCAAGCCTATTTTTTTGCAATGATGGCATAATACGCTCCGAAGAAGCGCTGATGGTAATGGAGCGCCTATTTGATCACGATCCTTCCATCCCCATAGGGATCTGCGTACGCTTCGCCAATTGTGCCGTTTAAAGTATCTTTGATATAATCAATCAAAACCTGATTATCAAGTCTCGTGCTGTCCTCTATAACTTTGGCGTCATCAAACATCGTAAACCCGTCTCCATGCTCGAACAATGTGTAATTATTTGTAGTAAGTGTGTATGTCCTTTGAGGGTCTAAGGGCTCATCGCCTATCATCACATTTTTTACTCTTCTTTTGCCGCTGACTCCGCTAAACATCCCGTTTTCATCCCTTGTACAGGTAGAATCCACGCTGCTGTCAATCTCATAGGTCATGCCCGATACCTGTAAAAACCCTCCGTTTTCTCCGGGCACCTCAGCTGCGCCCCATTCAAGCGCATCCAGTATATTCTGTCCGGTAACCTCCACGACACTCATCATATTGCCGTAGGGATGCACCTTCAGGATATTCCCATAGGTAATGTCCCCCTTGTCAATATTTACCCTTATGGAGCCACCGTTAGCTATCGCCACATCGGCACCCATCTGCAAACGGTAAGCGTCTGCTACGAGGTCTCCAAGGTTGGTCTCGGCGCGGCGTATCATGCGGATGGGATCGCCGTTCTCATTTTTTTCTTCCGGATCATATATTATAAGTTCAACATCGGACGTAGCTATTACCTCGTCGAGTATTTCGGAATAGTTTGCCTTTTCCGCATCCACACTGTCCTTGACAGCATTCTCTATGGACAAAAGCTTAGGGGCGGAGATTTTGTTCGGCCAGCTCCAGCTTCCCGTGCTGTCAATTTCTCCGTCTGCATTGATCAGACTATAGCCAATATGGGACATCTTTGTTCCGACAGCCACACGAATAACCTCTTCTCCGTCCTTGTTCTTCATCTTGATAATATCCGTATCATGGCTGTGCCCGTCAAAAAACACATCGATACCATTGGTGTGCGAGATTACATCAGCATAAGTCCAGGGCTCGCACTTTGCTTCATTCCCTAGATGCGCCATGACATATACATAAACAGCTCCATCGCTCCTTGCGCTGTCAACCGCTTTCTGTACAGCATCATACAGCTCCTTACCTGATTCATCGCCCATAAAGCCGTATACATATTCGCCCGACTCATCCATAAAATATGCTGGTGTGGACGAGCTTATCGTCTCCGGGGTGGTTATGCCGACAAAGCCAAGCTTCAACCCATTTACCTCTTTGATGAGATAGGGTTCAAAAACCGGCTCGCCCTTATGATTAAAATTGCAGCTGATGTACGGAAAATCGGCCATTTCGGTAAGCTCAAAAAACCTGTCCATGCCATAATCAAATTCGTGATTTCCGGGAATCGCCACGTCATAGCCCACGGTATTCATAAGCTTTATGATGGATTCGCCCTTTGTAAAAGCACCCATGGGCTCACCCTGAATGGAATCGCCGTCATCTATCAGGATAACCTCATATCCCTGCGCTTCTAAGCTGTCCCGCACCTGACTTAAGCCGGCATAACCAAAGCCCTGATCCACGCCGCAATGCACATCGCTGGTGCAGAGTATGTATGTCTCGCCATTCTTTTCGACCTCAACAGCTTCTGCGCTATCTGTCGATTCCTTGATTTCTGCCGCTTCCCCCGTTTCCTTGTTCTCTTCCTGCTGTCCTGCAGCTGTCTCTGTCCCGGTTTGCGGCGTGGCGGTTTGTGCGCAGCCTGCCGCACCCACCGCAATGATGGCTGTCATTACCATCGCAATAATTTTCTTTTTCATAACTATCCTCCTTGTCTGATTGCACCACTTTATCATAAGGTCATTGTTTTTTCCCGATTTTCTCATAAAGAGGAAAGACAAAAGGGTACACGCCCGTTATAAGGAACATTATGACTGCGTATCGCCCTGTTCTGACCAATAGTGCCAAAAGGCTCGCTCCTGCAAGAAACTCCTTGTCGAAGGGAAGCTTTAACAGTGTATTTACCACAAAATATATTACAAAGGCGCCGAGAACCCTGAGTATCATTGCAGGGATTTTCTTCGTCTCCTGAAAATTCACATATTTCCTTTCAAAATGGATTGCCGCTATTGCGCCTGCCATACATCCAAGAGCAGTGAAGAAATCCGTCGTGCGGACATAGAACAATCCCGGAATCGCAGATGCCAAAAGGATTGCGTGATACAGCCACTCATTATGTACATATCGATCCAACAAAAGGAATATTCCCAAAACGACAAAGCCCAGTACCCATCCTGCCAATACATCCGTGGGATAGTGCATCCCGGCTATAGGTCTGGAAATACCCACCAATAAGGTAAGAACAATGGCAACGACCCAAAGCCATTTCTTTTTTGCCTCCTTTGCCAGCGCAAAGTATAACGCCGGAATAGATGCGCTGTGCATACTGGGGAAGGAATAGCCCTGCTCCAGCACACTCTTTTCCGCTTCACTCTTACCTCTAAGCGTCAGCGCTTCCACCCTGTCCGGATATTCCATATACGGTCTTAGTCTTAGAACGACTGCCTTGATCATCGGAAGCCACAGATTCACGGCAGTGGTAATAAGCGCAAGCCTTTGCCCCACCTCCTTTTTCCAGCAGAACATCACAATCAGCACAAGCATCAACAGTCCCGTCTCTGCGCCGAGGAACGCCAGCAAATCCACATAGCCTCCCAAACTGCCGATATGCGCCTGGAGCCATTCAATCAAGCTCACTTCCCATTCCATAATCTAATTACCTCCTGTTTGTTCATTGCATTCCGTTGAATTACCCGGAATTATTATAGTAACTATTGTACCACAACTTTCGCCGGGTGCAATTGTCATCTTTCCGCCGCACATAAACTCAAGTCTCTCCTGAATGTTTTTCAGGGCAATATGCGGTTCACTATCATCAGGTACATATCCCCGGCCGTCATCCGTAACGACGATTTCGCTGCCGACTTCTGTTTTCCGTGTCCTAATGGAAATATGAAAGGAACCTACATACGGATCCCTGCCATGCTTGACGGCATTCTCCACAATAGGCTGCAAGGTCAGGGGCGGCAGGCGAAAATATGTGTGCGGTGTATCATAATCAACAAACATGCTTTCCTCATATTGGGCCTGCTCCACGGCAAGATACGCCTTTGTATGCTCAAGCTCTGCCTTAAATGGTATCGGTTCCATGCTTACAATCGCCGTAAAATTCCGACGGAGATATGTGGTAAAATCCATAATGACCTGTCTTGCCCTCTGGGAATCCTGATTGCACAGGCAATAGATACTCATCATCGTATTGTAGATGAAATGCGGGCGCATCTGTAAAACCATTATGTTGGCGCGCTGGTTGGCGATTTCCTGCTGATATCGAAGGTGCTGTTCAATCTGGTCGGAGAGCACAAAGCTGTACATAACCAGAGTGGAAATGACGATACTTATGTCAAGAAACGCAAAGACATCTGTGAACATCTGTATAAAAAATGCCGCAGTCAGAGGAATCATGGCAATCAGAAGAGCCATAAAAACTTTGTGTGAAAGCTTCCTCCGGCGCACAATCAAGCCCTCCAGATTAAGCAGCATAATTATCATAAGCGGCATGACAAGAATCGGATATGTGGCTTTGCGATAATACTGCATATCCGGGGTAATATAGGCATAGCCTCCGAGGAGTGAACCGCCTATAACCAGAATTAAAAAGACTGCCCACAGACCGATCACGACAAAAAGGAGCTTATTCTTTCGCATACTTTCACTGCAGCAGTGCAGCACATAAACTGTCAGCATAGGACATGGCAGCGAGAGGAATATGGATTCAAAAATCCAGACAAAATATATCGCTGTTCGCGGATCCGGAAAAAAAACAGACTCTCCTCTATGATGCTGGAAAGACAGCATAATATTATAACGAAAAAATAACCCTTAAAGAAGTTCCTGCTCCAACGGTCGATACCGGGTACGATAATGATAAACCACAGCCCTAAAATACCTGTCAGCAAAGCCGTGGCGCTTATGAATGTATATAAAAAACTGCTCCAGTCACTCACTCGGCATTACCTCATTTTGAAAACGGAAAGCGCAGCTTTTTCAGCTGCTCCTTTACCCCCTCCGGGGTCAGGGGCTTTAAGATGAATCCGCTGGCTTCGGTTTGCCATGCATCAAGGGAATAATCTGAATAAGCAGTCAAAAACACCACATTTGTAGTCGGGTTTATCTCATGCAGGGTACGGCACAATTCCAGCCCGCTGCTGCTTCCCAGTTCGATATCCAGCACCGCAAGCTCCACTCTGTTTCTTTTTGCGTATTCGATTGCTTCCTGCGGCCAGATAAACCCCGTAATATTTGCATTCGGTATGACTTCCTCCATGACTGCAATACTATCAACAAGGATAACGCTGCTGTCATCCACCATAATTACGTTAGGGGCTTCATCGCTCTGAGCTGCGAGCTGAAGCAGCATATTTGCATCTACTCCGAAGAATTTCGACAAGCGAAGTATCATTGCGGCATCCGGCAGTCTTGTACCGTTTTCCCAACGCGCTATTGTGGAGTGACTGACAAACATCTTGGCTCCAAGCTGCTTCTGTGACAGTCCTCTTTTCTCTCTTAGGTTCCGCAGGTTTTCCGCAAATATATTACCTGCATTGTTCATACAAGGGCCTCCTGTCTGTTCAAGCTCCCCAATCAGCCATAAATATCCGTTTCACTTTTATATCTTTCCCTTTGTCTGCTGCCAGCACACTTATGAGTATTGATATGATAATGCTTACAAGCGCCAGCAAAATGCTCTTTTCAAAGGTTAGAACCGTCACTGTCTCCGGATCATATCTCATGGAGAATCCGGTAAATCTGCAGATAAGCCACGCTATGAAGACATGATACATATAAAGATATATTGAGTGAGAACCCAAAAATGCAAGCTTGCTGACATTTACACCAATATCTTCAATTTGCCTGGCAACCATTGATACTCCCCATATACTGATAAAACCATTAATGTAGAGGAAGATCATTACCGGAACCACAGGCTCCTCAAAGGTACCCCTGAACAAATTCGTACCATAACCAAGGGAAACAATAACAGCTATGGAAAGTACTGCAGCTACGACACCCGAAACCCAGGCTGCCATGCCTTTAAGCCTGTCGAAGACCATCAACTGCTTACAGGTATATCCAAGGAGCACAAGCGCTGCCCAGAAGGGCGTAAGCTGCAGATTGTAAGGAAGATCTATCGAAAGAAAGCTCAGTACGCCTGAGATAAACAATAAAACTGCCATTGCAGTAAGCTGTGAAATTGCAGTCTTGGATATTTTTTCAACTATGACTATAAATACTATGCTGGCAAGAAACAATGCAGGAAGAAACCAAAAATCCGCAAGAAAAGGATAGTTTTTTCCCAAGGAATGATACTCCCACCCGAACAGCTCCTGAATCGTTCTGTTCCAGATAGAACCCACATAGAAGTTCCTGAGACAGCACAATGCGTCTACTATTGTCTCCGCACCCTGAACAATTAAAACGATGCTCCCTATAAACCAGAATGTATATGAATATGAAAAAAACGGAACAAGAAGCGACTTAGCTCTGGATAAGATATTTTCCGCCAAGGTCTTTTGACCGGACTTGTAGAAATACCCTGAAAAAAAGAAAAAACAAAAGAACAAAGATCCTATGATGCCCGCAAAGAATGTCCGGAACATTCCCGGGGCGATTATATGATACAGGGCTACGCAAAGTATCGTTATGCCCTTTACCATATCAATAAACTGAACCCGTTTCTTTTCGGTATTTTGGGTATTCTCATTAGTTTCTGCGCTCATTTTGCTCCTCCGTCTACAATTTTAATCATATTATTATTACCGATTTTGTTTTTTTCTTCAAGGGGATGTTCCAGAATGTCAAATTCCTTTATATAAGAAAAACTCTAATGCGTATAGTGATAATAGATTCCCACATGGTCGTATATCGCTCTCCATGCGGAATGAGCGTCTGCGGTAACACAGATATAGGGAACGCCGGAATTTGAAATCATATAGCTTGCGGCGCAGTTTCTGGATTCGTTCACAAATCCGGTCTTTGCGCAGAGCACCAGCCCGCCGGAGTCCTTGTCCTCTATGCGGCGCAAAAACCAGTTTGATATGGTAATTCCGTCGGGGTGCTGGTCTGTCGTGGTCGTCACATAGGTGTGCGCTGAGAGAACCTCCCTGCACAAATCATTCTCCACAGCCGCCTTAAGTATCATTGCCATATCATAAGCGGTGCTGTAATTCTGCTCATCATGCACTCCCACGACATTTGCAAAATGCGTATCCGTAAGTCCAAGCTCCTTTACCTTTTCATTCATCATATCGACAAAGGCTTCCTGACTGCCGGCAACATATTCCGCAAGCCCATACGCCGCATCTCCGCCGGAGGGCAGAATCGTTCCGTAGAACAGATCCCTTATTGTGATATGCTCATCCACATCCCAGTTTACGGCGCTGCAGTCATTGACGTAGGCATAACTCTCCATTTCCTGCGTCGTCACGAATTCTTCGTCCAGATCTGTCACATGCTCCGCCGCCACAAGCACAGTCATTATCTTCGTCATAGAGGCGGGGAATATCCTGTCCTTTGCGTTCCTTGCGGCAACAATCTCTCCGTTGCTTTCGTCTATAAGTATGGAATAAATGCTCTGGGAATAATCCTCGCTCGGATAAATTGTGGAGGCTGTCGCCGTCGCACTGTAGCCTGCCATAAACTCCACATCTCCAACCTTAAGCTTTCCGTCCACGATAGGATTTTTATTTATGAAGGTTTCAGGCTCCGGCTCTGCAGTCGGAATTGCCTCTGATATTTCGCTTCGGACATTATTGTAA
The DNA here is from genome assembly GCA_017483735.1 of Lachnospiraceae bacterium. GTDB lineage: Bacteria > Bacillota > Clostridia > Lachnospirales > Lachnospiraceae > RGIG4856. The sequence continues at coordinate 12,488 of JAFUVF010000067.1, read as the reverse complement.
AGCGTAAGCTCTGTCACATTCTCGGAAATATCGGATATTTCCGCCGCCTTCGCCACATCTGCGCCCTTCGCCCCGGCTTTTTTGGGCACTATGGAAACAGCAGCCACAATGACTATGAGCGACAAAAGGATTGCCCCGCCCGTAGGTATTACCACTCTGGCGATGCGGTTAATGCGCTCCCTCTTTTCCTTTTCACGGCGCATCTGTTCACGGCGTGCCTGTCTTCTTGCACGTCTTTTCTCTTCATCCTCATAGCTGTAGGTTGTGTACGTATAGTCCATATCTCTTCCCTAATCTACATATAGAAAGTATTATAACATAACATCCCACATCTTGTATATAGTAATCTATTTGTAAATAAAGAGTAAATTTTGTGATTTCATAAAGGATTAAGTTGATTTTTTTGACATTTTTGGATTATAATGAATACGATATTTTTTAATATTAAAACTTATAGAAAAGGAGAAATATACAATGGCAAACATCGATTTAACCCAGTATGGCATTACCGGTGCTACCGAAGTAGTCTACAATCCTTCCTATGAGCTTCTCTTCAATGAGGAGACAAAGGCAGATCTCACAGGCTATGACAAGGGGCAGAACACCGAGCTTGATGCAGTGAACGTTATGACAGGTATCTATACCGGACGTTCCCCTAAGGACAAGTTCATCGTTGATGACGAGACCTCACATGACACCGTATGGTGGACCAGCGAGGAGTATCCCAACGACAACCACCGTGCAACCAAGGAAGCTTGGGACGCATGCAAGAAGCTTGCTATCGAGGAGCTCTCCGGCAAGAGACTTTTCGTAGTTGACGCTTTCTGTGGCGCAAACAAGGACACCCGCCTTGCAGTTCGTTTCATAGTTGAGGTTGCCTGGCAGGCACACTTCGTAAAGAATATGTTCATCCAGCCTACCGCTGAGGAAGAGGCTAACTTCAAGCCCGACTTCGTTGTTTACAACGCTTCCAAGGCAAAGGTTACCAATTTCAAGGAGCTTGGTCTCAACTCCGAGACCGCTGTTCTCTTCAACGTTACCTCCAAGGAGCAGGTAATCCTGAACACCTGGTACGGCGGCGAGATGAAGAAGGGTCTCTTCTCTATGCAGAACTACTTCCTTCCTCTTAAGGGAATGGCTTCCATGCACTGCTCCGCAAACACCGATATGGACGGTAAGCACACCGCTATATTCTTCGGACTTTCCGGAACAGGTAAGACCACACTTTCCACCGACCCCAAGAGACTTCTCATCGGAGATGACGAGCACGGCTGGGATGATGACGGTGTATTCAACCTTGAGGGCGGCTGCTATGCAAAGGTTATCGGTCTCTCCAAGGAGCACGAGCCTGACATCTACAATGCTATAAAGAGAAATGCGCTTCTCGAGAATGTTACCGTGGACGCAAACGGAAAGATTGATTTCGATGACAAGAGCGTTACCGAGAACACCCGTGTTTCCTATCCCATCGAGCATATTAAGAACATTGCAAAGAATGTAAACGGAGTATCCGCAGGTCCCGCAGCAGACAATGTAATCTTCCTTTCGGCAGATGCATTCGGTGTGCTTCCTCCTGTATCTATCCTTACTCCCGAGCAGACCCAGTACTACTTCCTTTCCGGCTTTACCGCAAAGCTTGCGGGAACCGAGCGCGGCATCACTGAGCCCACTCCCACCTTCTCCGCTTGCTTCGGACAGGCATTCCTTGAGCTTCATCCCACAAAGTACGGCGAGGAGCTCGTTAAGAAGATGCAGAAGAGCGGCGCTAAGGCATATCTCGTAAATACCGGTTGGAACGGCACCGGAAAGAGAATTTCCATCCCTGATACCAGAGGTATCATTGATGCAATCTTAAGCGGCGACATCAAGAATGCTCCTACCAAGAAGATTCCTTACTTTGATTTCGAGGTTCCCACAGAGCTTCCCGGAGTCAACAAGGACATCCTCGACCCCAGAGACACCTACGCAAACGCTTCCGAGTGGGAAGAGAAGGCAAAGGATCTTGCAGGAAGATTCATCAAGAACTTCAAGAAGTATGAGACCAACGAAGCCGGCAAGGCTCTTGTTAAGGCAGGTCCTCAGCTCTAAAGGAATTCCGGCAATAAATAAAACAGGTGCGAGCCTATTGGTTCGCACCTGTTTTTGATTGTTTTCTGAAAGCATCAAACGGGGGTATTGCTTGTATCCTCCGCAACCTTCCTTACCTTGTCCTCCGCATTTAAGAATGCCTGCGCTACGACGGGGTCGAAATGAGTGCCGGAATCCTCTCTGATAATGCTGATAGCCTTCTCAAAGGGCATACCGGGCTTGTAGCTGCGTCTGGAAACCAGAGCGTCAAACACATCCGCCACGGCCATTATACGTGCGGAAAGAGGAATATCCTCCCCAGACAGACCCTCGGGATAGCCCTTGCCATTCCATTTCTCGTGATGGTATGTCGCAAGGTTCTTTGCCTCCTTCAAATAATCCGAATCCGGCACAATATCCATAGCCTGCTGTATGATATCGCAGCCTGCGGTAGTGTGCTTTTTCATAAGGTCAAACTCTTCGTCGGTAAGCTTTCCGGGCTTGTTGAGTATTGTATCCGATACGTGGATCTTGCCCACATCATGAAGAGGCGCCGCATTCACTACATTTTCGATAAACTCATCCGTGAGCTGATCCGCATAGCTGCCTTCCTTCTTCATCTGCTCCATTATTATCTTCGCGTATTTTGCGGTATTTCTGACATGGTTTCCGGTATATTCATCCCTGCGCTCCACCATGTCCGCAAGAACCCAGATAAGTCCGTTCTGCATCCTGGATATCGCCTCGGTCTTGTCCCTGATATCCTCCACATACTCATAATTATCCCTTGTCATCTTGGAGAATGCCTTGTATAGATGCTCTATCTCATCCCCCGTATGTATGTCCAGACCCTCAATGCGCTCAACGCCTTTCTCCATCTCCTCGTCACTGTCGGAGGCAAAGCGTTTTGCAGCATAAGCCATGGTATTTACAGGGAGGATAAGGTTGTATTCCGCAAGCCATACTCCCAAAGCCAGCACAAGTATGAAGAAACCCAAAAAGAGCGATGACATCCGTGCAAGGAAGCTGTATCCGTTTTCCCTTATGCGGTTCATGGATACATCCGCCGCAGCATAGCATACACATTTCCCGTTTGCATCATATACAGGCTGATATGCCGTGAGGAGCCAGCCGTAGGTATCATCCGTAATGATCGGCTCAATCTTTTCCCCCGCAAGAAGCGCAGGGATATATTCATCAAAGGACTCGTCAAAGGGAATCAAGGTTCCCGGCTCCTCGCCCGTAAGCTCCTCCGTGTCAAGGTCAAAGACCACATGGCAGCCCTCTTCATCAATCTTGTACACATACACATATTCTATATCGGGGGAGCTGTCCCTTATCCCGTAGAGAAGCTTCTTTACCTCCGCATAGCCCTCGGCATCATCGCCGCTCTCAATATATTCATCCACCTTCTCCGGGTCTATGACGCTGGCTGCAAGGCTTGCGACGCCTTCTCCCAGTCTCGTATGAGTATCAACGGAATAATCAAAATATATCTGATAGCTTATTACGGATGCCACAAAAGCTATGGAAAACAATGCCGCAATTATAATCAAGAGGATTTTCGTGCGCAAGGATACGGAGCGGGTGGAATTTTTGCCCACGGCACGTCGTTCCTTCTCGTTGAGAGCTCTTTGTCTCCAGCCGTTGAAGCGAAGCTCCTCCTCCAGCTTCTCCGGCAGAAGGTTCAGCGCAAGAATGGCAATGATTACGGTAATTATCTTGTCCGCAAGGTCAATCAAATAGTCTGCAAGAAGCTGTGCCTGAAACATCGAAAGCACTCCTGTGTCGTAGAGGGATTCCACAAATGAAACCGATATCCCTTCTCCGGCAAAGCCGTACAGAAACCATGTGAGCACAGAGCCTATTCCTCCACCTATGAGGGAAAGCAGGATTGTAAATATGACTATGTTCTTTAATTTCTTCAATCTCTTCTTGTCCGCAAAATACGCCGACACAACAGCGATAAGGACGTTTAGCACCCCATAATAAAGGGCGCTTGGGTCGGAAAAGCTCTTGATGATATTGGTAAGAAAGCCCACCGCTATGCCGGGGAGAAAGCCTCCCAGCACGGATGCCACCACAGTGCCTATGCAGTCAAGGTATAACGGCAGTGAAAATGCCGCAGTGATATTGGCTCCCGCAAGATTTATAAAAATTCCCACGGCGATTAGGATAATCGCCACTATGCCCCTTCTTTTCCTGATACTGCTTGTGCTGCCTGCTTCCTCGCCCATTTTAGTTATTCCCGTCCTCTCCTGTTTTTGTTTCTTCATCCGATACAATGCGTACCTTCTTTTTGTTCGGTATCGAAGATATTATCTCAATGCAGCCTGCTATGAAAAGTATCGCTGCGATTATTATCCTGAATACATCCGTGTCGCCGGTTTTGGGCATATCTCTTGCGTTGGTTACAAGAGTTCTTGCATTTACCGCCGATGCCATAGCATTAAAATTGTTATTTGTTGTATATACTATTGCGTATGGCGAAAAGTGCGTGGTGGTAAACTGTACGCACTTTACCTTGTCCTTTGTTATTATCGTTGTGGTAAATCTCTCAAGACCTCCGTCCGGCTTTACCGCCACAACCTGCACAGAGCCCTTCGTGAGGTCGTAATCGGCAGGAACAGGCAGCGTGATTGTGCAGCTTCCAAAGCCGGACACGGATGCGCCGGAATCATTCACAAGGGACAGATCATATGCTGAAAGCGACATATTGTTCGACATTGTAAGAAGATTTTTTAACTCATCCCCGTTTGAGCTGTTTACCACAAGCTTATACTGTCCGTCGGTTTTGGTAGTGCGGGCGGCAATAAACTCGGAATTAGCCGTATCCGTGCGCTTATCCTCCACAGTTATGCCCGAAGCTGATGCGGTTTTGGTCGCCGTCGGAGTAGCCGTTGCGGTTGCTGTCGCTGTAGGGGTAGCCGTCGCTGTTGCGGTAGCTGTGGGTGTTGCCGTCGCCGTTGCGGTTGCGGTAGGGGTTGCCGTCGGCGTAGCGGTCGCTGTGGGTGTTGCGGTTGGAGTAGGAGTTGCCGTCGGAGTTGCTGTCGGCGTTGCGGTTGCGGTAGGAGTTGCAGTCGGTGTTGCGGTTGCAGTCGCTGTGGGCGCAGGTGTGGGTGTCTCTGTCGCAGTCGGCGTCGGCTCCGGCTCCTCAACCCTTCCCATTATAGCGCTCACAGTAAGGTTCTTTGGTATGGAATCATATTTATCCTCCCCGTAAGCGCCGTTGTCATATATATGAAAATCGGAATAGGGAAGCTTGAACAGACCTCCGTCGCTGCTTCCGGTTTTCGTCGGTGTGATGATCGTCGTAAGGGATGAGCACCCCTCAAAGATAGCCGTATCCGCCGTATCGGTGTCATCAGAGAGTTCAAAGCCGCTGATATATGCGGACTGCAGAGAGCTGCATTGAGAAAACATTCCGCCTAGCTTCGTCGTCACATCGCTTTTGAAGTTGCTCAAATCAATATTCTCCAAAGCATAACAATATTCAAACATATCTGAAACATCGACGGTCTTTGAAACATCAAGCTTTTTGGTAAATTCCTCCACGTTGGAAAGCTCTGTCAGATACTTAAACATTCCCGACGCATCCTCATTGGCATAGATAGTTGAAGCCTCGGAATAGACATAGACAGTCGTTCCGTCGGAGGAGAGCTTGATATATACAGGGATTTCGGAATCGGAGGTCTGAATCTCCGTTCCGTTCACAGCCTCTTCATTCCACTTAAATGCGGTAATGGATGTCTCCGCATCATCGTTCTCTGTACCTGTGAGCGCCTTAATAGCGGCATTTACTTCGCTTCCCGTCTGCAACTCGGCTGCCTTTTCGTCAGCGTAGCCTACAGAAGGTATATTGATGAGGAGTATCGATATTATGATAGCCGAAACTCCTATTATCCTCTTAATCTTCCTGCGTGAATATTTCATTAAACACTTCTCCCCGAATAATCATATCCTGCATTCAACAACGCATACAGTTATATCTTACTCTTTTTATGGTCTGTTTTCAACTCTTATTCGGGAAGAGTATCCGTCAGTTAAGCGCTGCCCTCACAAACTCCCTGAATATGGGATGGGGCTTGTTCGGGCGGGACTTAAACTCCGGATGATACTGCACTCCGAGATAGAACGGATGATTTTTTATTTCCACGGTCTCGACAAGCCTTCCGTCGGGGGAAAGCCCGGATATTACAAGACCCTTTGACGTAAGTATCTCCCTGTAATCATTGTTGAACTCGTATCTGTGGCGGTGTCTTTCGCTTATATCCGCACTGCCGTAGCACCTTTCCATCAGGGTGCCGCTCTCTATATGGCAGGGATAGCTCCCGAGACGGAGGGTTCCTCCCTTGTCCACCTCGTCCGACTGACCCGGCATAAAATCTATTACCCTGTGCTCAGAGGCATCATGGAACTCTCCGGAGCAGGCATCCGAAATACCCGCAACATTCCTTGCATACTCTATGACCGCAATCTGCATTCCGAGACATATTCCGAAATATGGGATTCCCTTTGTCCTTGCATATTTTGCGGAGAGTATCATACCCTCTATGCCTCTGTCCCCGAAGCCGCCGGGGACGATTATGCCGGAAACGTTTTTAAGCCTCTCCATATAGTTTGCCTCGTCAAGCTCCTCCGAATCTATCCATTCTATATGCACATGAGCATTCAGGGCAAAGCCTGCATGGTGGAGCGCCTCCGCAACGGACAGATACGCATCATGCAGCTGGACATATTTACCCACAAGCCCTATCGTGACATCTCTGTTCCTGCCCTTGATATTCTCCACAAGCTCCGTCCACTCCTTAAGGTCGGGTAATGGCGCAGCTATCCCAAGCTCCCTGCATACCACGCCGGAGAAATTCGACTTTTCCAGCATAAGCGGTGCTTCGTAGAGGCTTTCTAAGGTTCTGTTCTCTATTACACAATCCTCCTTCACGTTGCAAAAGAGTGAAATCTTCTTAAATATGCTCTCTTCAAGAGGTTCGTCGCATCTTAGCACTATGATATCCGGATTGATGCCCATTCCCTGAAGCTCCTTTACGGAGTGCTGTGTGGGCTTTGACTTGTGCTCCTCGGAGCCGTGGAGATACGGCACCAGCGTAACATGGATAAAGAGACTGTTCTCCCGCCCCGCCTCCAGAGAAATCTGACGAACCGCCTCTATGAAGGGCTGTGACTCAATATCTCCGATAGTTCCGCCGATTTCCGTAATCACAACATCCGCATCCGTCTCCCTTCCCGCACGGTATACGAAGTCCTTTATCTCGTTGGTAATATGGGGGATTACCTGCACCGTGGAGCCTAAATATTCGCCTCTTCTTTCCTTATTTAATACATTCCAGTACACTTTTCCCGACGTAAGGTTGGAAAATTTGGTCAGATTCTCATCTATGAACCTCTCATAATGTCCCAGATCAAGGTCCGTCTCCGCACCGTCCTCCGTGACATATACCTCGCCGTGCTGGTACGGGCTCATTGTTCCGGGATCTACATTTATGTACGGGTCTAACTTCTGCGCAAAAACCTTAAGTCCTCTTGCCTTCAAAAGCCGTCCCAGAGATGCCGCCGTTATTCCTTTTCCAAGCCCCGACACCACGCCGCCTGTCACAAAAATGTACTTTGCCATCATTTCCTCCCGTTTTTAAAAATAAAAAATGCGTCCCGGAAGACTCCAAGACGCCTTTGCCTTTATAGAAATAAAAATAATACAGCCGTATGCTTTTGTCAAGAATGAATATCACACGGTTTTAAGATATATCCGCCTCATCAGCCCGCCGTATTTTTCCTTTGTCGCCGCAAGCTCATAGCCATTGTTTTCAAAGGTTTGGAAGCTGTGGGGATTGTCGGGCGAGACCGTGGCAAGAAAATATTTGTACTTTGACTTATCGATAAGCTCCTCGCCATAGCACAGCATCTTCGATTGCAGGCTCAAGCCCCTGTACCTGGGCAGTACTGCGGCAGACTCCATATGTACCACACGCTCAAGCTCCTCATCCGAAAGCCCTATATCCCTGCCAAGATTGTCCTCCTTAATCCCCGGATATCTGAATATGAAATAGCCTGCTGCTTCGTCGGTATCATTATCGCAGGCAATCACGGTAAATCCCTCATCCTCTATATGCGCCCTCACAAACTCCGGACTGTCGCATACAAAGAGGGCTTTATCCTCCATACTCTCATATACCTTTTTCATCACATCACATATCCTGTCCACATCCGCAGAGGATGCGAGGGTTATTGCCGGGGTTTTCATTTGGGGTGCGCTCCTTTCGCCCTTTATGTTAGTTAGATGTACATAACATCATATATGGGACAATATTTTACCTTTCCCTCGACTTTTATTTCTCTTTCGTTTGACAAAACAATACCCATATCCACCGGATATTTGCCATCTGCCAGAAAGGTATCCAGCGCATGGTGTGTGCTATAATTTTTCCCTGATTTGACCTCAATAGGAAGCACCTTCAAATTTGCATCATCATTTGTCAGGAAATCGACCTCTCCGTTCTTCTTATTGTCGTAGTAATACAATTCATGGTCGTGTGCCTTTAATTCAGATGCAACAACACACTCATATACGCTCCCGAGATTTATACTTGCAATATCCGTCAAAATAGGGTCAACATTTGCCGGATACAGTACCGAAGTCAGTATTCCGACATCATTGAGATAAAGCTTTATCAAATTCTTCGTACTGTTTTCGACCAAGGGATATACGGGCGTAGACACCGCCTTAACGCCAAGGGTTATCCCGGAGCTTAACAAATAGTCAAATTCATCCTCGTAGTTTTTAAAGGTTTTGCCTTTGACATTATCAATATCCTTGATAACAACCCTCTTTTTCTTATTTTCCATATACGAAGGAACCATATCGTATATATGCCTTATTTTAAGACGTCTTGCCCTGTCATATTTTGACGCATCCGCAGCATAAAAACTATGTATTTCCTTTTGAATATTGCGCACCTTTACAATATTCTTTTCGGCAATATATGAATTTACAGCATCAGGCATTCCCCCCACCAAAAGATATCTTCTGAACACCTCAAGAAGATTTTTGTGGGTTGACTCATCAAGACTTTCGTTTGCTTCGTACTTCTTTTTTATAACATTAAGCGCATCTGCTCCATACCCGTTTGCCCGCAGAAACTCTTCAAAATCCAGCTGATACATCCTTTTGACGGAAATACTTCCAATCGGTATCGACGAGGTCTCGGATAATGTCACACCCAAAAGGGAACCGCTTGCTATATATGTAAATCTGTTATCCTCTCGAAGAAATTTAAGCAAAGTAAGCAAATGAGGGTAAACCTGTATCTCATCAAGAAAAACCAGCGTATCCTCTCTGCTATTCATAAGATTGCCTGCTACAACGGATAACTGAAAATAGAAATCATCCACACTGTGAACATTCATAAAACGACGATTGCCTATTTCATCTTCTGCCATATTTATCTCAATATAATTCGCAAAGAGCTTTTTCCCTGAATCCCTTATTATATATGTCTTCCCGACCTGCCTTGCTCCGTCAACAAGAAGAATCTTATTCCCGGGGTTGTTTAGATAATCCTCTATCTCACTTTGTATCTTTCGGAAAAGCACGTAATTTAAACCTCCATTGACTTTTCTTATGATTTAGTCTTCATTTTCGTTGACTTTTCCTTAAGATAATAGCATCTTTTCATTGACTTTTCAACTGTTCATTTATTTGTAAATAAACTGGTCGTTAATATAGCAATCCAAACATCCACAGCGGAATCTTGTTGCCTCTTCCAATTTCAGAACCATCAATCGCCGGGAAACCGGCAGAAGAGCTCATCCAAGGTAATTACTTTCACAAATGCTCCGCTATATTCATTCTGCGTCAGTCCGGACGTTGTTATCAATGTGCTGTGAACGGTTGCGTTTGACGGAATCATTTCTACAAGCATATCTGTCCGTTCAAGAATCTTTTCATAATAAGCCTTACTCACGCTGAAACTTTTATTATAAAACTTCATCTCACACATATTGAAAACATTATCTTTCCGTTCAATGATCAGATCTATCTGCGTTCCTTTCTGGCTGCCATCTCCATGTTTGACCCAAGCGGATTGTTTTGAAGACACACCTCCTATCTCCAACGCCCTTTTTATCTGGGAAATGTGCTTAAAACAAACATTTTCAAAAGCATATCCACGCCAGACATTCAAAGGCTGTGAATTCAGGTTTTTCTGCCAGAAGCTCTCATCTAAACCTGTTTTATCATTAATAAAATGCAGGTAAAAAAGGCAGAATGGGTCTGTCAGTTTATAGTATGTTTCTCTGATCCCTTTTCCAAAGGGAACATATTTCTCCACAAAATCACTTGCAATCAATGCATCAATTGCATCCTTGAATACACTTCCTTCTTTAAGTTTCAGACCCTCAAGCAACTCTTTTCTGGAGTAGCCTGACCTTTTTGTGGCTAGATACGTTGCTATCTTCATTAAATAATCGGGATTTTTAAAAACCGATTTAAAGAATCTTCTATATTCACCATTCAGCTTTGCCTGCTTGGAAAAGAAAAGCATGTCAATGTTTTGTGCCACACTGTAATCCGGTCTGAAAAAGCTGTAGTAATATGGTATACCTCCAAGGATCATATAACACTGTGCGATATCATATCTCGAGTAATTTATCCCGGCATCCTTTAGAAGTTCTTCACATTCTGACAGATTGAACGGATGCAGCTTTATTTCATATGTCAGCCTTCCATAAAGCCCCCCATGATTATTGATCAAGGTGTTTACGATCCATGAATTAGCGCTCCCGCAGACTATAACCATAAGATTATCCCTATGGCATCCCCAGGTATTCCAAAAGGCTTCAAAAGCCGAAACAAATCCCGACTTAGGCGTATCAAGCCATGGCAGTTCATCTATAAAAACAACCTGTCTGGAGGCATCATCAATATCCTGTAAATACTTCTCAAGCAAAAAGAAAGCCTCCAGCCAGGTTTTAGGCCTTTTGCACTTCTTCATTCCCTGAATCTGGAGTGAGAGATAAAAATGATCCAGTTGCTGCCCAAGACTATTCTTTTCTCCATCTTCTGAAGGAGAGATTCCCGCATGCCTAAAGGTAATCCTGTTCTTGAAAACCTGATCAACCAGATATGTTTTTCCAATCCTTCTCCTTCCATATATGGCAACCAGCTCCGCCTTGTTGCTGTTATATAGCCGATAGAGTTCTTGGACTTCTTTCGTACGTCCTATCACGTCATTACCTCACTTCGTTTTTTAAGATTATATATCATACATAATACGAAGTCAATTAAAATTACATCGTTTCAATTCGTTTTAACTGCGTTCGTTGCGTTCTTTACGATATTTTAATTGTTACCTTTCCATAGACTACTTCGGTATTGGCAGAGTCTTTGATTCGATAGTAATCTTCCATCTTCAAATTCAGTTTCTCGTAAGAATTTGCTTATCGCTTGCTTACCCTCTGTAAAAGTGCGATACTTTCGACGCTATTTTGATTGTCCAAACTCAGATCAAAGCTTTCCTCGACTATCGGAAGCCTGAATCGTATGGACTTTAACCACTGCCAGTTCTCTTTCTTATCTTCGTGAATCTGAATCTCAGCGATGAGAGCTTCCATCAGCTTCCTGCGCTCTTCCTCGTCCATTACATCATAAAGCTTGGTTCCATTCTGTCTCGGTCTTTTCTGTATCCCATGATTGGCAAGATATTTTGCTATACCGATAGAACCGCTGTCAGTATGGATGTACTGATCAAATATGATGCGGATCGCCTCTGCTTCTTCTTCATTGATATACAGCTTTCCATCTTTCAGATCATATCCATGTGGAGCAAAACCGCCGTTCCATCTGCCCTCACGGGTCTTCTGCATACGCCCGTCCTTAGTCTGCACGCAGATGTTTTCCTTTTCTATCTCCGCCACGGCTGACAGGACGGATATGATGAGTTTGCCTGCATCCTTTGATGAGTCGATACCGTCCTCAACGCAGATAAGATTCACCCCATAGTCCTGCATGACTTGGAGCGAACTGAGCACATCGGCAGCATTTCTTCCGAATCGGGACAACTTGAAGACAAGCACATATGATACTCCGTCCTTTTCTGCCTTGATATCGTCCATCATCTGTATGAACTGAGCACGCCCTTCCATAGACCTGCCGGATTTCCCGGCATCCTGATATTTGCTGACGATCTCATAATCATTATAATCCGCAAAGGCTTTCATACGGGATTTCTGTGCATCCAGCGAGTATCCGTCAATCTGCATTGCGTTGGATACGCGGGTGTATGTGTAAACCTTGACTTTTTCTTTGCTCATTTTCGTTCCTCCAATTGCCTCAGATTCGAGGCAATTTTTCAAAATTCTATTGACACCCACTCCAGATCTGTGTTAAAGTTCTTGCAAAGAGAAAT
>JAFUVF010000066.1 GCA_017483735.1 Lachnospiraceae bacterium | reverse complement strand
GCCAAGCAGAACCCTCTGTCCTGATTGGGTTATTGTTACAGTATACTATGCCCTGGCTCATACAATCACCTCCGAACAGTCTATCATAAACCGTAAAACTTGCTTAATGGAGTGCCTCCTACGCCACCCTTATCCTACCATAAAAACGCCCGTTTTTCAATGAACTGAGCGTTTTTCACAGAATTTTCATGGGATGCCACAGAGTGCCCTATGTCTTGTTACAGAGTGCCTTATCCTCGGTTACACGGCTTTTATCTCTGCTTACATTCTTGCCTTATCCCCGGTTACAATCTTACCTTATCTCCGATTACAGATTGCCACACAGTCGCGTTATGGAGAGAGGGTTTCCGCCGATTCCCCGATGCCGCTCTTCATATTGCGACACAGCCGCCATCAGTCCTCACACATTCGAGACCTGACATAAGCCTGTGCTTTTCTTGGAGTGTCGAAACAGGGATCCGCATTCCTTCCAATTACCGTGCACTCGGAGTCGCCATCACCTACGCGGACTTCACCATTCATGTCAAAATAGACATAGGTATAGTGTTCCTCGAAAATCTCCCATCTGTTCATGAATCCGTCATGGTCGCAGTAATAAAAGTCCGTCCCTGGATAATACGGCAGATCCATATCGCTGTAGTCTATCTCACCATAGCCCTCAGAAATGGCGTTCGGGTTCTCGACATACTTCTCGGCGTCCTCCTCGGACAGAAAAGCCCCGTCTTCCACACCGACTTCATATTCATTCTGTCCGCACATGATCAGGATCTTCCCATCCTCGTTGATTCCGACGGAAGTGGCCTTGTCCGCCTCAATGCTCCCATCTTCCAGAACAAAGTAGACTTGATCTCCCGGTCGTATCGGGAATGGAAGATTTTTGATATCATACTTCGTCTGCTTCTTTGCCATTTTACAATCCCCTCAGAATCTTCATGATGATGTAATATTCCTCCCGACGGCTTCAGCAAGCATCGTTCGTAGGTATTCATACCGCCGTTCTTTCTCCGCCTTGGCAAAATGAACCGACCTCTCCTGAACCGTGCAGTCAGAGTAGTCCAGTTTCTCCCCTCCGAACTGCTCACTTGTCAGGTCAAATACACAGCCATCGACGTCGTTAAAACAGTGGTAATTCCCGCCGCTCGTTTGCTTTCATATTCATCTTTCCCTCTTATACTATGCCGTCCTTTTCAAATACCGTCTCCATCGGCGTATGCAGAATATCCCGTCTCCGTTTTCCCCCAGACATAGCTTATATCATGGTTCCCATAGCACCACAGCGTATTGGAATGAGCCATGGCAAAAGCGATCGCCCGGTCATAGGTCTCCTCATATGATAACCCGGTTTTTAAGTGCGGTAAAACTCTGACAACAATCCCTGATTGCCTGATATCCGCTACCCTTTGTTACTATCAGGACCTTGGAATCCGGATATAATTCCGATAAGAAAGCTGAAGAAGTGATGCCGATGGCACTTACCGAAATGGTAGCGGAAAAGGCGTGAAAAAATGTGTTAATGCCCTGAAAATAATGGTAAAATTCGAATGTGGCTGTCCGAAATATAAGGCGGCATTGTGTACCGACAACCGCAACAAAAGAGAATGAAATGGATAGCAGAAAGGAAGAAACTTTAAGAAGATAGATTAGCGGAAGTCACTGGTTTCATAACCGCATTAGTGTCTTTCGCAGAAAGACGTGTTATAAAAATGACAGTTCCTAAGGAACTGCCGAAAAGTACATGCTGACTATACAGATTGATCATGGAAGCAGGGAGAGGACAGATATGAATAATCGGATCACTTATATTGAAAAACTACATGAGATGGCTCTGACGGACGGAGTCATGCCGGCTATTGTGTATGACAGTGGTACAAGTATAATGTCCTATGAAACACTTGACAAGATAAGCTCATCCATAGCAGATAAGATACGCCGCCAGGGTGTTGCAGCGGGTGAAGCAGTAACGGTGATGATGAAGAGGAACGCATTATCGATCGCAGCTGAGATAGGCGTAATGAAGGCCGGTGCAGTATTTGTGCCGGTAGTTCCGACATATTCCGAAGAGAGGATCTCATATATCAGGAAGGACTGCGGAGCAAAGCTTAACATCGAAGAGGATTTCTTTGAGGATATTTCGGAATACGATGCCGGTTTTGAGTGCACGGCTCCTAAAAAGGATGTGGTGTCTATCATCTATACCTCCGGCACGACGGGCCGCCCCAAAGGAGTTGTCTACGATCTGGCTGCGTACAATGAAGCAGTAAACAGGCTTGGAACGATCATTGATAAGCTTAAGGGATCCCTGATACTTGGATCTTTTGCTCCCATGGCATTTGTGGCACACATTTTTGAATTTGCATCGGTATTCTGCTTTGGAGGAACAACACATATCATCCCCGATGATGTCCGGACGGATCCGATAAAGCTGGAATACTATTACAGAGAAAACAGAATCTCGGTGGGATTTATGTCCCCGAAGCTTTTCGTACTGATAAAGAGAAGGCTTCCGGATTTTGAGATAGTGCTGCTCGGCGGAGATAAGATCTGTGATATCGATCCTAAGGATTACAATGTTCTGGTGTGTTATTCACAGACAGAAGCACTGGGAATACTGAGATATCCTCTGAGGAAACGGCAAAAGGAGGCATTTATAGGTTTTCCTTCTCCGGGGACGACGGTCTTCCTTCTTGATGAATACGGAAATGATGTCGGGATCAAGAAGGAGGGTGAGATATGCGCTAAAGGAATCTACCCCAGGCGTTATCTGAACCTTCCGGAGGAATCCGGGAAAACTTTTGAAGAAACAGGTGATGGAGAAGTCCTGGTTCATACGGGAGATATCGGGATCCGCTGCGAAAACGGAGTGATAAAGTATGTGAACCGCAGGGATTTTATGGTCAAGATCAACGGAAACCGGGTTGATCCAAGCGAAACGGAGCGTGCGATGAAAACGATCCCCGGAGTAGATGACTCGGCAGTAAAGGCGTTTGAGGATAAAAACGGCAAGGCTTATCTTTGCGGCTTCTATGTTTCCGGGGATGTCATAGAGGTTAAAGAGCTAAAGGAATATCTAAAAAAAGAACTGCCCTCTTATATGATCCCTACACGTTTTGTCAGAATGGATTCCTTCCCCAAAAACGACAACGGAAAGCTGGACCGGGTCAGGCTGCCGGAACCGGTAACCTTATCCGCATCCGAATATGTGGTGCCTGTAACTGAAGAGGAAATAAAATTGTGTAGTGCGGTTGAGAAGATACTCGGTATTGAGCGGGCAGGCATGCAGGATAATTTTTTTGATCTGGGAGCAGATTCCGTGCATGTTGCAATGCTGATTGCCGCATTGGAGCAGGAGGGGCTGGGAGTCATTGAAGCGAAGCAGATATATGAAAACCCTGTTTTGGCAAAGCTTTCTGAATGCATATCAGACAACAATCTTGTAGGAGGTTCGGATTATACGGTCTTATCAAAAGGACAGGAAGGCTATGCTCCCCTCATCTTTTTCCATACCGCCAACACCGGATGCGAATCCTACCGGACTCTTGCCCGGGCGCTTCCGGCGGAAATCCCTATTATGGGCTTTGAAAACCATAATCTGAATTATCCGGATTTTCAGATCAAAGGGGTGAAAGAACTGGTAAAATTCTATCGTCTGATAGGAAGTAGCTATTTTGATACGAAGGATCGGAATGGAAGAAATGCAGTGATATACGGAGGGTGGTCTTTTGGAGGAACGCTTGCGTTTGAGGCGGCACTTGACGCACAAAAATCCGGAAGGTAGCAGGCGTAGTGCTCATGGATCCGTTCCTTGTGGAGGAAAAAAACCGAAAGCTCGTGACAGAGCATTCCATGGATCCGAATCTCAGGGATTATTTTGAACAGGAAAACCTCTTTGATGGATCAAAATACGATACGGAAAGATTACTTACAAACAATAATCTGACGGGGCGTATGCTCTCAGACTATACCCCGGGTGGTCATCTCGATGCCGAAGTACTTTTTATCAAGGCCATTAAGCTCAGAGATACGGACAGGATCAAAAAGCTCTGTTTCGATCATCCGGCAAACGGGTATGAACAGTTTTGCAATAATATAAGGATCATCGAGATTGATTCCAGTCACGATGAACTTGGGAATAATAATAAAGCACTTGGGATTATAAGAGAGTTTGTCGAAAAGAAGTCAGCATATGGAGAATAAAAGCGTATTAAAATCCTATCTGTCATACTATGTGGTCACGCTTGTGGCCATGGTTGTGGACTACATCGGAGGGTTTATTGACAATGTAGTTGGCGGAAGACTCCTCGGCGAGGAAGCCTTCAGCGCATTGTCAGCAGCGATCCCGATTTCCCTGCTTTTTTCCATGATGGGGAACTGCCTGCTGGGAGGAAGCATTCTGGCCTCTCATGAGCTTGGCGCCGGGAATACGGAAAACGCCAGAGGCTATTATAAAAAGACATTACTGCTGACGTTTCTGGTATCGCTCATATTGACTGCACTCGTCACCTCGTTCAGTGACGGTATCTGCCGGCTGCTGTGCAGGAATTCATCGGAGGCTGTAATACAGTATGGGAGGAATTACCTGATCTGGTTTGGCCCGACTGCCATACCGATCTTACTGATATTTGTATTATCGGGATTCGCGAGACTGGATAACGCAAAGACTGTTCCCTTGATATCAACGATCGTGGTCACTCTCAGTGATATCGCATTGGATGTGATCCTGACACCTGCCTGGGGGATCCGGGGTCTTGCGGCGGCAACGACCATCAGCTATCTGCTTGGGCTTATGGCATTCCTACTCTATTTTGTCCGGAAAGACCGCATTTTTAGGCTCTCAGCTGATACGGGCGATAAAATAAGCACAGGGCATATGCTGATCACGGGTGCTCCGGTTGCCATGAACCGGCTTGGGCACTTTATCAATTCCGCTTTTCTGAATTATTTCGCCTTTACCATGGCATCGGTTGCAGGGGGGATCGTGGTCAACGTAAGAAGCCAGTGTATGAATATTTCCCTGGCGGTCATAGCCGGCGCGATCCAGGCGGGAGTTCCCTCATTGGGACAATACTACGGCGAGCAGAATACGGACTGCATAAAAGAGATATCAAAGCTCATGGTATTGTCAGCCCTGATTCACACGGCTATACTATCCTGCGTGTGTATTTTCTGCCGACATCTGCTTCCGGCTGTTTTCGGAGTTGAAGGAGGAAGCATGGCAGCTGATGCTTCTGCCTCTGCGCTCGCCTGTCTTGGGGCGGATCTGATCTTGAAATCCGTCATTACGGCAGCAATGATCATTTGTCAGGTGACGGACAGGGAGAAGCTGTCCAATGTCATTGCGGCGCTGGAGACGGTTTTTCTGGTTATTCCGCTAGAGCTGGCGTTTGGCATGGAGCTCGGGATAAACGGATTGTGGATCGGAGCAATGGTTTCAGATATGATCCTTGTGATCATCATCTGCTGCCTGTATTATCGGCAACGCAAAGGAAATAAATAATAGAACGGAGCAGCTCTTACGGCTGTAAATCTGAAATTATCGGGTATAAAACGCATTTGATAAGGAGCCAAGTACTGTCCAACGAATGCGAAGCATGAGTTGCTGACAGCACTGGCATCCGACAGAGTAAGTCAGATATAAAACTGTGTTTTATAGAGGAGAAGTATCCATATGAAAAAACTAAAAATTCTGGTCGTAAACGGATTTTCATCCGGAATGATGATCGTGGAAGAGGCAAAGAGGCTTGGCTATGAATGCTACCATCTTTCCACTGCAATGGAGGGAGTTCCCGAGTCCTATATAAAGCATAATATGGCAGAGGGCTACGACGGGATACTTGAGAGAAAGGATGATTTTGATGAGCAGGTAAAGCTGTGCAGAGCCTATGGTTTTGACATAGTTATGCCGGGCACGGAGAGTGGGGTTATACTTGCCGAGAAGCTGGCTGATGCGCTGGGACTGTCCTGCAATGATATGAAACTGGCACTGGAGCGGCGTGATAAATATTATATGCAGAAGCGTCCTGAAGATATGGGGATACCCTGCATCCGATCAGCACTGGTCAAAAGCCCCAAAGAGGCTGTTGAATGGTACCATTCGAATCACCTGGACAAAGTTGTTATGAAGCCGCGCATGGATGCGGGATGTATAGGCTTTCACCTTTGCAGCAGTGAAGCGGAGATTTCACAGAGGGATGCGGAAGTAAACAGCGCAGTCAATACCGCTGTGAGCAACACCACTCGCACGATTTATTTCAGTTTGGTACAAGATGGAGATTTAACCATTGACCGTGCCGCACAGAAGTCCGGCATGACCACAGACCAGTTCCGCCAGCAGATGGAGGAATACAACAGGACGCATAGTTCACAGGAACAGACAACGCAGACGGTTTAAAAAACAAAAAACCCGGCACGAGGAACAACATATGCTCCCCACACCGGGTTTAATCACCGCTCTCAACCTCTCCCCACTCACCACACTCAAATCCATTCAGTTCATCGGGTTTGGAATTGTTGTGGATTGCCACAGCGGTCATGACAATGAGTATCCTCCGCTACGAGCTACGAACTTCGAACTTCGAGAACCGTTTGAACCGTTTGAACCGCTTAACGATTATAAAGGAAGCTCTTCATACCAGCTTTCCGAGGGTTTAAATAGTCAGAAATGTAATGATCACCTATGTGCAGAACATCTCCTTCCCGGCCTTCCATACCCTCTTCCCTCATTACAGTTTTGAAGAGGGACTCCTTAATGGGGGGCAGGCACCACTGTCACGAACTGCTCTCGAGTGAGAACGATGGCTACGGTATCAACACATCCATCAGCTCTCTTATGACTCCATAACCGCCGTTCTTTGTGGATATCCACACTGCTATGTCCTTGACAGGCTGGTAAGCATCCGCCGGGCAGCATGGATGCCCGACAAGTTTAAGAGCTGGCAGATCATTTATGTCGTTGCCGATGAAAATGCTATGGCTGAGATTTATTCCGTTCTCAGCGCAGTACTTTTCAAGCACTTTCCCCTTATCAATCCCCATGCTGTCAAGCTTATGTACTACAGGAATATGAAGCTTTTCAGCACGTCTGGCTACAACTGGATTCGTCTCAGTACTGATTATGGCTTGATGAATGCCAAGCCTGCGAAATTCGCTGATCGCCAAACCATCAGACCTGTTACAGAATACGCTTTCGGATCCTGTGTCGCTTACAAGCACTCGATTGTCCGTCATCACACCATCGAAGTCATAGAAGATGGCACCCGATTCCTTCAGTTCATCAATAGTGGGCAGTATCTTACTCATTGCTGAACGAATACACCCTTTCCACGAAATCGTCGTTATCCAACCTGTAAATCGGATTCACGTAATACTCTTCTTTATCATGCTCTATCTCAACCACAGGATATTCCACACCGATATTACATACCTTATAATTCATATGGCTAAACGCCGTGGCTGGTAATATCAGATCCGCTATCATCGTCGGTCTCGAGGTACAGGCAATCGTCAGATTCTTAAACACTACTCTATCAGTGCCGCCATCTTTCATGTCCTTCAATTCAAGATCCTTGATTATGTAGACATCCACCACTTCATAACCTTTCCCAAAGCCTGAAAGAAGGAAATTCTTGCCCTCAACCTTCTGGATCCTATTCTCGCCGAAAGTATCCATTAGCCTTTCTGCTCCCTGAGTCCAAACAGGAGTATCTGCCCCGGAATCAACGAGGCAGGTTGCATCCTCAGATAGTTGAAAGACCGGTCTGGTGAAACCGGTGATTATCTCAAGCGTTAACAAGCTCACCATGGATATATCCTCCTCCCGAGCTTGTCGCTCCGCCATAACCTATTACGTTCCCATTATCATCAGTAATCTTGACTGTCTCAGTTGTTCTTAATGACAGCTTTATCTTTCCATGGTTCTTATGCCGATATTCTATAACCTCCTCATCAGGAATAATAGCCATGATGGTTCCGGATTGAACCTGACCATGCTTCAAATTAATATCTGCAAACACAACCCACATCGCCGGGTACTGCTTCACCACATCGCCCCATGAGTTGAAAGTATTATCTTTATATGTGATCATATTGACGCACCTCCCGCATTCGCTATTGATGTGATTTCTGTTGGTTACGCTTCCTGTCAGCCACTTTATAATCCTATCATAATTATATCGGCAGGAAACCGCAAGAGGTTTATAGACAGGGTTCTTTCATGAAGGCGATTTGCTGCCGCTTACTCCGCTTAAAAGGAAGCCTTGCGTCCACTCCGCTCCCGCAAGCCCTCTTATTTTATCACTTATCACCCCAGGCACCAAAAAAGGGCAGAAATGCCCCTTATATAATTTAGGTTTTCAAAATCAGCCTTTAATAGAAACTCGGTATGGGTGAAAACAGCATCTTCTCCGTCAGCTCCAAATGAGCGGAAAAATAGTCCATCATCCTTTGCATCCCCATCCCGGATGGTCACGTATTATCACTATCCTGAGGATGTTATATGCGATTTTTCTTATCACCGAAAGATTGTTTTTGCTGCCCTTGGCCGTGGAACGGTCTTCCCGAAAAGCATCATCCAGGACGTGATGAAGATTGTTTTCTATTCTCCAATGCTCCCTTTTATATTTTGCCATCTCCTTTGCGCTTAGGGTAAGGTCGGAAATCATGCCAACCTGCTGATACCCGGACTCCATAGCATCACTCTTTTCTGGACGCGGCTTACGAACCGTCCCTTGTTCCAGATACTCCTTCTTCCCGACCGTGATGTCGTTTCCCTCTGAATCTTTTTCTGAGTGCCGATGGCATCAATGGTAAACGTATTGCCATCCACGTTTAGCAGTTCAAGTAGCTTCGGGATGGCCGTGATCTCATTTGTTTTCTCATCGATGGGGAGCTGGGCGATCACCATCTGGGTTGCCGCATCTATTGCATTCAGTACGTAAGGGGTATTCCCGTCCTTTATCTTCTCTGCGGCCCCTCTTAATGCCTTTCCGTCGATTATGATGTGAACGTCATACTCATAAAGTATTTCTGCCGTCCATTCCATAAATGCGTACATGAACATATAGACGTCTATTCCATTCAGCATACGGGAGATTGTTGCTTCTGATGCGATCCCTTGTTCCAGCGTCATATGCTTTTTCAGCATCTCCATGTTGTCTTCACACCAGCAAAGAGCACGACCAACGGACGCACGACCATTGAGGTATCCTGCCACCAGGTACGTCAGCATTTCTGCGTGGTCGTGCGGCTTTTTTCTGTCGCATCGATAGTCAGGAACCGTCCTCATGTGCTCCAGCAGGGATCTTCCCGCATTCTTAACACCATACTTAGGATCCCAGCTCCACGCCGATCTTGTCCAGAAGATCTTTCTGGGATTCGTTCAGACGTGAAACTGCCTCCTCTTTGCCTATGCAAACGAGATAAACGCCCTGAAGGATTTCAAGTTCCTTTAGATCTACGTTGTACTCCTTATAGATCCTCCGTGACAGCATTCCTGCCTGTGCACCAAAGGAACAGTGGAATTCTTTCGTATCACGCACGCTATAGTCTTTTCCGAGATATGACTGAGGCGACCATTTAAGTATGCCTTCTTGTATTCCTCCGTTGGCGAAGTATTGAATACATATAACCCCTGATAATCATAGGATGCAGTGGTAAAGATATCCTCCGATATAAAGTAGATTCCCACAGGCTTCTTCTGCGCAGCAAGGCATTTGGCTATGAAGGATATCTCATCCGGGTTTGAGGACACATTGCTCACCTTCTGCGTAACGATAAGGTCTATCTTTCCGGCGAAGCAGTCAGCTAATACTGCATAATCTTTTCTCCTCCCTCATCCGGTATAAGCGTCCTCAGTCGTATTCCTATATCCCCATTTACATTTTTACCCTATCTTCGGTTACAATCTTACCCTATCTCCGATTACAAGACATCTGCTATGGGGGTTGTCAAATCGGGATTTTTACTGAAAATGGCTAAATTCTAATGTAAAATCATCTCCTGAAATATGTGGTTAAGACCTTCATCATCGTCTATAATAACAGAGATATACGCAAAAACATGGTACGAGGAACCCACATGAAACAGCTGCCAAAATCCAAACAAAATAAGATTTTCGCCAACTATGCTGCCTACCTTGACGAACGATCCATCCCCTACTACAACCGTCAGGGGTTTTATGTGTGTGCGCCGTTAAAGCATCTCCTACCGGACGGAACGCCTATAACACGTACCCGTGAATTAGCCAGCTTCATCCATGTCTACGACAACTTTGATGGAGGACTGGCCTTATACGACTACTTCGGTTCCTGCTACACGGGAATCCGTATTGCCAAGCGCGTCATGAAAGCCATAAAGGCCTGTTACCCGGAATGCACTGGGGAAACCGGGTACACTTTCCACGTAGAGGAATACACGCACTTTGAGCTTGGGATTTATCACGAGTTTAAATTCACAAGCATTGAAGATCTCCACGAGCGTGTGATGAAAGTCGCAGGTATGATTGAAAAAGGTTCTGCGATAGGATACGACATGATTGGAGAAGAATGCTGGGAAAGATAAAAGAAGTAGAAAAGGCTTTCACATGGATGTGGCAGAGGCAAGAAAAGCCCTATCTTTCATGTATCTCCTAACGATCTACGGCGCTACGAAAATGTATGAGTCCGATGCAAAGGAACAGTGGAACGGCGAGGATGATCTGGACTATGACCTCTACTATCTCCCCCTTAAGGATAAAAGAACCGGGAAGGAGTATATCACCTGCCTCTCTGCTCCCGATGAAGAGGACTTGCTGGACGACCACATCGAGCTTAAGGATGACAAATCTCTCTACATCCCCACTCCCGAAGATGCAAAGGACATCCGCACCGCAGGATGAGTATAAGGAACTAATCCCGTCGGATATACAAGGGCATCCAGAAACTTCTGAACATTGTAATGGAGCTTTATAACCACACTCCTCAGATGGGAAACAACGGATACCCGCCCTCAGAGCTTCATGAACGGATGGTAAAAGAGGGAAAGGTCAACATGGACACGCCGCCGACCATTGTACCGGTGAGCAGCATGGCTGCGGAGGGATTGAGAAATGCAAATGTCGAGTCTATGGGCTTCCCTGTGGATTATAATGCCGTGGCAAAAGATATGCCGTTCTGGACGATGCGGAATGGGAATATAACAAATCAGGGTGTGAAAAAAGTGTATCCAAATGATCCCTGCCCCTGCGGATCGGGGAAGAAATATAAGAAATGTTGTGGAAGGAATGGAAAATGACATGTACTACCAATGCCTGAACATATCCTGTGAGACATCTTTTGATTCGGATACCGCTCCGCTCACCTGTCCGTTCTGCGGTTCAGATGAGGGCTTTGCTAAAATCCGCGTCACAAACTCCAATGGTCGTGAGCTTACCTATGCTGAACATATAAAAGACTTGCGCGAATACTACTTATCCCATCTCCCATACGGTATGAGCCGGACTGATATAACTTCCATGACCGACCGGGAGCTTGAGGATATGGATGATATAATGAGCGAGTAGCTGCCAGCTACCGTCGGCACAGTCGGCACCAATATTCTGGATTTCCATCCGGATTACTCATATTCATCGATACACGCCGAGAAGCAACCGCCGACTCACAACAACCATATCACTGTGTGAGATGCAGGGATGCAGGGAGAAAAGAATTTATGACCGCCACATACACTACATACACCCTGGAGGATTTCAAAAAAATCATATGCTACCGCTTAAATTCGGGAGACACGGATCTGCCTTCCATCCCCTTTTTTGATATGGCGATCACGTTTTATATGCTACTCTGGAATATAGGTTCATCTGCGGATGGTGAGGATGAGAGCAATGACCTCGATGACCTCGATGACCTCGATGAACACGATGACCTCGATGAACACGGTGAGGCCGTGAAAAACGGTGGACCGGATGAACGCAGTGAGACCGTGGCAACCGATAAACCCGATAAACCTTATGGATACGATGAAGCCGCTTTAAAACACCTCCTTGAATCCGGCATATTTGAATGCGTGAACGGATATATTATTTCACCCATCACCTCAGATTCCCTGTACCTCCTGAACTGCTCCACTGATGATCTGCTTCCGTCCTTCTCTCGCCGCTCTTTCAGCAATACCGAACGTTCCGAATCCGATAAGCTGGACATCATCACCGCCGGCCACCGTGTCAACAATCGTACTGGTGAATGCGTTCAATACCGCCTCTGTGTCCTTCTTCGATGTTCCTGCCTTTTCTGCCACGGCATTGATCAGTTCTGTTTTATTCATCGTTACTCTCCTTTCACACCCTCTCAGGGTGGTTCATTATAGCATAATCCCTTATGGATTCAAAGCACTCTACGAGGCTCGGTCGTCTATCACCGTATTGCTCCCGATAACCTTTAGCTATGTTCTTGAATTCCGCATCTTCTGAATCTAAATTGGCTGGATACGATTGGTGGTAGGCGGCATTTACTCCCCTGATGATGTAAGAAATGTATATCGGTGTTGTCGCTCCGTTTTTCCTGCACATCTTATCAATGAATGCCATGAGATCCGCATTCCCCAGCAATTCATCAAGCTGTCCGTCTATTATTTTTGCATTCTCCACCGTAATCACATTTATGAACTTCTTAATTTCGCCCTTTAGGTGTCTATAACTTGCCACGGCTGTACCTCTCCGTTATATCCCACTAGTTCCAGATTACTGCGAGCACCTTATCTACTGCATCATTTTACCATTTTGAAGTCTGGGAATCTACAATAAGTCAATATTTCCGGCAAGTCGCGTCCCCGGAAGATTCCAGCCACTGTGAGAGACAAGAAGATCATAACTTCCCCATCGAATCATCTCCCACACGCATCCCCTTTGTCCGATATCAGCACTCCTGTGAGAGTCAATTCCAGGACTCACAAAAATGATTTGCTGTGGAACGCCCTCTCTCGCCCGTTTTAAGAGACCTTTTTCTCCACCCACACAATTTACCTCCCAAGCTCCTAAAACGCTTCTATGGCCGTTCCAGAGCATTTCCGTGGGCTACAGATAATGTGGTGAACTGTGGAAACCTAAAAAAATCCCTTGCCAGAAACCGATTTCCGTGGTACTCTATAGTAGAGTTATTGTAAGTACAGCCCACTCAAAAAGTGCCGAAAAAATAAGGCTGCGTAAACCACAACCCGAAACACCTATAAACAGGATTTATAATGGATTCAGAAATAGAAATAGACGGAATTGGCGAAGAGAACGGCTTGACTCTCTCTCTTCTTCGCATTCCACACAGATTTCCCTTGAAGCCGTAAGGAACGGAAAAGCAGGATTAGATGCCCACAGACAGAGGATGCTTGACAAAGTACCAAAGCAGGGAAATTGGGCAAGCTTCACGAAGAATTCGATAGAATTAAAGGACTTGGCTTACCTGACAGCAAAAATCGGGGATGAATTTGCCCTTCTCAGAGGGAAGCACGAGGATATCCTTTATCACGGAAGTCGTGGTGAATGCACATTTAAGGATGAATTGGAAAAACGGCTTAAGAACCATCAACTCGAACTTGTAGGGCACGCGCATCCCGGAGAACCCGTTCCAATTCCATCAAGGGCTGACAGGATAATGCTTGATCAGATAGGCCAAGCGAGAAGCAAGGTCATTTCTGCAATGACAGGAAGAATCGCAGATTATGGTCCGGACGAATTTGAACCACTATAAGTTGCTTGCGGTCTAAATAACAAGTCTGAGAAATGCAAGATAAGCACGGACACAACGAACACAGAACGTGTGGGAAATGCCAGAGAATGCAGTAGCCAAAAAGTGCGAGAAGCAGCGAAAAAACGCCGTGGAGGTGATAGATATGTTGACCTATGAAGAAGCCAGAAAAAAAGGAGTAAACGCCTGCGTTGATAAATTAGGCAGGGATTTCGTCATGAAATACAAAAAAACTTCGTGTTCCTCTTATGGAGACGATGAGACTCATGCATTCTGTTTTGTGGGAGTGGACACAGAACCTACTCCACCCCACATTGATGGAGAGCCATTAGTTTTAGATGGATGCTCAGAATGGCCGTACTTTGCCAAATGCAATGTATGGTATAAGGATGGCAGAATTGAATTTTCCGATTGTTTATTGCCAGAGGCACAGACACAACCGGTTTAAAAGACAAATAACCCGGCACGAGGAACAACATATGCTCCCCACGCCGGGTTTAATTATCCGCTCTCATCTATTCACTCAGGAGTCCCTTTAATCACTCCCCACTCCAAAAACATCGCATATAAATAGCTCCCTCCGAACACCTGCCCCAGCTTCTTAGGACCACGAACTATTCTTTCCTTTTCCATCACTTCAAGCGCATTTTCCATCGCCAGCTCAACAGAACTCCTGGTGATCGTTTTGGCCTGTTTTCGTGTGGAAATGATAAGCTCTCCAGTTTCTAATCCATTCCTGCTGCTCTTCTTAAGCTCGTAGGTGAAAGCCGTGGAACCCGAGTGCATCTTTCCACGCCCCGCAGTCCTGAATTCTTCGCCTTGGTATAATCTCACACAGGTCCAGAGCGATTCTTTCCATT
>JAFUVF010000065.1 GCA_017483735.1 Lachnospiraceae bacterium | reverse complement strand
ATGAAGGAAGCCAAGCTTCGTATGGAGGATGCTCTTGCAGCTACCAGAGCGGCAGTTGAGGAAGGCATCATCTGCGGCGGCGGAAGCGCATACATCCACGCAAGCAAGGAGGTTGCAAAGCTTGTTGACTCTCTCGAGGGAGATGAGAAGACCGGTGCAAAGATAGTTCTCAAAGCGCTCGAAGCTCCCGCATATCATATTGCTGCAAATGCAGGACTTGAAGGCTCTGTCATCATCAACAAGGTTAAGGAGTCCAAGGCAGGTATCGGATTTGACGCATTGAAGGAAGAGTATGTGGATATGGTTGAGGCAGGTATCCTCGACCCCGCAAAGGTTACAAGAAGCGCATTGCAGAATGCTACATCCGTAGCAAGCACCTTCCTTACCACAGAGTCAGTCGTTGCCACCAAGAAGGAGCCCATGCCTCCTATGCCCGCAGGCGGCGCTCCCGGAATGGGGATGGGGATGTAAATAATTCTTGACGTAATGAATATATCAATGCTATTATATCTATGCGGAAATATAACGATATAATATAGTTCAAGGCAAATGGAAACCCTCGGTGAGGCAACACCGGGGGTTTCCTGCTGTTACGTACAGCTAACGAGGCTTGTTGCGGCTATTTACCGTTAAGCCATTTGCTGATGAAATTGGCAATTACACCAGCCGTAACGGATTTTTAAACCAGTCTTTAATAGTTGAATAATTATAAATTTCCCCCTTGACACAGGGGGATTCTTTTTGTATACTAACTGTACTAAGATAACTAATACAGTTAGCGTGCGCGCATATCATACCTTGGAAAGGAGGCTGCACAATACTTGATAACACTGGATTACAGGGACAAACGCCCCATATATGAGCAGATTGTGGATAAGCTCTCGGAGTTGATGGTAAAGGGAGTGCTCAAGCAGGATTCCCCCATGCCGTCTGTGAGAAGCCTTGCCGCAGAGCTCTCCATAAACCCCAATACCGTACAGCGCTCATACATAGAGTTAGAGCGCATGGGATATATTTATTCCGTGCGGGGGAAGGGAAGTTTCGTTGCGGATATTTCGGGAATTAAGAACAGCCGCAGCAAGGAGACGGAGAGGGCTGTGGAGGAGCTTGTGAAGGAAGCAAAGCTTGTAGGCATTTCCGAAGAGGAGCTTATCCTTATAATAAGACAAAAATACGAAGAGGAGGAAGGCAGGCGTGATTGAGATAAAAGGCATTAAAAAGCGCTTCGGCGACATAGAGGCTTTGGGCGGTATAGACGCCTCCATAGAGGATGCGAAGGTATTCGGGCTGATTGGCACAAACGGCGCCGGAAAGAGTACACTCTTAAAGCTATTGTCGGGGATTATAAGACCGGATGCGGGAGAAATCCTTGTGGACGAGAGGAGCGTATACGAGAATACTGCGGTAAAGGAGGAGATTCTCTATATTTCGGACGAGCTGTACTTCTTTATGAATGCTTCGCCCAAGGATATGATTGAGTTTTATGTAAACCTATATCCGAAATTTGACAAGACATTTTGCAAAAAGCTTCTCTCCGGCTTCGGTCTGGACGAGAATAGGAGAATAAGCACATATTCAAAGGGAATGAAGAAGCAGCTCTCCGTCATATTGGGACTGTCTGCGGGGACGAAATACCTTCTCTGCGACGAGACCTTCGACGGATTGGACCCTGTTATGCGTCAGACAGTAAAGAGTCTCTTTGCGGAGGCAATCCTTGAAAGGGGGCTTACCCCGGTTATAGCCTCACACAATCTGCGTGAGATGGAGGATATATGCGACCATGCGGGGCTGCTTCATCAGGGAGGCATCATATTTTCTAGAGATATAGACGATATGAAGCTCTCGCTCCACAAGCTCCAATGTGTATTTAAGGACGATAATATAACGGATGATATTTTAAAGAAGGACGGTCTGGACATAGTGCTTCACAAAAAGACCGGAAGTATCCATACATTTACCGTAAGGGGCGGCAGGGACGAGATAATAAACAGGATAAGCACCTACAACCCAATATTTCAGGAGATTATTCCCCTGTCCCTGGAGGAGATATTTATAAGCGAGACGGAGGTACAAGGCTATGACATCAAAGCACTCGTTCTTTAAGCTTCTGACGGAGGATTTCAGAAGAAGGCTCTGGGCGTTTGCCCTTATAATAATAGGGTTTTTGATAGCATTTCCCCTATGGTCGTTTTTTGTGACGGACAATATCGTGAAGTATCAATATAGGGATAATGTATCACGGTACACGGAAAGCCAGATGTATATTGATTTTGCCCACTATTACGGCGCAAACAATCCGGATTTTGCCATAGGCTTGGCGGCAATCACAATTTTTGCCGCCGCAACAGGACTTTTGTGGCTCTATTCGCCCAAAAAGACCGACTTTTTCCATTCTCTTCCCGTAAGGAGAGAGGAGAGGTTTTCGGCAATCTTTATAAACGGACTGCTGCAGATAACTGTTCCGTACCTTTTATGCGCCGTGCTTTCGGCGCTTATCTGGCAGGGGAAGCTTGGTGCGACAGGACTTTTGGGCTTGTCGGTCATATTGTTTCTTAAAAATATGTGCAGGGTTATCCTCATATACGGACTGATTGGGCTTGTCATCGTACTTACGGGCAATGCCTTTGCAGGCATAGTAATGGCGTTCATAATATGCTTTGAGGGCTTACTCCTCTTTTGGGGCATAGCTTCTATGATAGAGCTTCATTTATACACAATGGAGATATTTTCGCCGTTATACAACGACTATATAATGAAAACTACGCCGTTATTTGCGGGCTTTGCCATGACCTACCACATATATGTGACGGGAATCCCTGTGACAACCCTTGTGGGAATGTTGATCATAGGGCTTATTTCGGGCTTTGTAAGCCTTCTTTTGTACCGCATACGTCCCTCGGAAAAATCCGGGAAGTCCATTGTATTTGATGCGGCCAAGCATATAATATACATACTCGTTACATTTACGATAGCCATAGATGCAGCCTGCTTTGTGACGGCTCTGAATTCCGACTATTCCGCCGCATGGGAAATCATTATGCTCATTGTGGGCTTTGTGCTTGCACATATCGGAGTAAGGCTCTTTATGGAGTTGGATATACGCTCGGTATTGAAAATCGGAATACCTACAATCATAAGTGGAAGCCTGACGCTCCTTACGCTTCTTATGTTCAAGGCAGACCCTTTGGGATTAAATACATATATTCCCGATAAGGAGGATATTGAGAGCATGGGAGTGTATGAATACATGCTTAATCAGGATGTATCCCCTATGCTCTCCTCATATGCGATAAATGCTGTCGGAAGCTCAAGGGCGTGGTCCTTGAGGTCTGATTATGAACCCTATTATCTTTTGAAAAATCTCAGACTTACCGACATTGAGGCACCCTACGCCATCGCAGAGGAAGGGGTTAGAAACGCAGCCAAATATCCCGTAAAGCCCTTTCAATATAATCATTATGCGGAAAGTGATGATATGCTTGATATGATAAGCGTTTCCTATCATTTGAAGAACGGAAGGGACATAAGCCGTGTATATTATCTTGACAGGGAAAAGATTTCGGATAAGCTTTCTGGCATTTATGACAATCCGGAGTACAAGAGAGGAATGTATACAGTTTATGATATAGATAAGGAGAAGCTGTCGGGAGCCACCATCTGCACCTACGCCGGATATTTCGGGAGCGCTTCGCCTAAAATTAAGCTGTCGGATGAGACCATAAAGGAGCTGTACGAGGCTTATACAAAGGAATTTGAGGAGCTTACGGACGAGGAGAGGCATAGGGAGTCCCCTGTAGCTGAGATACAGTTTATGCAAAAGGCGCTTGAGGATTTCCTTAAGGAAGAATCATCAATAAAGGAGCAGCATTATATGGATTCCTTCTATATCTATCCGGAGATGGAAATGTATGACTGGTATCCCATATATCCTTCATTCAAAGAAACTATAGCTCTCGCAGAGAAAAACGGCATTGATATTATGGGAGCGTACGAGACCGAAGGCATTACAAAGGTGGAAATCTCAAAGGATTATCTGCTCGAAAATGGCGAAAACGAGTATTGGCAGGAGGAAACTGCGGAGCTTATGCTTGAAAAAATGAGCGAGGAGGATAAAAAGAGCTTTATGGACAGCCTTACGATGTGTACGCTTGATTATATCGCCGTAAGCTTTGGAAGCCTTGCAGATTCCGAATCGGACTATATTGTTCAGATACACAGGGAAGGGTCAGACAGGGAGTATTCCTTCCATCAGAGCTATGCATTTAAGGAGGGGAAAGTTCCTGACTACGTAGCCCGGTATTTCGGGGAAAAACAGTCGGATTTTGGCAAAAATAACACTTCCGGGTATTTGTCGGAAAAACATTAAAGATTGCGGGAAAAAGGGAATTATGTTAGAATAAAAGCCGTGGGCGGATTTGCCGGATTTGAAAATCTGCCTGCGGCTTTTATATATAATATGAAAAAAATCTGGGAAGAAACAAAAAATATATTACATAATAAGTGTTATTTGATTGCGTTAATTATTACCATATTGTGCGGTTATGGCTTTGAGATAACACACCCCACCATAGGTATAGACGATACGGATGTAAATTTGTATCTCGACGAGGGCATTCAGCCTCAGATGGGGCGCTGGGTAATGTTTTCGGTAAATAAGATATTCCGGTTTTCTGACTTTGCGCCGTTTATGCCGGAGCTTATAGGGGTCATTCTCTTTTCGTTTTCCGCAGTATTATTCTGTGTACTCTTTAGGCGGCTTCTTGGAGCAAAATTTGATATCAGGGCATGCATCGTCTTTTCCTGTCTTTTTATAAGCAATCCCATAATTGCCTTCTGCTACAGGTATTATTATCACAATGGCATGGAGATAGCATATAATTGCTGTGCTCTTGCGCTTTTGTATTTCTATGAGGGCATACACAGACCATCT
The DNA here is from genome assembly GCA_017483735.1 of Lachnospiraceae bacterium. GTDB lineage: Bacteria > Bacillota > Clostridia > Lachnospirales > Lachnospiraceae > RGIG4856. Next base: position 15,313 of record JAFUVF010000065.1, on the reverse strand, counting down.
CTTCCGGGTAAGGAAGTCGGATTTTCTGAATGTGCGATAAGGAATTACCTCATAAGCGCTGTGTTTGTCTGGATTGCGGCGGGCTGCTATGAGGCCTTTGTGATAATGTTCATTGTGGGAGTACTGGTGGTACTATTTTTGGATGATTCGGATGAGAGCAGGGCTTTCGGCAGATTGTGCATTCGGATTCTCATGGCGGCGCTCACGGTGCTTATGTGTATTTTGATGCGTGCCATAACTATTCCGCTTATCACGGCGGTATTTGGGCTTTCCAATGGCTATCTGCATCTTAATGAAAGAGGCTTTTTGGAAATGTTTGTGCTCTTTAACGGGCATGAGGGGCTTTTGGAGCTTAAGATGCTCATTAAGCGCTTCTTTGTTACCTACCATTTAAATGCTCTCGTATATCTGCCAATCACGGTATATGAGATATCATGCTTTGTCTTTGGCATAGCCTCCATAATAAAGGCAATAAAGAAAAAGAGCCTTGTCCATCCCCTGCTTTTTGTAGGCATGATTATAGCACCCTTCCTTTTGGTAATATTGGAGGCAAAGCTTACATTTTACCGCTCCACACAATATCTGCCATTCTTTGCGGCGGTAGGGATTTCGTATCTCTATGTATGCCTTATGGAAAGGCTTAATAATGCGGACTGCGGAGAAAATATAAAAAGACACAAACAAATTTTAGTTTACATAACACAATTCATATGCCTGATTCTTATATTCAACCAATCCATGGAGCTTAACAAAGCCTTCTATATGGATTATAGGGAGTATGAGCTTTCTAAGGAGGTACTCTTAAATGTGGCGCATGATGTGGAAAGTGAATACGGCAGGGAAAAGCCCTTAGTCTTTATCGGAGAGTTTAACCTCCCCTATGAGTATATGAAGGATTTCTATGTACCCTATACATCATGGCAATACAGGACTATAGAGAAAATAACAGATGTTATAGATCCGCATCTTAAGGAAAAATATTGGCAGCCCGAGGGGTACTGTTTCATAAACGAAGGAAATCTCCCGATGATACGCTGGGCGCTCGATGCCATAGACGGCACGAATATGCAGATGATGAGATTTTTAAAGCTTCACGGTCACAACTTTAGTACAATACGTGATGCGGATGAGTATACCCGTATCCGCACGGAGGGGGAGGCGCTTAAGCTTCCACACTATCCGGAAAGCGGATATATAAAGAATATGGGAGAATATATATTGATAAATTTATAAAGGAGGTGCTTATGTCAGAAAGAACCTATAAAAATCCGGTGCAGAGAGGGTTTTTCCCCGACCCTTCCGTAATAAGGGTGGGGGATGACTACTATATGGTAAACTCTTCATTCCAGTATTTTCCGGCAATCCCCATATCCCACTCCAAGGATATGGTGCATTGGCACATAATAGGGCATGCCATAAATAACCCGGACTGGCTGGATATAGGAGATATAAGGGACTCCCACGGAATATGGGCTCCGGATATCGAATATATCGACGGGAAATTCTATATTATAGCGACACTTCGCCTGAATGCGGATGGGAAGCGGAATAACAACGTGATGAGGCGCCAGCTTCTTATGTATTCCGAAAAGCCGGAGGGTCCATATTGTAAGCCCTTCTGCATAGAGGTGGACGATATAGACCCCTCAATGTTTGTGGATGATGACGGAAAGCATTATATGTCAATCGCAAAGGCAGTAAACCTGTATCCGATGTCGGATGATTTTACAAAGGTTACAGGGGAACCCACACGCATATGGGAAGGCACGGGAGAGCGCTGTTCGGAAGGCCCCCACATACAGAAGATAAACGGCTATTACTATGCCATAGTAGCCGAGGGTGGCACCGGCTACGGACACGGCATAAATGTGGCAAGGTCAAAGACGCTCTACGGGGAATATGAGGAGTCGCCGTACAATCCCGTAATGAGGCAGCTTGACCCGGATGCGCCCCTTCAACGCTCCGGTCACGGGAAGCTTGTGCAGGATCAGAACGGAAAATGGTGGTGCTATTACCTCTGTGGCAGACCAAACGGCGGGAAATACACTACCATCGGCAGGGAGAGTGCGCTTGACCCCGTTGAATTTACTGAGGACGGATGGTTTCGGATAAACGGCGGCAAGGGACCAAGCACGGAAAATATTGCTCCCGACCTGCCGGAGGTAAGCTATGAAGCTGAGAGAAATCTCTTTGATGATTTCGACAGCGATACATTGAATCTCGAATGGGAGTTTGTGCGTTTGCCGGCAAGGGGCTCATACAGCTTAAATTCCGAAAGGAAGAGCCATTTCCGCATATGGACAATGGACGGACAGCTCAATGAGATAAGGGCAAAGAATACTTTGCTCAGAAGGGAGCAGGAGCTTACTTATAATGCGGAATGCAAGGTTGAGTACTATCCTGACCGTAACGGCGAGCAGGCAGGGCTTACCTGCTATTATTCCACAGCAACCTACGCAAGATGCGCACTGTGCTACGAGGACGGCAGGAAGCTCCAGCTTGTGATAAACCGTAACCACGGGGAGGAACTTGTGGCAGAGGTTGCGGATATTAAGGATGTGCCCGTCATAATAAGGGTGGAGGTCGAAAAGCTTACCCGCACCTTTTATTACAGCTATGACGGCAAAAACTACGAAAAAATCGGAGTATTGGAGAACTGCATCTATCTGTGCGATGAGGGCGTGCCGGACGACCCCAAGCGCCACACCGGAACCTTGGTCGGAATATACGCCAATAACGGCGGCTGCGGCGCCAGAAAGCCTGCGGATTTTGATTACTTTAGGTATGAGGACTAGAATGTGGAGGAAATATTATGCAGACAGACAAAGTCAGAGTAAACAGTAACGGTACAGGCACAGCTCCTGCTATGGATGAGGTGGAAAGGTTTTCAGAATACATGGGGCTTGATAGGAAATGTGCAATGCGCCTGCGGCTGATCGCAGAGGAAACACTCGGAATGGTAAATGCGATTACCGAGGATTTTGAGGCGGATTTTTGGCTGGAGGGAGAAAGGGACCAGGCATGCCGTCTGCACCTTACGGCGGAAACTAAAATGAACCTTTCTAAGAAGAGAGAGCTGCTTGATGCCTCGTCGGATAAAAAGAATGCGGCATATAAAGGATTTATGGGCAGAATCCGTGAGATGATGGAAGAGGGAATCTATGCGGCGGATGAAGACGCCTCTTCTGCGGAGAATGTGCCACCCGTATATGGGAGAATGGGCGTGCACGGTGCAGGGAATTCATACGCTTATCAATACTCACTTGCGAAATACCGTGCTGATATCAATGCGGCTAAAGCTTCGTCAGGGGATAAGGCGGAGGAATGGGACGAACTGGAGAAATCCATTGTCGCAAATATTGCCGATGATGTGCGTGTCGGTGTCAGGGGTAATACGGTGGAACTGGTAATTGAAAAGGATTGGTCCAAGCACAATGCATGATGATTAGGAGGCTTCTATGAGATTGGACAAATTGACTGATGTACAGGTGGAAAAAATCTATAATGAAAGGATGAAAGAAGATTTTCCGGCAAATGAATTAGACCCCTTGGAGGTAATCAATGATGCTGTGGAACAGGGAAACTACGAGTGCCTCGGATTGATGGAGGGGGAAGAGCTTGCGGGATATGCTTTTATAATTAAACACGGCAAGGATTATTTGATTGATTATCTTGGAATCTTTCCGGAGTGGAGGCATCATGGACGTTGGAGAGAACTGGTTAGTATGGTGGGTAATTATCTTGCGGATGCCAAAAGCATTTTGGGAGAGGTTGAAAATCCGGAGTTTGCAATGAATGCAGCAGATAAGGAAATCCGTACAAGGCGTTTGGAATTTTATTTAACAACGGGATTCAGGGATACAGGGGTAAGGCTTACATATTTTGAAGCTCCGTTTATTATAATAGAAATGATGCATACTCCCGTTCATAGCAAGGAAGAAGTAAAGAGTCTATATGAAATGCATTACAAAGCTTTTTTGCCAGAGGGAGCGTTTGAAGAAAATGTGTTTATGTCAGACAGATAATAATTAAAATAACAAGAAAACGGAGGAGCTTAAGGACATGGAGAAAAAAGGAGCAGGAAAAAAATACAAAAGTATCAGCGTGAAGCATTTGAGGGCGATGCTTGTCGTTTCGGTAATCACGGCAATTGTTCTGATACCGGTAATCTCTTATGTGTACCGGGGGCAGATGGAAAAGGAGTATTCGAACAAGGCGTTCCATGAGGCAACAATCGCTGCAAAGCTGATTGACGGGGACAGTATCGCACGATATCGCGAGACAGGACAAAAGGATGAATATTATGAAAAAGTCCGGCAGATGCTCCTTACTATGAAGCAGACACAAGGATTTGACTATTTTTATGTTATAATCCCTTATGATGATATACAGTATTATATCTGGGATGCAGGTGTGGAAGGCGAAGAGGGTATATGTGACTTGGGAGATACCGAACCATACCTTGGCGAGGGCAAGGCTGTGGGAGAGGCTGCGTTCCGTGTAGATGCGGAGCAGAATATCCTGATTACGAACTCGAAGGAGTATGGCTATTTAGCCTCTGCTTATGTGGCAATCATGGACAGCAAGGGTGAGCCTGTAGCGCTGGCATCGGTAGATATCTCCATGGATAAGATCAACACGCAGATACGGCAGTTTATAATATTAGTGTTGTTCATCATCATTGCAGTATTGTTCCTCTGTCAGTTTGGGTATTATGTATATATGAAGAAAACCCTAGTAAGCCCTCTGGAAAATCTGCACGAGGCAGTATCCGGTCTGGTTTCCGAGAATATGGAGCGTTTGAATGATTTTCGCATAGACATACATACCGGAGATGAGATAGAGTCCATTGCAGACGCCTTTGACCTTATGACGAAGGAGCTGGATGGATATATCAAGAATCTTGCCGCCGTGACGAAGGAGAAGGAGCGTATCGGAGCGGAGCTTTCACTGGCGACTAAGATTCAGGCAGATATGCTGCCGAATATTTTCCCGCCCTTTCCTGACAGGAAGGATATTGATATTTATGCGTCCATGACACCTGCGAAGGAGGTTGGCGGAGATTTCTACGATTTCTTTTTGCTTGACGACGACCATCTTGGACTGGTTATTGCGGATGTCTCCGGCAAGGGTGTTCCCGCAGCTCTGTTTATGATGATGTCGAAGATTCTTGTGAGCAATTACGCAACTATAGAAGCCTCTCCTGCGGCTGTTTTGGAGGCTGTGAATGCGCAGATATGTAAAAACAACGATGAAGAGATGTTTGTCACAGTGTGGTTAGGCATTCTGACAATCTCCACAGGGAAGGTAGTTGCAGCCAATGCTGGTCATGAATATCCGATATTGAAGGCAGCTGACGGAAGGTTTGAGCTTTTAAAGGATAAGCACGGGTTTGTCGTAGGAGGCATGGAGGGCGTAAAGTATAAGGATTATGAATTTACGCTTGAAAGAGGAGGAACATTGTTTGTCTATACGGATGGCGTGGCTGAGGCGACCAATCTGCAGAATGAGCTGTTCGGAACAGAGAGGATGCTTGAGGCGCTGAATAAAGAGCCGGAGGCAAGTCCCAAGCAGATATTGGATAATATGCACAGCGCAGTAGACAGCTTCGTGGGCGAGGCTACGCAGTTTGATGATTTGACAATGCTTGCAATAAAGCTGTTGTAATATGGAAAAAAGACGAAAAGAGACGAAGAGAGATTAAAAGGTGAATATATCCGCAAGAAGAGGGAATGCAGGAAAAATAATCATAGGAGCTGTGCTGTCGGCAGTAATGCTGGCAGCGGTTCTGATTCTCGTTTTTGGCGTGGATTTGGTTATGATGAAGCCGCATTACGAGTTTTCTACGGTTGCGCAGGCGGCGTTTGGAGAGAACGGCGGCATTGTCGTGGTAGATTATGGCAAGACGGCGATAGAGCTTTTGGATGCAAAGCACAGGCTTATAAAGAGACTGAAGGGCCAAAGTAACGAGAGCTTTTATTATGCGGAACAGGTGCTGGAGGACGGGAAAACACTGTATATTGCGGATACCGTCTATGACAGGTCGGATGAGTCCAAGGTAAATAAGCGTCTGGTGGCGCTTACGGGCAGGGAGCAGAGAATCCTGTTTGAACAGGAGTACGACTTGACGACAGATTCGGGAAGCGGTAACGAGATACTGGAATTTCAGGTCTATGAGGGGAAGGTTTATTTTATCCTTAGCGTGGATTACGGACTGGAATTGTACCAGATTGAGGAAGGCAGCGACGCACCTGTTTTGGTGGAGCGCTATTATTGCGGGGACAGGCTTAATGACGCAAGTATAGATCTTGAAAGCGGCGAGGTGGCGATTGCCGTCAAGCGGGGATTTGTGCGTATATTTGAACCGACGGAGCAAAGGTGGGTTACGCTTAATACAGACAGCGACCATCTGATGCCAAATTGTATCGCTATCAGAAACAGGCAGGTATTCTTTTCGGATTTGTATGAAAACAAGGTTTACCGGTATGACGAGGATTTGCAGGATGGTGTAAGCACATTGGCACAGATTGACGGAAAGCCGGTTTCGTTGGAGGTTTCCTCTGAGGATGGAAGTGTGCTGGTCGGCAGTGCCACGGGATTTTATCTGGTGTCAGATGGCAAAATTACCCATATAGAAGGGGGAAACTATCGGTATTATGCGGTAACAATCCTTCTTAGGGTGGTGTTGGCGATTGCCGGTCTCTGTGTGTTGTTGGCATTGTTTCTCCTGTCAAGAAGACTGGGGCGGTTTCTTAAAAATGAGAATTCCATCAGAGTTGTCATTGTTGTGTCGGCAGTGGCAATCGTATCCTGTTTCGTGGCATATTCCCTTATGGATGAATTGTTTGAAAAGGAAGAGGAGAATCTGATTGACAATATGAAGCTGTTTGCAGAGCTTATGGCGGAGCAGACAGACGTGCAGTCAATCAGCCGCATGGAGGGAGAAACCTTCTACGGCACCTCCGCCTATAAGGCGCTCAGACAGCCTTTGGATGTGATGACGGCACAGGCATTTCTGGAGGGAAAATATTACCGCTATACCATATATACCGTGGATGAGAGCGGCGTAAAATTTGTCTGTAACTATAATGATGATGTGATGTGTGGCGAACCCTATGATATAGGGGATACCACTTACTATAGGAAAGCGATGGAAACGGGCAATTCTTATGCACTCAGCACAAGAGATGTGGAGGGTACATGGATTAGCTTACTAACGCCTCTCAAGGATGAAGGAGGCGCAAATGCCGCACTTTTAGAGGTGCGCATGGATATGAGCCTCAGAAACAGAGAGAGGAATATCGCCGTTTGGAATACAGTATTTAACGTGTTTTGTACGACAGCGGTGGTAATGATGCTGATTCTTGAGGGAGTGCTGTTGCTTTCATTTGTCGAGAGAAGACAGAAGCTGACAATTGCGGAGCGTTCGGACCCCACCTGTATAATACCGCTTAGGGCGATGAGCTTTTTTACGAATTCAGCCGACGCTATGCAGGATGCGTTTGTGACAATTCTGTGTGCAGAGCTTTATAAAGGACAGCTTCCTATTCCCGATTCGGTGGCGGTGGCTCTGCCGCTGTCCGCACAGCTTTTGATGTTAGCTCTGTGTTCGAGCTTTATGGGCACTGTGGGCGAGAAACACGGAGAGGCAAAGGTAATGGGAGGTGGCTTGTTGGTACAGTGCATGGGAGGACTCTGCTGTGTGCTCACAGGCTCATATTTTGGGGTGTTGATAGGAAAGATGTTGATTGGTGCCGGAATGGGAACTGTATATGTGAACGCTTATGCAATCGCAGCAAAGGGTAAGACTGAGGAAAGCTCAGCAAGGGCATTTACGGAGCTCTCTGCGGGAAGCCTTTCGGGAGTTACTATCGGTGCAGGTCTTTCGTCAGTATTCCTGGCTATTGGAGGCTGGAAGTTAGTTTATGTAGTGGGGGCGATTCTTTTGGTTGTGGCATTTTTGGTGGCAGTATCCTCAAGGGAGTCAAAGCTTGAGAGCAATCAGGTTAAAAACAAAGGTCTGCCGGCTGAGGGCATTTCCAAAGATAGCGGTAAAGAAGACATTGGTAGGAAGAGAAGCGGGTTCAAGGATTTTATGCTCAATGCGCCGGTGCTCGGCTATTTTCTGCTGATACTGTTGCCCTTTATGATGTCCTTGTCATACAGAGAGTATTTCCTTCCCCTTGTGGCGGGAGAAAACAATGTAAGCGAGGTGAACATCAGCCGGTTTTATTTGATTTGCGGGCTTGCGTTCCTGTATACAGGACCGGTCATTACCAGATTTTTGATGAAGCATCTGGGAATGCTTAGGGGAATTTTCCTTGCAAGCGCACTCATGGCGGCGGCTATGCTTTTATATGTGGTAAGACCCACAATAGGGATGGTATTCTTCGGAATGGTAATGCTGTCATTCGTAACATCCTTCTCGTATGGATGTATGTACACATTCTTCGGGGAGCTGCCACAGTCTGTGAGGTTTGGGGAAGCAAAGTCCATGCAGATATATTCAGTGTTTGAAAGTATCGGCTCCACAGCGGGACCAATCGCATATGGTGCGCTGCTGTCCTTCGGAAACCGTACCGGATTGGCGGTTTTCGGAACAGGGATGCTCGTATTTGCAGGAATCTATGCGCTTGTTATGAAAAGACATAAGAGGAAATATCAGAACAACATAGAATAGCAGGAAAGATGAAAAGAGCCAAAAATTACAAAAAAACAGAAAGAATAGGAAAAGCAGCTGCGTTGCTACTTGTGGCAGCAGGCTTACTTTCCGCCTGCGGAAGCACGGAAGCCGGACCGCAGCTTTTGAAGGAATGGACGGCGTATGCGGATGATGAAGCGACGGGAGTACAGGATCAGAGCAGAGTATATCGTGTGGCTATGGTAACGGATATCGGCGGTGTGGAGGATCAGGGCTTTAACCAGAGCGCATGGGAAGGCATGGAGGCGCTTCATAACGAAAATGGCACGGAGATTCATTATGTCGAAACCCTGAAGGAAGAGGATTTTATCCCGAATTTTACGGAGCTTGCCGAGAACGGCTATACGCTGTGCTGGGGCGTGGGATATCAGTGCGCCGACGCTCTTTTGTCCGTTGCGGAAAAATATCCGGATGTCAATTTTGCCATTATTGACAACGCTTATGAGTCAGCTCCTGAGAATGTGACATCCGTTGTGTTTAGGGCGCAGGAATCCTCCTTTGTGGTGGGATATATAGCTGCCTGCGTGACACAGACGGGGCAGGTCGGATTTGTGGGCGGTGTGCCAAGCGACATTATAGACCAGTTTCAATATGGATACGAGGCGGGGGTTACGTATGCAAACCGGTTAAAGCATAAGAATGTTAAGGTTTCGGTGGAGTATGTGGGGAATTTTTATGATTCCGAGGCAGGCGGACAGATTGCAGACACAATGCATGGCGAAGGATGTGATGTGATATATGCGGCGGCAGGCGGTGCAGGTCTGGGCGTGATAGATTCCGCAGGCAAAAACGGATACTATGTGATAGGGGTGGACAAGGATCAGGCGTATTTAGACCCGGCGCATGTATTGTCCTCTGGCATGAAAAAGGTAGATGTGGCAATCCTACGTGTGTCGGAGGATTATGAGCAGGGAAGATTAATAGGCGGTAAAACCTTGAGCTTCGGCATGGCGGAGGGAGCCGTGGGGATTCCGGAAAACCATGAGAACTATTCGGATGAGATATACGACGAGGCGATTGCCTTGTGCGACGAGATCAAAGCGGGAACACTTATTCCGCCGGCGAATGAGGAAGAGTATACGGCGTTTGTGGGCGGATTGTGATAGAAAGGGGAAAAGTATGGTAAGCTACGATAATACGAAGACTATTCGGGAACTTTTGGAAAAGAGCGTGGAAGAGTATTGTAAGGATTCCTTTCTGCGCTATGAGCGGGATGATGTCATCTATGACATAAGCTATGAACGATTCGGGGAGCTATGCCGCATAATCGGCGCATTCGTCAATGAGAGAAGAGCAAGACTTGACAGGCAGGTAAAGATTGGATTGTTCGGCTCCTCCAGTGTCCACTACATATCGGTGCTCATAGGGACTATGGCATCAGGGAATGTGGCTGTTCCGCTGGATTATCAGATGGATATGGAGCACCTTGCGGACTGCCTGAGCCGTTCGGATGTGGATATATTGTTCTATGATTGGGAGCATGTGTCACTCATAAATGATGTAAAAGAGCTCTGCCCCAATATCAAGGAGTATTATTCGCTGCAATCGGTAAAAAAGACCGCCTGCTTAAATGACATATTGAGAGATATGCGTTATACCGGGAGAAGTTGGACTGAGGAAGGCGCAGATTACAAGGTCGCTCCGGATGATCTGGCTATGATATTGTACACATCAGGTACTACAGGACACAGCAAGGGCGTTATGCTGACACAGGCTAATCTTTCGGGAAACACTCTCGCCCAGGGGGCGGTGGATGACCCGAAGCCTTTAGTTTTATTGAATGTACTCCCAATCCATCATGTGTATTGTATAAATGGGGATATCCTATGGGCGATGCACAAGGGCGGCACAGTATGCATCAACGGCCCGCTCTCCCAGCTTGGAAAGCATTTGAGATTGTTTGAGCCTGTGGTCATACATGTGGTTCCCATGATAGCAAAGGCACTATACAACAAGATTATCACTATAGTGAACGCAGATCCGGGTTCCACGGAGAAGGATGCGCTCTATCAGGTATACGGCAGGAGAATATCCCGTATCGTATGCGGTGGCGGCGGACTCGCAAAGGATCTTGCGGAAAAATACTACGATATGGGAGTGCGCATCGGGCAGGGCTATGGGATGAGCGAGCACTCCCCCATAATCTCCGAGCCTGTATACGGCAGACCCGATAAGGTGCTTTCCGCAGGAAAGGTAATGGAGCATGTAGAGGTAAGGATTGGGGAGGAAAATGAGATACAGGTACGTTCTCCCTTTGTGATGAAGGGATATTATAACGATCCTGAATTGACCGCAGAGGCATTTACGAAGGATGGCTGGCTCAAGACGGGAGATGTGGGATATCTGGATGACGAAGGCTTCCTGTATCTGACAGGCAGGATTAAAAATCTGATAATCTTAAGTAACGGTGAGAATGTGGCGCCGGAGGAGCTTGAGGCGGGATTTACGATAGAGTCCCTGATAGCCGATATCCTCGTATACGGCGAGGATGATATGATTAAATGTGAGATTTATCCGGATTTTAAGTATGCTGAGGCGAACGGAATAAAGAATGTGCAGCTTGAGGTGGAGGAGATAGTAAAGGAACACAATAAGAAGCTTCCGCCATTCAAGAGAATAATGCAGACAAGCGTGCGCAGGACACCGTTTAAGAAAACTACTTCAAAGAAGATAATCCGTGAGGCGTTTTTTGAGGAGAAGAAGACAGCCAAGGATAATGCTGCGAATATACGGCTTCCGGAAAATGATGAGCAGCGTAAGATATATGATGCGTGCATCGGGGTTTTAGGACACAGCAGGTTCGGCATCAATACGGATTTGTATTCAGTAGGGCTTGATTCCTTCGGAAGCATAATGCTGTTGACTGCGCTTCAGGAATCCTACGGCTTTTCCCTGACGCTCTCGGAGCTGATGGAAAATCCAGATGTAGAGAGGCTTGCGCTGTATCTGGACAAAAAGGCGAAGCAGAGCAAGGTGGATTATACGATACGTGATAAATATCCGCTCACGAGATTGCAGATGTATTTCGCATATGTGATGCGCGGCAATACCACAGCGAATCTGCCGTTCTTCTACAAGCTCAGCAACAAGATAGATCTGGATCGCATGGAGAAGGCGATAAGAGAGCTTTTCGTGATACATCCCATCCTGTCCGACAGAATAGAGCCCGGAGAGGACAAGCGGATGTACAATTTCCGTGATGATAAACGAGAGGTGTCTATCGAGAGACTTACTCTTTCCGATGAGGAGTGGGAGAATAAGAGAAAGAATATGGTGGTGCCGTATATGTATATGCCCGGGGACAACCTGTATCATATCGGACTTTACAAGACGGATACCGCAAAATATCTCTTCTTTGATGTGGCGCATATCATAGGCGACGGTATGACAATGAACATACTGTTGGAGGATATGAACAAGCTCTATCTCGGAGAGAAGGTAAAGAAATCCGATTACAGCTTCTATGAGTACATATTGGACGAATATGCCAGAGACGAGGCGGGGCTTAGAGATAAGGATATCGCCTTCTTCAAGGAGCTTTTAAAGGGGTGCGAGATAAGAAAGAGCATTCTTGCCAAGATGGACAGCTATGATCTGGGAACTGCGCATAACGCAGTGATAAAGGGCAAATTTTCGGAATTGAATCAAAAGAGTCTGCAGGGCTTTTGCTCTAAATACGGCATATCCGAGAACGCATTGTTCCTTACGGCATTCAGCTATACAGTAGGACTTTTCGGGGCTTCGGATGATGTGGTCATCACAAGCATACACAACGGGAGAACGGACGGCAGATGGACCCGTCTTGCAGGCTCGTTCTTCGCAACCTATGTATTCAGGTACAAGCGCATTCCCCATGAAACGGTGGAGCAGCTCCTTAAGCGCAATGCGGAGCAGATACTTCATACGATGGAGACGCATATGTCCAGCCAGCATGCGGATGAGATGTTCATACAGTATCAGGGAGATCTCCTCGAGATTCCTCAGATTGGAGGGGAGCCCGCAGAAGGCATAAAGATACAGCTGGACTCTTTGCCGTTCCATCTGATGATTTATGCCGGAAGCAGGGGATATACATATGAACTCAGATATTGGGAAAACCGTTATGACAAGGATATGCTTTCAGTATTCCTTGAAGCGATGGAAAATGTGATAGTGGCAATGCAGGATGAGACCTCGGTAAGAAAGCTGAAGGATCATCTGGCGGCAAGGCTTTATCCTAAGCATATAAGCATATCCGCCGAGAAGCTCAACGCTTCTGTCGGATATGAGGTAATCCCGAATGTGACCGAGGGTATGTCGGTAAGACCGTATGTGCTTGATGAATATGGAATGAAGAAGCCGTATGGAGCGTGGGGCAGATTATATCTGTTGGATCAGCCTGTAAACGGTTGTACGGAAACCATAGAAAGCCTGTATACGCCCGGAACACTGTACGACACTGGGATTGATGCGAGAATCACTCCGGGAGGCAAGGTCGAGGCGCTGTATCAGGCGGGACGAACGGTTATGCGTGAGACGTTAGCGGGAAGAAGCTTTATCAATCTTTTTGAGCTTGAACGGCTTATAAAGAATTATCCTGCTGTGGAGGATGCGGAGGCTTCTTTGGAGTATGGAGAGAACAACCTCTTCTATGTCAAGGTAAGACTTACCTCGCAAGGCGATATTGACAAGGAAGCGCTGCAGCAGTTCGTGGCTGAACGTCTGGGGAAGCATATGGTGCCGGAGATACTGTGTCAATAAAAACCGGATAAGGGCAGTGTATGTGGAAGAATGCTGCTTGAAGCTTAAGAATGAGGGATGGCGTAGTCATCCCTCATCTTTTAGTGATACATAGTCGTTGAATAATGGAAGAGTAAATTTTACGATGCCATGTTCATCTCCGTTTAGAATACCACGCTTCACAAGCCTGTCTCTGTAAGGGCTGTATTCGTTATCCGCCATGGAAAGCAGCTTTTTAATATCCTTTGCCCTGCCTGTGCCGGATTTGACAACAGATATTAAAAATTTCTTGTCGCTGCCGGAAAGCTCCGACCATATTTTGTCATAGACATAATCTTCAAGGTATTGTCTGAATTCGGGTATAGCAGCTTTATAATTGCCGTTGTGATTCCATGTAAAATGCCCTAATACCTGAAATGCAAACGGATATCCCTTAGTAAGTCTTGCCATTTCCAGCGATATGGCTTCATCGACATTCAGCACTTTTTGGTAATTTTCCGCCATCGTGCGGATATTAAGGGGTTTGAGGTCGATTTTCGGCGCACGATACAAAAATGTCAGATTTTTTTCATTCTGCAGGTTGTTTATATTATCATATAATCCTGTCATCAGAAGATATATAGGAAGGTCTTGACGGACAAAAATCTGGAAGGCGGATGCAAAAAGCTTCATATTCTGAGTCCCTATTACCTCATCTATACATACTAAAACTCTTTTTTTATGTTTTTTCAGGCTCTCAAGCATTTTTGTGATTGCTACCTGTATATTGGTTATGGGAACAACTTCCTTTACCTCTAATCCGATACCAAAAAATGAAAGATTGATGCTTGCGTTTTTGAATATTTGAGCCAATTGGTTTTCACTGGCAAGACTTGCAGCCAAATCATTAAGCAAATCACCGCCGGAATTTAGCTCCACGCATATCCAGTTTTTATCTTTGCAGAGACTTTTGGAAATTTCCGTCATAAAGACGGTTTTACCAGCGCCTCGGATACCTGTTATGAGGTAAATTTGTTGTAACGATAACTCATCGGAAAAATCGGCTATAACCTTTTCTGTCTGAGCTGCTCTTGAAATGGATTCCAGCGGTTCTTTGCCAAATAGCAATGAATAAGTATTTTTTTTCATAAATTTTCCTGTATTGTTTTATTGTTTATTATAGTTTTGGAAATGTTTTATTGTTCTTTATAGTTTTTAAAATTTTTATCGTTCTTTATCGTTTATTATAGTTAAAATATTTCGGAATGTCAATGCTTTTGGATATTATCTGTTTGCTCCTTGACTTTCCACCCCGCTTCCCCTATACTGTCCATAGCGTTTGTTCTGACGCACAAGGGTACGTCCCGAGTGGAAAGGCAAAGGATGGATAAGAGAATATCGGTAGTAAGCATTATAATATACGACAGGGAGTCTGTTTCTTTTGTAAACGAGATTCTCCATGAGTACGCAGAGTACATTATCGGGAGAATGGGTTTACCCTATGAAAAGAAGCAGGTATCCCTGATTTGCGTTATGATGGATGCTCCCACGGCTGTTACCAGCGCCCTTTCCGGAAAGCTCGGCATGACCCCGAATGTGTCGGTCAAGACAAATACTGCAAAAATTTAAGTACTGAACGGAAAGGGAAAAATATGAAAAAGAGATTTATTGCACTTATTATGTCGGCATGTATGCTGTCAATGTCGCTTGCAGGCTGCGGAGACAGCGCAGGCGCACAGAAGGCGGAGGATACGCCGGAGCCTGCGCAGACCGCACAGACTATTGAAACTCCTGCACCTACCGAAGCACCCGCTCCCACGGAGGCTGCGGCAGAGCTTGAAAAATCCGATGTGCTTGTGCGGATAGGAGGTCTCTCGGGTCCTACCTCCATGGGGATGGTTAAGCTTATGGAGG
>JAFUVF010000064.1 GCA_017483735.1 Lachnospiraceae bacterium | reverse complement strand
GAAAAATCCTTATGTCCGGGTGGGAGCCACTTTGTGGCTTCCACCTTGATTACCCACTAAAAACATAAATATCTCTGCAATTTTCAAGGTTCAACGGAGCCTTTTTTCTTGCTCCTTTTTCATAACTTACTTGACACTACCCTATTATATTCTATTATATATGTTAAAGGCAAACAAGATTGTTTACAAAGATTTTTTTGCGTGTTATATTGATAGCTGGTTTGATAAAACAAATATCGGCGCAGGTGTGCCTTTAATATATTATAATGAAACTAAGCTGTATCAGGACAATTATATATCTTTCGCTTTTTTTGCCGCTGCTGGGAGGCTTTGTCATCCTTTCAGGTCTGAAAGCCAGAGCGAAGACCATCACTGTGACAAATGTACTTGACGGAACGGCTGAGGCTGTTGAAAAGGCAGGGTATCTGGGGCTTGCTGTCGAGGAGACAAGCTGGTATGCCTATAGGGAGCCGGAGGATGCCTATATTGAAGTCAAGGCACATATACAGCAGGGAGCGGACTATACCTTAAAGGAGATAATTGCAGACACAAATACGAACATTTTTGGGGAGGACTCTCCCATAGACACGAAAGAAACGGGGGATTACCGCATTATAATAACCTATGAATATGAGGGAGATATATATAAGGGGATGCTCAATTATACCGTATCTCCCGAGATTGACAATGAGGCGCCGATTATATTCAAGGGTCCGAAAAGCATAAATGTGCCTAACGGCAAGGCTTTTGATATAGACGCATATGTAAGCTACGGCGATTATATTGATGCGCACCCTTCTCTTACCTATACGGGAAGCGTCAACACTGCAGTAAACGGCTCATATCCCCTTAAGATAACTGTTTCTGATGCCTCAGGCAATGCCCAGAGCTGGAATTGTACAGTAAATGTCTATACCCCGTCGGGAGGCGGCGGAGAGACGCCGGACACAAGAGCCCGTACGCAGTTTGAGGATTTTAAGTTGTCTCATCCCGGGGAGAATTACGAATATGGCATAGATGTATCCAAATGGCAGGGAAATATAGATTTTGATGCGGTAAAGGCGGCAGGCTGCGATTTTGTGATGATGAGAATATCCAGATATGACGGAGAGCTTATTATCGACCCGTATTTTGAAAGGAATTTTACGGAAGCAAAGCGTGTAGGTATGAAGGTTGGGGTGTATATGTACACCACGGATGTGCATGAAAATGAACTCAGGAGCCATATAGACTTCTTTATGCAGGCTTTGAACGGCAGAGAGGTGGATTTCCCGATTGTTTTCGACTGGGAGAGTTGGGGAAGATTCCAGCAGTATGGCGTAAGTATTCGTGAACTGAACCGTATGATGGATGTTTTTGAGAATCAATGTGAGAAATACGGATATACAGCCATGCTCTACGGCAGCAAGAACTATTTAAATCTCGTATGGGACGTAAAGGACAGATATCCGGTATGGCTTGCGCATTACACGGCAAACACGGATTATGCGGGAGATTATATAATGTGGCAGGCCTCCAGCACCGGAAAGATACCCGGCATCGCCGGCGATGTGGATTTGGATATATATTATAGAAGATAAATTTTAATCAGGGAGGAATTTTTTATGGCAGCACAATTTGGTATCATAGTGGCGATAGTTGCCTATCTTGTACTTATGATGTACATAGGGGTATACTACGGAAAGAACGGAGAGTCCACGACGGAGGGCTTCTATCTGGGAGGACGTAAATTGGGACCCCTTGTGGCAGCAATGAGCGCCGAGGCTTCGGATATGAGCAGCTACTTGTTGATGGGACTGCCCGGACTTGCTTACCTTTCCGGGATTGCGGATGTGGGCTGGACGGCTATAGGTCTCGCCATAGGCACATATCTCAACTGGCTCTTTGTGGCAAAGCGTCTCCGCAGATATTCCGAAAAGGTAAACGCAATAACCGTGCCGGAGTTTTTCTCAAAGCGCTATCATGATGAAAAGAATATCCTTATGGCTATTGCGGCGCTTGTGATAATAGTATTCTTTGTACCATATACTGCATCCGGCTTTAAGGCAGTGGGAACCCTGTTTAATTCACTGTTTGGTGTGGATTATCATCTTGCAATGATAGTTGGTGCGGTATTCATAGTGGGCTACACGATTCTGGGAGGCTTCCTTGCGGTATCTACCACCGACCTGGTACAGAGCATAGTGATGACCTTTGCCCTTATAGTAATAGTATTCTTCGGTATAAACGTAGCGGGGGGCTGGAGCGCAGTGGTATCCAATGCAGAGTCCCTCGAAGGGTATCTTAGCTTTACGAGAACCCATAACATTGCGGACGGAACATCCTCTCCGTACGGTTTCATTACCATAGTTTCCACATTGGCGTGGGGGCTTGGATATTTCGGAATGCCCCATATACTTCTCAGATTTATGGCGGCAAAGGATGAAAATGACATAAAGCTCTCAAGAAGGATTGCCTCCGTGTGGGTAGTAATATCAATGGGTGTGGCGGTGCTAATAGGAATAGTCGGCGCAGCGGCATCCGCAAACGGGGCAATACCTGTATTTACAAAGAGTGCAGATTCGGAAACGGTAGTTATTCAATTCGCAAACCTGCTTTCCGGTCATGGCTTCTTAGCTGCCCTCATAGCAGGGCTTGTGCTTGCCGGAATATTGGCATGTACAATGTCTACGGCGGACTCGCAGTTGCTTGCGGCATCCTCCTCCGTATCCCAGAATCTGATGCAGGACTTCTTTAAAATAAAGATGAAGGACTATACGGCTATGTTGGTTGCAAGGCTTACGGTTGCGGTAATAGCAGTTGTGGCGGTTATTCTTGCATGGAATCCAGACAGCTCGGTATTTACCATAGTGTCCTTTGCGTGGGCGGGCTTTGGCGGCGCATTCGGTCCTCTTATGCTCTTCTCGCTTTTTTGGAAGCGCACTACCTTTGAGGGGGCGCTGGCAGGTCTTGTATCCGGCGGCGTGGTAATCTTTGTATGGAAGTTTCTTGTGCGTCCCATGGGCGGAGCATGGGATATATATGAACTTCTTCCGGCATTTATAGTAAGTGCTGTATTCATCGTCGCAGTATCGCTTCTTACCAAGGCTCCCGGCGAGGAAATTGTGAAGGAGTATGAGGAAGTTAAGCAATAAAACAGATTGTACTTAAAAAAATACAATTTATTTTAAAATTTGATAAAATACCACTTGCAAAACCGATTTGTAAGTGGTATTCTGCTATTTGCTGTGGCATGATAGCTGTGAAGCGTGAGGTTGCTGTTTTCGGGTAACCGGGAGCAGGTTTTCCGTGGAGCGAATGTCAAGTTAAAAACTGACGACAAGTCACTGTACAGAAAGGTCTGCAAGGCAGAAACGACGTGAAATCCGGGAAGCTTTTTCAGAGGTTCAGGACACACACGGGAGAGTGTACAGTCACCGCTTGTCGTACTGGCAATAAAGTACGAAAAGGAGGCGACTTTTTTTATGGCAATCGAGGTAATGAGAATCACACTCAAGGCTTATGAGCATCAGCTCGTGGATTCAGCAGCCGCAAAGCTCATTGATGCGGTAAAGAAGAATGGAAATCAGGTTAGCGGTCCTGTACCCCTTCCCACCAAGAAGGAAGTAGTTACCATTCTCCGTGCTGTACATAAGTACAAGGATTCCAGAGAGCAGTTTGAGCAGAGAACCCACAAGAGACTCATCGATATCATTGCTCCCACCGCAAAGACAGTCAGCGCAATCCAGGGCTTGGAGATGCCTGCCGGTGTGGAAATCGACATCAAGATGAAGTCAAAGTAGGATTATCAAAGGTAACAATTAACATTTTAATATCCTCTACCTAGACACGAACGGCCGTATGCCGGTCCACTATGTAGATGAATGGAGGAAAAGATGAAGAAAGCAATTTTAGGTACCAAGGTCGGAATGACCCAGATCTTCAACGAAGACGGACAGCTCATTCCCGTAACCGTGCTTCAGGCAGGCCCCTGTGTGGTAACACAGCTTAAGACCGCCGACAATGACGGATACGAGGCGGTTCAGGTCGGATTTGTTGATAAGAAAGAGAAGTATGCGGACGGCAAGGAGCTTGTGCACCGCCACGGCGTAAACAAGCCCGAGGCAGGACATTTCAAGAAGGCAGGCACATCCGCAAAGAGATATGTAAGGGAGTTTAAGTTTGAGAACGCTTCCGAATATGCTCTCGGACAGGAGATAAAGGCAGATATTTTTGCTGAGGGAGACCACATTGATGCTTCCGCTATCTCCAAGGGAAAGGGCTTCCAGGGCGCAATCAAGAGACTTGGGCAGCACAGAGGACCTATGAAGCACGGTTCCAAGTTCCACCGTCATCAGGGTTCAAACGGTGCATGTTCATCCCCCAGCCGTGTATTCAAGGGCAAGGGAATGCCTGGTCATATGGGTTGCGTAAAGGTAACAGTACAGAATCTTGAGGTTGTAAAGGTTGACGCAGAGAAGAACCTTCTTCTCATCAAGGGCTCGGTGCCCGGACCCAAGAAGGGTCTTGTGACAATCAAAGAGACCACCAAGGTTGAGATTTAATTCGGAGCGAAAGGAGGACCAATCAGATGGCAAACGTATCTGTATATAATATGGAAGGCAAGGAAGTTGGTACTGTAGAGCTCAACGATTCAATCTTCGGTGTGGAAGTTAATGAGCATTTGGTGCATATGGCTGTTGTACAGCACCTTGCAAATCTGCGTCAGGGTACACAGAAGGCAAAGACCCGTGCAGAGGTTTCCGGAGGCGGAAGAAAGCCTTGGAGACAAAAGGGAACCGGTCATGCGAGACAGGGTTCCACAAGAAGCCCTCAGTGGAAGGGCGGCGGCGTAGTGTTCGCCCCTGTTCCCAGAGACTATTCCTTCAAGCTTAACAAGAAGGAGAAGAGAGCCGCATTAAAGAGCGCACTTACCTCTAAGGTTCAGGATGGAAACATCATTGTGCTCGACAAGCTCGAGTTAAAGGAAATTAAGACCAAGAACTTTGTAAAGGTTCTCAACAATTTACAGGTTTCAAAGGGTCTCGTAGTTTTGGCTGACAGCGACAAGAATGTTGTTCTTTCTGCAAGGAACGTAGAGGGAGTAAGCACCTTAAAGGCTGACACCATCAATACCTACGATGTAATGAATGCAAAGAAGCTCATCCTCACCAAGGATGCTGTGGCAAAGATTGAGGAGGTGTTTGCATAATGGCTGACGTAAAGTATTATGATGTAATATTAAAGCCTCTCATTACCGAGAAGAGCATGGAGGGAATGGGGGAAAAGAAATACGCATTTCTCGTACATCCCGAAGCTAACCGCTCGCAGGTAAAGGAGGCTGTCGAGAAGATGTTTGACGGCGTAAAGGTTAAGAAGGTAAACACTCTTAATCAGGACGGCAAGAACAAGAGGCGCGGATACACAACAGGTAAGACTGCAAAGACCAAGAAGGCTTATGTATGGCTTACCGATGACAGCAAGGATATCGAGCTGTTCACATCACTTTAAAAAGAAGCGCTCAAAATAAGTATACAGAGCATAATGAATGAAATGGCTCTGTGCTAACAAAGAAAAGGAGAAAGAACGATGGGAATAAAGACATATAATCCCTACACACCCTCGAGAAGAAATATGACCGGTTCAGACTTCTCCGAGATTACGAAGACCTCCCCCGAGAAGAGTCTTACTGAATCTTTAAAGAAGCATGCCGGAAGAAACAATCAGGGTAAGATTACCGTCAGACATCACGGCGGCGGCAACAGACAGAAATACAGAATCATTGATTTCAAGAGAAATAAGGACGATATTGCGGCAAAGGTTATCGGTATCGAGTATGACCCCAACAGAACCGCAAACATAGCGCTGATATGCTATGAGGATGGCACAAAGTCATACATTCTCGCTCCCGAGGGACTTACCGACGGAATGAAGGTTATGAATGGTGCCAATGCCGAGGTAAGAATCGGCAACTGCCTGCCTCTTTCCAGCATACCTGTAGGTACAATGGTTCATAACATTGAGCTTAAGCCCGGCAAAGGCGGCCAGATGGTTCGCTCGGCAGGAAACGGAGCACAGGTTATGGCTAAGGAAGGCAAGTATGTTACCTTAAGGCTTCCCTCCGGCGAGATGAGAATGGTTCCCGAGGGCTGCAGAGCTACAGTCGGTATTGTAGGCAACGGAGACCACAACCTTGTAAAGATAGGTAAGGCAGGACGCAAGCGCCACATGGGCATTCGTCCCACAGTCAGAGGTTCGGTTATGAACCCCAACGACCACCCGCACGGCGGTGGTGAGGGTAAGACAGGTATCGGACGTCCCGGTCCTTCTACTCCCTGGGGTAAGCCTGCTCTTGGTCTTAAGACCAGAAAGGCTAAGAAGGCTTCCAACAAGCTCATCGTGAGAAGACGCGATGGCAAGGCAATAAAGAATAAGTAAGGAGGAGAAAGAAAATGGCTAGATCACTTAAAAAGGGTCCTTTCGCTGACGAGAGCCTGTTAAAAAAGGTTGATGCAATGAATGCTTCGGGACAGAAGCAGGTTATAAAGACCTGGTCCAGACGTTCAACGATTTTCCCTTCCTTCGTGGGACATACGATTGCCGTTCATGATGGAAGAAAGCATGTTCCGGTATATGTTACCGAGGATATGGTTGGACACAAGCTCGGAGAATTCGTTGCCACAAGAACCTACAGAGGCCACGGCAAGGACGAGAAGAAATCAAAGGTTAAATAAACGAGCGTATGAGCGTCCCGCAAGGGATGGCACCCATAAAAGGGCTCCGGCATGTACGTAAATAACGTATGGCGGATACGCCGAAAGAGGAGAAAGGAGATTTCCCATGGCTAAAGGACATAGAAGCCAAATCAAGAGGGAGAGAAACGCCAACAAGGATACAAGACCGAAGGCTACACTCTCCTACGCAAGGATTCCGGTACAGAAGGCATGCTTTGTACTGGATGCAATCAGAGGTAAGGACGTACAGACTGCATTAGGAATTTTGGAGTACAATCCCAGATATGCTTCAAGCGTTATAAAGAAGCTGCTTCAATCCGCTATTGCAAATGCTGAGAACAACAATGGTTTGAATCCCGACAGCCTCTACATTGCAGAGTGCTATGCAAACGCAGGACCTACAATGAAGAGGATACAAGCCAGAGCTCAGGGCAGAGCTTATAGGATATTGAAGAGAACAAGCCATATCACAGTAGTGCTTGACGAGAAGAAGTAAGAAAGGAGCAGAAAATGGGACAGAAAGTTAATCCTCATGGAATGAGAGTCGGTATCATCAAGGACTGGGATTCCAGATGGTATGCAGATGACAAGGATTTTGCCGATTATCTCGTAGAGGATCATGAGATAAGAAAGTATTTAAAGAAAAAGCATTATGATGCCGGCATCTCCAAGATAGAGATAGAGAGAGCCTCCGACAGAGTGAAGGTTATCGTTTATACTGCAAAGCCCGGTATCATTATCGGCAAGGGCGGTGCAGAGATAGAGATTACCAAGAAGGAGCTCGTAAAGAGAACCGGCAAGAAGGTAGATGTTGATATCAAGGAGATTAAGCGCCCGGACAAGGATGCGCAGCTCGTTGCGGAGAACATCGCCGGACAGCTTGAAAACCGTGTGGCATTCAGACGCGCAATGAAGTCATGCATGGGAAGAACCATGAAGGCGGGCGCACAGGGAATCAAGACCGCATGCTCCGGAAGACTCGGCGGTGCGGATATCGCAAGAACCGAATTCTACAGCGAGGGAACCATTCCTCTTCAGACGCTTCGCGCTGATATAGATTACGGTTTTGCGGAGGCTGATACCACATACGGTAAGGTAGGAGTTAAAGTTTGGATTTATAAGGGCGAGATTCTTCCCACCAAGGGAGATGCGGCCCGTGCGGAAGGGAGCGATAAATAATGTTAATGCCTAAGAGAGTAAAGCGTCGTAAGCAGTTCCGCGGCAGCATGACAGGTAAGGCTCAGAGAGGAAATACACTTACTTACGGAGATTTCGGTCTCGTAGCACTTGAGCCATGTTGGATAAAGTCCAATCAGATTGAGGCAGCCCGTGTCGCTCTTACACGTTATACAAAGCGTACAGGTCAGGTGTGGATAAAGATATTCCCTGACAAGCCCGTTACCACTAAGCCTGCCGAGACCAGAATGGGTTCCGGTAAAGGCTCTTTGGAGTACTGGGTAGCGGTAGTTAAGCCCGGCAGAGTTATGTTCGAGATAAACGGTGTTCCCGAAGAGCAGGCTCGTGAGGCGTTGCGTCTTGCTATGCACAAGCTTCCCTGCAAGTGCAAGATTGTAAGTAAGGCAGATTTGGAAGGCGGTGTAGTAAATGAGTAAGGTTAAAAACTATGTGGAGGAGCTTAACGGCAAGAATGCTTCTGACCTTCAGAACGAGTTGGTTGCCGCAAAGAAGGAGCTTTTCAACTTAAGATTTCAGAATGCCACAAACCAGCTTGACAACACGGCTAGGATTAAAGAAGTAAGAAAGAATATAGCACGTATACAGACACTCATCACAAAGAAGGCTAAAGAAGCATAAAGGCGGAAAGGAGATAAACAGTGGAAAGAAATTTAAGAAAAACACGTATCGGTAAGGTTGTTAGCGATAAGATGGACAAGACGATAGTTGTTGCAATCGAGAACCGTGTTAAGCATCCCCTTTACGGCAAGGTTGTCAAGAAGACCTACAAGCTTAAGGCGCATGATGAGAATAACGAGTGCAACATCGGAGATACTGTTAAAGTAATGGAGACAAGACCCCTCTCCAAGGACAAGAGATGGAGACTTGTTGAAATCGTAGAGAGAGCGAAGTAAAGATACTTAGCATTAAGGAGGATAACTATGGTTCAGCAGGAAACAAGACTGAAGGTAGCCGATAACACCGGTGCTAAAGAGTTACTTTGCATCAGGGTTATGGGTGGTTCAACCAGAAGATATGCACATATCGGCGATACAATAGTTGCAACCGTTAAGGACGCAACACCCGGAGGAGTTGTAAAGAAGGGCGATGTCGTAAAGGCTGTTGTTGTTCGTACTGTAAATAAGACCCGCCGTAAGGACGGCTCCTACATCAGGTTCGACGAGAATGCCGCAGTCATCATCAAGGATGACAACACTCCCAGAGGAACCAGAATTTTTGGACCGGTGGCGAGAGAGCTCAGAGAGAAGCAGTTTATGAAGATTGTTTCCCTTGCTCCCGAAGTGTTATAAGGAGGCTTAAAATGGCAAGTTTAAAGATTAAAAAGGGCGACACCGTCAAGGTTATCGCAGGCAAGGACAACGGCTCCGAGGGGAAGGTTTTATCCGTGGACGTAAAGAACCACAAGATTCTTGTTGAGGGAATCAACATGGTAACCAAGCATGCAAAGCCCTCACAGGCAAACCCTAACGGCGGTATTGTTGAGAAAGAAGCACCTATTGATATTTCAAACGTTATGCTGCTTGTAGACGGCAAGGTTACCAGAGTCGGCTTCAAAGAGGAGAAGGGCAAGAAGGTAAGATTTGCAAAGGCTACCGGCAAGGTAATCGACTGAGCATACAATCAATAGGAAGGAGGATACAAAGTGAGCAGACTAAAGGATTTGTACTATGACGAGATCGTAGATGCAATGATAAAGAAATTCGGCTATACAAACAAGCTGCAGGTTCCTAAGCTCGACAAGATTGTGGTAAACATGGGTGTCGGAGAGGCTAAGGAGAATGCCAAGGTACTGGAGAATGCGGTTGCCGATATGGAAGCCATTACCGGTCAGAAGGCTGTGCTTACCAAGGCAAAGGGTTCCATCGCAAACTTCAAGATTCGTGAAGGAATGAACATCGGATGTAAGACCACTCTCCGCGGCGAAAAGATGTATGAATTCCTCGACAGGCTTGTAAACCTTGCACTTCCCCGTGTAAGAGACTTCAGAGGTGTAAACCCCAATTCCTTTGACGGAAGAGGAAATTATGCCCTCGGAATAAAGGAGCAGTTCATATTCCCTGAGATTGAGTTTGACAAGATTGACAAGACCAGAGGTATGGACGTGATATTTGTTACCACGGCAAGAACCGACGAGGAAGCAAGAGAGTTACTTAGATTGTTCAATATGCCTTTTGCAAGGTAAGATGGAGGTAAATTCTGATGGCAAAAACATCTATGAAAATTAAGCAGCAGAAGAAGCCCAAGTTTTCAACACAGGCTTATACACGTTGCAGGATTTGCGGAAGACCCCACTCCGTGCTGAAGAAGTACGGAATATGCAGAGTTTGCTTCCGTGAGTTGGCTTACAAGGGTCAGATACCCGGTGTAAAGAAGAGTTCATGGTAAAGGAGGAGAGAGAAAAATGACAATGAGTGATCCCATTGCAGATATGCTTACAAGAATCCGTAACGCAAATACTGCAAAGCATGATACTGTTGATGTTCCCTCTTCAAAGATGAAGCTTGCAATCGCTGAAATTCTTCTTGAAGAAGGTTATATCAGAAAATATGATCTGGTGGATGCAGGAAGCTTTAAGGATATCCGTATTACCTTGAAGTATGGTGCAGACAAAAACGAGAAAATCATCTCAGGAATAAAGAGAATATCCAAGCCCGGACTTCGTGTGTATGCGGGCAAGGATGAGCTCCCGAAGGTTCTCGGAGGTCTGGGAACTGCGATAATATCAACAAACCAGGGCGTTATTACCGACAAGAAGGCGAGAGAGCTTGGCGTCGGCGGTGAGGTGTTGGCGTTCGTCTGGTAACGTATTAAGAAAATCTAATTGCTCGGAGCAAAGGCTCCTTCGCAAAGATTTTCTAAATACGTCAAAGAATTTGTTTCACAAATTCTTTCAAAGAAACGCAAATGCCAGGGTTATTATTGATTTACATTATGTTTGTGTAAATATATATGTAGTGAAGTTGTTACAGTAACAGGAGGTACGGGCATGTCAAGAATAGGAAGAATGCCAATCGCTATTCCGGCAGGTGTGACTGTCGAGGTGGCAGAAAATAACAAGGTGACCGTAAAGGGTCCCAAGGGAACTCTTGAGAGAGTGCTTCCCGCAGAGATGGAGATAAAGGTTGAGGGTGCAGAGGTTTCTGTTGCCAGACCCAATGACCTTAAGAGAAACAAGTCCCTTCACGGACTTACGAGAACACTTATCAACAATATGGTAATTGGTGTTACAAACGGTTATGAGAAGAAGCTCGAGGTAAACGGTGTAGGTTACAGAGCTGCAAAGCAGGGAAAGAAGCTTACCCTTAACCTTGGATACTCACATCCTGTTGAGATGGAGGATCCCGAGGGCATCGAGACCGTTGTTGAGGGTCAGAACCTCATTACCGTAAAGGGTATAGACAAAGAGAAAGTCGGTCAGTTTGCTGCTGAAATCAGAGACAAGAGAAGACCTGAGCCTTACAAGGGTAAGGGTATCAAGTATGTCGATGAGACTATCAGACGTAAAGTTGGTAAGACCGGTAAGAAATAAGGGATAAGGAGAGTATAGAAAATGGTTAATAAAGTATCAAGAGCAAAAGTACGCGAAAAGAAGCATTTGCGCATCCGTAACCGTTTTTCCGGTACTGCTGAAAGACCTCGTCTTGCAGTATTCAGGAGCAATAGTCATATGTATGCTCAAGTTATCGATGATGTTGCCGGAAATACCTTGGTATCAGCCTCCACCGTGGAGAAGGAGGTAAGGTCTGAGCTTGAAAAGACCAACAACGTCGATGCTGCTGCATATCTCGGCAAGGTTATCGCTAAGAGAGCCATCGAGAAGGGCATAAAGGAAGTTGTCTTTGACAGAGGCGGTTTCATATATCACGGTAAAGTCGCAGCTTTAGCTGACGCAGCCAGAGAAGCCGGTTTGGAATTCTAGGAAAGGAAAGAGGAATGTTATGAGACAGACAATCATAGATGCAAGTCAGCTCGAATTAAATGACAAGGTTGTGGCAATAAAGCGTGTTGTAAAGGTTGTAAAGGGCGGAAGTAATGTCCGTTTCACAGCTTTGGTAGTTGTCGGCGACGGCAACGGACATGTGGGCGCAGGTCTCGGAAAGGCAAAGGAAGTTCCCGAGGCAATCAGAAAGGGCAAGGAGGATGCTATGAAGCACCTCGTTGAGATAAAGCTCGACGAGAACAATTCCATACCTCATGACCTTATCGGAAAGTATGGTTCTTCCAATGTGCTCTTAAAGAGAGCTCCCGAAGGTACCGGTATCATCGCAGGCGGCCCTGCGCGTATCGTGTGCGAGCTTGCAGGAATAAGAAATATCAGAACCAAGTCTTTGGGCTCAAACAACAAGCAGAACGTTGTACTTGCAACCCTGCAGGGACTTACCAACGTTAAGAGCCCCGAGGAGGTTGCGGCTGCAAGAGGCAAGTCCGTGGCGGAGATTTTGGGTTAATTGTTGAAAGGAGTTTATCATGGCAGCAAAGAAATCAGCTGATAAGAATTTAAAGATTACTTTGGTAAAGAGCCTCATCGGTTCCGTGCCGAAGAACAAGAAGATTGCTGAGTCCATGGGACTTAGAAAAATCGGCAAATCTGTTGTGCTTCCGGACAACGATTCCACCAGAGGACAGATTCGCCTTATCAATCATCTTATCAAAGTAGAGGATGCAGAATAAATAGCGGGAAAGGAGAATTACGATGGATTTATCCAATTTAAGACCCGCTGAAGGGTCCAAGCAGAGCGATAATTTCAGAAGAGGTCGCGGTCACGGCTCAGGAAACGGCAAGACCGCAGGCAAGGGACATAAGGGTCAGAAGGCACGTTCCGGCGCACCCAGAATCGGATTCGAGGGTGGTCAGATGCCCCTGTACAGACGTATCCCCAAGAGAGGTTTCACAAACAGAAACCACAAGGAGATCGTCGGAATAAATGTGAGCATGTTAGAGAGATTTGACAACGGCGCTACGGTGGATGAGAATGCTTTGAGAGAGGCAGGCATCATCAAGAACACCAGAGACGGTGTCAAGATACTCGGAAACGGAGAACTCACCAAGAAGCTCGATGTCAAGGTGTCAGCATATTCCGCTGCCGCTAAGGAGAAAATCGAGGCTGCTGGTGGCACTATAGAGGTGATCTAATGCTAACAACATTGAAGAATGCTTTCAAGATCAGGGAGATTAGAAATAAGATTATTTTTACATTCCTGATGCTTGTGATTATCCGTATCGGTTCACAGATACCGATACCGGGTGTCAACAGAGAGTTCTTTGCCAACTGGTTTGCACAGCAGACCGGCGGAGCGTTCAGCTTCTTCGACGCAGTGACGGGTGGTTCCTTCGTCAATATGTCAATATTGGCGTTAAATATCAATCCGTACATCACATCATCCATCATCGTGCAGCTTTTGACCATTGCTATTCCGGCATTGGAGGAGATGCAGAGAGACGGAGACGACGGCAGAAAGAAGATTGTTGCGATTACCAGATATGTGACCGTGGCGCTGGCGCTCATTCAGGCTACTGCAATGGCGGTAGGCTTTGGCAGGCAGGGACTTCTGACAGAGTATAATGCTTTAAATGTGATTACTGCTGTGGTGGCTATGACTGCAGGTTCATCATTGATGATGTGGGTGGGCGAGAGGATTACCGAGCACGGTGTCGGAAACGGTATATCCATAGTCCTTGTTATTAACATCATATCAAGATTGCCTGCGGATTTCAGAAGCCTTTACGAGCAGTTCGTAAGCGGCAAGGCTCCGGCGACGGCAATACTTTCCGCTGCGATAATTTTGGCCATTATTCTGGCGATGGTTGTGCTCGTTATCATACTTAACGACGGTATCAGAAAGATACCCGTGCAGTATGCGAAGAAAATGCAGGGAAGAAGAGCTGTAGGAGGCAATTCCAGCAATATACCCCTAAGGGTAAACACCTCGGGTGTAATGCCGGTAATCTTTGCACAATCCATACTGCAGCTTCCCATAATCATAACCAGCTTTGTGCAGAAGAGTGACGGTGCATGGGGAGAATTCCTTAAGTACCTGAATGCAAGCAACTGGTGTGTGCCGGGTCAGCCTAAATACACGATAGGAATGATAGTTTATATTGGACTGTTGATATTCTTTGCATATTTCTACACGTCCATAACTTTTAATCCTATTATGATTGCAGACAACTTAAAGAAGCAGGGCGGATTTGTACCCGGAATAAGACCGGGCGCTCCCACCAGCGAATACTTGAACCGCATACTCAATTATGTTGTGTTCATCGGAGCGGTAGGGCTTATAATCATATCCATACTGCCCTACATATTCAGCGGTGTATTCGGCGCAAATGTTTCTTTCGGCGGAACGAGCCTCATCATTATCGTCAGCGTTGTGCTTGAGACGATACAGCAGATAGAGTCCCAGATGCTTGTGAGAAACTACAAGGGATTTTTGGAGTAAATATTTTGATTAAAGCACCATTATAGCTTTATAATGGTGCTTTTTTTGGAGATTTTTCTATGAATTACATAAAAAAACTATCTCCGGTTCATATCGGGGCAGCATTGATTCTTATTTTCACAGCGATAGGTCTCCTGTTTTCAAAAGACCGATTTCAGTATAAGGAAGCTTCAGAGGGAGATATTATATTTCCGATGATGGAAAATGGGAATTACTCGGCTGTAATAGACTACAAGAACGGCGTTCCCAATATGGTTCTAAAAGTTGTGCTGGAAAAAGACAATGGTAAAAATAATGAAATGGGACTTACCGTTGCAGAGCTTCCCGTTGAGGGAATCGAAGGAACAGCTAATATTGAGTTTTCCTTGGAAAAACAGTCATATTTCGTGCATATTTTTCTTGAGAGCAATGACGTGATAATAAACGCCATAACCGATGCAGATATTGAGCTTAAAGGAACCGAGAATAATGATAACTATCTTACTGCCATAATCTGTGTATTGCTTGCACTGTTAATAACATTGTGCGGAGTCCTTCTTCCGGCGGAAAAAAATAAAGAAATGCTATTCCTTGCATTGCTCACTCTTGGAATTTCATTTCCGTTGCTGAATTCACATGTTATCATCGGACATGATACGACATTCCATATGGCAAGAATGGAGGGAATATATGAAGGCATGAGGGCAGGATATTTTCCTGTGTACATAAGCCCAAACCAGCTTTTCGGATTGGGTAATATTTCCCCAACCATGTATCCGTCGGCAGTGATGTACCCCTTTGCAATGCTCAGATTCGCCAATATTTCATTGATAGTGTGTTATAAACTCTTTGTGCTGTTTGTAAATGTATTGACAGTATTTTTGGTGCAATATGTTTCAAAGCGGATATTTAGAAAGGAAACGCTTTCTTATATGGCAACCTTTCTATATGTTTTTTCAACATATCGAGTGACAAATATATATGTAAGAGGGGCATTGGGAGAGTCGTTAGCTATGGCCTTTGCGCCGCTTGCACTCTATGGATTTTATGAGCTGACAAAGGGTAATTATGACAAATGGGTTCTGTTGGCCATCGGGATGACGGGACTCTTACAGACACATGTGCTGAGTGTAATGTTTTATACAGGGATTTTGGTCTTTGAAACCATATATATTCTTGTAAGAGACAGATTTAAATGCGGAAGATTTCTGGTGGCAGGAATTAAGGCGGCAATATTTACCGTCGGCATCAATGCATTTTTCTGGGTGCCGTTTCTCTGTTACAGCAGGGAGGATTTCTATGTGTTCAGACAGGATACGGGTTATATCAGCTCCGGAGTAGTCTTTTCACAGATGTTTGAATTGTTCCCGAATCCAAACGGAATAAATATAGCAAACGGCACAACTGCGGGAGAAATGCCATTAAGCCTTGGACTGACATTCTTTGTCGGCATCTGTATAGCCGTATATTGTATATACAAAAAAAGAACCAGCCTAAAAGAAATGTCCTTGATGATAAATATGTTGATAGTCAGCCTGATTACCATCTACGGAATGTCATGGCTCTTTCCGGCAGAAGCAATGTCAGAAATAGGTATTTTTGAAAAGATAACCTCATCAATGCAGTATGCGTGGCGTCTGGGAGGAATAGCATCACTCACGTTGACGGTCGTAACAGTATCTGCACTTGATCTTCTGTATGAAGAGAAGAAGGAATTTGAAAAGCCGCTTAATCTTGTTTTGTGCGGACTTTCTCTTATAAGTGCATTCTATATTTTTGATGTACAGTCATATTTGGGAGATCAGGATGCTAACAAGCTGGCGCTTGATTTCCAAAGCTTTACAGATTCCCTGTACCTGTACGGAGCCACGGATGAGAGTCCGGAGGCGGTTAATAAATACAATCCTTCGGATTATTGCATATCACAGACGGGGAATACCAAGATAGAATACAGCAATTATTCAAGAAATGGGAATCGTATATCGGTGGATGTAAATGTTGTTGGAGATGCTATAGAAACAAACGAGGCTCTTGTATTTCCGGTATATTATTATCCGGGCTATTCTATTCTTATAAATGGAGAGGAAGCCGGAGTATTCTCCGTCAATGAGCTTGCAGCCTGCCATCTAAACGAAAGAGAAGCACATATTGATTTGTTCTTCAGACCAAAGTGGTATTTTAAATATGCTAATATTCTTTCGGTATTATCGATATTGGCATTGTCAGGGTATATTTTCGTGTCAGGAAGAAAGCGTATTGCAAATGTGGCATAAAAAGGATAAAATATAGAAGTATCGCAAAAATTGATTCTTTAGGAAGGATATTGCATATGAAGATAATAATGTTGGGAGCCCCGGGAGCGGGCAAGGGAACACAGGCTAAGCTTATTGCCGAGAAGTACGGGATACCTCACGTATCCACGGGAGATATATTCCGTGCAAACCTTAAGGCAGGCACTGAGCTTGGCAAGCAGGCAAAGGTATATATGGACAAGGGCGAGCTTGTACCGGATGAGCTTACAGTAAAGATACTTTTGGACAGGGTTGCACAGGAAGACTGCAAAAACGGTTATGTTTTGGACGGCTTCCCAAGAACGATTCCGCAGGCGGAGGTGCTTAAAAAGGCGCTCGCAGAGCTTAATGACGATGTGGATTTCTGCATAAATGTGGATGTTCCCGATGAGAATATCATCAAGCGTATGAGCGGAAGACGTGCCTGCGTAAAGTGCGGAGCAACCTATCATATCGAGCATATACCGCCCAAGAAGGAAGGAGTCTGCGACAACTGCGGCGAAGCACTTATTCTTCGTGATGACGACAAACCGGAGACCGTGAAGAACCGTCTTGATGTCTACCACAAGCAGACTCAGCCTCTCATAGAGTTCTATGGGGACAAGGTAAAGAATGTGGACGGTACGAAGGATATGAAGGCAGTCTTTGATGCAATAGTTGCCATATTGGGATAAAAATGTTTTGGAATAGCAAGGTGACAATTAAAAACGATGAGGAAATCGCCCTGATGCGGGAATCGGGGCGACTTCTTTCTATTGTATTTAAGGAGCTTGAAGCTTATGTGAGACCGGGCATAAGCACAAAGGAGATAGATACCTTTGCAGAGAAAACGATACGGGGACTCGGAGGAGTTCCTAATTTTCTCAATTATGAGGGCTTTCCGGGGAGTGTCTGCACCTCCGTAAATGACCAGGTCGTACACGGGATTCCGAGCGAATATGAGATATTGGATGAGGGAGATATCATAAGTCTTGATTGCGGATTAATATATAAAGGATATCATTCCGATGCCGCACGAACCTATGGTGTAGGCAAAATATCAAAGGAAGCAAAGGATTTGATAGATGTGACAAGGCGCAGCTTTTTCGCCGGCATAGAAAAGGCTGTTGCAGGGAACCGTCTCTATGATATATCAAGAGCTATCGATGATTATATAGCGCCCCACGGATACGGTATAGTCAGAGAGCTTACGGGACACGGCATAGGTAAGAACCTTCATGAGGAGCCTATGATCCCGAATTATAAAAAGCTTTTCGGGCGGGGAATAAAGCTCAAAGCGGGTATGACTCTTGCAATAGAGCCTATGATAACCTACGGCTCCAGAAGAGTGGTGTGGGCGGAGGATGATTGGACCGTCATAACGGAGGACGGCTCCCTTGCCGCACACTATGAAAATACTATACTGGTTACGGAAGGAAGACCGGAAATACTGACATTATACAAGGAATAAATGGATATAGCAAGAGGATACAAAGAATCTGTTTGGTAGCGAAAAGGAAAAACTATATGAAAAGAAAGGTTGTTGCATTAAAAGATTTTTTTAAAGAAAATATCATAGGAGTTATTGGAGTTGCTGTTCTATACCTTTGGAATGTTTTTTATCAGGTATGGCAGGGACAGAATCTTTTGGATTCAGATATGGCATCGGAGATAATACTTGCAGATGTTTTGAATAAAAACCATGCGATTCTGACAAATGAATGGATATATTCTACTGAACTGGAAATCTTTTCGATGCAGTGGATATACAGACTAGGGCTTATTTTGTTCCCGTGGAACTGGCATTTGGTAAGAACCTTCGCAACTGCAGTGGCTATGGCGATATTTGCCCTTTTGATCATATTTTTATTCCATTCGATGAAAAAGACAAAATGGGGATTTCTGGCGGCAATGTTCGCAATGTTTCCTTGCGGCGGCTGGTATTTCTGGCAGACTCTTTTTGGAGGCTATTATATTTTTACAATATGCATTTCTGTGGCAACACTCGGATTATGCTTGTCAGCAACAGAGGATATAAAGAGTCTGAGGGCAAAAATATATGTAGCTTTGATGCTCATATTGTCTCTGTTGAAGGGAATGAGTGATATACGTCAGGCTATGTATTTCTATTTACCTTTTTTTGTGGCATCCTGTGTTATGTACATTGCTGCGCTTTATCAAAGGGGTAATACCCAAAGAAGCATTAAGATTGTGGCACTTTCATTTATATGCACTGTTATCAATATACTTGGATATTTGTTTAATACACTGTATCTTGCAAAAAAATATCCTTATCTTCAATATGAATCCATGAAAATTTCGGCAGAGCCATTTATTGATAAACTCAGGGATTTTATTTTAAGCTATGGATTTATTGATGGAAAAGAGCTTTTTTCCTTGCCCGGAATTGCTTCAATTGCCGGAGTGATTATGGGGGGGTATGTCGTCTTTTCGGCTGTAAGACTGTTGACCAAGCTAAATAAATTAACCTTTGAGGAGAGGGTGCTTGTTTTGACATCCATAAGCAGTATTATTGTTACCATGCTGACACTTACATATCTCGAAGAAGGTTCAATGAGGTATTATCAGCCGGTTCTGCCCTTTGGATTATTCTTAGGAGTTATGGAGCTTGCAACAGAGGATTTTATGAGCGAAAAGCATCGTAAAATAAGCATTGCAAGCATTCTTATGATGATGCTCATAACTTCCGCCGGAACTGTATACAACGAGATGAATGAGCCAATACACGATTTTTACGCAAAACCGCAGTTAAACATACCCGTTAAGCTGCTTTGTGACATGGGATATACGAAAGGAGTTTCAAATTTCTTTACCTCGAATATAGTCACAGAGCTTTCTGATGGTCAGATTGAAATGTGGACGATAATATGGGGGGAGATAGAGCCCGACCCGTGGCTGCAGAAACGTTCCCATCTGGAGGGACTTCCCGAGGAAAATTATTTCTTTATATATGATAAGACAATGGATCCTTTGCCGCCATATTCATTTGCAATGGAGCATCCGGATCTTGCACAGATATATGAGGATGATTATTGTATTGTTTTTGGAAATTGAGGAGAGTGGATGTATGCATACGTGCGAAAATACAAATGCTTGACAGATATTAAAAAAAGTATTAAAAAGAGTAAGGTATTGTTAATGTTTTATAAAGAGGAGAGATTAAATGTCAAAGGCTGATGTAATAGAAATTGAGGGCATCGTTAAGGAGAAGCTGCCGAACACAATGTTTAGGGTGGAGCTTGAGAACGGACATATCGTGCTTGCCACCATTAGCGGAAAGCTTCGTCAGAATTTCATACGTATTCTCCCGGGAGACAAGGTTACGCTTGAGATGTCGCCGTATGATCTTTCAAAGGGACGCATTATCTGGAGAGACAAATAGGCATCTTAAGGGTTTCTGTGTATGAGGGAGTATTTTTCGAAGAATAAAGAATCTATACTTCGCAGCAGCCTGACGGCCATTATCTGTCTGACTGTGCTGATGGTCAATGTTTTGGCGGGAAGATTGAAGTATGCTTTAAATGACGATTACTCTTTTAATTTTATGGCAGTGGGAGCATATGGTTCTTTTGGGGAATACATGGTTTATATAAGTGTAATATACGGATTACTACTGAAGCTGTTATATGCGATAGTTCCCTCAATAAACTGGTATCTGTTTATGATGCTGGGGCTTAATCTGGTTTCGGTTCATACTTTGTGCATATGTGTATGTCGGAAGCTTGATATATATAAATCGGCTGCGGTTTCGTTGATACTAAATCTTATTCTTGCCAAGGATTTCTATGCGGAAATAACATTTACCACAACTGCCTCAATATTGGCGATAGCAGGTCTGTGCGAGCTGGTGTTGTGCCTGTATGAGTTTGGAAGACTTAGGTTGATTGTGGGGACATTGTTGATAATATTTGCGGGATTTATTAGAATCGAATGCTATATAATGGTTCTTCCTGTGGCTGCACTTGTTACAATTTACCTTATATATAAAAACAGAAAAATATTCAGGAGGATGTTGATACAGATTGGAATCTTGTTGATTCCATTTTTGCTCAATGGAATTAATTCATTGGCATATCAGCTTAATCCGTATGGAAGGGATGTCTATAAAATAGAATCTATAGGGGATGACATTATTGATCACGTTGAATTCACTCCAGAGGAAATGGAGATTGCCCATGAAAAAGGATTTACAGACTCTGAAATCTCGCTTATTCAGAATTATATCATAGGAGATACTGGGAGATATAATTATGCCAGATTAAAGGATATAAAGGATGCTTTGTATGCTTCGGGAGCTTATTCCTTCCAGATAAGCCCCGAGTTTGTGAGTAAGGCGTGTTTCCACATTTGTGATAGGATGTTGCAGAATATAGAGATTCTGGCTGTCATATGGGTATTTGTAATTTTATGTGCAATTATTCACGGGAGAAGAGATGAGCTGATACTGCTTTTGGGAATGAATGCTTACTTAGTAGGTATGTATTACATTTTTGTGTGCTGGAACAGGGTGGTATGGAGAGTGGAGGCAGGAATATGGCTTTCGATAGTTGCCTTGTTCATATGTGCAATAGGGCTGAAAGCCTCTGATTTGTCCGTGTTGTCGGGAATATGGACCATTATACCGGCTTTTTTGATTCTTGGAATCTATATCTACAATATTCCGTTTAATGAGGTTGACTTAAGGGAAGGGGATAGCAGCGAGTTTTATGATGTGGTTCACGGCAGAAATGACGGGAAAAAATATGTGACGGGAGTGTATGCCTTATTGTCGTATGATGATACCAACATTTTTGCTATAAACGGGCAATACAAGGATTATCTTGACAAAATCTGTATTGCGGGGGGGTGGGATGCAAAGACTCCTTCAGCATTTGCAAGGTATGCTGAATTCGGAGTAACCAACCCCATAGGAGAGCTTCCATACAGGGATGACCTTCTTTATGCGGGAAATGAGGATGAAGCAGAGCTTCTGTTGTGGTACTTCAGAGAGGTTTATGATGAAAGCATTGAATATGATGAGGTTGAAGAGTTTCAGAATGTAAAAATATATGATTATAGTGTCGGAAATAAATGAGAATGTTAAATAGGAGAGATTTAATGTCAAAGACCAAAAAGAAAGAAAGCCAAGCAAGTTGGAAGTTTATAAAGGAGAATCCGCTGCCTTTATTGGGGCTTGCTACAGTATTATTCTGGAATGTATTCTATCAGGTGTGGCAGGGACAAAATTTGCTGGATTCTGATATGGCATCAGAAATAATACTTGCGAATGTATTGAATAAAAATCATGCTGTTCTGACGAACGAATGGTTATATTCTAATGGGCTTAAGTTTTTTTCTATGCAATGGATTTATCGGATTGGTATGGTTTTATTCCCGTGGAATTGGCATATTGTAAGAACCTTCAGTATGCTGATAGCGTTGCTGATGCTTGCGTTTTCGGTTGTTTTCTTTTTTTATTCGTTTGGACAGACCAAATATGGCGTTTTTGCAGCAATTCTCGCTTTGCTTCCATGTGGAGGCTGGTATTTTTGGCAGACATTATATGGTGGATATTATATTTTTACAATATGTGTTTCACTCGTAACTATAGGTTTAACATTTATTGCAGCAAAGGATGTAAAAGCCATCCGTTCAAAAGTATATATATTGTTGATAGTTTTAATAGCTGTAGGAAAGGGTGTTAATGATATCAGACAGGCAATGTATTGTTATGTCCCGTTTATCGTTGCAGCTCTTATTTTGCACATATACTCTGTATACACAAATACCGAAAAAAAGAAACTCACTCAGAATATCTTTGTTGTCTCGCTAATCGGTGGGGGGGCGAATCTGGCAGGTTACCTGCTAAATATACTATATTTATCAAAAAAGTATTCTGTCCGTACCTATGGGGAAAATCATATAGAAGCAAAAAGCTTTCTGGAAATGATAGGGAAGCTGATACACAGCTACGGGTTTGCAGACGGAAAGGAGCTGTTTTCGCTTTCGGGAATTGCGTCAATGACAGGAGTGGTTTTTGGAATTTTGGTTGTTTTTTCCGCAGTCAGGCTTCTTTTCATGCTCAAAGCTATGGAGTTTTATGACAGGGCAATGGTAATAGTATGTGAAGGTATATTATTCATAAGCATCTTTTCCATGACATTTCTCGAGAACGGTGTGATACAGTATTATCAGCCAATTTTGCCTTTCGGCTTGTTTCTTATAGTTGAATGGCTGAAAAACGAGAAATTTATGGAAGCTCTTCATGGAAAAATATGTATGGGACTTGTTCTGGCTATAGCAATTATTACCTCAGCCGGAACCGTGTATAACGAATCTCATGAACCTGTACATGATTATCGGGCATTTCCGCAGATGAATACTGTGGCGAAATGGCTGTGTGAGCATGGCTACGAGAAAGGTGTATCAGGATTTTGGACATCAAATATCATAACGGAATTATCTGACGGCAGGATAGAAATGTGGACATTGAAATGGGATGAACCGGAGGTGGACGAATGGCTTCAGCTGCGCAGTCATCTTGACGGGCTGCCGGAGGGAAAATATTTTTACCTGTATGACAAGGTGCAGGGAGAATACACACCATATTCCTTTGCGTCCGACCATCCTGAGCTTGATCAGATATATGAGGACGAATATTGTATTATATTCGGGAACTGACCGTAGGAAGTCCAGATGTCCAAAGCTAAGTATATGATTTCAGAACTGGAGATAGGCGTGTATGATTAAAAAAATAATATCAGAAAATTATAAACGCATTATTTATTTTTTCTGCTTTTTGTATATTGCGTTTCTTCCGGCATCCACGGAGATTTTCTGGGAGACGGATGTGCGCACGAATTCTTTGAGAGATTTTCTTGGGATCGTGATTGCCTTGATAATACTTATGCATTATGGGCGAGAGGATTACTTGCGTCACAGAAAACCTCTTGCAATATGGGCTGTGTCGGGATTGTTTCCTGCTGTTTTCACGTATTTCATACCCTTCAGAGATGCTCCGTTTCATAATGACAGAGCTGTTATGGCAATGGATGTCTATGTTTTCGGTTTTGCGGCAGTTATGCTGGTATGTGCTGTATTTTTGGATAAAAGACGTTCAAGGTTTGATATGAGAGCATATGTCATTTTCTCTTTAATGCTTCTTTGGGCATGTATTTCTCATAGTGACAAGCAGTGGCCGTTTTTTTATCTTGTCCTTTTTGGATGTCTCTATTTGGTGGATTTTACAAAGGAAGAGCTGGAAATTTTGTTTTTTGGGGCAACGGATGCTCTTACAGCAGGCTTTTTTCTGCTGCAGGGAGCTTCATGCATGTTCAGACCCTGGTCGCCGGCTAATTCCGGTACTGGAATACGATATTCCGGGCTTTTTATGGACTGCATACCCTATGGAGCATATATTTCCACCCTTTCCATTGCCGTTTTTGCCAGAATAGTATATTCAAGGAGAAAAAACAGTTCTGCCTTCATCAGGACTTTCTGGTATCTGCTTTTCGGTGTCGAAATATCCGTTATCATATACACTGGAACCAGAGCCGCCTGGGTGGCTGTGTTTTTGCAGGCGACAGCCGCAATAATCCTGTATTTCTCGCACACAGGGATAAAGAAGGGGATATTATGTCCTATTGCACTTTTATTGTCAGTAGTAATTATGTTTTATCCAACATTTGCGGCTCTGCGTTACCTTCCGGCGGTTTTTCATCATACTGTGTGGTTTAGGGACAACTATAGCGAAAGTTCAATTCATTCTGATGCTGACTGGAACGATCCCAGATACGTTACTTTCGAGCAGGCAACGAGTACAAGCAGGAGCCGGATCAATGCGACTATTGATCATATAAGCAAAGTGCTGGGTATAACGATAGAGGCTGATGCAATGACTCCTGATAAAACACCGCTTTTGGAGAAAAAGGATTATGGAGATTATCGTGTAAATATATGGATGTATTATCTGAAATATCAGAATATTCTGGGGCATTCAACCGGGGCACTTGACATTCAGATGCGTACGAACTCCTTTTTCCAGACGGGCGCAATGAATGTGTTTCTTCAATACTCGACGGATTTTGGCATTCCGTTCATTGTGATGTATTTGATTATGTTTGTCGTAGGAGCAATCCGCTTATTCAGGTCGGCGCTTAAGAGCAACAATGCCTCCACGGTGGCATTGTTTATGGTATTGAACCTTCTAGGATTGGGAATGTTTGACTACCTTAATATGTATTTCTATATACACGAAACCTTCGTGTTTTTGCATGGCTTGCGGCGTACCAAAGAGAAGATACAAAAATTGAAACTCTGCAGGAAATCTGATATAATGATTGGCAATGAATCTCTATAAAAGATTACTTGCGGAAAAGAATGGTATAAGGAGAAACGACAATGTCTGAATTTAAGGATGCGACGCTTCTGATAACCGGAGGAACCGGATCGTTCGGAAATACGGTGCTTAAGCACTTTTTGAAGACCGATATAGGTCAGATCCGTATTTTTTCCAGAGATGAAAAGAAGCAGGATGATATGCGGCATGAGCTGCAGGCCAAATATCCGGAGTATGCCGGGAAGGTCAAGTTTTACATTGGAAATGTGAGGAATATCCAATCTGTGAAGGATGCAATGCCGGGGGTGGACTATATTTTCCATGCGGCGGCACTTAAGCAGGTTCCCTCCTGCGAATTCTTCCCAATGGAGGCAGTCAGGACGAATGTGGAGGGGACGGACAATGTGCTTCATGCTGCAATAGATGCGGGTGTCAAGAGGGTTGTGTGCCTTTCCACCGATAAGGCCGCATACCCTATAAATGCAATGGGCATAAGCAAGGCAATGATGGAGCATGTGATATATGCCAATGCAAGAGTTGCGGCAGAGCGTGGGGATACGGTCATCTGCTGTACCAGATACGGAAATGTTATGTGTTCCAGAGGCTCCGTAATCCCTCTTTTCATAGACCAGATAAAGGCAGGAAACCCTATAACTATCACGAATCCCGAG
This sequence comes from Lachnospiraceae bacterium, assembly GCA_017483735.1. Classification (GTDB taxonomy): domain Bacteria; phylum Bacillota; class Clostridia; order Lachnospirales; family Lachnospiraceae; genus RGIG4856. The sequence continues at coordinate 97,280 of JAFUVF010000064.1, read as the reverse complement.
ATGACAAGATTTCTTATGAACCTTGATGAGGCGGTGGAGCTTGTGAAATTCGCATTTGAACATGCAAATCCCGGAGACCTCTTCATACAGAAGGCGGATGCGTCCACAATAGGTGATCTTGCAAAGGGAGTACAGCGTCTCTTCGGCGATACGGGAACCAATATTATCGGCACACGGCATGGCGAGAAGCTATACGAGACCCTCATGACGAAGGAGGAGAGACTTCGTGCGGAGGATATGGGAAATTATTTCCGTGTTGCGGCGGACAACAGGGATTTAAACTATGACAAATATTTTGTGAAGGGGCAGGTTGCAACACAAAGCGACGAGTCCTACACAAGCCACAATACAAAACGTCTTGATGTGGACGGCGTGGTTGAGAAGATACTTACTACCGATTACGTCAGGGAAGAACTTGAAAAGCTGGAGAAATAGATGAACATTCTTGTAACCGGTGCAAAGGGCTTTGTCGGGCGTAATCTCGTTGAGAATCTGAAAAATATCAGGGATGGGAAAAACCATACCCGCCCCGATATAGCCGTGGGCGAAATATATGAATACGATTTGGATACAGAGAAGCAGCTGCTTTCGGAATATTGCAGGGCTGCAGATTTTGTGTTCAATCTTGCGGGTGTGAACCGTCCCAAGGACGCTTCCGAATTTACAAAGGGTAATTACGGCTTTGCGGAGGAATTGCTAAACACGCTCAAAGCCTGCAATAATACCTGTCCGGTCATGCTTTCGTCATCCATTCAGGCCTCGCTATGCGGACGCTTTGCGGACTCTGAGTATGGGAAAAGCAAGCTTATGGGAGAGGAGTTGTTCTTTGGATATGGCAGGGAGACGGGGGCGAAGGTTCTCGTATACCGTTTTCCCAATCTTTTCGGTAAATGGTGCAGACCCAATTATAACTCTGCTGTGGCGACCTTCTGCAACGCCATTGCCAACGATCTGGAATATACCGTAAATGACAGGGAAACAGAAGTGGAGCTTCTCTATATAGATGACCTTTTGGAGGAAATGTATAATGCCCTGGAGGGACATGAGCATCGTTGCGATTATGAAGGGATGGAACCGGTTGCAAAGAGTGACGGGAGGTATGCGTATGTACCCTGCACCTACAGGGTTACTCTGGGGCATATCGTGGATACGCTGCTTAGCTTTGAGGAAATGCCCAAAACCTCTGTAATGCCTGCTATTCCGACGGAATCCTTTGAGAAGAAGCTTTACAGTACATATCTTTCATACCTTCCCGAAAGAAAGATATCTTACCCGGTAAAAATGAACGTGGATAACAGGGGGATTTTTGCGGAGCTTATAAAGACAGCGGATCATGGACAGGTAAGCATAAATATTGCCCGCCCCGGCATAGTGAGGGGAGAGCATTGGCACAATTCGAAATGGGAGATTTTTATTGTAGTTTCGGGACACGGGCTTATTCAGGAGAGGCGCATAGGAATCAATCCGGAGACCGGGAAGGAGTACCCTGTACGAAGCTTTGAGGTAACTGGCGAGCAGATGAAGGCGATACAGATGCTTCCCGGGTATGCGCACAATATAGTCAATTTGAGCGATACGGAGAATCTGGTAACGGTAATGTGGGCGAACGAGCAGTTTGATGCTGAATATCCCGACACATTCTATGAAAAGGTGGATGAATGATGGCTTCTTTTAAAAATAACGGAAAGATCAAGCTTCTCATAATAGTGGGGACGAGACCGGAGATAATAAGGCTTTCCGCAGTGATTAAAAAGTGCAGAAAATATTTTGATACACTTCTTGCCCATACGGGGCAGAATTATGATTATAACTTAAACGGTGTGTTTTTTAAAGATCTGGGACTGGAGGATCCGGACATCTATATGGATGCTGTGGGAGATAATCTGGGACAGACCATGGGAAATATTATTGCAAAATCATATGAGATTATGACAGAGCTCTCTCCTGATGCGGTTCTGGTGCTGGGAGATACGAATTCCTGTCTCTCCGTGATAGGAGCCAAGCGCCTTCACATCCCAATATTCCATATGGAAGCAGGAAACCGCTGCAAGGACGAATGCCTGCCGGAGGAGACAAACAGAAGGATTGTGGATATTATTTCGGATGTAAATATGGCCTATTCAGAGCATGCAAGGCGTTATCTTGCAGATTGCGGACTTCCGAAGGAACGCACATATGTGACGGGCTCCCCCATGGCGGAGGTGCTTGCGGACAATTTGACGAGCATAGAGGCTTCAGATGTACACGAAAGGTTGTCAAAGGAATGCGGCGTAAGGATAGAAAAGGGGAAATACATCCTGCTTTCCGCACACAGGGAAGAAAATATAGATACGGATGCGAATTTCAAAAGTCTCTTTACCGCCATAAACAGGATGGCGGAGAAATATGATATGCCAATACTTTATTCATGCCACCCCAGAAGTCGCAAGCGCATTGAAGGCTCGGGCTTTAAGCTGGATAAGAGAGTGATAAGCCATGAACCATTAGGCTTTCATGACTATAATTCTCTGCAAATGAATGCTTTCTGTGTGGTATCGGACTCGGGGACTCTTCCGGAGGAATCGAGCTTTTTCGTTTCCCAGGGCAAGGCATTTCCCGCAGTATGTATACGCACCTCCACCGAGAGACCGGAGGCGCTCGACAAGGCATGCTTTGTGCTGTCCGGTATAGATGAACTGGGTCTTTTACAGGCGGTGGATGTGGCCGTAGAAATGTGTAAGACAGAAAAAGACGGCGGTGCCGTTCCTGTACCTGATTATACGGATATAAATGTTTCCGACAAGGTTGTAAAGCTCATTCAGAGCTATGTGGGCGTTGTGAACAAGATGGTATGGAGAAAGTAAAGATTCTCATAATAACACAGCATTTCTATCCGGAGAACTTCCGCATCAATGATATTGCCTCAGAGTGGGTAAAGCGTGGATACGAGGTGGAGGCTGTCACTGCGATACCCAATTACCCTCAGGGTAAATTTTTTAAGGGGTACGGTTTTTTTAAGCGAAGGACTGAGGAATGGAACGGTATCAGGATTCATCATATACCAATCATTCCCAGCGGCAACAATCCGCTTCAGCTTATATTAAATTATTATTCCTTTCCTTTTTTTGGATTCTTCTGGAACCTATTTACGAGAATAAAAGCAGATTATGTCTTTATGTTCGAGACATCACCCATGCATCAGTGCAAGATTGGCGTACGTTATGCAAAAAAGCATAAGGTGCCCCTTTATCTCTACGCACAGGATCTTTGGCCGGAAAGCTTTGAAATGATCACGGAGATACATAGTCCGCTGTTTATCGTTCCGCTTAATCATATGGTGGACAATATATACAGAGCCTGTGACAGGATATTTGTAACAAGTGAAAGCGCAAGGCAGGCCGTCATAAACAGAAAGGTTCCGGTGCCTCAGGATAAGGTGGTTTTCCTGCCGCAGTATGCGGAAGAAATCTACAAACCAGTAAACAGACAATATGTAAGAGATAATCATCTGGCAGACGAGATTCCGGATGATGACAGCTTTAAGATAATATTTACCGGAAATATCGGCTATGCACAGGGGCTGGAGCTATTGCTGGAGGCTGCGGAAAGCCTGAGAAATGAGAAGTTAAAATTTGTTATAGTCGGCGATGGCAGATATAGGGAGAAGCTTCTGAACGAAGTGAAAAACCAGCATCATTCTGAAATGTTTATATTTACCGGAAGAAGGGCTCCTGAAAGTATTCCGGCACTTCTGTCTGTATGCGATATGGCTTATATATCATATAAGGATAATACGCTTTTTGATATGATGATACCGGCGAAGCTGCAGTCATATATGGCATGTGCTATGCCGATCCTCGCAGTTGCAGCAGGAGAAACGGCCAGAATAATAAATACTGCTGACTGCGGATATTGTAGTGATACTGGCTGTGCGGAGGGATTAATATTAAATATAAAAAGGGCCATGGAACTGAAAAGGGATAATCCGGATGAGCTGCTTCGGATGTCGCATAATTCAGGAGAGTATTCTCGTAAGGAATTTGGGAAGAATCGGATAATGGACAAGCTTTGCGGATTTATTGAGTTTTGACGCCTAGTCTGATATAATTATAAAATATGAGAACAGACAAATATAAGTATCGGAATATTTGCGGTATCATCGCCACATTGATACCTGTAGTCATATTTGTGCCGGTATGGATGAATTTCATAATACATCACAATCAGACGGGACATCTTTTGGGACTTGCCAATATAGGCATGGCTCTCATAGCTTATACTGCTGTGATATATCTTATGTATCGTATGCTGGGAGGTTATAATATCGGCGTCGACAGAAGACTCAACGTCGTGACGGCACAGTCCATTGCAATACTTATCACAAATATGCTTGAAATCTTTGTGTCCAGTGCAATTACGGGTCAGTTTAGATTTGCGCCTATTTTTATCAGGGAGTATTTTCTTGTCTGGATATGGCAGGCATTGTTTACAAGCCTTTTTACAGCGAAGGCAATATCGGTATACAGAAAAAGATTTCCAGCGTTGTCTGTACTTAAGATACGGGGAATACATTCTCTGGATATAGATAATAAAATTGGACAGCGTCCGGATAAATATCGCATTGACGAGGAGATAAGCTGTGGGGAGGATGAGCGAGTTCTTATCGACAGGATAAACGCTCATGATGCGGTGCTTTTTGATGATATACCGAGGGATATGCAGGATATGCTTATAAAGCTTTGTTATGCACAGGGGAAGCGAGTCTATATGTCTCCGTCTCTGGCGGATATCATAAGGAAGGCTTCGGATGACATCAATCTTTTTGACACACCTCTGTATCTGTGCAGAAACACAGGTTTAAACTCTTTGGAGAGGTTTGTAAAAAGAGCCTTTGACATTATCTTTTCGCTGGTATTTGCTGCGCTCGCATCGCCTGTAATGCTTGCAACAGCCATAGCAATAAAGCTTGAAGACAAAGGAAAGGTTTTTTTCAGGCAGGAGCGAATCACGATTGACGAAAGGCGCTTTATGATGATAAAATTCCGCAGCATGATAGAGGATGCGGAAAAGGACGGACGCCCTATACCTGCCGGAGTTGAGGATGACAGGATTACGAGGGTGGGGAGAATTATCCGGAGATATCGTATTGATGAGCTGCCACAGCTTTTTAACATAATAAAGGGGGATATGAGCCTGGTGGGACCTCGTCCGGAGCGCACGGAGCATTACGAAAAGTATGTGGAGGATATACCGGAGTTTCGATTCAGACAGAGGGTAAAGGGTGGACTTACCGGATATGCACAGGTTTATGGCAGGTACAATACTACGGCTTTGGACAAGCTCAAAATGGATATGATATATATAACTAACTATTCGATTTTGACGGATATACAGATATTTTTTGAGACGATAAAGGTGTTATTCCAGAAGGAGAGCACGGAAGGCTTTTCCGAGGAGCGAAGGGAAGAAATGCATGGATAGAAAAAAGGTTATGCTGGTCTTCGGCACGAGACCCGAGGCTATAAAAATGTGTCCTTTGGTAAACGAACTAAAGAAAAGGATGTCCTTTGAGGTTATAGTTTGCGTAACCGGTCAGCACCGGACTATGTTAGATCAGGTGCTGGAGGTGTTTGGGATTGCGCCTGATTTTGATTTGTCAATTATGAGGGATGGTCAGACGCTTTTTGACATAACGGAGGACGTGCTCCGTGGGATGGAAGAGATTATAAAGAAAACAATGCCTGATATTGTGCTGGTACACGGGGATACTACAACGACATTTGCAACGGCGTTGGCGGCATTCTATATGCAGATACCCGTGGGACATGTGGAGGCAGGGCTCCGCACCTATGATATTCATTCGCCATATCCGGAGGAATTTAACCGCCAGGCAGTTGGAATTGTTTCAGCATACAATTTTGCACCTACTGCCGGCAGCAGAGATAACCTAATACGTGAAGGAAAGAAAGCGGACACGGTGTTTGTTACCGGAAATACTGCGATAGATGCGTTGCGAACAACGGTAAGGGAGAACTACAAGCATCCGGAGCTTGATTGGGCATCGGACTCAAGGCTGATACTCATTACGGCACATCGCAGAGAGAATCTTGGAGAGCCAATGCACAATATGTTTCGTGCAATCAGACGGGTATTGGATGAGCATAGGGATGTAAAGGCGATATATCCTATTCATCTTAATCCTATAGTCAGACAGGCGGCAGATGATGTATTCGGGGACAACAGTCCCGGCGGAAGAGAGGAAAGATTGCATCTTATAGAGCCGCTTGACGTGTTGGATTTTCACAATTTTATGAAGGTGTCATATCTTATATTGACGGATTCGGGAGGGATTCAGGAGGAGGCCCCGAGTCTGGGAAAGCCTGTTCTCGTTATGCGCAATACAACGGAACGTCCGGAGGGAATTGAAGCAGGAACATTGCGTCTTGTAGGGACGGATGAGGAAGTTATATACAGGAATTTTACGGAGCTTTTGGATGATAAGGCAGCGTATCTGCAAATGGCGCATGCGGCAAATCCATATGGCGACGGGCATGCCTGCGAAAGGATAGCGGATATATTGGAAGCGATATAGAAGTCCAATAAGTTGCGGAACTGAAAGATTGATTCAGTGAAAGTAAGGTTGTTGTGAAGGTAGCAATAATAAATAATACTGCAAGGATTGGCAGCACAGGTAAAATTGCATACGGGCAATATGTCAGACTAAAGGCTGATGGTCATAGTGTGCAGTTGTATTATGGACGGACAAAGGAACTTAAAACAGATGAAATTCATTGCATAGATTCCCGTTTTGAGATATTTATACATGGAATGCTCGCAAGAATCACGGGACTGCACGGATACTTTTCTAATTGTGCAACATCGAAATTGTTACATATGCTTGACGATTTTAAACCGGATATAGTACAACTGTATAATTTACATGGATATTATCTGAATATAAACAGACTCTTAAGGTATCTAAAAAAGAAAGAAATACCAACAGTATATTCTATGTTGGATGAATTTCCATATTTGGGAAGAAACTGCTATTTGTACGATAAGGAGATACTTTCGCCAGAGGCTGTTTTAAATTACAAAGATAAGAACCATTATCCGATTACATGGACGTTTACATGGAATAAGAACTATTATGAATCAAAGAAAGAACTCTATGCAAGAAACAATATGGTCTTTGCAGGCCCTCAGTGGGTAACTGAGAGGGCGGTACAGTCGGGACTTGTCAAACAGTCTCAAATACGCGTTGTGGATGAATACGTGGAAACGGAAAAAACATTTTATCCCAGAGACAAATATTCGCTTATCGAAAAAGAATTGCTTGACACGGATAAAAAAATTATAATAGGCGTCGCACCATATTCAAGCAATCGTAAAGGTGGTAATATATTTATAAATATCGCCGAAAGGTTTGAGGATAACAAGAATTACATATTTGTGTATGTGGGGATGGATGTAAAAAATGTTAAAACCCCGGGGAATTGTATCGTTAAAGGATATATATATAATCAGGATATGCTGGCGGAGTATTACAGCATAGCGGATTTGCATGTATGTCCTTCGCTTGCGGATACCATGCCGAATTCCTGCCTTGATGCGTTGGCGTGTGGAACGCCGGTAATAGGATTTAAGAATACGGGGGTGCCTTATATTGCTGATGAGCCGATGGGACAATTTGTTGAGAATAAGGATGTGGAGGCGCTCTGCGAATTGATAAGAAAGAGCCAAAAGAAGGATAGAGAGGTTGCAAAGGGATGTAGGGAATATGCGCTTTCAAGATACACACCCGAAGTGTATTATAGGAAGATGTATGGTATATATGAGGGGATAGATAAAGCTAACGGTTAAACTTGCTTATGTTCAATGGGGATTAGCTGGATAATTTGTGACCATACGTTGGATTAATATTACTTATGGATGTGCGGTGGAATTGGAAATGTTAAAGCGTATACGAGGAGAATAGATATGATAAGTCCTTATCTGATAGTGCCAATCATACTGGCATGCTGCTATTTTGTAGTTCAAAGTAGAATTTATGGGGGGGGTATAGAACGATTTGAGAAATGTTCATTCTGCGTCATATTTGCTATTATTACCCTAATGCTTATATTTAGATATGGGCAGGGAAGCGATTATTATGGCTACCGTTTTAATTATTTTCGTACTATGATCTGGAAGACGCCCCAGGAAGCTTTGCTTGGAGAATATGATGCTGAAAACCATGGGGAAAGATTATGGCTCTTCTTGCTATGGTTAATGAGGGAGCTAAGGGTTCCATACGAGGCATTTAGCGCAATTATCGCACTTATATCAATGCTATTCCTTTTACGATTTATTAATATATATTGTAGAGAAGCGAGGCTCTTGGCACTTCTGTGCTTATATCCCGTTGTTATATTGACATATCTTTTTAGCAGTATTAGAGAGGGGTTGATTATTTCTATATTCTTAGGAGTATTATTGGGCTGGATAAGAGAGAAAAAATATATTGCATTTGCCATTGCCGTTCTATTATTAAGTTTAATACATTCGGTTTCATTAGTTATATTGTTTTGCATACCGGCATTATATATTAACCGAAAACTTCTTGAAAAACTGTGTGTCGCAGGAATAGTTCTGGGCTATATAGTATGTGTTTTTGATATTTTGGGGAAAATAGGGGAGCTGGGAATTCTTCCGAATGCTGTACTATTTTATATTAATGAGGGTACGAGTCCTAGCATTATGGCTATATGGCTACGTATAATACTTGGAATTACGATGTATGCAGCCTTTTGTGATATGGGAGGGAACGCAAATGAGGATGTATATAAATTTTTTCTTATGGGACTCACATTATATTTTGCCCTTTTGAGTTTTCCGATTATTGCGTCCAGAGTATATGATGTGGTTAGATATGTGGACATCGTGCTGGTTGTAGCATGGATTACTAAAAAGAGGGGATTTATGAGTGTGCCGGTGTTGTTGTTTTGTTTATTAATTGCGTACAAGAATATTGGCTCAATAGTAGCAGAAGGAAAATATAATAATATCCAAGTATATAAGTGCCCATACCTAAATCTATTTGATGTGGAGTATGCTGAACAAATAGCTAAAGATGAATTCGCAGAGCGTTATGTATATAATGATAGTGGGGAATTGATATATGTGTATGGGGAAAATATGGATTAAATTCCTTCAAAGATATTGACAGGGGAGTAAAGAAATAGATATAGTTACATAAAAGTGTACCATTTGTAAATGGAGATACAATGAAGATACTGCATATTGAAGATTACGTTCATCCCGATGCGGGATATCAAATAAATATTTTGACAAAATATGAGGCGGCAAGAGGACATGAGATACACATCCTTTCAGCGTATCCGCAGGGATTGCCGGAGTATCTTGTATCCTTTTTTGAAATTGATGATTTAGAACAAAAGGATAATGACTTTCAAGCGAAATATCAGGTAAGGATACATAGGTTGCCGATAAAGGGCTTTGTCAGCGGACGGGTTGTATTCGGAAAAGAATTATACCAAAAAATTGAGGAAATAGCTCCAGATATTGTATTCGCCCACGGTAATGATACACTTACGTCAATCAAGCTAATTTATTATTGCACCAAACATAATATTCCGATAGTAAGCGACAGCCATATGCTCGAGATGGCATCAAACAACCCCTTTAGAAAAGCTTTTAGATTTGTGTACAGGCATACGGTTGCAAGAAAAATCAATAAGTGCAGGATACCGGTAATCCGCACACAGGATGATGACTATTGCATACGGCTTCTTGGAGTTGATGAAAGCTTAAGTCCTTATATACCACTGGGGAGCGACCTTATGCTGTTTCATCCGGACAGCGAGGTAAAACGCTCAATGAGGGAAAAATATAACATTTCGCAGGATGGCTTTGTAGTAGTTTACGCCGGAAAGCTGGATGCATATAAGGGAGGCAGGCTATTGGCGGAAGCGCTCATTGAAGGGTTTGATAAAGCGAAAACCGGAGGAAGGGAGATAACAGCGGTAATTGTAGGGAATACTGTGGGGGAATATGGAGCAGGGGTGGAAGAATTGTTCAGCAAAAGTAAAAATAGAATTGTCCGTATTCCGACGCAGGTATATGTAAATCTGGCGGGATTTTATCAGATGGCAGATATTGCTGTATTTCCGAAGCAATGCAGCCTGAGCTTTTATGATGTGCAGGCGTGCGGGCTTCCGGTATTATTGGAGGATAACGAGCTAAATAGGCTTCGCACGGAACATAACAACGGATTTATTTTTGAAAATGACAATGCTTTTGCACTTAGAGAGGGAATTTACCGCCTTGCGGGAATGAATGAAGAAGAATTTGACAATATGGTGCAATCCTCTGTAAAATATATTGAAGAAAATTATAATTATGATGAGATATGCGACAGATATCTTAGCATTATAGAAAGCGTAAAAGAAAATAGATGCTGAATTTGTGCATAACCTTTGATTACGAATTATGGCTGGATAGAATTGAGACCGGAGACTATGAGCTCCTGTTTGAACCTACGGATAAAATTTTGGAGATGCTAAGGCAGGAAGGGGTTAAGACCACATTTTTTGCGGATGTCTGCTCGGTGATGCGTCACAATGATTATGGACTGAAGGATTATTGTGAGAGATTCTCCTCCCAGCTTCAAAAAGCGGCGAGGGACGGTCATGATGTGCAGCTTCATATACATCCGAGTTGGAAGAACTGCGTATATGAAAACGGACATTGGGATATGTCATACTCGGGATATTGTATCCAGAGCTATGGGTTTGAGCCGGATAAAGCGGATTCGGGATATAATATCATAAGGAGTGGGATAGAGTACCTGAACAATATCATCCGACCGATTAACAGCGATTATAAGTGCATAGCGTACAGGGCAGGCGGATTTTGCGTAAAGCCGGAGGAAGAACTTATGACGGCGTTGTATGAAAACGGGATACGCATTGACTCGTCGGTTGCCATAGGACAGAAAGCCAGCGAGGGAGAGCAGATATATGACTTCTCCCAATACGCCTACGAACTTGATTGGTACTATAGGGCAGGAGATAAGATAGAAAGTGTGGCAGAAAATAAGGCGGGAGAGAGGGTAATGCAGGAAATAGCTATAGGCTATGCGAAAAATAATCCTTTCAAATTCGCAGGGATTCCTGCTTCCAAGCTCCATGTAAATGGTGCACCGAGGACTGTTATATCAATTGGTAATAATGGCTTTGGAGAGGGATTAAGGGAAAGCATATATGGTATAATAAGAAAGGCTGCGGGTACAGGTATATTGTCGCTTGACACCAGAGGATATCGTGTGCTTGAAAGGGATATCAGAGAGCTTTACAAGACATATCGATGCGACAGAAAGGAGCATACCGTAGCTATAATATGTCATCCCAAGATGGCGACGGATGATACTGTGGAGAATATGAGAAGATTTATAAGGTTTGTAAAGTCAGCGGATTCGCTTTACAGCTTTATGACTATGAGAGATTATTATGAAAAAAATTTTTAGAACATTGTATGATCTTATGACTGATGAAATGGCAAGAGGACGGCATATAAGCGTGTTGTTCAGGTTTATCAGTCTTCAAATCAGATTTTTGTTTAAGACGGAGTATGAATTTGAATGGCTGGAGGGGCTTAAAATAAGAGCCATAAGACATTGGCCGGGAACGACAGAGTGTTATTATTACGGCAAATACGATAGAAGTGAGTTGACCTTTCTGGAGCGCTATATGGATGAAAATATGGTGCTTTTGGATATAGGAGCGAATATAGGCTCATATTCATTATATGCTGTTAAAAAGACAGGATGCAAAGCGATAGCCGTTGAGCCTGAGCCTAAAACCTACGCAGAGCTTAAAAATAATATAGACATAAATTTATTGAATGATTATATTACTGCATTCAACTGTGCGGTAGGAGATGTGACAGGAAGGGTAAGGTTTACGAATAATCTTGATATGTCGAATCATATCGTAGAAGATCAAGACGAATCCGGAGAAAATATTATTGAAGTGGAATGTAGAAGATTGGATGACTTTATAACCACTGGCGATGTATTGAAGCTTGATGTTGAAGGCGTGGAAGCGTTGGCCTTATGCGGGGCGGAGAGGCTGCTATCTGATAATCGGTTGAAGGTGCTGATTGTTGAGGTAATATATAATATTGAAGAAATTGAAGCGGAAATATTTAAATACGGATATAAAAGGTGTAAATATGACTATATAAATAACAGGCTAATATCCTCAGATGAGGAAAGCTTCGAGAGAAAAGGAGATAATTTCTTTTATGTTAAGGATATTGATTCGGTAAAGAAAAGAGTGGGTAAGAAAGTATGAATGAGGAGTATAAACAATTCGAACTCTGGAACACCAAAGATGAAGCCTGACACAGTAGTAATCAAAAATTTTGATAAAGTAAATGACATCTGGAAGAAGATGATGAGTATACTCACACCTGAGCAAAAGAAAAGGGGATTGTGGGTACTGTTTCTTACACTTATTGGAGCAGGCTTTGAGACATTAGGTGTTTCATCCGTCATTCCGCTTGTTGAGGCAATGGTAAGTCCGGAGGAATTGCTCAAATATGATTTTGTTATGTATTTTAAAATAGAAAAGCAGTATCTTCTCCCTTGTGCGTGCATTTTGGTAGTTGCGGTATTTGTGGTAAAGAATTTGTTTTTATCCTTTTTATTGTATACAAGATCTAATTATTCCTGCACAGTTCTTGGAAATGTTTCAGTCAGGCTTCTCAAATCCTATATGGGCAAGGATTATATCAAAATTATGAGGGCAAATACGGGAGAACTGATTCAGAATACCCGAAATGATGCAGAGGGAATTTATATTATCCTGCTCTATGGATTAAGACTTATTGCGGAATTTTTTACGGTGGCGCTTATATTTACTTATTTGCTTTACTTGGATATGAGAATCGCCGTGAGTATAATGTTCATGGGGATTGTTTGCTTCATTATTATTTTTGGGTTGTTCAGGAAGAGTATGAAGCGGTTGGGCGAACGTATAAGAAAGACACGAGAAAATTCTTATAATGCTTCTGTCGAAATCTTTGGCGGCATGAAGGAAATAATTCTTTCCGGGAACCAGAACTTTTTTGTCAAAAAATTCGAAAGTGCATACAGGGAAGAACAGAAAATCGCAGCAAAGGGTTTGATTGCAGATGATATCCCCGTTTATATTCTGGAAGGAGTATGTGTTATTGGTGTAATAGGCGCCGTCGGTCTTAAGGTATCTGGAATGGACGACCCTGCGGCATATATCCCCTATCTAGGTTCCTTTGCCATGGCAGGGTTCAGATTGATGCCGTCTATGGGAAGAATTTCTGGTTTTTTCAATACAATACTATTCAGGCTGCCTATTTTAAATGAAGTATACGAAAAGCTGAATGAAGCAGGAGAAGATCTGCATTTTAGGAAAAGCAACAGGGGAAAATTTGAGGGCAATGGGAAACTTGTTTTGAAAGGGGTTTCATTTAGATATTCAGCGGACGCAGAGTATGTGCTGAAAGACGTTTCTATTAATATCAAGTCGGGTGAGTCTGTCGGGATTATAGGCGGTTCGGGCGCTGGAAAATCTACATTAATGGATATAATTTTAGGAGTATTGCATATTGATGCGGGCGAAATAACTTATGGCGGACAAAGTATATATGAGGATTTTCAGGCATACTACAGTTGCGTGGGATATGTACCGCAATCGGTATATCTTCTGAATGATACTATAAAGGCAAATGTTGCCTTTGGTCTGGAACCGGATGAAATAGATGAGCCAAGAGTGTGGGAATGCCTTGAAATAGCCAATATTGCAGAGTTTGTGAGAGGACTTCCCGAGGGACTTGAGACGATGGCGAGTGAAAGAGGCGCTCGATTCTCCGGAGGTCAGAAACAAAGAATAGCTATAGCGAGAGCATTGTATAATGACCCCAAGATTATTGTTTTTGATGAAGCCACGAGCGCATTGGATTATGAAACAGAGGAATCGGTTATGAAAGCAATAGAAGATTTGTTTGGGAAAAAGACGATTATTATTGTGGCGCATAGATTGACAACTGTCAGAAATTGTGATGAAATATATGAGATTAAGGATGGAAAGGCAGTTCTTCATTCTACGCATATTGTCCGGAAATAGGAGAATAAATCCATGGTAAACGTAATTGGACTAGGTTATATAGGTCTGCCTACGGCACTTATGTTAGCATCACACGGGGTAAGTGTAATAGGTACGGATTATAACAGGGAGCTTGTCGCCACACTTAAAAGAGGGGAGATTACCTTCAAGGAGGATGGGCTTTTTGAATTGTTTGAACAGGCAGTAAAGTCAGGCATAGTATTTACTGATAAGTATCAGAAAGCGGATACCTATATTATTTCCGTGCCCACCCCTTATGATAAATTTTCCAAAAAGGTAGATCCAAAGTATGTCATAAGCGCAGTAGAGGATGTGCTTAAAGTAGCCGGGAAAAATACCGTAATAGTTATAGAGTCAACTATCTCTCCGGGAACAATAGATAAGTCCATACGCCCGATTCTTAAGGAAAAAGGCTTTATTGATGGGGAAAATATCCATCTTGTACATGCACCGGAGAGAATAATTCCCGGTAATATGGTGTATGAGCTTCTTCACAACAATCGCACGATAGGTGCGGATAACGCAGAAATCGGAGAAAGAATAAAGAAACTTTACTCGTCATTTTGCGAGGGGGAGATTGTGCTGACGGATATCCGCACGGCGGAGATGACGAAGGTTGTTGAGAATACATACAGAGCTGTTAATATAGCTTTTGCAAACGAATTAGCAAAGATATGCAGACATGACGGGATGGATGTGTACGAGATAATCAGGATATGCAATATGCACCCCAGGGTAAACATACTAAATCCCGGCCCCGGAGTAGGAGGACACTGCATTTCGGTAGATCCTTGGTTTCTTGTGGGAGATTACCCTTCTCTTGCAAAGGTCATTGACGAGTCTATGAAGACAAATGACAGTATGCCGGATTTTGTATTGAATCGTATATATGAGATAATGAAGACCGAGGGAATATCAGATATAGGCAGGGTGGGGCTCTACGGACTCACATACAAAGAAAATGTGGATGATATGAGAGAATCTCCGAGCCTGCAGCTTTTGGAGTCGCAGAGGAGGCATCTTGCGGACGAGATAAAATGTTATGATCCTTATATAGAAGGGAAAGTCGCAAAGCACCAGTATCATAATCTTGCGGAGTTCCTGCATGAGGTTGATATGGTTGTGATTATGGTGGGACACAGAGAAATTCTTGTAAATACCGATATGCTTTCGGGAAAAGTAGTATTTGATACGAGAAATGTGATCAAGGGCAAAAAAGTATATAGATTATGAAAATGAGAAATGTAAAAAAAATAATATATATACTTTGCTTTTGTATGCTTTGCATAATAGATCAAAGGATAAAGACCGGTAGCGGGCTTGATGGTGTCATAGAAAGCTTTAGGGACTCGATAGGGCTTGTGACAGCTGTTATAATTCTTTCACATTATGTGCCCAATGACATCAAAAGATCTAAAACGGCATTGGGTATCTGGGGAATAGTGGGAATTTTTATCGGAATTGCTGCTTTTTTTATGTTGAGGGAATGGTTCTATTTCCCGAATGACCGCTTCATACTTTCGGCGAATATTTATCTCCATGGCTTTGTGCTTATTTTTCTTATAAGGCGTATAGGCATAGATAGAGTAAAGCCGGTTTTGAATAAAAGGCTGTTTGCATTGTGGCTCTTAATGTTTATTTGGATGAATTTCTCCAGAAGTGATTATATCTGGCCTTTGGTATATTTATTTATGTTTGGGTGTATGCTGCTTACCGACTTTTCTGAAGCTGAAGAAGAACAAATATTTGAAGGTGCAGCGGATGGAATTATTTTAAGTTTTATCCTGTTCGGGATTTTTTCGTGTATGTTCCGTCCATACAATGCAGATCAGGGGGCCAGATATACTGGGATATACAATAATCCCAATCTCTATGCGGAGTATATATGCGTTGTCACGGCGGCAGTGATATACAGGGTTTTAGCTTTTTATAAAGATGAGGGAGAAAGCGCTAAGCTTTGGAAAAAACTGATTGCATGGGCTATGCTCGGGATTGTATTGTCGTTTCAGTTTTTTTCAATCTCCAGATCTGGTGCCATAACCACCTGTGTATTGCTGCTTTTATTTTTATTCTTTTACAAGCTATGTATAAAGCGTAGTTCAATTGTAAAAAATATTATTTTGACGGCATTATCCTTTGCCGTATGCATGCCTCTCTGTTTTTTGGCAATTCGCTATATGCCGCCTGTATTTCATCATCCCATATGGTTTTGGGGAGAATGGAACGAGGGCAAAGTTCATTCCTTTGACCCATGGAATTCGGATAAATATGTAAGCTTCGATTATCTTATGAATTCTACGGTTGCGAGGGTGCTTGTCCCATTCAATAATATGGCATTGAAGCTGGGGATTACCGATGAACTCCTTATGGATGGCGGGGAAAATATGTCAGAGGAGGACTATCTCTGGCTGCAAGAACTAACTCCACAGGAGGAAGAGCAGCTAATGGCGGAAAGGGGAGCGGTATTGCATCTATATGAGGAGGCGAATGCTTTTCTCCTTAGAAAGACAATATACGCTCATTACATCAAAAATCTTAATCTCTTAGGGCATCCGCAATCAGAGCAGGGCTTGCAGACTACGATTTATTCATGGGTGGGTCACGCCCATGACATCTATCTCCAATACGCCACGGACTTTGGCGTGCCAATGGCAATAATGTTTATTGTGTTTTTTGCATGGTGCGGCATTATATTGTTCAATCGTGCAAGAGGCGGAAATATTACCGCTTTGTTGGAGCTTATGTTTATGCTTATACCGCTTATATTTGGTGTTTTTGAGTATTCCTGGGGAAGCGGAAGCGTTGAGAGCGTGCTTATGTTTATGGTTCCGGTGTTTGCCATGAGGAAGACAAATGGATGATGTCAATATTTATGATGAGATAATCGATCTGGATGCGCAGGAGATTTCCGCTGTCTCGGAGGAAAAGCCGGGAAAAGGAAAACGCATAAAGAAGAAAAGAGGCGGGGGCATACCGGTATTTATTGCGCTAATAGTCACAATCATTGCCATTCTTGCGGTAATCTACGGTGTCGGGTATGTGTATTTTGACACTCATTTTCTTCCGGGAATTTATGCGGATGGACTTGAGCTTTCGTATAAGAGCGTGGATTACGCAAGGGAACTTATCCTGCGGAGAGTTAAGGACTATTCTCTTGAGCTTGTTGGAAAGGATGAGGACGGCACCCTTATTGCCGCAGGAACAATAAACTCGGATGATATAGATATGACCTTTGCGGATGTTGACACTGAGCTTTTGGAGATTCTTTTGTCGCAGAATAAGCTTTTGTGGTTTAAAGCATTTTTAACTCCGGCTTACAACAATCATACAATAGAGAGCGCAGACATAAGTGAGGCAAAGCTGGGAGCGCTGATAGACAATCTTCCCGTGATAAAGGAGGGGCACGAGAGAAAGTCGGAAAATGCTTATATATCGGAATACGACAGAACCTCGGGGGCATATTTGATTATTCCGGAGAAGAAAGGTCTGGAGTTAGACAGGGATAAGGTGTACGATGCGGTATACGGGGCGTTAAAGTCTTTGAGGTCAGAACCCTTGAATCTTGAAGTATCAGACTGTTATATCGAACCTGTAATATTTTCTGATAATGAAAGACTTATCGAAGAATGCAGCAAGATAAACAGATGGATCAGTAAAGGTTTAAAGCTTGACTTTAATGGTATAGAAAGAGAGCTTGCGGCGGACGATATCCGAAAATTTATCGTGAATAACGAAGCCGGAGACGGCATACCGGACTTCGAGCTTTCCGATGAAGCTATATTGGAATATGTGGAAGGCGTTGCTAAGGAAACAGATACCTTCGGACAGCCGAAGAAATTTGTGACCGTGACGGGAGTGGAGCTTACATTGCAGCGAAAAAGCTACGGATGGAGGACGGACAGGGAAAAGACCGTATCGGCTGTAAAGGAAGCCATAGAAGACGGAACGGAGCGGATTGAAGCTGTATATGAATACAGGGGATATGCGTCCGGACAGGATGATGTGGGAGATTCCTACGTTGAGGCGGATCTTACGGGGCAACATCTTTACCTGCATATGAACGGAGAAATAATATTCGACACGGATTTTGTATCAGGAAATATAGCCACAAAAAATGCAACGCCGGAGGGAATTTTCGGCATTACATATAAGACAACGGATGCAATATTAAGAGGCAGGGACTATGCGACTCCTGTGAGCTTCTGGATGCCGTTCTTTGGAAATTACGGTATGCATGACGCCACATGGAGAGATGCATTCGGAGGAAACATATATATGGTTTCCGGCTCCCACGGCTGTATAAATCTCCCGTTGCCTGCCGCAGCCACAATCTATGAGTATATGAAAAATAATTTTCCTGTGGTATGTTATTATTATGGAGGTATCCCTGTTCCGTCGCCGGATGATACCGGGGAGGAGGTCATCACGCCGAACTACGGAGGAGAGGAGACTGTCGGAATTGAGAATAGCGCTGATGACTGAAAAGGATAAATAATATGGACAACCGTGTGCTGGGAAGCATTATAAGAGAAAAAAAGAAAAGGCGAATCAGGCGTTTTGAACGCTATCGCAGTGCGGTAAGGAGCATTAAGGAGGCGGCACCGGACATACTTTCATCGCCTAATTTCAACTCCACGAAGGCGCATATCCAGCATGGAAATGTTACAGTCAACGAGCATGTTATGAGTGTTGCGAGCTACAGTCTGCTGCTTTCCAGAGCGCTTCATATAAAATGCAATGAAAAGGAACTCATAAGGGGAGCACTTTTACACGATTATTTTTTGTATGACTGGCATAATATTGATGACGGAAGCCACAGACTCCACGGGTTTTTCCATCCCGGAAGGTCACTTAGGAATGCTGACCGTGAATATATGCTTACAGACAGGGAGAGAGATATCATAAAGAAGCATATGTGGCCCCTCACAGTGATACCGCCTGCCTGCAAGGAAGCCTGGATAGTGACGGCAGCGGACAAATACTGCTCTACATTGGAAACCTTAAAGCTCAGAAAGGGTCACGGGAAAAGAGAGATTGCAGATGTCGAAAGGTCTTAAAGCCAAGCTTACCGAGTATACCGGGGAGGATTTTTATCCCTACCATATGCCCGGGCATAAGCGCCGGGATTTTTTTGATTTTCCCCAGAATATAGCGGCGTTGGATATTACAGAGATAGACGGATTTGACAATCTTCATGCGCCGTCAGGGGTTCTATGCGATGTGGAGAATAGACTTGCAAGGGTATATTCTGCTGATGAATCCCATATGCTTATAAACGGATCTACAGCCGGAGTGTTGTCTGCAATATCTGTATGCATGTCCGGGGCAGAAGGAAAATGCGGAAGCGCATTAATTATGGGGAGAAATTCTCATAAATCCGCATATAATGCTGCGTATATATGTGATACTCCGGTCACATATCTGCAAGAAAGCGAATCATTTTTGATAAATTCCGAGGATGTGGAAAAGTCACTCCTTAATGAGGAAGCTATGGGCAGGCGGGTGGGCTGTGTATTTATAACCTCTCCCACCTATGAGGGAGTTGTGCAGGATGTGATGTCTATAGCTAAAGTCTGTCATATGCACTATGTTCCGCTTATCGTTGATGCGGCACACGGAGCGCATCTTGGTTTTTCTGAAGGCTTTGCGGAAAATCCGCTAAAGCTTGGAGCGGATATTTGCATAATGAGTCTGCACAAGACGCTGCCGTCACTTACCCAGACGGCGGTCGTACATTTAAAGGGGGAGCGTGTTGACAGAAGAAGGCTTGGGCGGTTTTTGAGAATCTATCAAAGCAGCTCGCCGTCGTATATCCTCATGGCGTCAATAGATGAATGTACAGCCTTTCTGGAAGGTGAAAGTGTAAGACGGCCGAATCATTTTGATGAATTTGCAGACAGGTATAAGGGTTTTTTGAGCAGGGTAAAGGGGCTTAAGAACATATATGCCGGAGGTTTTTTGGAGGGCGCTGACGGGAAAAAATGCGATATAGGGAAGTGTATAATAAGGGATAAAAACGGAGTGTTGTCGGGGAAAAAAATATATGATATCCTTCGGTCGGAATTTATGCTTCAGCCGGAGATGGCGGGGAAGGAGTATTGTCTTTCGATGTTTACCGTGATGGACGAGGACGAGGCATATGACAGAATGTATGGAGCGCTGGGGGAGATCGACGTCAATTATGATAAGTATGCGGAAAAAAGCAAAGCTGAACGCTCAGACGGGCGGGATGAAGGGGCGGAAATAAAAGTATACGTGTTAAAGGATGAATATGTAAATTCAGAAAAGGGAAAACAAAAGGGCATCAGGGCGGCATGGGATGCAGAGTGTGAGATATTGGATATAGGAATGGCAGCAGGACGCATATCGGCTGAATTTGTGAGTATGTATCCTCCGGGGACGCCTATTGTCGTACCGGGGGAGATATATGATGAAGAACGCATCGGGCTGATTGCGGACAGCGTAAGGAAGGGCTTAAATGTGCAGGGGATAGAAATTAGCAGGGATTTGTGATAAAATAATCTTGTATGGGCAAAATAGTTTACCTTATGGGGAAGAGCTCCACGGGAAAGGATACTCTCTTCAAGCTTCTTCTCCGTATAGACCAACTGAATCTGAAGAATGTGGTAACCTATACTACGAGACCTATCCGTATTAAGGAGAGGGAAGGGGTGGAGTACCATTTTGTAGACGAGGAGGAATACAGAAGGCTTAAGGCATCGGGAAAAATTGCGGAGGAGCGCAAATACAATACCTGCCACGGGCTCTGGCGATATTTTACCGTCGATGATGGAAGTGTTGTACCGGATTCGGGAGAGAGTTATTTGATGATAGGGACGCTTGAATCCTATATGTCATTAAAAAAATATTTCGGAGAGAATATGCTTCTGCCGGTCTATGTGGAGGCGGATGACGGCGAGAGATTAAAGAGAGCCCTATCCCGGGAGATGAAGCAGGAACACCCGAAATACGAAGAAATGTGTCGTAGGTATCTTGCGGACAACGAGGATTTTTCCGATATAAATATTGAGGCTGCCGGAATAAAAAGGCGCTTCACAAACGATGTGCTGGAGGACTGTCTTTCGGAGATAACGGAGTATATTAAGGAATGGATATAAAGGTGAACGCTGTGCAGGCACCGGTTCCGGTGGAAGCATCGAAGCAGGTGCAGACAGGGGACGGAACCTTCAAATTCATGCTCACGGGCAATATCAAAAACGAGGAGCTTATCGAGAAGCTCACAGGCATGATGGAGGAGATTACCCATGAGGGAGAGAAGATTGCCAAGCGCAAGGATGTAAAAGATATGCGCCATTACAGAGGGCTTATAAAGAGCTTCTTAAACGAGGTGGTGGCAAATTCTCATGAGTTTTCGAGAGAGAACTTCCTCGACAGAAGAGGCCGGCACAGAGTCTACGGAATTATAAGGCTTGTTGACGAACATCTTGATTCTCTGGCGCAGGAGCTCATGAAGGAGCAGAAGGACAATATAGCGATACTGGAGAAAATCGGAGAGATACGAGGACTGTTGTTGGATATATTTACATAAAAAGCTATGTACAAATTCACGGACATCGTAGGGCAGGAGCAGATAAAGGAGCACCTGCAGACTGCAATACGGACAGAGAAAATTTCACACGCATACATATTAAGCGGCGAGAAGCATTCCGGCAAGGAGTTTATCGCAAGGGTTTTTGCGGCTGCGCTTCAATGCGAAAAGCACGGAACGGAGCCCTGCGGCGAATGCCATTCCTGCAGGCAGGCAATGACGGATAACCACCCCGACATCAAATACGTACTCCATGACAAGCCTAACACCGTCGGTATTGATGACATCAGAACCCAGATAAACAATGACGTGATAATACGTCCCTACAGCTCAGAAAGAAAGATATATATACTGAACGAAGCGGAAAAGATGAACACCCAGGCGCAGAATGCATTGCTCAAAACTCTGGAGGAGCCGCCGGAATATGCCACCATTATACTTCTGACATCCAATGTGAATGCATTTCTCCCGACTATATTAAGCCGCTGCATAAAGCTCGATATGAAGCCTGTGGCGGATGAAAAGATAAAGAATTATCTGATGCGTACCATTCAGATACCAGACTACAGAGCGGATATTTGCGTTGCATTTGCCAGAGGAAATGTGGGACGTGCAAAGCATCTTGCCCAGAGCGAGGATTTTGAAGCGATACAGAATGATGCCCTTGGACTTGTAAAAAATATCCGGGACATGGAGCTTTATGAGATTGTTGCTGCAGTTAAGGGCATTGCGCAGTATAAGGTTGAAATTGCGGATTATCTTGATATAATTGCAATATGGTACAGGGATGCGCTCATATACAAGGCTACCGCAGATGCAAACAGTCTCATATTCAGGAATGAGGTAACCGCATTGAGACGTGTGGCGGACAGGAGCACCTATGAGGGTATAGAGGAGATTATAAGGGCGTTGGAGAGCGCAAAACGGCGCATTGAGGCGAATGTTAATCTTGAATTGGTAATGGAGCTTCTCCTTATGACGATAAAGGAACGGGGCTGAAGCTTAATATAAAGTGAACTGTGAGGTAGATAGATTATGAAGACTGTTATAGGTGTGCGGTTTCGTACCGCAGGGAAGATTTATTTTTTTGACCCCGGAGAGCTTTCGATAAAGCGAGGGGATCATGTGATTGTTGAAACTGCAAGAGGCGTGGAATACGGTACTGTCGTTTCCGGCAACAAGGAGGTAGAGGATTCTTCCGTGGTATCGCCGCTTAAATCCGTAATTCGCATTGCGACCCCCGAGGATGACGAAAAATCCGTAAAAAACAAGGACAAGGAAAAAGAGGCATATAAGAAATGTCTTTCCCTCATCGAGAAGCATGGTCTTGAGATGAAGCTTATCGATGCGGAGTATACCTTTGACAATAATAAAGTATTATTCTATTTTACCGCAGACGGAAGAGTGGATTTCAGGGAACTCGTAAAGGATCTTGCGGGAGTTTTCCGTACAAGAATT
The DNA here is from genome assembly GCA_017483735.1 of Lachnospiraceae bacterium. Classification (GTDB taxonomy): domain Bacteria; phylum Bacillota; class Clostridia; order Lachnospirales; family Lachnospiraceae; genus RGIG4856. The sequence goes on along the minus strand of JAFUVF010000064.1, from coordinate 74,129 downwards.
GAGCTGAGACAGATTGGCGTAAGAGACGAGACGAAGATACGGGGAGGTCTGGGCATATGCGGGCGTCCCTTGTGCTGCTACAGCTATCTTCCGGATTTTGTACCCGTATCAATAAAGATGGCAAAGGAACAGAATCTTTCACTTAATCCCACAAAGATATCGGGAGTGTGCGGCAGGCTTATGTGCTGCCTGAAGAATGAGGAGGAGACCTATGAGGAGCTCAACAGAAGGCTCCCCAATGTGGGCGACCATGTCACTACCGCAGACGGAGAGCGGGGAGATGTTCAGAGCGTGAATGTTCTGCGCCAGAGGGTCAAGGTTCTCATCGAGAGGGGCGATGAGAAGGAGCTTGTGGAATTTCCGGTGGAGGAGCTTAAATTCAAAAAGCGTCACGGCAGAAGGGACAAGATGGACGTATCCGGCGAGGAGATGAAGGAGCTTCGCAAGCTCGAGGCGGATGAAAAGCACGAGGGACATTCAAAGCTGGATGATGAATGAAAAAAAAGAACGCATAGATGACCTGCAGAGGAACGGATACAGGATAATCCAGAACCCTGACAGGTTTTGCTTCGGAATGGATGCTGTGCTGCTCACTGGCTTTGCAAGGTGCAGCGAGGAAGATATTGTGCTTGACATGGGTACGGGAACGGGAATAATCCCGATACTTATGGAAGCAAAATATGGCGGTTCGGCCTATACCGGGCTTGAAATACAGGAGGAAAGCGCCGATATGGCGAGACGCTCCGTGGAGCTCAATTCTCTTTCGGATAAAATAGAGATAATCTGCGGAGACATCAGGGAGGCGGCTGGGCTTTTCAAGCTTTCATCCTTTGATGTGATAACCTGCAATCCGCCCTATATGGCGGATACCCATGGAATAAAGAATCCAAAGGAGCCGAAGGCAGTCGCAAGGCATGAGATATGCTGCACATTAGAGGATGTGCTTACTGCTGCGGCAAAGCTTCTAAAGCCCGGAGGACATTTCTATATGGTGCACAGACCGGCGAGACTTGCAGAGATAATCTGCGGACTCAAGGATAAGAAGCTTGAGCCGAAGCGTATGAGACTTGTTTATCCCAAACAGGATAAGGAACCTAATATGGTTCTGATAGAGAGTGTGCGCGGCGGAAAGAGCGGCTTAAGGGTGGAAGCGCCTCTCATACTTATGGAACCCTCCGGAGAGTATACGGAGGAGATAAAGAGGGATTATGGATTTTGAAAGAGGTACCCTATACCTTTGCGCAACTCCCATAGGTAATCTTTCGGATATGACACCGAGGGTAATTGAGACACTCAAAGCTGTGGATCTGATAGCCTGCGAGGATACGAGAAACAGTATGAAGCTCATTACCCATTTTGACATACATACGCCTCTTACAAGCTATCATGAGTATAATAAGGTCGAAAAGGCGAGGGAGCTGGTGGGGAAGCTTTCAGAGGGCACAGATGTTGCGCTCATAACCGATGCGGGAATGCCGGCGATTTCCGACCCCGGAGAAGTATTGGTATCGATGTGCGCAGAGGCAGGTATCAGAGTAACGTCCCTTCCGGGAGCCTGCGCCTGCGTGACTGCGCTTTCGCTGTCGGGTCTTTCAGCCAGACGCTTCGTCTTTGAAGGGTTTCTGCCCTCTGAAAAAAAGGAGAGAAGGCAGATATTATCAGGATTAAAAAGCGAGCCCCGCACGATTATAATTTATGAGGCGCCACATCATCTCAAGGGGACGCTGAAGGAACTGTCGGAGTGCCTCGGAGACAGAAAAATTGCCATATGCAGGGAGCTTACAAAAAAATTTGAGGACATAAGACGCACGACTCTTTATGAAGCGCTGAAATATTATGATGAAAACGAACCCAGAGGGGAATATGTTCTTGTTATAGAGGGAAGGAATGCGGATGAAGCAGCGCTTGAAAGAAAAGCGGAATGGCTGGATATGAGCGTGGAAGAGCATTTGGAATATTATGAGGCTCTCGGATTTACGAGAAAGGAAGCCATGAAGCAGGCGGCAGCAGACAGGGGTGTTTCCAAAAGGGAGATATACAGCAAATTATTGCAAAATGATTTCGGAGAATAGCTGCATGGAAAAGGTTAAATACATTATGGAGGATGAAAATAGGATATTAGGTATTATGAGAATAGCAGCGATTATTGCTCTCATAGCTATCCTCATACCGATGGTTCACATTTCCTTCTATAACTGTATGTCCACAGATGATTTTCAGTATGGCAGATACGCTTCTGAGGCGTGGCACAGCACGCATTCCGTCATAGCTCTTATAGGAGGACAGATGCGGCATGTGAAGCAATTGTATATGAATTGGGAGGGGAAATTTTCCGCAGAGTTTATCTGCGCCGGACTTTTGGGAGTTTTTGGCGATGATATGTATTATATGTGTAATATAGCAATTTTTCTTTCGCTGATAATACCGGTATTTGTATTGACAAGAGAGCTCATATGCAATGAACTGGGCGGAGACAGGGCGGCTTCGGATTTTATTTCGGTTTGTATGCTTTCTCTTCTTTTTATGTGCATACCCTATGCGCAGGAGGCATTCTATTGGCTTGTCGGAGGGGGAACCTACACGATTTTTTTCGGGGGAGAGCTTCTGCTTCTGGCTCTTTTGGCAAAGCAAATGAGACTTTCTGTAGCTCAAAAGAAAAAAATGAATCCTGCTCTGACGGCGGTGGTGCTGCTTCTTGAGATTATTATGGGAGGAGGCAGTTATATCGGCTGCACAATGGCTCTTCTTTTTAATGCATTATTTATTGCCTACAGTTTTATGAGACGAAATGCCTACAGGCTTACTATCAGCATTAATTTTGCTTTTTTCACGCTGGCTTTTTTGATAAATATGCTCTCTCCCGGCAATGTCATACGATTGGGGGAGGAACCCGGAGGGAACGGATTTGTGCCGGCTATATTTATATCGCTGAAGGAAGCGTTTATTTATACTTTTAAAACAATAAACCCGATATATATCACTATGGGGCTCGTACTTGCACCGGTATTTGTGCTTGTTTACAGAAACAGCAGGTTTGATTTCAGATTTCCCGTTCCCGTGTCAATTCTTATCTTTTTGATATATGCGGCGCATTTTGCACCGGCGTATTATGCCATAGGGGGACCGGGACCGGAGAGAATGCGCGATATGTACAGATTTGCCTATACCTTTTTTGTATATGCGGAGGAATTCTATATTCTCGGAGCTGTGTTTCGGTATATAAAACAAAAAAGTATATTTCATTCGGCAGGAGCGTGGAAAAGGAAGGGACTTCTTCTTCTGGGATATGAAACGGCTGCTGTGCTTATGCTTCTTGCAGCGCTGGCATTGTATGGAGGGAGGACCCTCACGCCTGTAAGTGCAGCAATTTCTCTGAGAAATAACGAGGCACATATGTTTTATGACGAATGGAATGAAATGCGGGGCATTTTGGAGAATGATGAGATAAGGAATGCTGAGCTCAGAAATTTTTCGGTACAGCCATATTTATTGTATAACAAGGAGTTTTCAGCGTTTGGAGATTATATGGCGGACTATTATGGGAAGGATTCAGTAACGATCAGATAATGAAGCGGAAGGAATCCCAAAATCCCGAAATTTAAGTTTTTAATGACATTTCACATAAATTATGTTATGATAAATGAGTATAACTATGCGAAAAATAAGGCACGGAGATACAGATGGCTGAAGAAAACCTGACAAAGGCTCAGGAAGAAACTGAATATACCCAGGAACAGCAGACGGAGATAGATTTGGGAAGGGGACAGGGACTCGATACCTCAATATACGAGAATCCTGCCTTTATGCCGCTTCAGATGAGGCAGATCAGAATGGGTCTCGAGGAGGGCATAGATGTATCGGTCTACGCAAAGCCTGAATATGACTGGTTCCAAATGGTGGAGCTTCGCACGGCGATAGACAATAAGACGGATTATTCCACCTTTGCGGATCCGTCCATCGGCTATGCGAAGATGCGTCAGCTTAGAAAGGCTGCCGAGGACGGCGTGGATCTCTCTGCATATATGGAGAAGCCTGCCGGGGTTTTGAAAGAAGTACGCATTGCCAAAAAGAACGGCATTGACATAGATTATTTTATTTCCGAGGGCTATGACGGGGAGCAGCTCGAACAGATAAGGCTGGCACTGGCAAACGGTGTGGATATGGCTGCCTTTCTGGATCACAGCTTCCGTTCGGGCGCTTTGGAGGAGATCAGAATCGGTCTCGAAAAGGATCTGGATGTATCCGTCTACGCAAAGATGGACTACAACTGGAAGCAGATGCATGAGCTCAGAATCGGGCTCGAGCATCATGTTGATGTCAAAAAATATTCGAATTCCCTGTATTCGTCCCTGCAGATGCACGAAATCCGTATGGGATTGGAGGATGGACTTGAGGTAGACAGCTACAGGCTTCTTCGATTCTCTGCTACGGATATGCACAAGAAACGTCTTGCTCTCATGGGCTTTGCGCCGGAGGACAGATCAAAGAAGCGTCAGCCCATATTCGACGAGGATGTGCTTGAAAATGCATTTGAGGACGGAGAGGATGCTGATCTGCCCTTCACTCTTCTTGTCACACCCGACCAGATGGAAGCTCGTATCGCTGTCAAGAGAAGGGATGAGACCCTTAATGAGGAAGCGGTGCTGCATGCACTTTGGAAGGCAGGCATAAAGAAGGGAATCCTAAGACGAGAGATACAGGAGGCGGTAGAGCCCACTACAAGAGGCGTGACCTTTACAGTCGCCATAGGAAAGCATCCCGATCACGGCAAGGATGGATATTTTGTATACAAATTTGACACGGAGAATATCCGAAGACCCAGAGTTCTTCCTGACGGCTCCGTGGATTATCAGAATGTGGACTGGTTCAACACCGTGAAGGTGGATGATGTCATAGCCATATATCATCCTGCGGAAACCGGCAGCGACGGATATACAATCAGAGGAGATGTGGTAAACGGAAGCTTCGGAAAGGATATTCCTGCACTCAGAGGCAAGGGCTTTATCACGGATGACGCAAAGCTTACCTACAAGGCAGCTGTAGACGGCTTTGTACAGCTAAAGAACGGAAAGCTGGGGGTTTCCAATATGCTTACCGTAAGGGATGTTACCCTTGCGACAGGCAAGGTTGTATTCAATGGAAGCGTGCATGTGCTCGGAAGCGTCGGCACCGGAGCGGAAATACGTGCGGCATCGGATGTGGTAATAGAGGGCTTTGTAGAGGGCGGAAGCATAGAGAGCGGCGGAAATATCCTGCTTAAGAAGGGCATAAACGCAAACAACAAGGGAAGCATCACAGCCAGCGGAAACATAGACGGAAGGTTCGCCGAGAACGCTACCATAAGAGCCGGAGGGGATGTCCAGTTTAATTACTGTTTAAACTGCGAAGTAGAGGCAGGAGGCCAGGTAAAGATAGTTCAGAGGAAGGGCTCTCTCATGGGAGGAAAGATATCCGCCGTAAGAGGGATCATTGCAAACAACGTGGGCAGCAAGGCAGGTAAATACACGCATCTTCAGGTGGGAATTAACGACACTATTGTCGGAAAGGTAAAGAAGCTGAAGGCGGATATGAAGAACTGCGCCGAGGAATTGAAGGTATTTACCGAGGCAAAGGAGAAGCTTGAAGCTACAAAGAGCTCTGAGGAGCTTGCAGAGAATGAAACATATTTGAAGCTGGATGATGCAATATATACGAAAAAGATGGAAAAAGAGGATCTGGAGCTCCAAAAGGAAGAGCTGGAGGAGGAGATAAAGTCCATCACGGATTCAAAGGTGGTAATAAACGGTATGGTCTATGACGGTGTCATAGTGGAGATAAACGGAAAGCAGTGGAAGGCTCAGGAGACCTTGGGCGTCACAATACAGAAGTCTGATGGAGATGAGCTTTCGGTTGAGCGGAATTAAGTTTGGCGGAGGTTTTTAAATGCGGGATAAGGTATTGATCGTAAGCGGAATGGAATCCGAGAGAGAGTCCCTCGGGGAGGTATTGCAGAGCGATTATAAGATAATGGAAGCTTCAGACGGAGAGGAAGCGATAGCAAAAATAGAGAAGAGCAGCGCAGAGCTTGCGGTGGTCTTTATGAAGCTTACCATACCGAAGAAGGATGGCCTGACTATCCTTAAGGAAATGAACGAAAAAAAGCTCTCCGGTCAGATTCCCGTGGTTATGATGGAGAGACCGGATTCTCTTGATGTGGAGAACCAGTGCTTTGACCTTGGTATATCCACATTTATCAGCAAGCCCTTCAGCAAGAAGTATATCCAGAAGGAGCTTGAAAATGTGGTAAGCGGCGGTATGTCCCAGAAGGAACTGGAGGCAAAGCTTGACAAGCAGAACCAGATGATGCGCCGTCAGTATCAGATGCTGCAGATACAGACCAACGAGCTTAAGCAGAGCAGAAAAAACCTCGTAGATATATTGGGATCCGTTGTTGAGTACCGTGATGCGGAGAATTCGCACCACGTAAAGAACGTGGAGATAATCGTAAGAATTCTGGCGGATGAGATGATGAAATCCTTCCCGGAGTGCGGGCTTAATGCGGAGAGGGTGGATACGATAGTGTCCGCCTCAGTTCTCCATGATATCGGAAAGATAAGAATTCCGGATGCAATCCTTTTCAAGCCTGGCAAGCTTACACCGGAGGAATTGGAGGTAATGAAGTCCCACACCACAAAAGGCTGCGAGGTCATTGAACAGATAAAGGGTGTATGGGATGAGGACTATTCGGAGGCAGTATATGAGATATGCCGTTCCCATCATGAGAGATATGACGGAAGAGGATATCCCGACGGGTTGCGAGGAGACGATATTCCGCTGCATGCTCAGATCGTATCCGTTGCGGATGCCTATGATGCGTTGGTTTCGGATACACTATACAGAAAGGCATTCTCAAAGGATCAGGCGTTTGCCATGATAATTAACGGCGAGTCGGGAATGTTCAATCCGAAGCTCATGGAATGCTTAAGAAAGGCCAAAGACAGGGTAGAGAGGAGCGTCATCGCAGACGCAGATATGGACGTATAAAATGGGATATGGGACTGCGGTATTTGATATGGACGGTACCATATTGGATACCTTAGATGATTTAAACGATGCTCTGAATCACACAATGGAGCGCTGCGGATTCCCTAAAAGGACTTTGGAGGAAACGAGACGCTTTGTCGGAAACGGAATCAGGAAGCTCATAGAGAGAGCAGTTCCGGAAGACGTACCGGATTCGGAGATAGACGGCATTAAGGATGTCTTTATGGAATATTATGAGGCTCATTGTGCCGACAAGACCAGACCCTATAAGGGAATCCCAGAGCTGATAAAGAGCTTGAAAAATGCAGGGGTAAAGACCGCCGTAGTGTCGAATAAGGCGGATGTGGCGGTACAAGAGCTCTGCGAAGAATATTTTAAGGGTCTTTTCGACGTTGCCATCGGGGAGAGGCAGGGGATAGACAGAAAGCCCGCACCGGATATGGTAAACAAAGCGTTGGAGGCTCTTTTTATTTCCGATAAAAGGGATGCAGTATATATAGGAGATTCAGATGTAGATCTTATGACGGCGAAGAATTCCGGGCTTGAATGTATCGCCGTGAAATGGGGGTTCAGGGATGAAGCTTTTCTTCGTGAGCATGGCGCCGGAATATTGGCGGATGCACCGGAGGATTTGTATGATCTCATAGTGGGGAATAGTGGATGACAGGAATCGTTATAGCCGTAATAAGCATTGCACTTTGCATTGGCATAATCATATTTATGTCAATGAGTTTTTCTGCCCAGAAGAAAAAATATGTGGGAGAGATAGAGGAAAAGAGCTCCCAGATCAAGCAGATGACCTTTGAAATGATAGAGACTATCGCCAACACCCTGGATGCAAAGGATGAATATACTCAGGGACATTCCAGACGTGTTGCAGAGTATGCGGTGCAGATAGCAAAAGAGCTCGGTATGAGCGATGATGAGGTCGAGAATATCAGATATATTGCGCTCTTGCATGATATAGGAAAGATTGGTGTGCCCGATGCGGTGCTGAACAAGCCGGGACGTCTGACCGATACGGAGTATGGGCTTATGAAGCTGCACACTGTGGCGGGCGGAGAGATACTTAAGGATATAGATCTGTTTAAGGATCTTGATTTGGGTGCTCTCTACCATCACGAAAGATACGATGGAAAGGGCTATCCCAACGGCTTAAAGGGGGAGGAAATTCCCTATATTGCAAGAATAATCTGCATGGCGGATTCATACGATGCCATGACCAGCAACCGTATCTACAGAAGCCATCTCTCGAAGGATGTCGTCATAGCCGAGATAAAGCGGTGCAGCGGAACCCAGTTTGACCCGAAGATTGCGGAGGCGTTTTTAAAATATCTCGAGAGAAATGATGATGTGCTCAACCTCATTACCGACGAGGGCAACAGGACCAAGGTGGATGCCGGAAACAAGCTGCTTAAGAAGTTTATGGCAGATCAGACGGAGCATACCTTGGAGCTCTTAAACAAGGATGAGCTTACAAAGGTTTACAACAGAAGCGCCGGAGAGAGATATATCACAGTGGCAATGAACAACGGCAAGGGTACGCTTTTCCTTCTTGACCTCGACAATATGCGGGATATCAATATGCAGCACGGCTTCCGCAGAGGAGATTACTACATAACCACAGTGGTAAAGGTGCTGCAGGAGAGCATTCCGGAGGTCATCATATCAAGGTTTGGCGGAGATGAATTCCTCTGCTATATACCGAATGTGGTGCTTCAGAGGGACATCGAAGCGCTTATGGACAGAGTTTTTGCCGGAATAAGACGCATGGAGGAGAAGGACGAGCTTATAGAAAACCTCTCCGTATCCGTGGGGATAACGGTGCACGACAGGGAGGATCAGGAGCTTTCCGAGCTGCAGGTGGAGGCGGATAAGGCACTTTACCACATAAAGCAGACCTGCAAGGACAATTATTATTTCTACAAGCAGCTTAAGAATGTGAGTGAGGATTTTTACAAGGCGGAAATGAGCAATCTCATAGAAGCGCTGTCAAGAAAGGATAATTTCTCTGATACCAGCATTTTGGGAGAGCAGGATTTCTACAGGATATATGAATTTATAAGGGATATTGCAAAGAATAAGGAGCAGGAGATAAGACTTATAATGTTTACCGCACAGGCAAAGAGTGATGAAAATTCACCACATCATGTGACTGTGGAGGAGAGGGACGAGATAATGCTTCTTGTGGAGAGAGCAATTCTTTCGGTATTCCCTGATGAGGGAGCGGTAAGCCGCTACAGCTCTGTACAACGCATTGTAATCGTCACGGATGAAGAGAAGGGCAATCTCGATGAAATGTCAAAGAAGGTTTGTGAGAACTTCAAGAAGCTCTTTGATGATGAAAGCATAAGCCTGACCTATGATTTGGCAAATATATAGAATAAAGGAGTTATCATATTATGAAAAAAGGAACACCGTACTATCTGACCACGGCAATCGCCTATACCTCGGGCAAGCCGCATATCGGAAACAATTATGAGATTGTATTGGCTGACAGCATCGTCAGATTCAGAAGAAAGCAGGGATACGACGTATATTTCCAGACCGGAACTGACGAGCACGGTCAGAAGATAGAATTGAAGGCTGCGGAGTCAGGCATTACCCCGAAGGAGTTCGTGGACAATGTAGCCGGGATAATAAAGGGACTCTGCGACAAGCTGAATATCTCCTATGACCACTTTATCCGCACAACGGACGATTACCACGAAAAGCAGGTGCAGAAGATATTTAAGAGACTCTACGATCAGGGGGATATATACAAGGGAGCCTATGAGGGGCTTTATTGCACACCCTGCGAGTCCTTCTGGACGGAGGCACAGCTTGTGGACGGGAAATGCCCTGATTGCGGAAGAGAGGTAAAGCCTGCCAAGGAGGAGGCGTACTTCTTTAAAATGAGCAAGTATGCAGACAGGCTCATAAAGCATATAAATGAGCATCCGGAGTTCATACAGCCGGTATCGAGGAAGAACGAGATGATGAACAATTTCCTCCTGCCGGGACTTCAAGATTTATGCGTGTCTAGAAGCTCCTTTAAATGGGGGATTCCAGTGGACTTTGATGACAAACATGTCGTTTATGTGTGGCTGGACGCTCTTACAAACTATATTACGGGAATAGGATATGATGCTGACGGGAACTCCACAGAGCAGTACAAGAAATATTGGCCGGCGGATCTGCACCTCATAGGTAAGGATATAATCCGCTTCCACACAATATACTGGCCCATATTCCTGATGGCGCTTGATGAGCCCCTGCCTAAGCAGGTATTTGGGCATCCATGGCTCCTTCAAAACGGAGGCAAGATGAGTAAATCCAAAGGAAATGTTATATATGCGGATGACCTTGTGGATTACTTCGGAGTAGATGCGGTAAGATATTATGTGCTCCACGAAATGCCGTATGACAATGACGGAACTGTCAGCTGGGAGCTTGTTGCGGAGAGAACAAACTCGGATCTTGCAAATGTGCTGGGTAATCTTGTGAACCGCACCATAGGAATGAGTAATAAGTATTTCGGAGGAGTGATAACGAATAAAGGAGTTATCGAACCTGCGGACAAGGCGTTGGATGACGATTTGAAGGCTGTGGTAAGCGGTGCGGCAGGTAAGGCTGCCGCAAAGATGGAGACCTACAGGGTGGCGGATGCCCTCGACGAAATCTTTGCTGTGTTTAAGCGTCTGAATAAATATGTGGACGAGACGGAGCCCTGGGTCCTTGCAAAGGATGAGGCTAAAAAGGACAGGCTCTCCACTGTATTGTATAATCTTGTGGACGGAATAGTGACCGGAGCATCGCTATTAGAGCCCTTTATGCCGGAAACTGCCAAAAAGATTGCGGCACAGCTGAACACAAAGCTTCGTGACTTCGACGATCTTGACAAAAACGGGCTTTATCCTTCGGGCAATAAGGTTACCGACAAGCCGGAAATCCTCTTTGCACGCATCGACATGAAGGATGTGGAGGCGCACGAGGAAGAGCTTGCGGGGGCATAAGAAGGATAAAAATTATAACGTAGAATGAGCAAGCGTGACCATATGCAGGTTAGGGTAACATCCGCAACGTCGGTACTTAGCGAGGTCTTTTCGAGCTTAGTACCGCTACGTGAGGACACAAGCGAAAGCGGTTACCCGTTCTGCATATGAGGCAGCTTGCGGAGTTGAACATTCAAAATGTATGACATACGCTGGGCAAAAAAAGAAGAGTGGTCCGAAACCACTATGATGATCTGGAACACCTTTCTTAAATTCGAAGGACAGACCTACAACGAAGAAGGCGTAAAGCACTTCTTCGAGTTCGTCTTTGACCCGAAGATACGACAAGCCTTCGAAGCAGGAAGATACCAGATGATGGTCGCATACGACAACAATAAGAAAAAGATAGTGGGTGCGGGCAGCATAAGGAACAGAAATCACCTGTCCCTTCTCTTTGTGGACGAAAATTATCATCTTCAGGGAATAGGCAGGAATATATTGGACAAGCTCTGCACATACCTTAAGAATGAGGAGGGGGAGGCAAGTATTACCGTAAATGCTGCGCCCTATGCTCATGCGTTCTATAAAATATATGGCTTTGAGGAAACCGGCAGCGAGGAGATCGTGGGCGGGATAGAATATATACCGATGGAGAAAAAATTATGAAAATACTCGATATAGATGGACCTTTGATACAGACCTTAAATAAGATAGCAGATCTTATGTGGCTGAATATATTGACCATTGTATTCAGCATTCCGCTATTTACCATAGGGGCATCCTTTACGGCACTGCATTACGTGGCATTAAAGATGATTCGAGGCGAGGAGTGCTATATAACAAAGGATTACTGGAAATCCTTCAAGGAAAATTTTCTGCAGTCCACTGGGATATGGCTTATCTTTGTCGCAATGTTTGCCGTTCTTTTCGTGGACTATTATGCGATAGTAAAGCAGGGGCTTGAAATATCAAAGATAGTGCAGGTGGCGATAGTTGTGATAGCGGTATTTGTGCTTTTTACATTTGTAATGGTATTTCCGGTGCAGGCAAAATTCGCAAATCCCATAGGAAGAACCATAAAAAATGCCTTTGTAATAAGCATAATGCAGTTTCCGAAAACTATACTTATGATAATAATGATGCCTACGCCGATATATATCTTTATGATTTCCATAAGGATACTGCCTCTGGCTGTGGTGTTCGGATTCTCTGTGCCGGCGCTTTTTGATGCGGTGCTTTATAATAAGACCTTCAAAAAACTGGAAGCCCAGTATGCCGAGACCCACGAAACGGTTGACAAGGGAGCAGATGATGAGCATATTTTCTCGGATGAGATTGTGACGGCAGATGAAAATAATGCGTAATAAATCTGCGTAATAAATCCGTATTTTGTGGTTGACACATTTTACTTCTTATAGTAAAATCAATCATTGCGTAGGTGGACATACGGCCCGGACATCTGTATCAGACCTGTGCAGAACATTGAAACTTGTGATTTTGACGGAGGAATACAATGAAGACTTATATGCCAAATGCGGCTGCTATTGATAGGAAGTGGTACGTGGTAGACGCTGAGGGCAAGAATTTAGGACGTCTTGCAACTCAGGTGGCTGCCGTACTCAGAGGAAAGAATAAGCCCGAGTTTACCCCCAATATCGACACCGGCGACTATGTTATCGTAGTCAACGCCGAGAAGGTAAAGGTTACGGGAAAGAAGCTTGAGCAGAAGATTTATTACAAGCATTCCGATTATGTAGGCGGAATGAAGGAAACCACTCTTAAGGAGATGCTTGCAAAGCACCCCGAGCGTGTCGTTGAGCATGCTGTAAAGGGTATGCTTCCCAAGGGACCTTTAGGCAGACAGATGTACACAAAGCTTCACGTATATGTGGGACCTGAGCATGACCATGCTGCACAGAAGCCCGAAGCGTTGGAAGTCTAAAGGAAACGAAAGGAGGATATTTGAAAAATGGCTAAGGCTAAGAATGTAGAAAGATATTACGGAACCGGCAGAAGAAAGAAGGCTATCGCCCGTGTATATCTTACCCCCGGAAAGGGAAAGATTACCATAAATAAGAGAGACATCGACGAGTACCTCGGACAGGAGGTTTTGAAGGTTATCGTTCGTCAGCCTCTCGTTGCTACCGGTAATGAAGGAAAGTTCGACATCCTTGTAAACGTTAAGGGTGGCGGCTATACCGGACAGGCAGGAGCAATCCGCCACGGTATCGCAAGAGCGCTCCTTGAGGTGGACAATGACTTCAGACCTACCTTAAAGAAGGAAGGCTTCCTCACAAGAGACCCTCGTATGAAGGAGAGGAAGAAGTACGGCTTGAAGGCTGCAAGAAGAGCGCCCCAGTTCAGCAAACGATAATTCAATCTGCAAAGTAAGAATATATAAAAGAGCTCCCAAGGTTACCGGCGGGGCTCTTTTTGCATTTCGGATATAAGCATTCAAACCTGCATTTGAGAAAATGCAATGAAGCAAAAAGAACAAATGTTTGCAAAAAATCCTTGCAAGTATTTTGGCAGACGAATATAATAAAAGTATAAGAGAAAAAGATACAATTACATTGTAGGAGTGATATTGTGAGTAGCACGAAGAAAAGACGAGATGTGGAAGTATATGAAAATTATTGGAAGTTTACAGCGGCGCATTTAGATATTACAGGAACCAAATTTAATAATTGTCTTAATGTAATTATACGTTTTATAGATAAAAACAAAGAGACTTTGGAGAAAAATGCACAGAACAGCAGTAGCTTCTCTGATTCAGAGTTATATAAGGTGCTTCAGCAGTAGATTGTAGATATATCTGGCTTTAAAGGTAGAGATGCCACCTTGTCAGCCAGAAAAGCCATTAATCAATTTGTTAAGATTGGTTTTGTTTATCCGTTCTTAGTAGGATACCATCCTTTAGTGAAGTCATTTATCCTTGAAACGAATAAAGAAAAGAAGAAAATTATCTTTTCAAAGATATTCTATGAATGTTCTTCATTAGCATCAGATGTTACATTAGACCATAGAAATTTGAAGCATGTTAATTTTTTGTTAAAGACATTGGATAAAAACGGTTCGCTTAATAAAAATGATATTATGGCGCTGATGGTAACTGACATATCAAATTATAGTAAGGGATACCTTACGAGGGATGAGCTGGATACGCAGTATCAGTATGCTAAGATTTGTGAATTTGATGAAAGAAAATATAATCAGATAGCACATTTAATTGGATATTTGAAACATTTTGTGGATTTGAAATACAATAAAAATGAGGAAAGGTTTTGGTTCGCAAATGATCCGGTGATTGCAGATAAAGATTTTGATGAGTCTTTTTGTCAGAGATGGTGTAAAACATAGAATTTATAAAGAAGAATTGAAAGAAGAGTCAAAGTCGATTTATGGTGGGACTGTATGTTATTTGGATAAGAAGCCATACAATGTGTTGATTGCATCACATATTAAACCTTGTATAGATTGTTTGAAAGAGCATAGAGAAGATCAGGCGTATGATGTGGATAATGGTTTGCTGTTGAGTCCGACAGCAGATTCATATTTTGATAAGAAGGACATATCATTTGCCGATGATGGTACTGTATTGGTCGGAAAAAATGTTGCTGAAGCTGTGCGCATGGATTTTGAGCAGATGAAGTTAGATGAAAGTGTCTTAAATGAACGGAGAAAAAGATATTTAGAATATCATAGGCGATTGTTTGAGTTGAAAAATGGAGGAAAAGAATAATGGCATATAAATACATAGATTTGTTTTGTGGTGCAGGGGGATTATCATTAGGTTTTGACAGCGCTCATTTTGAAAATGTTTTTGCTGTAGAATATAATGCGGATTTTGCCAAAACATATGCACGAAATTTTCCGAAACACAATTTGATTATTGATGATATAAGGAATATTGATAATAACAGGATTAAAGAACTTGTTGGAAATAATGAAGTTGACGTTATTATAGGCGGACCGCCCTGCCAGGGCTTTTCTATAGCGGGTAATATCGGAAGAACGTTCATTGATGATGAAAGGAACAAGCTATTTAAGGAATTCGTGCGCTTTGTAGCATACGTAAAGCCAAGAATGTTTGTTATGGAGAATGTGGCTGCAATGGCAACACATTTGAAAGGAAAAACCATAAAAACTATCATAAAAGCATTTGAAAATGCTGGATGTGGTTATAGGGTCAAATATGAGGTTTTGAACAGCGCAAATTATGGCATTGCACAGGAGAGAAGAAGGATAGTTGTTGTCGGTATTAGAAGCGACATAGCTTCAGAATTTTCGTATCCGAAAAAAACTGACGAAGTGATTCCGATTAAAGCTGTTATTGATGATTTGCCTAAGCTGGAGAGCGGGCAGGGAAGTGAAATTCCGAATCACACGGCTATGAAGCATAGTGTTCAAATGCTGGAAAAGATGAGCTATGTTAAGGATGGCGGAAATCGTATGGATATACCTAAAGAGTTAAGACCAAAGTCCGGCGATATTAGAAAATATATCAGGTACGACAGTACAAAGCCATCAGTATGTGTAACCGGCGATATGAGAAAGATTTTTCATTATGAACAGAATAGAGCTTTGACCGCAAGAGAACTTGCACGCATACAGTCGTTTCCGGATGATTTTGTTTTTGAAGGCACCTCTATTCAGATTCAACAGCAGATAGGCAATGCTGTGCCACCTAAGCTGGCATATCAGATTGCTTTAAAGGTAGAGGAGGCACTGGATAATGGCAAAATATCCGAAGGTAAACTATATAGGGAACAAAGAGAAGCTAGCTGATTGGATAATAGAAGAAATGCCGGTAAAAAACGGTATGGTATTGGACATATTTGCCGGCGGCTGTTCCGTGTCGTATGCGTTGAAGAAATATGGATATTCGGTTGTTGTAAACGATATATTGTATGCTGACTACGTAATAGCCAAGGCATTGATAGAAAATTCGGATACAAGGTTGCGAGAAAGTGTATTTGAAAAAAAGATAAATGAAAAAAGAGTAGAAGAGTTAGAAAAAAAATTTGTGTTTCTTGCGGAATGCTTATATTACACGGAAGAAGTAAGGGAATTGAGCCGGTTAGCGGCAATTGCCGAGGCTTTAAAGGGATATGAAAAATATATGCTGCTTGCCTTGATTCGCAGGGCAATGATAAGGAAGCTTCCGTACTCCAGAATGAACGTGCCATGGGAGCAGATTCAGAAATTACGTGATGAAGATTACAGCTATATGAAATACAAAAGAAAAAGAGCATATCATAATCAATCCTTTGAAAGTCATATTCGTGAAAATATTGATGAATACAACAATGCGGTTTTTGCAGGGAAAGAATGCAAGGTATACAACTGTGATGCATTGGATATGGTCAGGAAAATTGATTTTGTAGATGTGGTCTATATGGATCCGCCATATCCTTCAACTATGAACAATTATGATGCATTCTATGGTATGTTTGACGAAATGTTTGATAAGAGGAGAAGGCATGTCGATTATACGCAGAAGTCCAGTTTCCTCAGCAATATGGATAAGCTGATTAAGGAGTTGGCGGGAAAAACACAGTATATAGTATTGAGTCAGAATACACGAGTTCATCCCAAACCGGACGAAATTGAGGCAATGCTCAGAAATTACGGAAGTGTTGTAATTAAGGAGAAGAAGCACAATTATCAAGTGACGGGAAAAGGAAACAAAAATTCAAGCAAGGAATTATTATTTATTCTTGAGATGGAGGATGGTAGAGCTAAATAAAAGGTTGGAATCTCCCACAAAAAAAGTTCGTCAAATTAACCAAAAATTTTCTGAATTGTGCTTTTTATCTTGTAAAATATACACAATTATGCTATCATTTATGGTGCTAAACAAAATTCTGTAAAGGAGAAGCGATATGGCAAAAGAAATTGTTGCAATGATCTTGGCCGGGGGACAGGGATCAAGGCTTTATGCTCTGACTCAAAACCTTGCCAAACCCGCAGTACCTTTCGGCGGGAAATATCGTATTATCGACTTTCCGCTGTCGAACTGCGTCAATTCAGGCATAGATACCGTGGGAATCCTCACGCAGTACCAGCCACTTGTATTAAACGAGTATGTAGGCAACGGACAGCCCTGGGATCTCGACCGTACCTACGGCGGAGTACATGTACTTCCACCTTATCAGCAGGCGGAGAATTCCGATTGGTACAAGGGTACCGCAAATGCTATATATCAGAACCTCCCCTTCATAAAGAGATATGACCCGAAATATGTCATCATCCTCTCCGGAGACCAGATATGCAAGCAGGATTACAATGACTTTTTGGAGTTCCACAAGGCAAAGAATGCCGAGTTCTCCGTAGCTGTAATGGAGGTGCCTTGGGAGGAGGCGAGCCGCTTCGGTCTAATGGTAGCCGACGAGAACGACAAGATTACGGAGTTCCAGGAGAAGCCCAAGGAGCCGAAGTCGAACCTTGCTTCCATGGGTATCTATATTTTCAATGCGGATGTGCTTTACAAGTATCTCTCTGCGGATGAGAGAAACGAGGCATCCTCCAATGACTTCGGAAATGATGTCATCCCTATGCTTCTGCGTGACGGCATAAGTATGTATGCATATCACTTCAACGGCTACTGGAAGGATGTAGGTACTATATCATCCCTCTGGGAAGCGAATATGGAGATAATGGATCCGGACCATTCAGGCATCAATCTCTTTGATGATGACTGGAAGATTTACTCGAGAAACTCGGGGCATACGGGACATAAGATAGGAACTACGGCTACCATTGAGAATGCTATGATAACCGATGGCTGCCGCATACACGGAACGGTCAATCACTCCATCCTCTTCTCCGGTGTTACGGTGGAGCAGGGTGCTGAGGTTCATGATGCCGTTGTAATGAGCAATGTTGTGATTAAGGCAGGTGCAAAGGTTTCGCATTGCATTGTGGCTGAAAATGCTGTCATAGAGAAAAATGCCACCGTGGGCGCAATGCCTGTCGGCGGAGAGAAGGGAGTTGCTACTATAGGTCCCGGCGTCCATGTGGGCGAGGGTGCGATAGTAGGTCCTCAGGCTATGGTAGACACTGATGTAAAGGATGGTGAAACAGTATGAAAGTAAATGCAAATAAAAGTGCTCTTGCCATTATCTTTCCAAACAGCTACGACAATGAGGTGCCTTCCCTTGTAAATGAAAGACTTATGGCTTCAATTCCCTTTGCCGGAAGATACAGGATTATCGACTTTATCCTTTCGAGCCTTGTAAACAACAATATTGACAATGTGTCTATAATTGTACGAAAGAATTATCGTTCCCTTATGAGGCATCTCGGCAACGGCAGAGAGTGGGATCTCTCCCGCAAAAACGGCGGTCTCAATATTGTGCCTCCCTTTGCGGAGAAGACTGTCAAGGTATATAACGGACGTGTGGAGGCTCTTGCAAGTATCCTTACCTTCTTAAAGCAGCAGAGTGAGGATTATGTGTTCATCAGCGATGCAAATATCGTGATGAACTTTGACTTCAAGGCAATGCTTAAGGCTCATATAAATAACGATGCGGATGTTACGATTGCATACAAGAGCGAACCCATCCCCTATGGCTTTATGAATCTTCAGCCAACCGTGACGACTGACCTTTACTATACCTTAAAGCTTGACGATACCGGAAGGGTTTCTGAGATTCAGACCAATCCCAAGGATCTGGGGGCGCAGAATCTCTCCATGAACATCTATCTTTTAAAGAGAGAGCTTCTGATAGAGCTTATCGAAAAGGCTTATGCGGCAGGCTATGTATTCTTTGAGAGGGATATCCTTTCTCCTAAGCTTGATGAGCTTAAGATATATGGGTACAATTACGAGGGATATACCGCAAGGATTACCGATATGCTGAGCTACTTCAACGAGAATCTTAAGCTTTTGGACGACGAGAATCTTGATGCGCTCTTCAAGCCCTCGCCCATATACACAAGGGTAAGGGACGACAACCCCACAAGATATATCGGCAAGGCAAGAGTCAGAAATTCCATGGTGGCAGACGGCTGTGTCATCGAGGGAGAGGTTGAGAATTGTGTGATATTCAAGGGTGTAAAGATTGGAAAGGGAGCTGTAGTCAGAAACTCCGTCATTATGTATGATACGACTATTATGGGTAATGCTGATGTGGACTATGTAATTACGGACAAGAATGTTACCATAGGCTCCGGCAAGGAGCTTAAGGGCAACGCATCCTTCCCGGTATTTGTACCTGCATTCAAATCAATCTAAATATTTCCGTAGAAAAGATCCTTCATCACTCCGAGAAATTCACGGAGGAGATTGTTGGGGACAAGCGGAGCATAAGAGCCTGCGGCGAGTCCGTAGGCTCTTTCATATCCCATTTTCTTTGCAATGGCACAGGCACGGAATACATGGAAATTGTTTGTGACGATTACGATGCGGTCTTTTTGCATATCAAAAAGCTCTGCGCTGTTTTTGAGATTTTCGTAAGTGTTTGTGGATTTATCTTCGAGAAGTATTCTGTCCTCTGAGATACCCCTGGACAAAAGGTACTCCTTCATTCCCTCCGACTCCGTGACAGATTCGTTGTAGCCCTGTCCTCCGGATGCAATCACAAGGCTGCGGGGATTTTTTTCGAGATAGGTAATTGCAGCATCAAGACGGTATTGCAGTATGCGGGACGGTCCGTTTTCTCTCATCTGCGCCCCGAGAACAATAACATAATCCGCTCCGTCGAAGGGAGTATCATTAAAATGGCTTATTATTGTAAGCTCCGTAACCGCAAACACCGCAAAGCAGATACAAAAAACTCCGACAATGAAATATTTGAGGAAATCGGGGATCCTGTTTAAGGTGTGCGGGCTTAGCATAAGCAGCCCAAGGAGTGCGGAGATTACTGCGATAACTCCCCAGATAAGAAAAAAATAGGTGCCGAAATTTGCCATCAAAGCAATGCCGATGCAGTAAAAAACGGACAGAACGGCGACCGTGAAAAAAACGACAGCCGGAAAAATTCTTTTTTCTCCTTCGTAAGTCCGTCTGTCAAGATATATTGTTTTTTTGCCCTTTCCCGGCGGAATGAGCTCTTCCTTCTTTTTCATAGCACTAATATAGCATAAGCGCAGACCCTTGTGGTAGTATTTTTTTGACTTTATGGCAATATTTAGAAATTTCTTGATAGATATATAAAATTCGGATATAATAGTATATGAATTTTACATTTGAAATATGTATATTACTTCGATATGGAGGATTCATAATGAAGAAAAGACTTGTTACCCGAAGCGATTTTGACGGACTTGTATGTGCGATGATCCTTAAGGAAATCGACATGATTGATGACATTAAGTTCGTTCATCCCAAAGATGTGCAGGACGGAAAGATCGAGCTTACGGAGAATGACATTACCACCAACCTTCCCTTTGACCCGAGGGTGGGGCTTGCATTTGACCATCATGAGAGCGAGCTTGTGAGAGTGGATGCGGAAAATCTTAAGGATAAATTCATCATTGACGGATATGCAAAGTCCGCAGCAAGGGTTGTATACGATTATTACGGGGGGATAAAGACCTTTAAGAAGGTTACTCCCGAGATAATGACGGCAGTGGACAAGGGAGATTCCGCAGATTTTACCATTGATGAGATTTTGGATCCCAAGGACTGGGTGCTTTTGAACTTCCTTATGGATGCGAGAACCGGACTTGGACGTTTCCATACATTCAGGATATCCAACTATGATCTTATGATGGAGCTCATAGATTACTGTATGGAGCATTCCATCAAGGACATCCTTGCGCTTCCTGACGTAAAGGAGAGGGTTGACCTTTTCTTTGAGCATCAGGCGCTTTTCAAGGAGCAGCTTGAGAAGGTGGCAAAGGTGTATGACAAGGTGGTGGTTGTAGATTTGCGCAACGAGGAAACCATATATGCCGGGAACCGCTTTATGATTTATGCTATGCATCCGGAGGTTGAAATATCGGTGCACGTCGCATGGGGTTTCCAGAAGCAGAATACTGCGGTTATGATAGGAAAATCCATTGTGAACAAAAATTCCAAGTTTGACATAAGCAAGCTTTGTCTCCACTATGGCGGAGGCGGTCACGCAAATGCGGGAACCTGCCAGCTTGATAATGACAAGGTGGACGGAGAGCTTCCTCATATCATAGATGTGCTGAACGGAAAGGCAGAGCTTTAAAAAGAAAAATTATTTAGAAGCGGAGGAGGCTTTCAGGATTGAAAGTACCTCCGCTTTTTGTAACCAAAGGTTTAAGGAGGATATATTATGGCATACGAGAACGAAGTGAGAGAATTGCAGGAGATTGTGGATAAGTACAATAACATAGTATTCTTCGGCGGAGCCGGAGTTTCCACGGAGAGCGGTATTCCGGATTTCAGAAGTGTGGACGGACTGTATAATCAAAAATACGATTATCCTCCGGAGACAATATTGAGTCACACCTTCTATATAAGGAACCGTGAGGAATTTTACCGCTTCTACAGGGATAAGATGCTCATAGACACAGCAAAGCCCAATAAGGCTCATCTTAAGCTTGCGGAGCTTGAAGAGAAGGGGAAGCTGAAGGCAGTTGTGACCCAGAATATCGACGGACTGCATAAGGCTGCGGGAAGTAAGACGGTATATGAACTCCACGGCTCGGTTCAGAGGAATTATTGCGAGAGCTGCGGGGAGTTCTTTGATTTTGCCTATATCAAAAATTCTGAGGGTGTCCCGAAATGCTCCAAATGCGGCGGCTATGTCAAGCCGGATGTGGTGCTATACGAGGAGGGGCTTGATGATAAAACGGTCAACGGCGCAGTACGGGCAATTGCATCCGCAGAGGTTCTGATTATCGGAGGAACCAGTCTTGCGGTATATCCGGCGGCAGGGCTTATAGATTACTTCAAGGGTGATAAGCTTGTAGTCATAAACAAGGCTCCGACACCCAGAGACAAGCATGCTGACCTTCTCATACAGGCGCCCATAGGGGAAGTTTTGGGGCAGATTGCTGTAAAATAGACAGGGATTGCCACAGCAGAAATTGTCAGAAAAAAACACAAAATTTTCACAAATTACACAAAAGAAAGGTTGCCTTGAAGGCTAAAATATGTTAAAATTTACAATAGGGTGTGAAAAAAATAACAAACACCCGGGTACATTTTCTATTTTATAAAGGAGGAAGATATATGAAAAAGAAAGTACTCGCAATGTTGCTTTCGGCAACAATGGCAGTAGCAGCTCTTGCAGGCTGCGGAAGCACCGGCGGCGACGCAAATGGGGGGGCATCAACCACTACCACCACTACTGACGGCGGTTCCACCGCTACCAGCACCGAGAACACCGGCGCAGGTAAGAGAGTTGCAGTGGCAATGCCTACTCAGTCTTCTGAGAGATGGATCAACGATGGTGCCAACATGAAGGCACAGCTCGAAGCAAAGGGCTATACCGTTGACCTTCAGTACGCAGAGGATGATGTGCAGGCTCAGGTTTCTCAGATTGAGAACATGATAGCTGCAGGCGCTAATTGTCTAGTTATCGCTGCAATCGACTCAGGCGCACTCGTAAATGTTGAGGATCAGGCAAAGGCAGCCGGAATCCCCATCATCGCTTACGACAGACTTCTTATGGACACCGACGCTGTTTCCTACTATGCAACCTTTGATAACAAGGGCGTAGGTACCGCTATCGGACAGTACATCAAGGACAATGCTACCAAGGACGGCAACAAGGGACTTGACGCAGTAAAGGCAGCAGGTCTTAAGATGAACATCGAGTTCCTTATGGGTTCACCCGATGACAACAATGCTCTTATGCTCTACAACGGACTTATGGAGGTTCTTAAGCCCTATCTTGATGACGGCACTCTTGTGTGCAAGTCAGGACGTACCTCATTCGAGGATACATGTATCTTAAGATGGTCTCAGGAGACCGCACAGCAGAACATGGAAAACTATCTTACCGGATTCTATTCCGATGAGAAGATTGACATCGTTGCAAGTGCATTCGACGGCTTCGCATATGGTGCAAAGGCAGCTCTCGAAGGAGCAGGCTACAAGGTTGGCGAGGACTGGCCTCTTATTACCGGTCAGGATGCTGAGCTTATGGCTACCAAGAACATCATTGCAGGCTCTCAGACCATGTCCATCTACAAGGATACCAGACTTCTCGCTGAGAAGTGCGTTACCATGGTTGAGGCGGTTGTAAACGGCGCTGAGCCTGAAATCAACGACAGAGAGCAGTACAACAACGGCAAGATAGTAGTTCCTTCCTACCTCTGCACACCTGTAGCGGTTGACAAGGACAACTACAAGTCAATCATTGTAGACGGCGGATACTACACTGAGGAGCAGCTTGCTAACTAATCCGGCAATAATTTGAACCACAATGGCTGCTGCAAATATTTGCGGCAGCCATTTCTAAAAAAAGAGAAGGAAGGTAGCGTAAATGTCGGACTATATCTTGGAAATGAAGCATATCGTCAAAGAGTTCTCCGGCGTCAAGGCGCTTGATGATGTAAATTTGCAGGTCAAGCGGGGAGAAATTCACGGATTGTGTGGAGAGAACGGCGCTGGCAAGTCCACGCTGATGAATATATTATCGGGTGTGTACGGCCATGGAACATATTCCGGCGATGTTGTGTATAATGGGGAAATATGTAAATTCAACAATATAAAGGACAGCGAAGCGAAGGGTATAGTTATTATACATCAGGAGCTTGCGTTAAGTCCTCTGCTTTCTGTGGCAGAAAATGTATTTTTGGGAAATGAGCAGACTTCCGTAAAGGGAGTTATAGATTGGACGGAAACGAGAAGAAAAGCGGCAGAAATGCTGGCTAAGGTCGGTCTTGAAAATGAGAATGTAAACGTGCCGGTGGGAAGTCTCGGTGTCGGCAAGCAGCAGCTTATAGAGATTGCCAAGGCAATGGCAAAGAAGGTTGACTTGCTCATACTTGACGAGCCTACGGCGGCACTTAATGATGAAGAGAGCAGGAAGCTTCTGGATATAATGTTAGAGCTCAAAAAGCAGGGAGTGACGAGCATAATCATATCCCACAAGCTAAATGAGCTGGAGTATGTATGTGATGCGCTCACAATAATCCGTGACGGGCATACCATAGAGACGCTGACAAAGGGTGTGGATGATTTTTCGGAGGAGCGTGTAATAAAGGGAATGGTGGGAAGAGAGCTGACAAACCGCTATCCCGAGAGGCATGATGTAAAGATTGGAGATGTAATATTCGAGGTTGACAATTGGAATGTATATCATCCGGACGATGCCGAGAGACAGATGATAAAGGATGTAAACATCAAGGTAAAGGCAGGAGAGGTTGTAGGTCTTGCCGGACTTATGGGTGCAGGCAGAACCGAGTTTGCGATGAGCGTATTCGGCAAAAGCTACGGTCAGAAGATATCCGGTACTGTAAAGATTAACGGTAAAGAGGTTCATCTCAATTCCGTAAAGGATGCGATAGACAACAAGCTCGCATATGTGTCGGAGGACAGAAAGACCTATGGTCTTGTGCTTATCGACAGTATCAAGCGCAATATGACCATGGCAGCCTTAAGAAACTTTTTCTCAAAGAACGGTGTTGTGGATTCCAACGAGGAGATTGTATCCTCCGAGGAATATAAAAAGCGTATCAATGTCAAATCCAATTCCATCGAGCAGACTGTGGGTTCTCTCTCCGGAGGAAACCAGCAGAAGGTCGTATTGGCTAAGTGGATGCTTACCCAGCCGGATGTGCTGATACTGGACGAGCCCACCAGAGGTATTGATGTCGGTGCGAAATACGAAATATACTGTGTAATAAATGACCTTGCGAAGGCAGGAAAGGCAGTTGTGGTTATCTCCTCCGAGATGCAGGAGATAATCGGAACCTGCGACAGAGTTTACGTCATAAACGAAGGCGAAATCGCAGGAGAGCTGGGCAAAGAAGATGTCTCACAGGAAAAGATAATGCAGTGTATCATGGCACACAACAGAAAGGGTGAATAACGATGGAAAATAAGAAAACAGTCAATATGGATATGAAGCAGTACGGAATGTTTCTGGTGCTGATTGCGGTTTACCTCATATTTGCGGTAATGACCGGCGGAAAGAATATGTCCTATGCAAATATCAACAACCTGATAATGCAGAACGGATATGTGGTAATACTTGCGGTGGGAATGCTCCTCTGCGTTCTGACCGGAAACGTAGACCTCGGCGTAGGCTCTGTAGTTGCACTTACAGGCGCAGTTGCGGGTATAATGATGGTGGATATGAAGATGAATATGTGGGTTGCCATTATAGCATCTCTTATAATCGGTATTCTCTGCGGTATGTTTGCAGGCTTCTTTATAGCCGTAATGCATGTACCCCCCTTTATTGTAACTCTGGCGACAATGCTTATGGGGCGAGGTGCGACATATACCCTTCTGAAGGCGCAGACCAAGGGGCCTCTTCCTTCAAATTACAACTTTATCGGAGCCGGCTTCCTCCCTACCATCAAGATTCCCTTCGGAGGCGGCACGCTTGATCTGGTAAGCATAATCGTTGCGATAATCTTCTCCGTATGTATAATAATGAGCGAGCTCAACGGCATTAAGACAAAGAAGAAGTATGGCTTCCCGCTCAACCCGGTATGGCAGGTTATCTTAAAGGACGCAATACTGATATTTATTGTGTGGTTTGTATTCTACAAAATCGGAAGATACAACGGAATACCCTTTGTGCTTGTGATAATGGGCGCAATAGTAGGCATTTATTATTTCATAACCAGCAAGACCGTCGCAGGTCGTCAGATATACGCTCTCGGCGGCAACAGGAAGGCGGCGCAGCTCTCCGGTATCAACACGGATAAGGTGTTCTTCTGGGTATACACTAATATGGGAATGCTGGCAGGCGTGGCAGGTATAGTCCTTGCGGCAAGAAACGGCTCCGCAACTCCCAAGGCAGGCGACCAGTTCGAGATGGACGCTATCGCTTCCTGTTATCTCGGCGGTGCAGCAGTTGCCGGAGGCGCAGGCACGATAATGGGCGCCGTTGTGGGAGCCTTCATAATGGGTATACTCAACAACGGTATGTCACTCTTCGGATGGTCCACAGATATCCAGAAGATAGTAAAGGGCGCCGTGCTTCTCGGAGCGGTTACCGTAGACCTTATGTCCAAGAGAAAGAAGTCATAATATAAATGGGCGGCAGGCTGAATATCCCTCCCCATGTGGCAATGCTTACAAGACTTTTGGTGGGACTATATCTTTTGTATGCGGATTACTCCGTATTTGATGATATGCTCCTTATGGAGGGCACAAAGAGATTTCTGCTTATTGCGGTTATGATAATCTTTGCGGCGGCTGGAATACTTCTCATAGTAACATCCGCAATAGGATTGTATAGGTGGAAATTCGGAGACAAAAAGGATAAACAAAACATGGATAATGAGAACGGCGGGGCGTAGGCTCCGCCGTTTTACGTAATTTCAACAAATAATCCTTGCTTTTTGGAAAAATATATGATAATATTTGTACTTGCGATATGACATCCTTGTTTACCCTTAAAGGGTAAGCCGGAGACCAAAAGGAGGTAGAATAATGAGCAAATACGAATTAGCCGTTGTTGTCAATGCAAGCATTGAAGACGATGCCAGAACAGCAGTAGTCGATAAGTGCAAGGCTCTCGTAGAGAGATTTGGCGGCAACATCGCAGAGGTGGAAGAGTGGGGCAAGAAGAAGCTTGCCTACGAAATCCAGAAGATGAGCGAGGGCTTCTATTACTTCATCAAGTTTGAAGCAGAGCCCACAGCCCCTGCTGAGATCGAGAGCCGTATGCGAATTATGGACAATGTTCTCAGGTATTTATGCGTTAGACAGGACGAGGCATAAAGAAAGAGAGAAAACTATGAATAAAGTAATTCTTATGGGTCGACTGACCCGTGACCCCGAGGTAAGATATTCACAGGCTGAGAATCCTCTTGCAATAGCAAGATATACTCTGGCGGTAGACAGAAGATACCAGAGAGCAGGCGGAGGAGACGGAGAGCAGAATGCGGATTTCATTAGCTGCGTAGCCTTCGGAAAGGCAGGAGAATTTGCCGAGAAATATTTCCACAAGGGAACCAAGCTCGTCGTATCAGGAAGGATTCAGACCGGAAGCTACACCAACAAGGAGGGTGTAAAGGTTTACACCACCGAGGTAGTGGCTGAAGAGCAGGAATTTGCGGAGAGCAAGAATGCATCTTCGGGTTCAGGAAATTACAGCGCACCTGCGAGCAACGGAGGCGAGGCGTCCGGAGCAGGGGACGGATTTATGAATATTCCCGACGGAATGGACGAGGAATTACCGTTTAATTAGACTTTACCAAAATAGGAGGTACTGACATGGCTTTCAATAAAGCAGATAGAAGTGACAGCCCGATGCGTAGAAAAGGCGGAATCCGCAGAAGAAAGAAGGTCTGCGTATTCTGTGGCAAGGACAATGTGATAGATTACAAGGATGCCGCAAAGTTAAAGAAGTTTGTTTCCGAGAGAGGAAAGATTCTTCCCAGACGTATCACAGGGAACTGTGCAAAGCATCAGAGAGCGCTTACCGTAGCAATAAAGCGTGCGCGTCACATGGCTATTATGCCGTATATAGCAGAGTAATCGCAAATAAGCAAAAAAAAGAACACTCTTTGGAATTTACTCCAAAGAGTGTTCTTTTTTGTCTTTACGCTTTTTTCTTCTCCTGTGCAGCAGCATCGCAAGGATCATAATTATGCATCCTCCTCCTATGCCGCCGGCTATATAGGGGATCATATTTTTCTTCTTCGATACACAGAATATACCGGTTTCGATCTTGCTTTCAGAGATAAGCTGTACGTAGGAGCCACGTTCTACTAAAGGGACGGACGCCCACTCGTATCCGATTTCGCCTGCGCTTAAGAGCCTCCAGACCTCTGCCTTGTCTCCGTATGGATTTAAGAGCCTGAAGGAATATTCTGAGGACGATTTGTTATCAGCATTTGGAAAAACTACCTGATAAATTACATATTCCTTCGATTTATCAAAGCCGTAAATGTTATCATTGTCATCAAGCCTTGTAACCTTAAATTCATCATCGCCGTCAAATATTCCATCGATGAGCCCGAGACTCTTTCCGGTAGTCTCATCCTTGTCAGCGCTTGTAAGAACTGTCACATCATCGATATATTCGGCGTTTATCACGAGACTTCCCCGGACGGTATCAAATTCCGGAAGCTGCCATATGCCGTAGAAGCCCTCCTTTCTGGGGATATTTGGGTAGTCCACGGTATCAAAGCTGTCCCCGTACTTCACATCCCTTTCGGCAAAGAACTTGTCATCCACAAGGAAGGAAAGCTTAAGGTTTAAAAACTCTGCGGGGATATTCTCTATGGCTATAAGCTCGCTGTAGGTAAGCTTAGAGGAGTGTCCGGCATAGTCTATTGTGTCTATTCCGTAGATATTTTCGCCCACATAATAATTGTCCGTCACATCCTCGAGATGAGGATTTTCCGTGTCCGTATCTATCTTTATCTGTCCGGCTATGGCTCCGTATTTTCCAGTATGGGACAGCACTGTGGGCATGGAGCAGCAGTTTTTGATGGTTGTGCCAAAGCCCGCAATACCGCCCACATAATCGGAGCCGGAAAGAGTGCAGAGCGAGTAGCTTTTAAGGATTATTGACAATGACTCTCCACATATTCCGCCTACATAATTTCCGTCGGTGCTGGTGGCGGAGCCGTATGCCTCGGAGGCATTTATGACTCCGTGCCTCATAAAGCCGCATATGGCGCCGACACCGTCGGATTTTGCAGTGATAAAGCCGGTGTTTTTGCAGGCGTTAATAATATTCTGCGTGGTGTAGGAGGCATCGATATTTTTGTCAACGCTTCCTGCGGCGTTCTCCTCGGGGTCCTCCTCGTCTATCGCCATGGAGCCTGTGATGCCGCCCACATTTATATCAGCCTTTACTGTGCCGTAATTGGAGCTTTCGGACACCTTACCCAAAGTAGCTGTGAGTATCTCGGTTTCGGACACATCCGTATAGATAATCCCGTCGTCCCCGATAATGTCCTTTACCCGGTTTTCAAGGGCATCATAAACATTCATAAGATTGTCGTTTACTACCTTAAGATCCTCGGTAAATTCCTTTGAATAGCCGCTCGTATCATCTGTAAGTCTTTTCAGTACATTAGATACGCTGTCCAGATTTCCGTGCAGGTCATCCACATTGGAATCAAGACTTCTGTCTATCTGCACCAATTCCAAATCCTTATTCTGATTTAAAATGCCATACATCTTACCAAGAGAGGATTGAAGTCCTCTGGCCGCAACCTGCTCCTCTGTGCGCTTGGCGGTAATCTCTGCCTCTATCGCCGCTTTTTTTACAGGGTCTGTCTCCGCATTGCGCTCCGCCTGCAAATCAGCTATATCCTTTTCGAGCTGCACTATTTGATTATAATAGCCCCTTGCCTCTGAAAGATAGGCTTTGAGCGTCGCCTTGTCCTCGGATGAAAGATCTGAGCGGTCCTCAATCTCCTTTTCCAACTCGTTGAGCGTCTTGTTTATTGAGGCGGTATCCGTAACACTCGTGCCGGATACGACCTTCCCCAGGGAAGATATGGTATTGGAGAGGGAATCCAATGCATCATTTATGTTCTCTGTATTTTTGTTTACGTAATCCCTCGTATTTGAATACATATCGTTGCCGTTTTGACGGGCTCTGTCGGAATAATAGCGAAGGTCGTTCAAGTCTCTTGTAACAGCATCATTAGTGCTGTCCGCTGTATTTATTGCAGCTTCAATACTGCTGTGGAGGATATCAACGGAGTTTTTTACGCTGCTTTCGTCATTGACAGCAATATAGGGCTCCATCTGCCCGACAATACCGCCCACATCCTTTCTTCCGTAGACCTCTCCGCCGTTGGCGCAATTTGCTATACCGCCGGATTGGCGCCCTGCGATACCGCCCACATTGTAGCCTACATGCTCATAGCCCACGATGCCCCTGTTGGTGGAATTTCTGATAAAGCCCTTTGAAAAGCCTGCTATTCCGCCGGTATCCATACCGCTTTGAAGCTTGCCGTCGGATGGGTTATCCCCTCTTAAGCCGGATAAAATATCCGTGCCAAGCTCATTGTTGTTCTCATCATCCGTTACGACCCAGTCCGTGGTATCGTTGATATTTCCAATATTGTTACAGCCTGCAATGAGACCGTAATTTTTGCCTGCGATGCCTCCGGTGGAATAGTATCCTAGAATATTTGCGTTATTATTTGAATTGGACACTGTTCCGGAGCTTTCATTTATACCGACTATACCGCCGGTGTCCGTATCCGAGCTTATTTTTCCGGAAAATGTGCAGCTATTTATGGAGCCATAGTTTATGCCTGCAATACCGCCTGTTACCTGCTTATCGCCAACAGTCTGTATATTGCCCTCCAGCTTTAAGCCGGAAATTCGTCCGTTTTCTCCAACATACCTGAAAAATCCAGTCACATAGCCGTCTCCGCCGTAATTGTAGCCCTTTATCTCATGATTATTTCCGTTAAACACTCCGTCAAATATGGATATTCCGGTAAAGTCAGAGCCCGCCAGATTTATGTCGGCGGTAAGCTCAACCCTTAAATTTTCGGAAGCCTCGTCGGAATGGCACCTTTCGGCAAGAAGCATCAAATCTCCGATATTTTCTATATTTATTGTTTCAACTGCATTCTCAGCATCCTCTGCAGCGTGGGAATGAATCGGGAGCATACCTGAAGCCGCAAGCATTGAGAGCGCAAGGAGGGATGCAAGCATTCTTTTGCTCTTAAAAATATTCTTATGCATTTCTGTGATCCTCCTCTATGTAGTTATCGATATTGTCATCGGATATCTCCTCGGCACTTCCCATTCTTACCACCGCATTTACCTCGCCGATGACTCTGGCATGCATCTCGCCCAAAACTCTTCCGTTTATCTGACCACGGACATAGCCGTCCACGGCGACAATACCGACCCTGTGCTCTATCAGAGGCACCATTGATACCTTGAAGCTTGTCCTGTCTATTATCCTCTCGCCTATGAGGAGTATCTGCGGCAGCACAAACATTACAAGGAATATGGATATTATTGTTCCTCTTCCGAGGCATTGTCCGATACCGCATATCGCACCGTCGGAGGAGAGCTGTCCGATGAAGAAGCCCGCAAGCACCATCATAGTACCCGATGTTACTATGGTGGGGAATGCAAAGTTAAGGGTTTCGATAATTGCCTCCTTCTTCGACATCTGATTTTTCAATTCCATAAAGCGCCCGGATATGACGATGGCATAGTCTATATTGGCACCCATCTGTATTGAGCTTACAATAAGGTAGCTCATAAAGAAGATATTGTCCTGCATAAGCGTGGGGAAGGAGAAGTTTATCCATATTGCGCCCTGAATGACTGCTATAAGGAGTACAGGCATTCCTGCGGAAAGGAAGGTAAACAGAAGCACTGCCAGCACTGCAAGTATGGATACCACGGACACCACGGTATTGTCTATGTCAAAGGTCTTTTTAAGATCATACTGGCTGGTCGCTTCGCCAATCACATACACGTTTCCGTCGTAATAGCGCTTTGCTATGGTGTGCATCTCATCGAGAAATGCAAAGGTGTCCTCGCCCTCCTCGGGGAGATCAAGATAAACCAGCATTCTGCTGTAATTTTCGCCCTTAAGCTGATTCTTTGCCATTTCCATTTTCTTATGCGCATCGGTCAAATCGTTGTACAAATCATCATCCAAAGTAACATAGCCCTCCTCAACCTCGTCGTAGAGGAACATAATTACATCAATGAGGGGTACGCTGTAGGAGGACAGTCCGTTTATGACCTTTGCGTAGTTTTCGTCATCCACCGCATATGCCACATAAAGAAGCTCTGCCACCTCATAGTCAAGGTCCATAAGCTCCGAAAATTCTCTTGCGGTAAGCCTGTATGCAAGCATATATCCGTCCATCGCCTCGGTGTTTGCAAGTCCCTGCGTGCTCTTTACCTGGGGATGCCTTTCAAGCTCCTCCAAAAGTCTTTTTTCATTAATATAATCTCCTGTGGGGACAATGAGGGCAACAAAGTTCTCGTCGCCGAAGCTCTCAGTAATCATCTCGTCTGCAAGCTGTGTCTCGTTCTGTACGGGTGTCGTAAGCTGTGAATAGCCGTAGACATAGGGCGTGCGGTTTGAAAGGATGCAGGCGGCTATTATCGCTACAAGGAATATTATGGGAACAATATGCCTTGTAGCATAGTCGAATTTTCCTATGAAGGGAATCTTGGGAACGAAATCCTTATGCCTTGTCTTGTCCATTGCATTGCCAAAGAGCATTATAAGTCCCGGCATAAGTAAAAATACGGAAAGCAGGGAGAAGAATATAGCCTTTATAAGACATATCGCCATATCCTTTCCTATGCCGTACTGCATAAACATCATTGCGATGAGTCCGCCCACGGTGGTCAAGGAGCTTGAAGAAATCTCGGGAATTGCCTTGCTTAGGGCGATTATATTGGCTTCTCTTATGGGTAAGCTTGCATGCTCCTCCTTGTAGCGGTTGCAGAATATGACTGCATAGTCTATGGAGAGCGCAAGCTGCAATACTATGGTTACGGAGTTTGACACGAAGGATATTGTGCCAAGCAGAAAATTTGTGCCGGATGCAAGGGCGGCGGAGGCTAAAAATGTGAGGATTAAAACCGGCACCTCCGCATAGGTCTGCGACGTAAATATAAGCACCGTAAGAACTATTACCGCAACTATGACGCTGACAACCTGCATCTCCGAGGCAATCTGCTCCGCAGCGGCGTCCCCCATGGAGGTGGATACGTAGATATCATAGTCGGAGAGCATTTCCTTTATCTCGTCAAGCCCTGCAAGTGCCCTTTCGTCATCCTCGGGATATACAAAGGTAATGTCAAAAAGTGCCGAGAAATTATTGAAATGCTCTTTGGTGTTGTCAAAGCTTAGCATGGAGACATCATCCCTGAGCTCTATTTTCTCAGAAAGCTCCTCTGCGTCGGTATAGGAGATATTCATGACCATAACCTTTGCGCTTCCGTAGGTTATGAACTCGTCAGCCATAAGGTCAAGACCTATGGAGGTTTCGGCATCATCCGGAAGATATGCTGAAAGAGAGTTTTCAACCTTGACCCAGTTTGCGGCTATGAGGCTGAATACAATCGCTATGCCGAAAAGCAGGAAGAAGAGATTTCTCCTGTCAACTATAAAGGTGGCGACCCTGAGCATTGTCGAGGGCTTTTCATTTGCTTCGTTACCCATAATTCTTTTGTCCTTATCGTTTTTATCCCCGCCCTTATATACCATATATCTTTTACCACATTTTAGCACTGATTTCAAGGCTTTCGGGGACGTTGAAAAAACTGTCGGGAAGTGGTATTATATATAAAGTATGCGTAATTGAAAAGGAGCTTTATGAATAAACATATTAAGCTAAAGGGCAGAATGAAGCATTACATGCAGTTTACCATATATCTTGGGATACTGCTGCTTGCCGTAAATGCCGCTATCTATATGCTGGACATAAGGTCAGGAGTGCTTCTGTCAGGTTTTCTTATAGTATATTTCAGCATCGTCATCACGCTCTACGTTTACAACAGAGCGCTCATTATCAATGAACTGGTCAGCTTTGCCACGGAGTATGGGCAGATACAGAGGAAGCTTTTGCGTGATATGGATATTCCCTATGTCCTTTTGGATGACGAGGGAAAGATAATGTGGACGAATACGGCCTTTGAAAATATAACGCATCATACGAAGTCTTTTTCAAAGTCCATAACCTCATTTTTCCCGTCTCTTTCAAGGGACAGACTTCCGGGAGAAAACGGCGAGATGGCGGCGGAATATGATATAGAGTATGACGGCTGCGACTATCTTGCAAAGCTAAAGATGATCCCGTTGAAGGAGATGGCCCAGAACAGCGATATGATAGATGCGGAGGGCTACGAGGGCTATCTTGTGGCAATGTTCCTCTTTGATGAAACTGCACTGCACATCGCATTGCAGGAGGTGGACGACCAGTCGTTGGCCGTAGGAATGATTTATCTTGACAATTACGAGGAGGCTATGGACAGCGTGGAGGAGGTAAGGCAATCCCTTCTTACCGCCCTGATAGACAGAAGGATCAACAAATATATATCCGGTCTCGACGGAATAAGCCGTAAGATGGAGAAGGACAAATATCTGGTAATCCTAAGAAAGAAAGCCATAGCGGAGCTTCAGGAGACGAGGTTCGAGATACTGGAGGACGTAAAAAAGGTAAACTTAGGCAACGAAATGTCCGTGACCATCAGTATAGGCGTTGGACTGGACGGACTGACCTATGCGCAGAATTATGAGTTTGCCAGAAACGCAATCGACCTTGCCCTTGGCAGGGGCGGGGACCAGGCAGTCATAAAGACGCCTGAGTCCATTACCTATTACGGAGGAAAGAGCCAGCAGATAGAAAAGAGCACCCGTGTAAAGGCGAGAGTGAAGGCGCATGCGCTTAGAGAAATCATCACAGGCAAGGATAGAGTGCTTGTAATGGGACACAAGATGCCGGATCCCGACAGCTTCGGTTCCACCGTTGGAATATATAGGGTGGCGCAGACCTTGGACAGAAAGGTAAATATAGTTCTTAACGAGGCTACGGGAGCAATACAGCCCTTGGTGGAGCTGTTTAAGAACAATCCGGAATACGACGAGGACATGATAATAGATTCCCAGAGAGCAATAGAGATTGCAGGAAATAATACCGTGCTCATTGTGACGGATGTAAATATCCCGTCGAGAACCGAGTGTCCGGATCTTTTGAAGCTCTGCAAGGCAGTGGTGGTTCTGGATCATCACAGGCAGGGTACGGAGGCGATAGAAAATGCGACCCTTGCATATGTGGAGCCCTATGCTTCAAGTGCCTGCGAGATGGTATCGGAGATATTGCAGTATACCTATGATAATATAAAGATTCGTCCCGAGGAGGCGGATTGTATGTATTCGGGTATAATGATAGATACGAACAATTTTACCACAAAAACAGGCGTGAGAACCTTTGAGGCGGCGGCATTCCTAAGAAGGAACGGAGCGGATGTTACAAGAGTCCGTAAGTACTTTAGAGAGGATGTGGACGAGTATAAGGCGAGGGCGGACGCAGTCAGTCAGGCGGAGATTTACAGGCAGTACTTCGCAATATCGGTATGCTCTGCGGAGGATCTGCCCAATCCTACCGTTATCGGAGCGCAGGCGGCAAACGAGCTTCTGAATATAAGGGGAGTGAAGGCAAGCTTTGTGCTGACGGATTATCAGAGCAAGATTTACATTTCGGCGCGCTCAATAGATGAGGTAAACGTGCAGATAATCATGGAGAGAATGGGCGGCGGCGGACATTTGAACACTGCGGCATGCCAGATGGAGAATACAGGTCTTGCGGAGGCGATAGGAGTGCTTAAGCATACTCTTGATGTGATGTTGGAGAAGGGAGATATCTAAGGATGAAGGTTATACTTTTAAAGGACGAAAAAAAGCTTGGGAAAAAGGGCGATATAGTAAATGCAAATGACGGCTATGCCAGAAATTATATACTTCCGCAGGGAATAGGTGTCGAGGCTACGCCAAAGAATCTGAATGATTTAAAGCTTCAGAAGGCAAATGATGAAAAGATAGCAAAGGAGCAGCTTGATGCGGCAAAAGCGCTTTCTGACACCCTTGCAGACAAGAAGGTGGTGCTTAAGATGAAGGCAGGAGAAGGCGGAAGAGCATTCGGTTCAGTGTCTACAAAGGAAATTGCTGCGGCGTATAAGGAGCAGCACAATATTGAATTGGATAAAAAGAAGATGGTGCTTACTGAGGCGATAAAGAATTTTGGGACCTTTGAGGTACCCATAAAGCTTCATCCCAAGGTTACGGGGACGCTTCGGGTTCAGGTTACGGAAGAGTAATTGCAGGTTTTTGTATGGCGGAATTAAACGAGAATGCATTAAAAAAGATTATGCCCCACAGCGACGAAGCAGAACAGTCGGTTCTCGGGGCAATGCTGCTGGATAAGAGCAAAATTGCCGTAGTGTCGGAGATCATCTCGGGAGAGGATTTCTCAAATTGGCGCTATGGCATTGTTTTTGATGCCATGGTAGAGCTAAACAATGACGGCATCCCGGTGGATATTGTGACTCTGCAGAATAAGCTGAAGGAGAAGGATACTTCTCCGGAGGCTTCAAATGTTGAATTCATAAAGGATATAATGATGTCCGGTCTGACCTCCGCCAATGCGGAGTCCTATGCGAGAATCGTCTCGGAAAAGGCCGTTTTAAGGCGTCTTATCAATCTTATGAACGATATATCCAACAACTGTTATCAGGAGAAGGATAGTCTGGAGAGCATACTTGAAGATACGGAAAAGAGGGTATTCCAGCTGGTTTCCAGAAGGAATACCGGAGATTTCACTCCGATAAAAACTGTCGTTATGAATGCCATGAACCGCATAGAGGCGGCATCAAAGCAGAGCGGCTATGTGACGGGAGTTGCTACGGGCTTTACGGATTTAGATTACAGAACCGCCGGAATGCAGCCCTCAGATCTTGTGCTCATCGCTGCGAGACCCTCCATGGGAAAAACGGCCTTTGTATTAAATATTGCTCAGCATGTGGCGTTTAAGCAGAAAGCACCTGTTATGATATTCAGTCTTGAGATGAGTAAGGAGCAGCTGATAAACCGTATGTTTTCGCTGGAATCCAGCGTGGATGCCCAGAAGCTCCGCACGGGTCAGCTAAATGACGAGGACTGGATGAACCTCATAGAGAGCGCTGACAAAATCGGGCGTTCCAAGCTTATAATAGACGATACTCCCGGCATATCCATCGGAGAGCTTAGGAGCAAATGCAGAAAGATGAAGCTGGAATATGGGCTTGATATGATAATCATAGATTATATCCAGCTCATGACAGGCAGCGGAAAGACTGATTCCAGACAGCAGGAGATTTCCGATATATCGAGGGCACTGAAGGGAATTGCCAGAGAACTCAATGTGCCCGTATTGGCATTGTCACAGCTCAATCGTGCGGTCGAGCAGCGTCCGGATAAGCGCCCGATGCTTTCCGATTTGCGTGAGTCGGGGGCTATAGAGCAGGATGCGGACGTGGTAATGTTCATCTACAGAGATGATTATTATCATCCGGATACGAAGGATAAGGGAGTCTCTGAGATAATCATCGCAAAGCAGAGGAACGGTCCTATTGGTACAGTGAAGCTTGCGTGGCTTCCTGAATACACGAAGTTTGCAAATCTGGAGCAGAAGAGCTACAGTAATGAATAAAAACAGGTCGGCAATTTGCCGACCTGTCAGTTTGTGAGTTCTTAAATTCCTTAGCCCTCGGAGATTACACCTGCGGGACAAATACCTGCGCAAGCGCCGCAGCTTATGCACTTATCGGGGTCAATCTCGTACTTTCCGTCTCCCTCTGATATAGCACCGACAGGACACTGACCTGCACAAGCGCCACACTGTAAGCAACCGTCATTGATAACAAATGCCATTTTCTTCTCCTCCTTTATAATTAGATGTTTCGCTCTCTTTGATAAATATATATCAATCTGTTTCGATTATAATATAAATATACGCATAAGACAAAACTAATTTTGGTTAGATACATCTAATTATTCGAGGCAGTATCCTTCTTTAGCATCCCCAACTCTTCACGGCGCTTTTTGATGCCGTTTATGATTACCTGCTTTTTTTCGAGGAGCGCCTTCTGTTCCATTTGCGGTACTCCCTCAAGGCGGTATGGGATTCCAAGCTCATCATATTTTTTCTTTCCCATAGTGTGATAGGGAAGCGCATCCAGAGCCTTTAAATTCTTAAATTGACCTATGAAATAACCAAGCTCATACAGATATTTGTCATCATCCGTCCACCCCGGAACCACCACATGGCGTATCCACATATCGACATTTTTTTCGTCCAGATATGCGGCAAATTTCAGAATATTTGTGTTGGGCTGCTTTACGAGATCCAGATGCTTTTCCGGGTCTATATGCTTTATGTCCAGCATCACAAGATCCGTTACCTCCATAAGAGCATCAAATTTCTTCATAAGCTCAGGGTTATCGGGATTGAAAGCAATCCCGGAGGTATCGAGGCAGGTATGGACATTCTTTTTCTTCGCTAAGGCAAAGAGCTCCGTGACGAAGTCTATCTGCATAAGAGGCTCGCCGCCGGTAACAGTTATGCCCCCCTTGGTATAGAAGCTTTTGTTTCTGTCGTACATCTCCATAAGCTCCTCTGGGGTCATTTCGGTGCCGCCTGTCGCTTCCCAAGTATCGGGGTTATGACAATATGCACAGCGCATGGGGCAGCCCTTTACAAACACCACGAAGCGTATGCCGGGACCGTCCACGGAGCCAAAGCTTTCAGTCGAGTGTATTCTTCCTTTCATATTCCAATTCCTTTCAAAAAAATAAGGTCAGCAAACCGCTGACCTTATTATATCACATTAGAACCCGTTAGTCATTAGATGGATTCGTGGAATGTACGGGAGATTACATCCGCCTGCTGCTCGGGGGTAAGCTTGATGAAGTTTACCGCATATCCGGAAACACGGATAGTGAGCTGGGGATAATTCTCGGGATGAGCCTGTGCATCCTTTAATACATCTCTGTTCAATACATTTACATTGAGGTGGTGTCCGCCCTTGGTAGCGTAGCCATCCAATAATGATACAAGGTTATCAACCTGTGCTGTGCTTGCTTCTGCAGCCATTGTATTTTCCTCCTTCTGAAAAATTGTTTATCTGTAGTCATCTAAGCCCTGATGAAGGGTGGGCACACTGCAAGCAAGAGGGGTTCTTGAGCAGTCGGTGCAACCCATCGTCTGGACGCTCTTGGAGCCGGCTGATTCATCTGTGTCGACATTTACATGTCCAACTCCATTCATCATGCCGGAGTCCAGCATTTTTACAAGATCATCAATCTGTGAGCTGTTTTCCATTGCAGCGTGTCCTCCTAACTTACTTATTTAAATCAAGCTCGATGTCGCCTGCAAATACCTTGTCCTCTTTGCCGAGAGCGCCTGGAATGATGGTAAAGGTATTGGAGATACCATCCTGTGCATCATTGAACGGAAGCTTGGATACAGAGGAGAGGGATGCAACCGCACCGTGGGTATCACGTCCGTGCATCGGGTTAGCTCCGGGAGCGAAAGGCTGTCCCTTTCTACGTCCGTCGGGAGTGTTTCCGGTTGCCTTACCGTAGGTAACGTTGGAAGTGATTGTAAGTATGGAAGTGGTGGGAACACCGTTCCTGTAGGTGTGATGACGTCTTACGGCGGTCATGAACTTGTGAACGATCTCCTGTGCGATGTCATCAACTCTGTCATCATCATTACCATACTTAGGGAACTCGCCTGTGGTCTTGAAGTCTGTGATGATGCCGTCCTCGTCACGAATAACCTCAACCTTTGCATACTTGATAGCGGAGAGGGAATCTGCAACTATGGAGAGACCTGCAATACCGGTAGCGAAGTATCTCTTTACGTTCTTGTCATGAAGAGCCATCTCTGCTCTCTCATAGCAGTACTTGTCATGCATATAGTGGATGATGTTGAGAGTGTTTACATATACATCTGCCTGCCACTCCATCATATCCATAAACTTGCCCATTACATCGTCATAATCAAGCACATCGCCTACAACAGGACGATACTTGGGACCAACCTGCTTCTTGGTAACCTCGTCAACACCTCCGTTGAGAGCGTAGAGGAGACACTTTGCAAGGTTAGCTCTTGCGCCGAAGAACTGCATTTCCTTACCGATAACCATGGAGGATACGCAGCATGCGATACCGTAATCATCGCCGTGAACAACTCTCATAAGGTCATCATTCTCGTACTGGATGGAAGATGTGGTAATGGAAATCTTTGCACAATACTTCTTCCAGCCCTCGGGAAGTCTGGTGGACCAGAGAACGGTAAGGTTGGGTTCGGGTGAAGCGCCAAGGTTCTCAAGGGTGTGGAGATAACGGAAGCTCATCTTGGAAACCATATGACGTCCGTCAACGCCTACGCCGCCGAGTGACTCGGTAACCCATACGGGATCGCCTGCGAAGATTGAGTTGTACTCGGGAGTACGCGCAAACTTTACGCAGCGAAGCTTCATAATGAAGTGGTCTACGAACTCCTGAATCTGCTCCTCAGTGAAGGTGCCGTTTGCGAGGTCTCTCTCTGCGTATACATCAAGGAAGGTGGATGTACGTCCAAGGGACATTGCCGCACCGTTCTGTTCCTTTACGGAGCAGAGATATCCGAAGTAGGTCCACTGGATAGCTTCCTGAACGTTCTTAGCGGGCTTGCTGATATCGCAGCCATAGGAAGCAGCCATTTCCTTCATGAGCTTGAGAGCAACAATCTGCTCGGAAATCTCTTCACGGAGACGGATAACGTCATCAGTCATAACACGTCCGGTGGAAGCCTTCTGCTCCTCCTTGTCCTCAATAAGTCTGTCGATACCGTAGAGAGCTACTCTTCTGTAGTCGCCTATGATACGTCCTCTGCCGTATGCATCGGGAAGTCCGGTAATGATGTGTGAAGAACGGCATGCTCTCATCTCAGGATTGTAAGCATCGAAGCAGCCTGCGTTGTGAGTCTTTCTGTGTGTGGTAAAGAACTCGGAAATCTCGGGATCTACCTCGTAGCCGTTGTCGGAGCAGGCCTTCTCTGCCATACGGATACCGCCGTAGGGCTGGAGTGAACGCTTGAAAGGCTTGTCAGTCTGGAAACCTACGATGGTCTCCTTATTCTTGTCAAGGTATCCGGGGCCGTGGGAAGTGATGGTGGATACAACCTTGGTGTCCATATCAACAACGCCGCCTCTTTCACGCTCGAGCTTCTGAAGATCGAGCACCTGTGCCCAAAGATCCTTGGTGTTCTGAGTGGGTCCTGCGAGGAAGCTCTCATCGCCGTCATAGGGATGATAGTTTCTCTGGATGAAGTCACGAACATTGACTTCTCTGTCCCATTTTCCGGGGACAAAATCTTTCCATTCGTCTCTCATTGAAATGTGCCTCCTAAATGATTTGAAAAATTGATTGTTTTGAGAATCTTCGTTTCCGTTAATTCTTATGCATATTATACGAAAATGCCCCCGTTACGTCAAGATTTCTTGTGTACTTTTTTTGGTACAAAGGGGCGGTTTTTGGGGACTTTACGAAATTTTTATATGTACATATTGGACATTGGAACAAATTACTGCTATGATGATTGATAGCGGAATAGTCCGCAGCAACGGTTCAAATATATATTTACGGAGGATGAATATGAGCGCAATTACAAAGGATATGACGATAGCGGAGATACTTATGACCAATCCGGAGGTGGTGCCGACGCTTATGAGCGCAGGGCTTCACTGTCTGGGATGTCCGGCTTCGCAGGGCGAAAGCCTGGAGGAGGCTGCAATGGTGCATGGCATAGATATTGATGAGCTTATGGAGTATATTGATGAAAATATGAAG
Source organism: Lachnospiraceae bacterium (assembly GCA_017483735.1). Lineage (GTDB taxonomy): Bacteria > Bacillota > Clostridia > Lachnospirales > Lachnospiraceae > RGIG4856. The sequence goes on along the minus strand of JAFUVF010000064.1, from coordinate 32,683 downwards.
GATGCGCAGGCACAGTAAGAACTATACTGCGAGCTTTTTCAATGCATCCTTTGAAACGAGTACATCAAAATGCTCGTTCATATAGGAGAGGGTGGCTTCCTCGGTACGTCTGATTTTTCCGTATTCGGAAACTGTATTGCATACACGTTCGAATGCGTTCCTGTCGGTTCCGTTCTGGGAAAGTGCAAGGATATAAACGTCATAGCGGTTGTCCTTGTAAAGAACGCTCTCTCCTTTATAGTATGACGAAACGACCTTTGCAATCTCCATTACCTGCTGGAGTGTGGGCATCTCAAAGACAAAGGTTCTGAAATCATTGTCGGCATCGGAATCAAGGCGCTGTTTTGCGGCATCCTGAGCATCATTTCCCTTGAAACGCCGGAACAAATCCATGACTTCATCATCGCCGTCTTCATCATCGAAATCGTCATCATCAAAATCATCATCGCCGTCATACCCGGTAAAGCGTGAAAAGCGGGTGTCCAGCTCGTCTGGATCATCCACCTTTGTGACAATGAGAATAAGGCTCTCGGAGCTTAGGGGGATCGCCTCCACCATAAGAGGGATATCCTCCGCCTCGAAACCGAATTCAAAATTGGCCTGCTGAATAAGCTCCCTGAACAGCGCCTTGGCCTTTTCTGTGCCGTAGGCGAGCTCGGACAGCTTGATACGCCTGTCTATGAGATCGTCCCTTGTGAGGGTACACCGAATCTGTTTGTCACTCAGCTTTTCTATCTTCATATCCGTTACCGATTTAAGTATACTAATATTATACTCTTATATGTGGTAAGTCAAGAACCGTAAGCGTAAGTTTTATGATATTTTTATTTTTTGCCGGCAGGGAGGTCTCAAAGCCCGTAAATTCACGAAATGTGAACCGATTGGGGCTTGAAAAGCCTCTTTAAATGGTGTATAAAGAAAAAGACGGAAGTTTTCCACGTTATGATGCGGAAAGGGGACTCAGGTAGCAGACCGGGTCATTATCTTTTATTTTTTTGAAGCAGATCGCTTCTTTTTCCGACAATTTATATTTTGTTACAACTTGTATTTACTATTGCCGTAATATGTAAATGCCTTACAAGCGTTATGAAAAAGTGCGCATTTGGTCCATATAAATATTCACACATACACTGAATGAACTGCGGAATGCACAGCATTACGGAAGCTTTCGTCAAGGTCATATCGCATTCCTTTTGGTCGAAGCCGTGTCAGTATCTGCCGGTATCCTGTGAGGCAGCCTCTCTGATGGATATTGTTCCGTAAACCGGCGTGTAAAATTTTGGTGATGACTTAAAGGGGGCGGTGTGGTATAAATATATATGGGTCCGGGAACCCCCGGACCCGCACACCGCTTGTTATTTGTTATATGAAAGGTAATATTTATGAAAAGAATGATTCCGGTGCTGATAGCTCTTCTATTGATAATATTTATCGGGGGCGGGCTGTTTGCAAAATTTTATTTCGACAGATACTCGTATTCTATGGAACGGGCTGACATAAAGGAGTATTACGGCATAAATGACGGAGAATATGCTGTGATCTTCGGGGACGAGAGGATAGACTACGTTGCACGCATGAAGGGGGGAGAGATATATCTTCCATTGGATATGATCCATGAATATTTGAGCGAAATATTCTATGAGGATGAAAACGAAGGGCTCCTTTTGTATACGGATGCATATGATACTGTGGCAGCAGGCTTTGATTCGGAGGTCTTTTCGGACGCCTCTGGAGAGCAGAAGGCCGGATATACAATATGCTTTAAGGAAGGGGACGTTTTGTATGTAGCATCGGACTATGCGGCTAAATACTGCGGAAGGACACCGGCAGTCTATGAATACAGGATTCACTATGTTACTCCGGATGAAAGCGGCGAAAGGGCCACGGTAGCAAAAAAATCTGCCATAAGGAAATTAGGCGGTGTAAAGAGCCCTGTTCTGGAGGATGTGGACAAGGGGGATAATGTCAGAATCCTCGAAAGAATGGAGGAATGGAGCAAGGTCATTACTGATGATGCGATGATAGGGTATATCGAGAATAAGCATTTGAATGAGTCTCTGACGGAGAATCTTGCGGAGGCTGTGGATACTTCTACTGCGCCGGAGTATCCTTCAATCTCCTATCCGGGGAGGATAAATCTGTCCTTTCACGCTATAGGAGGTGCAGGGGGGAATGACACTCTGTTGGATGAGCTTAATAATGCGCCCGGAGTGAATATTGTGGTGCCTACCTGGGTTTCTCTTACGGACAATGAAGGAAACGTCAGAAACTTTGCTTCGTCGGCGTATGTGAATGCGGCGCACGCAAAGGGGGCGCAGGTATGGCTTTGTGCGGACGATTTTAATTACAGGAATGAGACTAAGACTGAGATAGACGAGATGTATGTGCTTTCACATACCTCCATAAGAAGAAATCTCGTGAACAACATAATTTCTGCGGCGGAGAGCAGCGGGGCGGACGGTATAAATATTGACTTTGAGTCGGTAACGCAGGAGATGGGAGTTCATTACGTTCAGTTTCTCAGGGAGCTTTCAGTGGCGTGCAGGAGCAGAAGCCTGATACTTTCCGTAGACAATTATGTTCCGATGAATTTTAACGATTATTACAGACTGGACATTCAGGGAGAGATTCTGGATTATGTGATAATAATGGGGTATGATGAGCACGGCAGATGGAGCAACGATGCCGGAAGCGTTGCCAGCCTTGATTATGTTGCAAACGGACTCGACAGAACGCTTCTGGAGGTACCGAAGGAAAAGGTCATAAATGCACTGCCGTTATATATGATGCAGTGGAAGACGGAAGGGTCTGATGTGTCGGGGCAATACATTACAATGAACAATCTCTATGAGCTGTTGGGGAGGCTTTCCGCAACAAAGGAGTGGGATGAGACCACGGGTCAGAATTATGTGGAGTGGACCTCCGGAAATGCGTTGTATCAGATGTGGATAGAGGATGAGGAGTCCATAAGCGCAAAGCTTAATGTGATGAGGGCAAGGGAAATAGCCGGAGCCGGCACATGGCGTCTGGGCTACGGCATTCCGAATATCTGGAAGCTTCTGGAAATATATACAAACTCATAAAGTTGCAAATATTTAAAATTAAAAGGGCTGTCGCAGCAGCGACAGCCCTTTTAATAAAGCTGGATATTTAAAAATTATGAATGTTCTCTCTGACTCCTGTACCCGAACTTATACATGCTGAATGCAAAACCTGTGACTGCAAGCACAAGCACAGCCAGAGAAACGGGGATGTCTCCCGTTTTGGGAGAAAGAGCCACGCCGGAGCTGCTGCCGGAGGATGAAGCCGAAGGAGTGCTCTCAGCTGCCGTATTGGTGGATGCGCTGCCTGAACCTGCCACGGGAGAACCTCCTCTGGTGTAGTCGGGGTCATCAGTCTTTAAAGAACCTTTTTCAGTCCGGAATTTGCCTGCCTTTACATTTGACCCCACATAGAAAAGGCTGTTGTCATTTGTTCCGTCAAAGTATCCTACAGTGCCCTGAACGTGCACGTTTGCCAGAAGATCCTCCGAGCCCATGCTCTTGATATGCATATTACCCACGTTGCTGTAGAATTCTGCAGAAGAATTTTCGTAAACCTGCGCAGTATCTACATCTCCGTGTATTGATGCCTCGGAGTGGAAAATGACGCTTACTTTATTAATGTGATCAGCATATATGATAACGCCCTTTGCATTCTTTACGGTAATCTCGTTGATGCTGGTTCCTCTTAGATCAATGTTTACGATACTGCCGGGTTGGTTCCCGTATCCGTCGACGATGAGATTATCTCCGCTTCTGAAGCGCTGCTTGAGATAATACATATCCTCCCTGGCCTCCTGATAGCGATCCCTCTCGCCTGTATCCGTGAGTCCGTATATATAATACCATCCGTCGTCACTGCTGTGGTCATCGTCATCATTATCATAATATACAAGATGGGACTGGGCTTCAGCCTTTATGGGCTTTGACACTGCCAGGGCAACGCCAAGGAAGGCTGCAAACATAAAAGCAATAGTCTTAAAACCTTTCATTTTTTATCCTCCTAGATATTGTGTATCAGATTTACATAATACATTATATACACGAATTATCGCAAATTGCAATAGAATAAATGAAATTTAACAAAAAACAGACAAAAAATATACTTTTATGAATATACAACCGCCACAATATATGCTATAATATTAGCGCATTATGATTACTGAGAAGGTTAAAATTTCCAATCCCGACAATCTGACCGAGGCTGACGGAGAGATACTGAAAAAGGCGGGAGAAATAATAAAAAACGGCGGCGTTGTGGCATTTCCCACGGAAACAGTATACGGACTCGGAGGGAATGCGCTTGATGCCGGAGCGTCAAAAAAGATATACGCTGCAAAGGGAAGGCCCTCCGACAATCCGCTTATAGTACATATATCTGATTTTGGGGATATATATGAGATTGCAGAGGCTGTGCCGGAATACGCAAAAAGGCTTGCGGAGATTTTTTGGCCGGGGCCGCTCACGATGATACTGAAAAAGAAGGCGAAAGTCCCAGACGAGACCACGGGAGGGCTTGATACGGTGGCTGTCAGGATGCCGGATAGCATTATCGCCCGCAACCTCATAAAATATGCCGGCGGGTATATTGCGGCACCCTCGGCAAATATATCGGGGAAGCCGTCGCCCACAGAAGCACGTTTCGTCACGGAGGATATGGACGGGCGCATAGATATGATAATAGACGGCGGTGCCGGAGAGGTCGGGATAGAATCCACAATAATAGACCTTACAGTCAGCCCGCCGGAGATACTGCGTCCGGGCTTTATCACAAGAGAGATGATAGAGGGGGCTTTAAAGACTGAAACAAGGCTGCCCGGAGCAGAGGCGGATCCGGGGACGGGTCCCAGGGCTCCGGGAATGAAATACAGGCATTATGCGCCGAGGGCGCCTCTGTATGTCGTTGAGGCTGCAGATAAGGATACACCCGGACTTATTGCGAGACTTGTGCAGAAGGAGCATGAAAAGGGCAGACGTGCAGGTGTCCTGGCCACGGAAGGAAATGCTGGCGGATATATTGCCGAAAAGGTAGAAAATCTTGGAAGAGCGGATGACGGCAGAGCGATTGCCAGAAACCTCTTCAGAGCACTCAGGGAGATGGATGACGCAGATGTTGATGTCATATACGCAGAGAGCCTTGAAAATAAAGGCGTTGGAACGGCGGTAATGAACAGGCTGCTAAAGGCGGCAGGAAATCAGATAATAACATGAGGAGAGCACTCGGATGAAGATATCTATCGCAAGCGATCATGGCGGATTCGCTTTGAAGGAAAGCATAAAGGAGCATTTGAAAGGTCTCGGACACGAGATAAAGGATTGCGGCTGTGACAGCACAGAAAGCTGCGATTATCCTATATATGGCAGAGAGGCGGCAAGGCTTGTGGCTGCCGGAGAGTGCGACAGGGGCATAGTCATATGCACCACGGGTATTGGCATATCGATAACCGCCAACAAGATAAAGGGTATCAGATGCGCCCTCTGCACCGATCCTCTTATGGCAAAGATGACAAGGCTGCACAATGACGCAAATATGCTCGCCATGGGAGCAGGGATAGTTGGGGATAATCTCGCAAAGGAGATAACGGATGTGTTCCTGAATACGGATTTTTCCAATGAGGAGAAGCACATACGGCGCATAGCGCTGATTGAAGAATAAACAGGAGGGTATTATGGGCAAGGTTGTTATAATGGATCATCCGCTGATCCAGCACAAGATTGGATTCATCAGAAGGATTGAGACGGGAACCAAGGATTTCAGACAGACTATCAGCGAGATAGCGATGCTTATATGCTATGAGGCCACAAGGGATCTTCCGTTGGAGGATGTGGATATCGAAACCCCCATCTGCAAGACCACAGTAAAGGAACTCAGAGGAAAAAAGCTTGCAATCATTCCTATATTGAGAGCCGGACTTGGTATGGTGGAGGGGATGTTAGAACTTATACCCGCCGCAAAGGTGGGACATATTGGCCTCTACAGGGATCCAGAAACATTGAAGCCTGTGGAATATTACTGTAAGATTCCGCAGGACTGCGCAGAAAGGGAGATATTTGTGGTAGATCCAATGCTGGCGACGGGCGGCTCCTCGTCCGCAGCAATCCAGATGTTAAAGGACAGAGGCTGCAAAAATATACATTTCCTGTGCATATTGGCTGCGCCCGAGGGCGTGGAGGCCATGAAGAAGGCACATCCGGATGTCGACATTTATATAGGAGCATTGGATGAAAAACTGAATGACCACGGCTATATCGTGCCGGGGCTCGGAGATGCGGGAGATCGTATCTTCGGAACAAAGTAATTTTTGAGGGAGTTAGAGGGGATACTATGAAACGTGACGGAGTCCTTACATGGGATGAATATTTTATGGGAGTGGCGCAGCTGTCGGGCATGCGCTCAAAGGATCCCAGCACTCAGGTGGGTGCCTGCATTGTTTCTGATAAGAATAAAATACTTTCCATGGGCTACAACGGTTTCCCCAACGGCTGCTCCGATGATGACTTCCCGTGGGACAGGGAGGGGGAAGAGCTTGAAACCAAGTACCCCTACGTGACACACAGCGAATTAAACGCTATACTCAACTACAGGGGCGGCTCTTTGGAGGGAACGAAGCTCTACGTTTCGCTTTTCCCCTGCAATGAATGTGCAAAGGCCATAATACAGGCAGGAATAAAGACCGTGGTATATGACAGCGACAAATACAATGGAACTCCGGCAAATGTAGCCTCGAAGCGTATGTTTGACGCCGCAGGGGTCGAATACATACCCTATAAACGGAGTGGCAAGGCAGTCAGGATAGAGGTTTAAAGTGTTGAAGGGAATTAAGGGCTTCTTTTGCACACTCCTTACTGTCTGCATTATGTCAGGGATTTTTTTATATAAATATACCGACGCAAATGCCACGTCAGAAACCAAGCGACAATTGGAGGAGGCCAACGAGAATCGGAAAAATCTGAAAAATGAGCTTGGGGAGATAAACAGCCAGCTTGGGAATCTGAAGGATAAGCAGACGGGGCTGAAGGACAAGCTGGATGGGCTGAATGACGATCTGACTGAGGTAAGCGGCAATCTGGCCGAACTCGAAGAAAAGATCGACGATAAGCTGAGGGAGATCGACGATACCAACAGGGCGTTGGAGGAGGCAAGAAAGACCGAAGAACAGCAGTACAGCAGTATGGTGCAGAGGATGCGCTATATGTATGAGCAAAGGTCGGATGCGGGACTTATGAATGCCATAGCGGGAACCTCCACGATAGCCGATATGGTAAATATTGCAGACTATTATGCCGCAGTATCCGTTTATGACAAAGGAAAGCTTGCGGAATTCAAGGAGACAAGAATACTCATAGAGACCCATGAAAAGCAGCTCCAAAGAGAGTGGGAGGATTTAGAGGCTCTGAGGGATGAGACCGCAGAGGAAAAGGGCAGAGTGAGCGGTCTGATAAGCTCAACGAATCAAAATCTGTCCGCTACCGCAAACCAGATATCGGACGCCGAGGCTGAGGCTCTGGCGAAAGAGGCGGAGATAAAGAAGGCGGATGAGGACATAGATACACTACAAAAGAAGCTTGCAGAGGAGATTGCCATGTCCAGAAGGGCGGCGGAATCCGTATGGAGGGATATTTCCGAGGTTGAGTTCGATGAGGGAGACCGATATCTTCTTGCAAACCTTATATATTGCGAAGCAGGGAACCAGCCCTATGATGGGCAGGTGGCCGTGGGTGCGGTGGTAATAAACAGAGTGCTAAGTTCGGTATATCCGGACACGGTGGTGGGCGTAATATATCAGAATAAGCAGTTTTCGCCGGTGGCTTCGGGGAGGCTTGCACTGGCGCTTGCGGAGAACAAGGCGACAGCCTCGTGCTACAAGGCTGCAGATGAGGCGATGGCGGGGAATACTAATGTGGGTAACTGCGTATATTTCAGGACACCGATAGAGGGGCTTTCGGGGATTCAGATTGGCGGACACATATTCTATTAAGCTATGAGGAAAAAGAAATGCGTGTAGTAAGAGATGACAACAGGGATAAGCTTGCGGCCGAAGAGAGAAGGAGATTTGCAACCAACCTTTATAACAGCGAAATATATGTGCAGAGGGATTTCGGCGTTATAATGGGAGACGGCTATTATTATCAGTTCGTGGGGGATAATTCGAGACTTCCCTTTACGGATCTCATAGAGCCGGAGGATGCGGAGATCTTTGAGGCTGCCATCGGGGATATGGATGAGCCTGTGGAGGTGTATACAAGAATCAGGAATCTGATAGATGACGGTTACAGAAATGTACATATCAGACTGGAAAATTCTGACAAGACAAGAGAAGGGGAAAGGCTTTGGAAGATTACCATTACCGACCTCTTTGACTGCAAGAGACGTGTAAAGCAGCTTGAGACCAATGTGCACAAATACAGATACTTCCTTTCTTTAAAGGACGAGCACTTCTTTGAATATAATATAGAAACCAACAATTTTCATATTTACAAATATATAAACGAAAAAGCGATTTCTCTGGTTCAGGAGGATTTTGACGAGTATTACGACTACTATTTGGAGAACTATGTGACTGACGAGGTTAAGCGCCAGCAGGCGGAGACCCTATACAGAAATCTTAAGGAAAAGAGCAAATCCTTTGAAATGGAAATTCAGTTCCCTGTTGACGAGGGAGAAGTGAAGTATTCCATAAAGGGAGGTATATCAAAGAGAGTTCCGAATCTGGTTGAAGGAGTGATGACCCCCGATGGCACCACAAGCAATATGGCGTACTATCTTCTTCCGGAGGGGAGGGATGCTTTTACCGGACTCTTCAACAAGAAGGCGGCGACGGAATACGCCATGGAGAAGCTTTCGCATGATGACGGAAAATCGAAGTGGCTTCTCATAATGGATATAGACGATTTCAAGAATGTGAATGACAATTTCGGACATGCGTTTGGCGATGAGGTCATAAAGAAGGTGGCGGATACATTGCATTCGAACCTGGCCTCCAAGGGTATAGTGGGAAGATTCGGCGGAGACGAATTTTTTGCGCTGCTTATGGGAGACGGGATAGAGTCAAGGGAGGATTTGAAGCTCAATTTGAAGGTTATAGTAAAGGAATTGGCATATGCCTTTGACGGCAAGTTCAAGCTTACCACATCCATCGGCATATCCAAATATCCGAAGGATGGGAAGAACTTTGACGAGCTCTTCGGAAAGGCGGATAAGGCTCTGTATATTGCAAAGGAAAAGGGCAAGGACAGGCATATAATATATGAAGAGGAAAAACACGGCGCATACACCGAGGACAGCATAAAAACGCAGGCGGTATCGTATCTCGTATCCAGAAGCAAAAGGAGGGAGAGTCTGGCGAATACCGTTGTGGGAGTAAACCGTGAGGGAGTTTCCTACTTCCTGAACAACGAAAACGTGCAGCAGGACACAATGGATGTATTTGACCTTGACGGTATAACCATCTACGGGGATTACGGCAGAAGGGTAATATTCAGAAAGGGAGCCTATGCGGACGAACCCGATGACAGGGCAAGGCTTATGGAGGACAAAAAGTATGCCGCACATTACGAGAAGGACGAGGTCTACGCCATAGGAGCCGTGTCCAAGATCAAGGCGGAAAGCCAATATGCCTACGATACGGCGGTAAAGCAGGAGATTGGCGCAAGCGTCAGGGTCGTGACAAAAAAGGACGGAGTTCCGTATATTTTTATGGATTTTGACGTGATGAACGCAAACAGAAAATGGTCCGATGCGGATGTGGATATGATAAGCATATTCGGAGCATCCATCGGAAACCTTATCCTCTCTGAGGAAAGCAGGTAATATCGGGATATCAGAGAGCCCTTGAATCCAGGGGCTCTTTTAATTTGTCGAATTTGTCCCTGTCGATGGTTACAAGAAGTGCATTCAGCTGGCGCAGGCTCTTGCATAGAAGCTCATCATCAATGAGGGAATGCTCCCTTGCCTCGGCAAGCTCATCCAGATCCAGAACCTTAAGTCTTCCGTCGGGATAGACTATGACATCCGCCAGAAGATCCGTGACTATGAGGGTATTGTCCCCCTCGTACTCGTAGTTTACGATATCACAGTACCAGTAGAGCAGAGAATCATCTTTTTTGTAGAATTTGCTGACCTTTATGCCCTCCTTCAGATAATAACAGGAAGCACCGTGGGAAAATTCCGCCTTTGGCTTAAGGGTCTGCCATTTCGTCACAATGTAATCGTCGTTCATATCCACTATGGTGTCGTCCTTTAACAGCACAGTTTCAGCGGGAATAAGGCGTTTTCTGTATATTTTCAAACTCTCCATGGCGTTTTCTCCTTTTATGCCGATTATAGCAAAAAATATCGGATTATTCTAGACAAATGAGGGATATTTAGATATAATTTATAAATGAATTCAAAAGTCAGGAGGACGGTGCTATAGAGCAGAGAAAGTCAAAGAAGCGTGTATTCAATGCACTTGCGATGATATTGCAGTTTTCGCTCAATATGCTGGTGCCGATATGCCTGATGTCTGCTCTCGGATACTATCTTGACAGAAAATTCGGAACCTCATTTGTTATTATAATCTTCTTCTTTGCGGGCGCAGCAGCCGGGGGGAGAAATATATATAAAATGGCCATGGCCGATGTGGAGAAGCCGGACAGACCGGACAAAGAAAGCAAGACTAAGCATGAAAAGGATATTTGAGCATTTCCGCTCCGCTGAATCGAGAACCCTTTTGGAAATGTGGACGGGAATGCTGCTGACCGGTATCCTGTGCCAGATCGTCGGAGGCATTGTTGTATATATAAGAAACGCAGACCAGTTAAGATATGCGGAAAGCCTGTGGTTCGGAGTTCTTCTGGGAATTGCCGGATCTGTGCATATGTACAGGACATTGGATCGTGCGCTTGACTATGACGAAAAGAACGCCGCCAAAAAGCTGACTGCGGGGTATATGTTCAGATACACTGTGCTCTGCCTGTTTTTGAGCGTAATAATGATTACGGATGTATTAAATCCCCTGATAGTGTTTATGGGGTATATGACCTTGAAGGTAGCGGCTTATCTTCAGCCGTTTACACATAAGCTTTACAATATGCTCTATGAGAAAAAAATACAATAAGGAGGTGAATTTATGCCACATGGGATTTTGTTATCCGGCGGAGATATCGATTTTATGGTACACGGAGTTTTCCAGTACTCATTTTTCGGTCACAAGGTCTGGATAACAACGACACATATTTGTCTGCTGATAGTTGTGCTCATCCTGATAGGCTTCTCCATAGCCGCAAACATCGCTATGAAGAAGGCAAAGGAGATTCCTTCCGGCTTCCAGAATTTCGTTGAGATGATTGTGGAAATGCTGGATGGAATGGTGGATGGCTCTATGGGTAAGGCGGCTCCGGCGTTTTATAACTACATCGGAACCATATTTATCTTTATCCTGTTCAGCAACATATCAGGTCTGTTGGGTCTTAGGCCTCCCACAGCGGATTACGGTGTCACTCTGCCCCTTGGTGTGCTTACATTCCTGATAGTGCATTACAATCAGTTTAAGTACAACAAGCCAAAGGATATTTGGGCGGATATGTGTTCCCCTCTGCCACCCTGGCTGCCCATATGGTTCCCCATCAATCTCATAAGCGAGATTGCAGTTCCGATTTCATTGTCTTTGCGTCTTTTCGCAAACATCCTGTCGGGTACTGCCATGATGGCGCTACTGTACGGACTTCTCAAGTGGATAGCATTGGGCTGGCCTGCTGCTCTGCATGTGTATTTCGACCTGTTTTCAGGCGCAATACAGACCTATGTGTTCTGTATGCTGACTATGACCTACATTTCCAGTCAGCGACCGGAATAAATATAAGTTTAAGATATTCTAAATTGCTCGAAGCAGAGGCTTCTTCGCAAAGAACATCTAAAACTTAGGGGGGTTTGTAACCAAGCTTCCCGCTAAAATCAAAAGCACAATATGTGTATATAAAATCAGGAGGTAAAAACATGGATTTCAATGAGAACTTTATTTTGGGATGTTCGGCAATAGGTGCGGGACTTGCGGTTATCGCAGGTATCGGACCCGGTGTAGGACAGGGTATCGCTGCAGGTCACGGCGCAGCGGCAGTTGGTCGCAATCCCGGAGCAAGAGGCGAGATAATGTCCACCATGCTTTTGGGACAGGCAGTTGCCGAGACCACCGGTCTTTACGGCTTGCTTGTAGCGATGCTCTTAATGTTTGTTAAGCCCTTAATGCCTTAATCAAGAAACAGGAATTCCGGAAAGGAGGCAACAATGATATTTTTAACAGGCGAAGAGTCCTTATCCCGTTTGTTCGGTCTGGACTGGCAGCTATTAGCCGATTCCTGTTTGACTATTATTGCAGTATTTGTACTTCTGTTTGCACTTTCCTACTTCCTCTTCAATCCTGCCAGAAAGATGCTCAATGCCAGAAAGGACAAGATTAAGAATGAGCTTGACGAGGCAAAGGAGAATCTGGATTCCGCCGAGAAATTAAAGGGCGAATACGAGGACAGATTGAAGAATGTGGACAAGGAGGCGGAGGAGATCCTCATAGATGCTAAAAGGCGTGCTGCGGCAAATGAAGACAGCATCGTTGCAAAGGCGCATGAGGAGGCTACCCGCATCATAGAGAGGGCAAAGACAGAAGCGGAGCTTGAAAAGCAGAGACTTGCTGATGAGGTAAAGAATGAGATGATCACGGTGGCATCAGCCATCGCAGGCAAGGTAGTGGAGGGAAAGATTGACGCTTCCGTGCAGGATCAGCTCATTGAGGATACTCTTAAGGAGATGGGAGAGACAACATGGCAAAGTTAGTTTCAAATGTGTATGGCGAAGCCCTGTTTGAGACTGCCACCCAAAAGGGAAATGCCGACGAGATATTGGAGGAGATCGGAAAGATCGAGGAGATACTTGCGGCAAACCCTGACTTCGAAAGACTTATGGAGCATCCCGGCATACCCAAGCAGGAAAAGCTTAAAATAGTTAAAGAAGCCTTTGACGGCAAGGTGTCCGACGAACTCTCGGGATTTTTCAACATTTTGGTTGAAAATGAGAGATATAAGGATTTAGATTCCATCTTCGGATACTATACCGACAAGATGAAGGAAAAGAACGGAATAGGCGTGGCATATGTAACAACGCCGCAGGAGCTTTCCATAGAACAGCAGCTTGCTGTGCAGGATAAGCTTCTGAAGACAACCGGATATAAGACAATGGAAATGCACTATGATGTCGAAAAGGAGCTCATCGGAGGAATGGTGGTGCGCATAGGCGACAGAGTGGTGGATTCCAGTATCCGTACAAAGTTGAATGATTTAACAAGACAATTATTAGAAATCCGACTGGGCTAGACCCGTCGGAGGAAAGGTGCTACAGAACATGAATTTAAAACCTGAAGAAATAAGTTCTGTCATCAAAGAGCAGATACAGAAGTATCATACAAAGCTGGATGTGTCCGACGTGGGCACCGTCATACAGGTTGCGGACGGTATTGCCAGAGTACACGGTCTGGACAACGCCATGCAGGGCGAGCTTCTCGAATTCCCCGGAGAGGTGTACGGAATGGTGCTTAACCTCGAGGAGGATAATGTCGGTGTCGTACTTTTGGGAAGTGCGAGCAATATAAACGAGGGTGATACCGTAAAGACTACCGGACGCGTGGTTGAGGTTCCCGTAGGAGACGCACTCTTAGGACGTGTCGTAAACTCCTTAGGGCAGCCCGTGGACGGCAAGGGTCCCGTTCAGACTGACAAATTCAGACGTATCGAGAGAGTCGCATCGGGTGTTATCACAAGAAAGAGTGTGGACACTCCCCTGCAGACGGGTATCAAGGCTATCGACTCCATGATCCCCATAGGACGAGGTCAGAGAGAGCTTATAATCGGCGACCGTCAGACCGGTAAGACCGCAATAGCTATCGATACAATCATCAACCAGAAAGGGCAGAACGTAAAATGTATTTATGTCGCAATCGGTCAGAAGGCTTCTACCGTTGCGAATATAGTTAAAACTCTGGAGGAATACGGTGCAATGGCGTATACCACCATTGTGGTATCCACAGCATCGGATCTTGCGCCCCTGCAGTATATCGCACCTTATTCGGGCTGCGCTATCGGCGAGGAATGGATGGAGAACGGAGAGGATGTTCTGGTTATCTATGATGACCTGTCAAAGCATGCTACCGCATACCGTACACTCTCCCTTCTGCTTCGTCGTCCGCCCGGGCGTGAGGCATATCCCGGAGATGTATTCTATCTCCATTCAAGACTTCTCGAGCGTGCGGCAAGAATGAGCGATGAGTACGGCGGAGGTTCCCTTACCGCTCTGCCCATCATAGAGACGCAGGCGGGAGACGTTTCGGCGTATATCCCCACCAACGTTATCTCTATTACCGACGGTCAGATATACCTTGAGACAGAGATGTTCAACTCCGGCTTCAGACCCGCTATAAACGCAGGACTTTCGGTTTCCCGTGTGGGAGGCGCAGCGCAGATAAAGGCTATGAAGAAGATTGCAGCGCCCATAAGAACCGAGCTTGCACAGTACAGAGAGCTTGCAAGCTTTGCACAGTTCGGGTCAGAGCTTGATGACAATACAAAGGAAACCCTTGCACAGGGCGAACGCATCAGAGAGGTATTAAAGCAGGGACAGTATCAGCCCATGGCTGTACAGTATCAGGTAATCATCATTTATGTGGTTACCAGAAAGCATCTTCTCGATGTGCCTGTTGCCGATATCAACCGCTTTGAAAAGGAATTCTTCGATTTCCTTGACACCAAGTATCCCGAGATACCTTCCACCATTGCGGACAAGAAGGTTATCGACGATGCGTTAGAGGAAAAGCTTAAGAAAGCCATTGCAGAATTCAAAGCAAGTTTTAAGTAAGTGAGGATAAGCTATGGCATCAATGCGAGATATAAAGCGCCGCAGGAGCAGTATTCAGGGCACTCAGCAGATTACTAAGGCCATGAAGCTTGTATCCACGGTAAAGCTGCAGCGCGCCAGAACAAATGCCGAAAAGTCGAAGGAATACTTTGACAGTATGTATGCGACTGTCGGTTCAATCCTTAAGAGAGTGGGAAGTATCGAGCACAAGTACTTAAAGCCCGGAGATTCCGACAAGAAGGCTGTTGTGGTAATAACCTCAAACAGAGGTCTTGCAGGCGGCTATAACTCCAATGTAGTGAAGCTTGTAACGAGAAATGAGGAGTGGAAAAAGGAAGACCTTCTCATATATGCGGTGGGAAACAAGGGAAGAGAAGCCTTTACCCGCTACGGCTACACCATAAAGGAGGAGCTGCCGGAGGTCATTGACGAACCGGTATATGCGGATGCCCTTAATCTTTCAAACAGGCTCCTTGATGCGTTTGCACAGGGAGAGATAGGAGAGATTTATCTGGCATACACATTCTTCAAGAATACCGTAAGTCAGGAGGCTCGTCTCATAAAGCTTCTGCCTATAGAGGTTTCCGAGGAATCGGAGCTTATGGATGCGGCGGAGGCAAAGACTCTTATGAACTTTGAGCCGGAGGATGTGGAGGCGCTCAATATGCTTATTCCTAAGTATATGACCAGCCTCATCTACGGAGCGCTTATGGAGTCCGTGGCATCTGAGAACGGAGCGCGTATGCAGGCGATGGACAATGCTACCAGCAATGCGGAGGAGATGATAGAGGATTTGTCCCTTATGTACAACAGGGCAAGACAGGGCTCCATCACTCAGGAGCTTACCGAGATCATTGCCGGTGCAAATGCCGTACAATAGTATAAGACGCTCTAATTGCTCGGAGGAGAGCCTCCTCGCAAAGAGCCTCTAATACTATATAGACATTTGCAAGAGCAGCAAATGCCCGAAAAATGGTATACTAAGACGCATAAAAATTTTAGGAAAGGATAAAAGTAAGATGGCAGTAGAGAATAAAGGCAAGATTACACAGGTCATCGGAGCGGTATTGGATATACGCTTTGATGAGGGTAAATTGCCCGAGATTAACGAAGCGATCAGGGTTCCTCTGGAAGATAACGGGGAGCTGGTTGTTGAGGTATCCCAGCATCTTGGCGACGACACCGTAAGATGTATCGCCATGGGTCCTACCGACGGACTTGTCAGGGGTATGGAAGTCATCGCTACCGGCGCTCCCATCAGCGTGCCTGTGGGCGAGAATACCTTGGGTAGAATCTTCAATGTTTTGGGTAAGCCCATCGACAATCTGCCCGCACCCGAGGGAGTAAGCTATGAGCGCATACACAGACCGGCGCCGGAATTCGTAGAGCAGTCCACGGAGACGGAGCTTCTCGAAACCGGTATCAAGGTCGTTGACCTGCTCTGCCCCTACCAGAAGGGTGGAAAGATCGGACTCTTCTGAGGTGCCGGAGTAGGAAAGACGGTGCTCATTCAGGAGCTCATCAGAAACATAGCAACCGAGCACGGCGGCTATTCTGTGTTTACCGGTGTTGGAGAGCGTACCCGTGAAGGAAACGACCTCTACCATGAGATGAAGGAGTCGGGAGTTATCGACAAGACCACCATGGTGTTCGGTCAGATGAACGAGCCCCCCGGGGCCAGAATGAGAGTAGGTCTTACGGGACTTACCATGGCAGAGTATTTCCGTGACAAGGGCGGAAAGGATGTGCTCCTCTTCATAGACAACATATTCAGATTTACTCAGGCAGGTTCTGAGGTTTCGGCGCTTTTGGGACGTATGCCCTCTGCGGTTGGTTATCAGCCCACACTGCAGACGGAGATGGGTGCGCTTCAGGAGAGGATTACCTCCACGAAGAACGGCTCCATTACCTCCGTGCAGGCAGTTTACGTTCCTGCGGATGACCTTACGGACCCCGCACCCGCTACAACCTTTGCACACCTTGATGCAACCACGGTGCTTTCACGTTCCATAGTGGAATTAGGTATATATCCTGCGGTTGATCCGCTTGAGTCCACCTCCAGAATCCTCGATCCGAGAATACTTGGCGAGGAGCACTACAGGGTGGCAAGAGGCGTTCAGGAGATACTTCAGAGATACAAGGAGCTTCAGGATATCATTGCAATCCTTGGTATGGACGAGCTTTCCGAGGCGGACAGGCTTGTCGTATCCAGAGCCCGTAAGGTTCAGAGATTCCTGTCACAGCCCTTCTTCGTTGCAGGACAGTTTACCGGTCTGGAAGGAAAGTATGTGCCTATCACAGAGACTATCAGAGGCTTCTCGGAGATCCTTGAGGGCAAGCACGACGACATTCCGGAGGGCTTCTTCCTGAACAAGGGTACTATCGACGAGGTTGTTGCTGCCGCTGCCGGCAAATAACAGTTGCCTGAATAAAGGAGAATGATATGGCGGACAAGCAGATGGGGCTCAGGATTGTGACACCCGAGAGAGTTTTTTACGAGGGAGATGTGGATATGGTGGAGTTTAACACCACCGAGGGAGAGATAGGCGTGCTCCCGGGACATATCCCGTTGACAGTCATAATAAAGCCCGGAATATTGAGAATACATGAGAACGATGACATTAAGAGGGCTGCTCTGCATTCAGGCTTTGTGGAGATCCTTCCGGACAAGGTAACGATTCTTGCAGAAATCGTCGAATGGCCGGCGGAAATCGACTCTGACAGGGCGGAGGCTGCCATGAAGCGTGCCGAAGAGAGAATAAGCGGCAGGGATTCCCAGACGGATCTTGCAAGAGCTGAAACTGCGCTTCAGAGAGCCATCACGAGAATTCAGGTTCTCAAGTAGATTTTAAGGATTTTTAAACTTTAAAACGCGATACCGATATGATATAACAAGGATGTTATGTCGTAATTCCGAGAAAGCAGCGAGCAATGGATTGAGAGCGCCGAGGAATTATGATAATATTAAAATCAGGTATCGCGTTTTAACGTGCGCAAAGCGGAGTAATATGAAGAAGAGGATCATAAGGCTCGTCGTCTGTCTTATTGTTTTTTTTGCAACAATAATAACAGCGGAGTTTCTCACAAATTCAGACAGCGAAAATTCCACGACGGAGATGGGAGAAGCCCATTTCCCGCTCATCTATGTCAGAGGGAGTGAAATGCAGTATAACGAGCTGCATGGCTTTGTAAGCGACATGGATATAACAGGGCTGCGGGGCGTAGTTTCCGGGCTCTCGCAGGACAGGGGAATAGACTTTCTTATAGAACCCTATGGGAACGATATAACGGGGCTTAAGCTGGAGGTCAGAAATATTGACGGGAGCCGTCTTATCGAGGAGGAGCTTTTGGAGGTTACCCAGGCAGGGCATGGCAGATATGGCGCAGCCTGCGAATTGAAGGATCTGATCGAAAAGGACACCGAATACATGCTGACGCTGACGCTTTCCACCACAGACTACGGCGATATCAGATATTATACAAGGCTATTCTGGGGGGACGAGCTCTTCATAGACGAAAAGCTGGCGTTTGTTGCGGATTTTCATGAAAAACTTTTTGACAGGGATGCCGCAAAGAGTCTTACCATGTATCTTGAGACTAATCCGGGGCTTGAATCCAACCGCTCATTTTATAACGTAAATATCCACTCCAGCTTCAAACAGCTCACATACGGAGATATGAAGGTTCGGGAGGAGATGACGCCTTCCATAAATATCAATGAGCTTCTTGGAACGGCTACAAGTCTGGAGCTTGATACCATTGTATCCACGGAGGAGGACAAGAAATACACATACTATAAGGTCAAGGAATATTACCGTATCAGATATACGCCCGATAGGACATATCTTTTGAATTATGAGCGCTATATGACGGAGCTTCCGGAGACGGATAATATGTATGCCAACGACAAGCTGCTTCTTGGAATAACGGATGATAATGTGGAGCTTATGGAGAGCGAGGACGGAGGCAAGCTGGCATTTGTGGCAGGGGACAGACTCTACGGGTATGACTCGGAGAAGGCCTCCATTGCGGTGCTGTTTGCATTCCATGACAACGAGGGCTATGACAGAAGGGACTATTACGACAGACACAGGATAAAGATACTCAATATTGATGAGGTGGGAAACGTGCAGTTTGCCGTATACGGATATATGAACCGGGGACGGCGTGAGGGAGAGGTCGGAATATGTGTATATAATTATGACAGCACCTACAATACGCTGGAGGAGCTTGTATATATACCATGTAAGAAGGATTTCGGACTCATAGAAAACGATGTGTCGAGACTGTTGTATTTAAGCAGGGGAGAAAAGCTGTATCTATGGCTGGACGGAGGAATTTACTGCGTAAATATTCCTGACAAGAGCAGCACTCTGGTTGAAAATGTGACAAGGGACGGTGTTATACACGTTTCGGATAACGGCAGGATAATGATATCCCTGAATACCGCTGACGGAAGCGATATATATCATTGCAGCAGCATGATAGTCAGGAACCTGAATAACGAGACTGAGAACATCATTACCGTGGAGGAGGATGAGGCGGTGCGCCCCTTAGGCTTTATGGGGGAGGATATAATATACGGCGTGGCGAAGCTGTCAGATGTGGATGAGAGGAGTGCAGGAAGCGTTCATTTCCCCATGTATAAGGTCTGCATAATGAATTCTGACGGAAAATTGCTAAAGAGCTATGAGAGAGAAAATGTATATGTGACGGAATGCAGTATAGAAAGTAACCAGATAAGTCTTAAAAGGGAGGAGAAGCTTGAAAACGGGGGCTTTAAGGAGATTGCTGATGAACAGATAATGAACAATCTCGAGGAAAACGCCGGCAAGAATACTGTCAGTCCGGCGGATATAGACGTATACGAAAGGTATGTGCAGATAAAGACAAAAAGCCAGATAGACGTAAAGAATATGAAGGTGCTTACCCCGAAGGAGGTGCTGTACGAGGGCAGCAGGGAAGTGGAGATCCTTAATGAGGAGGAAAATGAGCACTATATAGTATACGGACTTACGGGAGTGAGGGATGTATGCATAAATCCTGCGACAGCACTTTCAGAGAGCTATGATGCAGCCGGAGTTATGACGGACAAGAAGGATCGCATCATATGGTACAGAGGAAGACTTGCCGCAAAGAATCAGATAATGTCTATAAGTGAAAGCGCCGTTACGGATGAAAAGGATTCGCTGTCGGTATGTGTGGACAGCATGCTTAAATATGAGGGTGTGATAAGAAATTCGGAATATCTCTTTGCACAGGGCTACAGTGTTTATGAGATTCTGGATGAAAACCTTCCCTTTGCCACGGTTTTGGATCTGTCGGGCTGCAGTCTGGAGGCTATACTTTTCTTTGTAAATCAGGATATTCCCGTGCTTTCCATCAGACCGGACAATACGGCGGTGCTTCTAGTCGGCTACAATGACAGTCAGGTAGTGCTTATGGATCCGCTCTCGGGAAATCTGGATAAGGTGTCGAGAGCAAGGTTTGAAGAGGAATTTGCCGGGAGCGGAGCAAGCCTTTTGACCTATATCAAATTTGAGGATTAAGAGTTTTCCTGCTCAAATAGCCTGTCCTTTCGTTTTTCTATGGCATGATAGAGTATCATCCCTAATATGCCGCAGGATATTACCTCGCCCAGACCTACGGTCAGCACAAAGAAGGGGATGCTTCCCGGGATCTGATAAACATAGTAGAGTATCGGAGGAACAATTACCATATTCGCTATGATAGGCGGAACGGGGGAAAGCCATTTGGAAATCCTTGAAAGAAATCTTGTCCCGACAGCCCCTATGAGGGTTGCCAGACTTCCGAATATTATATCGGGAAGCATTGCACCGGTTAAGGTGTTGCTTATTATGCATCCGATGAAGAGTCCGGGGATTGCCGCAGGCATGAAGGCAGGAAGAATTGTCAGCGCTTCGGAGAAACGCACCTGAATTGCATAATTTGCGAGACCGAAGGCGTTTGCAGCAAGGGTCAGCACCACGTAGAGAGCGGCGATCACTGCTCCCTGAGCGATAAATAATACTTTTTTGTTCATAATTTTTCTCCTCTTAATTTTGTTTTGCAGAAGGGCCGCACCCTGTGGTGCAGCCCTCTCGTAAATCACAATACCTATAATGCATTTATACTAAAGTTGTCCAAAAAATTACTTCCATGGATGATGAGTTTTTGCGGCTTACATTTCCTCATCGGGCTCGTCCTTTGCCTTTTCATAGGCGTCGAGGATGACTTTCTGGAGATTGTCTCTAGTTGCGGAGTTTATAGGGTGAGCAATATCCCTATATTCTCCATCGTTGGCTTTCTTGCTTGGCATTGCTATAAACAATCCCTTTTCTCCTTCGATAACCTTGATGTCATGAACAACAAATTCATCATCAAAGGTCACCGACACAATGGCTCTCATTTTTCCTTCCTTTGTGATTTTACGAACGCGTACATCTGTGATTTGCATAATATATGCCCCCTTTGTAGTGATTGGTGGGTATATCAGCTCTCCCGTGTCAGATAACGTATCGTTCATTACGTTCCACCACAATCCTGATATTTCCATCGCCGACAAATGTGGAATTTGCTTTGATGGTACCCCTGCTTTCCACAATGCAATTTTCGATGACAGTATTGTCATCAATAAATACATCATTTAAGATGATGGAATTTCTGACTGTACAATTGTTGCCTATATAGCTCTTTTTAAATAATATAGAATTATCCACGATGCCATTTACAATGCAGCCGCTACTTACGAGGCTGTTTCTTACCTTAGCCCCGGCATTGTATTTGGCAGGCGGTAAATCCTCCACTTTGGAATAGATGTCGGGATACTGCCTGAAAAAATAATCCCTGACATCACTTTTGAGGAAATCCATATTGGTGGAGTAGTAGTCCTCTATGGAAGCTATGTTCCGCCAATAGCTGTCGATCTTGTAGCCGTAGATACGCTTGGTATCCTTGTGTCTGATAAGGATATCCCTCACAAAATCGAAGCGCTCCTCCTTTGCGCTCTGTTCTATCATTTCAATGAGCTGTCTGCGCCTTGCAATATATATACCGCAGGAAATGGTGCTGGTGCGGGCGTGTAAAGGCTTCTCCTCAAATTCCTTTATGCGGTATTCCTCGTTCATGGAGACCGTGCCGAAACGTTCTATATTTGACCCAAGCCCCATATCTTTACATACTACAGTAATGTCTGCCTTTTTGTCAATATGATATTGCAATACTTTGGAAAAATCCATCTTGTAAACGCAGTCGCCCGATGAGATGACTACATAGGGCTCATGGCTGTTTTTTAAAAAGTGCAGATTCTGGTATATGGCATCCGCAGTCCCTCTGTACCAGCTGGAATTCTTCGCAGTTATCGCCGGAGTAAATACATACAGACCGCCCTGTTTTCTGCCTAAATCCCACCATTTGGAGGAATTCAGGTGCTCATTCAGGCTCCTTGCATTGTATTGGGTAAATACGGCAACCTTCTGTATATGGGAGTTGCTCATATTACTCAGGGTAAAGTCTATGCTCCTGTAGCTGCCCGCTATAGGCATGGCGCATACCGCCCTCTCTCTGGAGAGCTCTCCCATTCTGCTGCTGCCTCCGCCGGCCAAGATTATCCCTATCGCTCTCATATATCTTCACTTTCCTTTATAAGAGTGCTTCCCTCCGGGAGCGTGGAGTTACTGTAGTCAGTTTTGATGGTTATGCCGGATACCACGGAATTCCTGCCTATCCTTGTGCCTATGGGGATAACGCTCTTTTCCCCTATGGTAACCAGCCCGTGATTGTATATATGGGGAGCGGTATCGTTTGCAATATCTTCCCCGAAGCCTATCTCGCAGTCTTTTCCGATATGGCAGTTCTCTGCGATTATTGATTTTTCAACCCTTGAGCTGTCGCCTATTCTCGTGCCGTTCATAATGATGGAATCCCTTACAACGGCGCCCTTCCCTATGGTAACGCCACAGCCTATGACGGAATGATACACTTCCCCGTATATATCGCTTCCCTCGCCTATTATGGAGGCATCCACGGCAGAGGTGTCGGCAAAGTACTGTGGAGGCTGAATGTCGCTCTTTGTGTATATCTTCCAGTATTCCTCGTAGAGATTGAATTCCGGAACTATGTCTATAAGCTCCATATTTGCCTCCCAATAGGAATTGAGAGTGCCCACATCCTTCCAGTAGCCGTTAAATTCATAGGCGTAGAGAGGGGAGCCATGATCCCTGCAATATGGTATCACATGCTTGCCAAAGTCCAGAGCAGGCTGTGATTTCATGTCAAAGAGCGCTTTCTTCAAGGTCTTGAAGTTAAAAATATATATTCCCATGGAGGCAAGATTGCTTCTGGGGTGCTCGGGCTTTTCCTCAAACTCCGTGATGCGCTTGTCCTCATCGGCAATCATTATCCCGAATCTCGATGCTTCCTCCAAAGGCACAGGCATTACCGCAATCGTAATATCCGCATTGTTTGCCTTGTGGAAGGAAAGCATAGCCTCATAGTCCATCTTGTAAATGTGATCTCCGGAGAGTATAAGTATATAATCAGGATTGAAGCTCTCCATATACTCCATATTCTGGTAGATCGCATTGGCTGTGCCGGTATACCACTCCGTGTCCTCACTCTTCTCATAGGGAGGAAGGACAGTAACGCCGCCTATATTCCTGTCCAGATCCCAGGGTATACCTATGCCGATGTGGGTGTTAAGCCGTAAGGGCCTGTACTGCGTCAGCACACCCACCGTGTCAACTCCCGAATTGATACAGTTCGAGAGCGGAAAATCTATTATTCTGTATTTACCCCCGAATGATACTGCGGGCTTCGCCATTTTCCTGGTTAGAATTCCCAGTCTGGAGCCCTGTCCGCCCGCAAGCAGCATTGCGATCATTTCCTTTTTTATCATACTAATATTATATAATATTTTTGTTGAAAATGAAATATGATTTTGCTCGGAAAGGCGTATGTTATTTTTTTCGCAAAGTTGAAAAAAGGGGGACAGAATGATATAATCGTGTGAGTAAATTTTCCTATGTAAATGAGGTCAGACAATGTACAAAATAGATTTTGAAAAACCTTCAAAAATATACTTCGTGGGTATCGGTGGAATCAGTATGAGCGGACTTGCGGAGATCTTGAACAATGCCGGCTTTACCGTTGCGGGCTCAGACAGAGATGAAAGCAATGTTACCAGAATGCTGGAGGCGGCGGGGATAAAGGTGTTCTACGGGCAGAAATACGAGAATATCACAAAGGAATATGACTGCGTGATATTTACCGCCGCAATACATAAGGACAATCCCGAATATATAGCTACTATGGAGCTGGGAATTCCTTACCTCTCCAGAGCGGAGCTTTTAGGACAGATAATGAAGAATTATGAATGTGCCGTGGCTGTGGCGGGAACCCACGGAAAGACCACCACCACCTCCATGATAAGCGAGGTGCTTGTGGGTGCGGATATGGATCCCACTGTTACCGTGGGGGGGATGCTCAAATCCATAGGCGGCAATATAAGAGTCGGAAAGAGTGGTTATTTTGTGGCGGAGGCCTGTGAGTATACAAACAGCTTTTTGCAGTTTTATCCGAAGGTATCCGTGATCCTCAATGTGGAGGAGGATCATATGGATTTCTTCAAGGATTTAAATGACATACGTAATTCATTTTCAAAATTTGCTGCTCTCCCCGAAGAGGACGGGTATGTGGTAATAAACGGCGACATCCCCGACTATCGGGAGATAGTAAAGGACGTCAGGGGAAAGGTAATTACATACTCTATAGATGGGACGAATACCGACGGAAACCCTGCAGATTACAGCGCTTCGGATATTAACTTCAATGAGTATGGCTGCGCTTCCTTTACATTATTATATAAGAAGAAGGAGTGGGGAAAGGTTACGCTTTCCGTGCCGGGCATCCACAATGTGGGGAATGCGCTGGCGGCGGCGGCCGTGGCGGATATAGCGGGAGCGGACAGAAATGTCGCAGCACAGGCGCTTCACGGCTTTAAGGGAACCGACAGGCGCTTTGAGCGCAAGGGAGAATTTGGCGGAGTGACCGTCATTGACGACTATGCGCACCATCCCACAGAGATAGCGGCTACACTTTCCGCAGCGGCAAAGTATCCGCACAGAAAGCTCTGGGTGGTATTCCAGCCCCATACCTATACCAGAACTAAGGCGTTCTTCAATGAGTTTGCAGAGGCGCTTTCAAAGGCTGATGCGGTTGTTTTCGCAGATATTTATTCCGCAAGAGAGACGGACACGCTGGGCATAAGCTCTGAAAACTTAAAAGATGAATTGATAAAGCGGGGCAATGAAGCATATTATTTTGGAAGCTTTAAAGAGATAGAAGATTTTCTTCGGGCAAGTTGCATAAAGGATGACTTGTTGATAACTATGGGCGCCGGAGATGTCTATTTAATCGGAGAAGAGCTCTTAAAATGATCCTTGATGACTCCATTATCCACATATCCACAGAAAATCCCAATCAGATAACGGTGGATATGTGAAGATGGAGTACACAGTGAAAAAGGGTATTTCCGGAAGCTTTTCCACATTATCCACATTATCCACAATTTTTTGAGCTTCCCGCCAATTTCTTTATTTTGTGGCAGTTTTACCATTTTTTTTTGAAAATCGCTGTGCTATACTCTCTTTTGCTTGAAAGATTGAAAGGGTTTTACGGCGATGACAAAGTTTAAGGTGGGGAAGGACAGCTCTCTGGATATAACAGAGGTTCCCAATATTTTTATAGATGAATATATGAAAGAGGCCAATGATGTGCAGATAAAGGTATATCTCTATCTTTTGCGCATTTTTTCCGCCAATATGGATACCTGTATGGAGGATATTGCGGATAAATTCAATCATTCCGAAAAGGATGTGATTCGTGCGCTTAAGTATTGGGAGAAGAAGGGACTCTTGACATTGAGCTTTGACGGGGATGACAACCTTACCGGAATAGTTCTGTGTGAATACTCGGAAATTGCAAACAAAAAATCCACCCGTCAGAACAGAAGCCATCTTTCCGTGGTCACGGCAAAGGAAAGCGAGGAGGAAATAAAGGAAGCGGACTATATCGATCCCTTCGCAAAGCCGTCGTACTCCACGAGGCAGATTGCGGCATTCAAGAAGAACGGCACGAATTCGCAGATAATGTTCATTGCAGAGCAGTATATAGGCCGCACGCTGAATGCCACGGATGTGAAGACTCTTATGTATATATCCGAGGGACTGGGATTTTCCGACGATTTAATAGACTATCTGATACAGTACTGCGTGGATATGGGGAAGGGAGAGTTCAAATATATCGAAAAGGTAGCCATCAACTGGGCAAAGTCCGGTATATCCACCCCTGCGCAGGCGCAGAAGAGCATAGAGGAGTTCCATCAGAAGAAAACAAAGAAGCCCTCTTCAAACAGATTCAACCAGATCGCACAGCATGATTACGACTTTGATGCGATAGAAAAGCTTATATCCGCAAACTGATGCGGTGAGGATAAAGGAGAAATTTAAATGGCGCTGACACAAACGCAATATCAGACTATTGCCAGAGAGTACGAGGTAATAAGGGACAATAACAGAGAGCTTTCGGAGGTCAGGAGATTTGAGGTGCTGTCAAATGTGCCGGAGTACAGTGAGCTGGAGAAAAATATAGGTACACTCTCTGTGAAGTGCACCAGCCTTCTTCTCGACGGGAGGGAGAAGGATGCCGAAAATGTCAGGGAGGAGATAGCAAGGATACGCTCAAAGAAGGAGACACTCCTTATGGATGCAGGGTACCCTTCGGATTATCTGGAACCTATATATTCCTGTGATGTGTGCAAGGATACGGGATATGTCAGGGATGAGAGCGGGGCGCTCAAAAAGTGTCACTGCCTGAAGCTGAAGGAGACCACACTCCTGTACGAACAATCCAATATACACGAGGTCTTGGATCGTGAAAATTTTTCCTATCTCTCCTTTGATTATTTCGAAGGAGAGAGTTTAGCTTATTACAGAAAAGCGGTGGAGATAAGCCGCAGGTTCGTAAGGGATTTTGCCATTAAAGATAAAAAGGACTACAAAAATATACTATTTTATGGTACAGTAGGAACCGGAAAGAGTTTTTTGTCAAACTGTATAGCAAATGAGATAATAAAGGCGGGATATTCAGTATTGTATTTCAGTGCATTCGCCCTTTTTCAGAAGGCTGCATCCCTTGCCTTTGACAATAAGAGAAAGTCCGAGCTGGATGAGTTCTATGGAGATGTATTTGAATGTGATCTTTTGGTCATTGATGATCTCGGGACAGAGCTTACCAACAGCTTTGTGAGCTCCGAGCTTTTCGCATATCTGAACGAAAGGGCTCTCAGAGGGAAGAGCACCGTGATATCAACGAATCTCTTTCCGGATGAGCTCAGGGATCGCTATTCGGACAGGATTTTTTCAAGGCTTATGAGCAATTATGAGATTTGTAAGCTGGTGGGGGATGACATCAGGTTTGCCAAAAAGTATAAGAATGCATAAAACAGAAATGAGGAAAATTGATGCCGCAGCGTGAAGAAAAAAGAAATCTTGAAACAATACCAGTAGGAAGTCTCGGAGTTATAGCTCTGGAGGGCTGCAAGCCCCTGGGAGAAATGGTGGATGCCTTTCTTGTCAAATGGAGAGCGGAGAGGGAGAGCGAGCATAAGGGGTCACTTGCATTCTCCGGCTACCAGAGGGATTCGTATCTGATGGATGCCAAGGTGCCCAGATTCGGCTCCGGAGAGGCAAAGGGCGTGATCAACGTCTCCGTGAGAGGCACCGACCTGTACATTCTGGTGGATGTACTCAACTATTCAATGACATATTCCCTGTGCGGGCACGAAAATCATATGTCGCCCGATGATCATTATCAGGATCTGAAAAGGATAATAGCCGCCGTGGGCGGTAAGGCAAGACGAATTACCGTGATAATGCCGTTTTTGTATGAGTCGAGACAGCATAAGAGAACGGCGAGAGAATCTCTGGACTGTGCCATCGCACTGCAGGAACTGGTGGCTATGGGGGTTGACAATATAATTACCTTCGATGCACATGACCCGAGGATTCAGAACGCAATACCCCTTCACGGCTTTGAAACTGTACAGCCCGCATATCAGTTCATAAAAGGACTTCTGCGCCATGTAAAGGGCTTACAGATAGATGCGGAGCATATGATGGTCATAAGCCCGGATGAGGGTGGCATGGGCAGAGCCATATATATCGCAAACGTGCTCGGACTTGATATGGGTATGTTCTATAAGCGCCGTGACTATACCAGAATAGTGAACGGCAAGAACCCTATAGTCGCCCACGAATTCTTAGGCAATTCCGTTGAGGGAAAGGATGTCATAATAATAGACGATATGATATCCTCCGGAGAAAGTATGCTGGATACTGCAAGGGCGCTTAAGGAAAGAAAGGCAAACAGAATATTTGTGTTCTGCACCTTCGGAATGTTTACCAACGGACTTAAGAAATTCGACGAGGCATATGAGCAGGGTATAATAAC
This sequence comes from Lachnospiraceae bacterium, assembly GCA_017483735.1. Taxonomy (GTDB): domain Bacteria; phylum Bacillota; class Clostridia; order Lachnospirales; family Lachnospiraceae; genus RGIG4856. The sequence goes on along the minus strand of JAFUVF010000064.1, from coordinate 4,255 downwards.
CAAGATACTGACCACAAATCTCATATACCAGACGCCGGAGCTTCTTAAGAGGGAATGGTACATAACCTGTGACCTCAGCAAATATATCGCATACATAATAGATACCTTGAACCACGATTCCTCCATAAGCGACCTTCTCATCCCCAATGAGAGGATACAGACCATAGTGGCAAAGTATAAGAACGGCGAGCTGGATTAAAGAAAGAAAAAAACGATTGTCAACCTTATAAAATTTTGGTTGACAATTAGAACCTGCAATGATATTCTATCCTCCGGAATAAAATTTCGGAGGATTTTAAATATGGAAAAAAAGAAGCTTAAGGCTATTGACATTGTATACATCGCTATCGGGGCGGCGCTTATGGCGGTCTGCTCATGGATATCCATACCCTTTGTGGTACCCTTTACCCTGCAGACCTTCGCAGTCTTTCTTACAGTCAATCTACTCGGAGGAAAGAGAGGAAGCATATCGGTGCTTGTCTATATCCTTCTTGGGGCGGTGGGACTGCCTGTGTTTGCTAATTTTAAGGGAGGCTTAGGTGCTCTCCTTGGAACCACGGGAGGATACATTATAGGATTCCTCTTCACTGCGGCTGTAATGTGGGCGCTTGAAAAGATATCTTCAAAAAATATAGCATTAAATGCGGCTGTAATGCTTTTGGGGCTTTTAGTATGCTATGCCTTCGGCACGGCATGGTTTATGTATGTCTATATCAGGGACAATGGCGCTGTTACGCTGTTTACGGTGCTCTCCTGGTGCGTGATTCCCTTTATTGTGCCGGATGTGATAAAAATTGCGCTGGCGCTCTTCATATCGAGGAATAAAGGGGTACGCAGAGTAATAAACGGCTGAAAACCGCCCGGAGAAATTATTTCTTGAATACGACAGACAATTGTGATAGGATATAGGGGTGTAGGAAACGCACATAAGCATTATGGCAGCTCAGCTGGGGGTGCTTTGGCGCGGACATAAAAGACTATCAGATTGTGACGTCCAAGCGTCGCAATCCGGCGGAGCTATGCAATGTGGTACGTTGTACAGACACAGTCAGGAGAAGAACAAAACCTCAAACTCTATTTTGAAAGCCTTAAAAGTCAGAATTTGTCTGCGGACTGCTTCATTCCACTCTATGAGGAGGTAAGGAGAAGCGGCGGGCGGAGTCGTATTCTTTTGAAAAGACTTTTCCCCGGGTATATTTTCGTGGAAACCGGGGCTCCTGAAGAAATATCAAAAATCTTAAAAAAAATACCCAAATTTACAAAACTGCTAGGTGTGGACAAGGATGATAACGATATGTTCATGCCGATAAATTCCGAGGAAGAGGCCTTTTTGAGGACTCTTCTGGAGGATGGGTGCATGCGGTTGAGCTATATACGGATGAGAAACAGGCGGGTCGACCATATCAGGGGACCGCTTGCAAAGTACGGGAATCACATAGCAAAACTTGATATCCCCCACAGGAGAGCTATTGTCGAAGCGGATATCTTCGGAAAGCACCACAAGATAAGATTCGGATTGTGGCTGGAGGAGGATCCGGAGATTACAGAGATAAAACACCTGCTTGCGGACAAGGATGGCGAAAGCTGCGAGGAGGAGCATTTGCTGGAGGATATAGATATCGGAGTAAAATGCGGGGATATAGTCAAGGATGATACTGGAATATATGAAGATATGGTCTTTAAAGTCATACGGGTCGATGTCCAAAGGCGGCTTCTATATACTGAATCTGAAATGTTCGGCACCAAGGTACGGTTCGAAATGCGGGCTGATGATGTGAGTGTTCTTTAGGTTGAGAGTTTTTATTTTTATTTGTTTCTCCATATATCTAATTTTTATGTTTACAAAGAGGCCAAAAAATTATACAATAATCAATAATCGTTTTGCAACCCGTAGGAGGGAAAATATCAATGTATGTAAAAAAGGGTTTAGTTGGCTTTCTTAATGACGATTCTAGTTTGCTTGAGGAAACGACATTGGAAGAATTTGAAACAGGAAAGGTCGCACCCGATAATTCGGATGATGATATAGAGGATGCATATCGTACATATTGCAGAATAATGAAAAAGCCGTTTGAAGAGGTAAAAAGTTGAGAAAAGCGCTTTTCTTTCAAATGCTAAAAAATGATGTGCTTCCATTTTGCAGGGAAATCTGTGACAATAATTCGTTAATTGAGATGCCAGACATATCGGATGTAATGGAGCGGCTATATACAGAATATGAATTATTGCGAAAAGAGTACAGGGAACAGATTTTTGAAAAGGAAGATGATACTTGTCTGCTAGATCGCCATAAAGTCTCTTCATGTGTTTGTGGCGCATTTTTGAAAGTGGGCTTTTTTGATCGAAGAAGGATATTTGATAGGATTCAAAAAGAGAAGAAAGCTATAGCGGTTTATTTTTTTTATGTTAATGAAATTGTAGCATTATATGCCGCAACTACATTTCTTTCATATTTTATGATTGAAGATTACTGCGATAATCCTGATAGGGTACGCAGGATATCAGAATCATTTCCTATTATGCCAACAGTCACACACAGCAAGAAAGGATATTGGAATAGCTTTTTATTCAATTTGTCTCATGCGGATTGTAAAAACTATGATATGTATGCGTATGCGATGGTTTATTTCATGTTGGAACAATATTTTTATAATGCTAATGGTTGGCTAAGTAAGGAAGAAAATGAGACTTTTATATAGTTCATGGATGAGTTAGATTTTTCGGATATCTTTGATATGACAGGGAGAGAAACGATTAATGAAAGTAAAGACCCTAGGGTCTTTTTTTTCGTGGGAAGAATCTCCCTAATTTTGTGGAAGCTAATCAAGCGGAAAAGTCATGTACCTAGGGGATTTGCTCCATATAAGATCTGTCACAATTATAGCCGGCTTAACCCCAACCGTCATCTTCAAATATACACTCGCAACCTCTGTGATTATAGCTTTGGCAGCAACCATAATCTACCACACTGCCACAGATGAGAGGCATGTCAACATCGATAAGGTTGAGACGAGTAGTATTCTCCTGTCAGGATCAGATGATTTGGGTGGGATCGAGGCTGGTGGGTTCGCCTCCCTCAACTATGGAGTCAAATAGACACTAAGTCGTGTCTGTAAGTCAGATATAAAAGTGTGTATGAAAATGAAGGTAAAAAGGAGACAGGCCATGGATACATCCTAGATCGCATGGCCTGTTAAAATGGAAAATTAAAAATGCTCGCCACGTATAGTATCCGATTTCTGTATATTGAGGGTATATGACGGTTCCCCGTTCTTTCGGTTGTACGCTTTGATGTAGATTGGAACACAAACAGGTTTTTCTCTGTGATGGACTTTTCTTCATAGCACTCCTGTAATGTGGTGTTCGCTGTTTGTTGTTTTAGTGGTGGTTAAAAAACAGTTTTAAAAGCAGAAAAGAGGAACCCGCAGGCCCCTCTTCCGATCGCAGGCATCTCAAGTTTCTGCGACCTGTTCACTATGAGACAGTATACATCGTCCAAATATGGCTGTCAAGAAAAATGATAAAATTTGGGTTTGTATGATGGTTGGTTGGAGAGGCGGAACGGAGACGGTGCGCTCCTGGGATGTTGGAAGGACAGAACGGGAACGGGGAATGTAACCTCTGGAATGTCCCTATTTTAGGGCAATACAGCCGCCTTTCTATCGGACTGTAGCATCAAGTAGGTTGGTGCAACAATACGGGAACGGAGAATGTACTTTTCAGAGTTCTGGCGGCTTGATAGGCGTTTGGGACTGAACTTCCAAAGGGGCCAAACGGGTACTTTGAACAGGGTCTCATCAGTGAAGTCTGTAAAAGTTATTCCAGCCCATTCACTTTCGTAGAATACTGATTCTGAGAATATACATTGTGGCTGACCACACGGATACCCTCCCTTTAAAGGGGATGATGATAAAAAACAGGATATGAAAGATTTTGATAACCACAAAGAGAATACTGAGGGCGAACGGGCAAGCACAGCATCAAAACTCCGTGCCTTTGTAGCTGGCTTAACCCCTGCAACCATCTTCAAGATTACCCTGTGTACATCTGTGATCATTGCCCTGGCAGCAGGTATTATCTATTACACGGCAACGGACAGTAAGCATGTGAACATCGATAAGGTTGAGACGGCTACTGTCGTATTATCTGGATCAGATGATCTGGGTGGGATAGGACCCGGGGAGTTTAAAGCGGTAGAGTGGGGAGTTACCAATAACTCTACATCCCCAGCATACGTATTCATCAGAATAGAGAT
>JAFUVF010000063.1 GCA_017483735.1 Lachnospiraceae bacterium | reverse complement strand
TTTTCCTTATCCTTTTTCTTATTCTTCTTGTCTTGGTTTACATAACTTTCGACAGTTTCCTCCTCTGCCACTGTCACAGCCATAGCTTCTTCTTCCGCAGTGAGCGCATCAATATACTCCTGTCTGTAATGAGCGTACAGCGCCTTATATTCATCGCTGTCCGTATCTGCAAGCTTTCCGTGCATCTCGTCAAAATTATCATCCCTGATGCTCTTTGCGACGTGCTGGGCCACGTTTGCGGCGTAGGCGGATATCCTCTCCCCTGCGGCTATCATATCTATGAGTATTGCGCCGCCTGTGGTACTGCAGGTTCCGCTCTGGAGTCTCAAAAGATGATTCTGCTTAATTATATCTCTAAGCTCCTCCACAACTCCCTCTATTATCTCCGTTCTTACTGCGGCATTGTAATCAGCCTCCATATATGCCCTGTAGGACTGTTCGAGGGAATAATCCACCGCATGTCCTATGCTTCTAAGCTCCCTTGCGCCCGCATTCGTAAATTCTATTTTTTCCTCATCCTTCTGCATTGCCGCATATGCAATCGTGATTATATGATCCCCTATTCTCTCTATATCCCCTATGGAATTCAATATCTCGGTCACGGTTCTTTTGTCATAGGTATCGAGCTTGGTTCTGTCTATGCGTATTATATAGCCGGAAAGCACTGTCTCACACCGGTCTATGAAGTTTTCATTTTCAAGGAGCTTCGAGAATGTCTCATCGCTGTACTCCGACACAAGCTCCACGGCAGTCTTGTAGCTCTCGATGGCGGTCTCAAACATTTTTGTGAGCACCTCCTTACATTGTGCCACCGCAACCACGGGTGTCTGCAAAAGTCTCTCATCAAGCCTGTCAAGCTCCGAGTATATCTCATCCTCTCCCTCGTCCCTTACAAGCTTCGACGAAATCTCCGCCATCTTGTCGGAAAATGGGAGCAGCATTATCCCTGTCAGCAGATTAAAGAGAAGGTGTATATTAGCCACATTTCCCATATTTACTCTTTTTTCCATAAAGGAAAGCCCCAGGGTATAATGTGCGCCGTATATTATGAATACGAAGAACAGCGCTCCGAATATATTAAACAAAAGATAGCTCAGGGAAACCTTTTTCGCCTTTTTGTTGGCGCCTATCCCGCCCAAGAGCACGGTCATACATTTGCCTAAGTTCTGTCCGATTATGATGGGTATTGCGATTCCGTAAGATATGCTTCCCGTTGCCGAGAGTGCCTGCAATATACCCACAGAAGCGCTGGAGCTCTGGATTATTGCAGTCACAACGAGACCTATAATTATTCCGATAAGCGGATTTTCGAAGGATGTAAAGAGGCGCTTGAAGCTGTCACTCTCCCTTAAGGGCTCAAAAACCTCCTCCATTGAGGTCATGCCATAGAAGAGGGTGCCCAGACCTATCAGAAGGCTCGCTACGGCTTTAGTCTTTTTCTTCTTTGTAAAAAGAAATATTACAGCCCCTACAGCCACCAGAATCGGTGCGAACACCGAGGGCTTCAAAAGCTGCAATACGGGATTGTCGGAGGCTATATCTCCGAGCCTTAATATCTGCGCCGTGACGGTGCTTCCCACATTCGCTCCGAATACCACGGGAATTGACTGCTCGAATTTCATAATCCCTGCGTTTACGAAGCCTATGAGCATCATTGTAGTCGCTGCGGAGCTCTGTATGACGACGGTCACTCCCGTTCCGAGTCCGAAGCCCTTCATGAGTCCCACGCTTTTGTTCCTGCTCGTTGTAAGTCTTCCCAGTATTCCTTCGAGCTTCGAGCCTGCAAGCCTTTCAAGGGAGCTTCCCATAAGGCTCATTCCGTATAAGAATAAGCCCACTCCCCCAAAAAGCTGTATGATTCCTATCAAGTCCATTTTCCTCTTCTCCCTCTCATAAGAAAATATGTCAAAGCATCAAAATCCCAAGTCATCATTTACAAGTATGATATGAAGCCTCCCCGGGTGCTTCTCATACCTTGTTATAAGCATCTGACAGCATATCGTATCCGGCATTTTGCAGTTTCCGCAGGCGCCTGTGACATGGCAGGGCGTCTTTAGCGGGAAGCGCTGTGCATTTATGGGCGCCGCCTCATTTCTGACTCTCGATACCGCTGCATCCACATCCTTCACAATCTTATTCATTCCGACTATCATAAGCACATGGGACGGACCGTAGGTAATGCATGCCACCCTGTTTGCATTTCCATCCAAATTTACAAGCACGCCGTCCTCTGTCACGGCATTTGAGCTTGTGAGGAAATAATCGCAGCCGAAGGTCTTTAATTCTATCTCACGCCTCTCCTCGGGCGTTTTGGCGGCCTCCCTGTTAAGCACATTATAATTTCCGTCTATGACCGCATCCTTAAGCCCTATTTCGTTTACGGACATGGAGCCTCCCCAGCCTATGCTTGCGCCCTCGGGAATGAGCTCTAACGCCTTCTTGAGTGCCTCCTCCTTATCTTCCGCATAATATGCGCTTATCTGTCTTTGCTCCAACGCCTTTATTACTTTCTCCGAAAGCAGTCTGTTTCTTACTCTTCTGTTCTCATCCATTTCCAAATCCTCCGTTTCCTTTTTCAAACCCCTGTTTTAAAAAAAATGGGGCAGCCAAAAATGACTTATGCCATTTGACCGCCCCATTCATATTATCTACAGCTTATATGCTTTCATTATCTCTGAACTCTTCCGGAAGCATCTCCGCCTGCAAGGGTCTCAACCTCTTTTCTGGATACAAGGTTGAAGTCTCCGGGGATGGTGTGCTTCAATGCGGAAGCTGCAACGCCATACTCGAGAGCGTCCTTGAAGTTCTTTCCGTCTACAAGACCGCAGATCACGCCGCCTGCGAAGGAATCGCCGCCACCTACACGGTCAACGATGGGACGGATGCTGTACTCCTTGGAGTGATAGAACTCCTTGGTATCTCTTGAATAAATGCATGCAGACCAGCCGTTGTCAGAAGCGGAATGGCTTACTCTGAGGGATGAGATGCAATACTCAAAGTTGTAGTCAGCAACCATCTGCTCAAAGATTGACTTGTAGCCTGCAAGCTCGAGCTCACCGCTTGTAACGTCGGTCTTACCGGGCTTATAGCCTAATACAAGCTCTGCGTCCTCCTCGTTTCCGATACATACATCCACATACTTCATAAGGTTCTTCATAACCTTCTGTGCCTTCTCGGAGCTCCAGAGCTTCTTACGGAAGTTAAGGTCTACGGAAACCTTTACATTGTGCTTCTTTGCAGCGATAAGAGCCTTCTCTGTAAGCTCTGCGGCAGCATCGGAAACAGCGGGAGTAATTCCGGTAAAGTGGAACCAGTCAGCGCCCTCAAAAATCTCATCGAAATTGAAATCCTTCTCGGTAGCTGTGGAGATGGAGGAATGAGCTCTGTCGTAAACAACCTTGGAGGGTCTCATTGCAGAGCCGCTCTCGAGGTAGTAGATACCTAATCTCTCGCCGGTGCGTGCGATATGCTTGGTCTCAACATTGTACTTTCTGAGCGCTGCTACTGCACACTCGCCGATTTCGTTGTCGGGAACTGCGGTAACGAACTCAGCATCATGACCGTAATTTGCGAGGGATACAGCCACGTTTGCCTCTCCTCCGCCATAGTTTACGTCGAACTCGTCTGCCTGAATGAACTTCTCATGATTGGGGGTGGAAAGTCTGAGCATTATCTCACCCATAGTAATTACTTTTGCCATTTTTAATATTCCTTTCTACAAAATTGTTAATTATCTCTTTACGATATGTACTGCGAATCCCGCAATCTCTTCCTTGAGATAGATTGCCTTAAGGTTGCCCTTGTCATCCTTCTTTGCGGTGGACTCATCAAACTCTACCTTGAGCACAGTCTCGAGGTAATTGACCGCTCTCTCAGGATAGTTGGTTCTTATAGCGATATGACCATTCTTCCCAAGATAGGGAGTCTTCATAAACTCTACAGCGCCGCCGGAGAAGATTGATGAATTTCCGGGCTTGTAGGGAAGTCCGAAGATGAAGGAGAAGCGCTTTGCAGCCTTCTCTGCCTCCGCCTCGTTCTCGCAGTTTACGCCTACGTGTGCAATCTCGAAGCCGAGCATGGTCTGAACAGCCTCTCTTGTAAGCTCTTCAATCTTGTCCCACTCTCCCGCATTGATCAAATCTCCGGGAACCATCCATGAGCCGCCGCAGGCGATGATCTTCGGGAAGTCGAGATATGAAGTCAAATTCTTTGCATTTACGCCGCCTGTGGGCATAAACTTCATATTCACATAGGGAGCCGCCATAGCCTTAATCTTAGCCAATCCGCCGGACTGCTCTGCGGGGAAGAACTTAACCACATCAAGTCCAAGCTCGATAGCCTGCTCGATATCGCTGGGGCTTGAGGTTCCGGGCGTGATGGGAATACCCTTGTCCACACAATACTTTACGGTCTTGGGATTGAGTCCCGGGCTTACGATGAACTTAGCGCCCGCTTCCACTGCCGCATCTACCTGTGCGCTGTTTAATACGGTGCCTGCGCCGACACACATATCAGGGAACTTATCCGCCATAATCTTGATCGCCTCCGCTGCCGCATCGGTACGGAAGGTAACCTCTGCGCAGGGAAGTCCTCCGTTGCAGAGAGCACGGGCCAAAGGCTCCGCATCCTTGGCATTGTCTATCTTTACGACAGGAACAATACCAATCTTACTGATTTTCTCTAATACTGGTAACATCTACCGTCCTCCTTTAAACAATCTCTTTTACTGCGTTTGCTATAGCTTCGTCTTTGCAGTTTGCAAAGAATAATTCCTTGAACTTCGAGCCGGAAAGTGCTCCCTTTACAAGCTCTCTGTCAAGATTTTTAAGGATTGTTACCATATCCGTATGGGTAACCTCCTTTACCTTATCCAATATCTTTTTGTTCCTCTGCTCGGGCTCCACTCTCTCCGGGGGATATCCGCCGCCACCGGGAGCTACGAAGAGCTTTTCAAAGATGTATTGCAGATTGAGCTCTCCGCCCCATCCGTAATTCTCTGCAAAGGGAAGTGCCACACAGTTGCCGTCATTTACCTGTGTAAAGAGGTATGCGTCAAGAGGGGACTCGATATGTCCGCAGAGTACTCCGGGGAAGGAATTGCAGGCAAGCATTGCGCCCTCGCCTGTGCCGCATCCCGTTACCACGAAATCCGCTGCCTTTGAATTCAAAAGCACTGCCGCCAATATTCCGTTCTGCACATATGTGAGGGAATTGGGGTCGTCGGCTCCGTACATACCGTAATTGTCCACAGTGTGACCGTACTGCTCCGCCACCTTCTTAAGAGTGTTAAAGATGATCTCGTTCTTTGCCGCCTGTGAATTTTCATTTATAAGTGCTATCTTCATAATTTTACCTTTCCTGCGCTCAGTCATTTACCTTGATGGTATCATCCTCTTCTTCAGCCGCAAACTTGGAAGGATCTAAGTTTCCGGGGTCCTGGCCGATATATGCGGAGATACCGCCGTCGATATAAACGACCTGTCCGTTTATGAAATCGGATGCGGGAGATGCAAGGAATACCGCAAGTCCCATAAGATCCTCCGTCTTTCCCCAGCGCTGTGCGGGAGTCTTTGAGCGGATGAATCTGTCGAAGGGATGCATTGAGCCGTCAGCCTGCTTCTCTCTAAGAGGTGCGGTCTGAGGAGTTGCAATGTATCCGGGTCCGATAGCATTACACTGAATATTGAACTGACCATATTCGGAACAGATATTTCTGGTAAGCATCTTAAGACCGCCCTTTGCAGCCGCATATGCGGAAACGGTCTCACGTCCGAACTCACTCATCATTGAGCATGCATTGATGATCTTTCCGGACTGCTTCTCTATCATATCGGGAAGCACTGCCTTTGCGCAGATGAAAGGACCTGTAAGGTCTACATTGATAACCTGATTCCACTCCTCTATCTTCATCTCATGCATGGGGATTCTCTTGATGATTCCCGCATTGTTTACGAGGATGTCGATGGAGCCGAGCTTTGCCTTTACATCGGATACAAACTTTGCAACCTGATCCTCCTTTGTAACGTCGCAGACTGCGCCGTAAGCCTCTATGCCGAGCTTCTTGTACTCGGAAAGCCCCCTGTCAACGAGCTCCTGATTGATGTCGTTGAACGCAATCTTTGCGCCTGCCTCCGCATAAGCCGTTGCATAAGCAAGTCCCAGTCCGTATGAAGCACCGGTGATCCATGCTACCTTGCCGTCCAAGCGGAATTTGTCGATAATGTTTGCCATTTCTAACCCTCCTGTTTTATTCTTCTTTTCCACCTTTTAAAATCGTCAGCCCCTTTATATCCTTAAGGGCTTCCTCTTTATCCTTACTCTTTTCGATTATCAGAACAACCATCTCCATTATGCTTTTAAATTCTTCATTTGGCACTTCCATTGCCTCCATAATGATTACCTTTTACTTGAGGTCCTGGTTTCTCACATCATCCATATCGTCGAAGTCCTGATTCTCTCCGACCATACCCCATATAAAGGTGTATGCCTGACTTCCTGCGCCGGAATGGATGGACCAGGACGGGGATATTACAGCCTCCTCGTTTCTCATAACGATATGTCTCGTCTCCTGAGGTTCTCCCATAAAGTGCATTACAAAGGCATCCTCCGGAATATCGAAATAGAGATATACCTCCATGCGTCTGTCGTGAGTGTGGCAGGGCATGGTATTCCAGATGCTTCCGGGCTCGAGCTTTGTCATTCCCATCTCCAGCTGGCAGCTCTCCACCTGTCCGGGAAGTATGTACTTGTTGATGGTTCTGTGATTTGCATCCTCCATGCGCCCAAGCTCTTTTTTGTTCTCCGGCTTGATGATAACCACATCCTCTGCGGGAGTTCCCTCGGGCTTGATAAGCACCGTGGGATATGTCTTGTGTGCGGGAGCTGAATTTAAATAGAATTTTGCGGGAGTATTCTTGTCGTCGGAATCAAAGGTTATGTCCTTCGAACCCATACCTATATACATTCCCTCCTTGTAGCCTACCTTGTAGGTCTTTCCGTCAATGGTAATGGTGCCCGCTCCGCCGATATTGATGACGCCGAGTTCACGTCTCTCGCAGAAATATTCCGCCCTGAGCTCGTCCCCTGCCGTCAGCTTAATGGGAGAAGTAGGTACGCATGCACCAGTGATGATACGGTCGATGTGGCTGTATACCAGCTTTATTTCGCCGGGTACGAAGAGATTCTGTATAAGAAATTCTTCACGCAGGCGCTCTGTGGTATAGTGCTTCACATCCCGTGGTGATACTGCTGTTCTAAGTTCCACCGCAATGCCTCTCTTTCATAGCTTTTTTCGGTATCTGAATCACACCGATATACAAATCCCATTATAGCATAATAAAAGGTCAAATCCAACAAAAAACTTCCGTTTTTATGCCTAAAATTGTGACATTTTTTTAACAAGCCATTTTATTTATTTTATGGAAATTTCATTTGACCTGTGGTATGATAAACAAAAATGCAATCAGAAGTAACAGGCACGTTTAGTTTATGGGAGGGAGTCCGCAATGAAAAAAAGAACCGACAGCCTGATATTTAAGATAGCCCTTATTTTCTTCATATTTATTTTTGCCACTCTTACGGTTTCCGGTATAAATACCTATGTGAGGCAGACAGAGATATACAAGGCGCAATGCGAAGAGAATATCCATGATATAGCCGTCCATCTGTCTAATCTTATCGTTGCGGACGACGACGATTTCGTATGGTTCCAGAATTACTTTTTGGAGCATTGTCAGGAGATGAATGTAGATATCGACTTTGCCGACTCTACCCCCGAAAGAGAAGCCTTTGAAAAGCTCTTTGCTGAAAAATATCCCGGCGAGATTATCGGAAAGACCATTGCCTTTGACGACCTTTCGGATGATGTGAAGATGGCTTATACAAAGTACAAATTTGAATACTATCTTCTTACCTTTGAACAGACAAGGGATGACTTTAATCTTATTTATGTCTACTATCTGGTTCCCGATCTGACGCAGGATCATTATATGACATATATGCTGGATGCCACAAGAGAAATAAAGACCATAGACGGAAAAGATTATATTGACTTGGGGATTACCGTTCCCGAGGTTATAGAGAGACATCAGGTTATGTGGGAGGCATGGGATACGGGTACAACCCCCTCCGGATATGATTATTACGACAATGAATACGGAAAGACCTATGCGTACTATGTTCCGGTATTTGTGAACGGCAGGGAAATCGGCGTAATCGGCGCCGAGATAGCCATAGAAAGGGTAAACCGTGAAATACTCAGGAACACCTTCTTACAGATTGCGGGAACGGCTGCAGTGCTTATCCTCTTCTCCGTCCTTGCAATATATGTTATAAACAAGCTCTATATCTCCAGAATAGTGCGTCTCGAATCCAGCATCCGCAACTATACTTTGGAAAAAGACCCTTCAATAGCGAGCGATATAGAGAAAAACATATACGGCAACAACGAGATTTCCTCATTATCTGAGGAGATTGCCGCAATGATTTTAGAGATTGAAAACTATATGCAGAGCCTCCTAAGCACCACAAAGGAGCTTGACAGCACAAAGCGTCGTGCGGATATAATGCATGAGCTTGCAAACAAGGACGCTCTTACCGGCATCAGGAACAAGAATGCCTATGACAACGAGATAAAGCATCTTGAATGGAGCATTGCAGAGGGGAACGCAAAATTCGGTATCGCAATGATAGATTTGAACTTCCTCAAGCGCATCAACGACACCTACGGGCATGACAAGGGAAATACCGCAATAAAGAATCTATGCTACATAATATGTCACATTTTCGAGCACTCTCCTGTATTCCGCATAGGCGGGGATGAGTTCGTGGTGATTCTCCAAAATGATGACCTTAAAAATGTCGATGAGCTCGTTGACAAGTTCAATGCAAAGCTCGATGAGCTTGCGGAAAAGAATGATCTTCCTCAGTGGGAAAGGGTATCCGCCTCCATCGGAGTGGCTTTCTTCGACCCTGCGATAGACAACAATGCGGAAAATGTATTCAAGCGTGCCGACAAGGCAATGTATGTCAGAAAGAAAGAAATGAAAGCGATAAGGCTGTCTTAAGTCTTATCGCTTTTTATTTATGCTATGGCGTTTCCTGTATACAGACTGTAGTATTTTCCCTTCTCCGCTATCAGATCGTCATGTGTTCCTCTCTCGATTATCCTTCCGTTTTCAAGAACCATTATACAATCCGAATTCTTTACGGTGGAAAGCCTGTGTGCAATGACAAAGGTGGTTCTGCCCTTCATAAGCCTGTCCATGCCCTCCTGCACGATGCGCTCCGTTCTTGTGTCGATTGAGCTTGTAGCCTCGTCAAGTATGAGCACCGGCGGGTCGGCTATTGCAGCCCTCGCTATGGCAAGAAGCTGGCGCTGTCCCTGCGAAAGATTTGCGCCATCCCCCGTAAGCACAGTATTGTATCCCTCCTGAAGTCTTTTTATAAAGCCGTCCGCATTTGCAAGCTTCGCCGCTTTTATGACCTCCTCATCCGTGGCATCAAGTCTTCCGAAGCGTATATTCTCCATTACCGTGCCGGTAAAAAGATGTGTATCCTGCAAAACCATTCCGAGAGAGCGCCGTAAGTCCGCCTTTTTTATCTTGTTCACATTTATGCCGTCATATCTGATTTTTCCGTCCTGTATATCGTAGAAGCGGTTTATCAGGTTTGTTATGGTGGTCTTTCCTGCGCCTGTAGAGCCCACAAAGGCTATCTTCTGCCCCGGCGTCGCAAACATCTTTATATTGTGGAGCACAATCTTTTCGTCGTTGTAGCCGAAGTCCACATCATTAAACTCCACATCCCCCTTAAGCTCCACATAATCCGTGGTATCCGTGGCCTTGTGGTAATGCTTCCATGCCCACTTACCGGTGCGCTCACTGCTTTCCGTAAGCCTTCCGTCCACTTCCTTTGCGTTTACCAAGGTAACATATCCCTCGTCAAGCTCAGGCTCCTCGTCAAGAAGCTTAAATATCCTGTCCGCTCCGGCAAGCGCCATAACGATTGAATTAAATTGCATGCTTATCTGGTTTATGGGCATATTGAAGCTTTTGTTGAACGTGAGGAACGAGGCAAGCCCTCCGACGGTAAAGCCTCCAATATTTTTGAGCACCAATATCCCGCCTAACATCGCACACAGCACATAGCTCACATTACCAAGCTGTGCATTTATGGGACCAACTATATTTGCAAACTGGTTTGCATTATATGCGGAATTGTAGAGATTTTGGTTGAGCTCATCGAATTTTTCCACGGATTTCTCCTCATGGTTAAACACCTTTACCACCTTCTGCCCCTTGATCATCTCCTCAATGTAGCCGTTTAATGAGCCCAAATCCTTCTGCTGGGAAAGGAAAAACTTTCCCGACTGCCCTGCCACCTTTTTGGTCGTAAAGAGCATTATAAACACTACAAAGAGCGTAAGCCCGGTAAGCGGTATGCTCAAAGCGACCATGCTCACAAGCACGCTTATTATCGTTATAAGGCTGTTAAACATCTGGGGCATGCTCTGGCTTATCATCTGCCTTAGCGTATCGATATCGTTAGTGTACATGGACATAATGTCGCCATGCGCATGGGTGTCGAAATATTTGATGGGAAGGCTCTCCATATGCGTAAACATATCGTCCCTTATGCGTTTCATCGTGCCCTGTGTGACCTCAATCATTATGCGGCTGTATATCCATGTGGATAATACGCCTATGCCGTAGAAAGCGGCAACCCTTATGATTGCCCTGCCAAGCGGCGCAAAATCGGGATTGTCCGCAAGTAAAAGCGGTGCAATATAGCTGTCTATGAGGGTCTTTGTAAACAAGGTTCCCTGCACGCTCGCCAAAACACCCACGACGATGCACACCACCACCACTGCCATATGGGGCGCATAATACTTAAATATATATCCGAAAAGCCTCTTAATAAGCTTACCCGGATTTTCCAGCTTTGGTCTGGGACCTCTCATCCTTCCGCCGGGACCGCCCATTTTGACTTCCTTTACCTTTGTTTCAGCCATTACTGAGCACCCCCATTCTCGTCAAAGTCCCCGCTTCCGCCGGTCTGCGACTCATATACATCCCTGTATATCTCGTTGCCCGAAAGAAGCTCTTCGTGAGTGCCAAAGCCCACAACCTCGCCGTCATCCATTACGATTATCCTGTCGGCGCTCTGAATAGAGGATACCCTCTGGGCAATTATGAGCTTCGTTGTATCAGGAATCTCCTCCGCAAAAGCCCTTCTTATCTTTGCATCCGTCGCAGTATCCACAGCGCTGGTGGAATCGTCCAGAATAAGCACCTTCGGCTTTTTAAGAAGCGCTCTTGCGATACACAGACGCTGCCTCTGTCCTCCGGAGACATTGCTTCCTCCCTGCTCGATAAAGGTATCGTACTTGTCGGGAAGCTTTTCTATAAACTCATCCGCACATGCCATGCGGCATACCCTTTTGCAGTCCTCAAGGCTTGCGTTCTCATCTCCCCATCTTAGATTTTCCAAAATGGTTCCTGAGAAGAGTACATTTTTCTGCAGCACAACTGATACCTTGTCCCTCAGGGTTTCAAGGTCATAATTCTTAACATCCGCTCCGCCTACCATAACACTCCCTTCGGATACGTCGTAGAGACGGCTTATAAGATTTACGAGGCTTGTCTTTGACGAGCCAGTACCGCCGATTATGCCTATGGTTTCGCCGGAATTTATTTTCAGATTTATATTGTTAAGCACGGGCTTTTCGCCGTTTTTGTTGTATGAAAAGCTTACGCTCTTAAATTCGATTTCCCCGTTCCTGACCTCATATATTGGAGCTTCGGAATTCTTTATGTCTGTTTCCTCCCTCAACACCTCGCTTATTCTGTTCAATGAAGCGGAGGACATGGTAATCATTACGAATATCATCGAAAGCATCATTAGGCTCATCAAAATATTCATACAGTAAGTAAGAAGGTTCATAAGATTTCCGGTTGAAAGGTCTCCCGCAACTATCATCTTCGCCCCTATCCAGCTTATGAGAAGTATGGAGGTATATACCGTGGCGGACATCACAGGCATATTCGTGATAATCGTCTTCTCCGCATTCATAAACATATTGTAGAGATTTTTCGTCGCCTTTGTGAATTTGTCGTTCTCATAATCCTCTCTGACAAATGCCTTTACAACTCTTATTGCGGATACGTTTTCCTCCACGGAAGCGTTGAGCTCATCATATTTTTCAAAGGTCTGCTTGAAGTATTTAGTAGCCCTGCTCATAATGAATGCGATAAATATCGACAAAAGTATTACTGCGCCGAGATATATAAGAGAAATCTTAGCGTTTATCGTAAATGCCATTATCATCGCAAAGATCAAGGAAAAGGGTGCTCTTGTACCCATGCGAAGGAGCATCTGATATGCGTTCTGCACGTTTGTGACATCCGTGGTAAGCCTCGTCACAAGTCCTGCGGATGAAAACTTGTCTATATTTGAAAAGGAGAAGGTCTGAATCCTGTCATACATGGACTTTCTTAAGTTCTTCGCAAGCCCCGCAGAGGCTCTCGCTCCGAAGGCACCCCCCGCAATTCCCGCAAAAAGCCCGATGAGCGCCATTACAAACATCATAATGCCCATACGGTATATATGCGCCATATCCCCCTTTGCGACACCGTCATCCACTATGGATGCCATATAGCGGGGGATTATCATCTCCATTATGACTTCCAATATCATTGCAAGAGGCGTCAAAAGGGAAACTAATTTGAATCCGTTTAGATTGTCCTTGACTGTCTTTATCATAGCTTTTAGTGATTGTTTATATTTACTCTTCCGGCTTCCTTAAGCCTTACCATGGCTCTTGCAAGGGACGCCTGTGATACATGGTACTCCGCAATGGACTGCTTCTGGCGCATCTGCTCCTCAGCACGCTCCTTTGCGCGCTCCGCCCTCACTCTGTCTATATCCTCCGGGCGCTCCGCAGTATCCACCAGATATGTGACACGGTTGTTTGCGATATGCACAAAGCCAAGCCCCACCACGGCGTATCTCCATTCCGAATCGTCGGACTCCTTAAAGCGCATAGTGCCTTCCTTTGTGGCAATCACCATATCCTCATGGTGGCTCATTATCTCTAATTCCCCGTCGAGAGCGGGAACTATGAGAGCGTTGCATCTGCCTGTATAAAATTTTTTGTCGGCGGCAAGCACCTTAAGACTGAATGTAGCCATTGAATATTTTACTCCGCACCCGGCAACGGCAGTTGGTTTCGGTAGACTTTAGACCCGAAACCAATCTGCCTGCGGCGGGTGCTCACTCAAATGTCAAATTATACCTGCATATTCTTCGCCTTCTTGGCGACCTCATCTATATTTCCCACATTGAAGAATGCCCCTTCGGGATACTTGTCGCACTCTCCTCCGATTATCGCCTGAAATCCCTTAATGGTATCGGAAACCGTGACATATTTGCCCTGCACTCCGGTAAAGTTTTCCGCCACAAAGAAGGGCTGTGAAAGGAATCTCTGCACCTTTCTTGCACGGTACACGGTAGCCTTATCCTCCTCGGAAAGCTCCTCCATTCCGAGGATTGCGATTATATCCTGAAGCTCCTTGTATTTCTGTAGCATGCTCTGCACCGCTCTTGCGGTGTTGTAATGATTATATCCAAGGACATCCGGCTCCAGTATTCTCGATGTGGACTCAAGAGGGTCTACGGCGGGATATATGCCCTGCTCCACAATCTTTCTCGAAAGCACCGTGGTGGCATCAAGGTGTGAGAAGGTAGTTGCGGGGGCAGGGTCGGTCAAGTCATCCGCAGGTACATACACCGCCTGAACGGAGGTTACGGAACCATTCTTTGTGGAAGCGATTCTCTCCTGAAGCTCTCCCAATTCCGTAGCAAGCGTGGGCTGATAACCCACTGCCGAGGGCATGCGCCCGAGAAGCGCCGATACCTCGCTGCCCGCCTGTACGAAACGGAATATATTATCTATGAACAAAAGCACGTTCTTATGTTCCCTGTCACGGAAATATTCCGCCATTGTAAGCCCGGTCTCTGCGACACGCATTCTTGCCCCGGGCGGCTCGTTCATCTGCCCGAATACGAGGGCTGTCTTGTCTATTACTCCGGACTCCTTCATCTCCGTCCAGAGATCGTTACCCTCCCTGGAACGCTCTCCGACACCGGTAAAGATGGAATATCCGCCCTGCTCCATCGCCACATTTCTTATAAGCTCCTGAATGAGCACGGTCTTTCCGACACCGGCACCCCCGAAGAGTCCGATTTTACCGCCCTTCGCATATGGCGCAAGAAGGTCGATTACCTTTATTCCCGTTTCAAGTATCTGTACTGCAGGAGACTGCTCCGCAAATGTCGGGGGTTCCCTGTGGATTACCCAATGCTCCGACTCCGACAAGTCCTCTCCGCCGTCTATGGTATCCCCCAGCACATTAAAGAGCCTGCCAAGATTTTTCTTTCCGACAGGTACCTTGATTCCCGAGCCTGTAGCTATGACCTCCAGATCCTTACACAGTCCCGTGGAATCCGCAAGCATTATGCAGCGCACGCAGGAATCTCCTATATGCTGTGCCACCTCCATAACTCTGCGCTTTCCGTCCACATATACTTCGAGCGCATCCTTGATTTTCGGTAATTCTCCCTCCTCGAACTCCACGTCCACGACGGGTCCCATTACCTGCACTATGCTTCCCTTTTTCAATTCCTCATTTACGCTCATCAGGCTTCCTGTACCTTCCTTGCTTTCTTCTTTTTCTGAGCCTTTGCGCCGGCTATTACCTCGGTAATCTCCTGAGTAATAAGTGCCTGACGCACTCTGTTGTACTCTATCGACAAATCATGGATCATTGATCCCGCATTATTGTTTGCGGATTCCATTGCGAGCATTCTTGCGCTCTGCTCCGCACAAAATGCCTCCACAAGAGTTGAATACACATATCCCGAAATTATGTCGGGCACAATGTTGTTTATAACCTCATCCGGTCCCGGCACCAGCTTAAGCTTCTCCGAAGCCATATGTGCCGCCTTCATTACGTCATTCTCCGCTTCAAAGCCCATTGGCAGAAGCTTCACGCTCTCGTTGTCGCTGACCATGCCGTTCCGCATGCCCGTATATATTATGTAAACCTCATCAAGCTCTCCCCTCAGGAATTCATCTATGACGGTTTCGCTTATTATCCTCGCCCTGTGCAGCGTGGGATTCTGCGCCGTATACTTAAACTCCTCTGCAATCTCGACGCCCTTATTCGCAAAATATCTGCGTCCCACCTCTCCGACGATAAAGAGCCTGCATTTTCCTCTCTGTGAAAGCTCCCTCTCCGCAAGCCTGATCACATTGTGGTTGTATGCTCCCGCAAGTCCCTTGTCGGCGGTCACGGCGATTATTCCGGTCACACGCTCCGAAGGCGCCTTTTTGGGTCTTTTGTCAAAATACTTATTCTCCACATCCGGAAGATGCCTCAATATCCTGTCCATCATATTCTGGAGCGTGATAAAGTATTCCTCGGTTTCATCAAGGCTTCTCTTTGCTTTTCTGAGCTTCGTCTGGGATATCATATACATTGCATTGGTTATCTTCATAGTATCCTGAATGCTCTGTATTCTGCTTTTTATCTCTCTGATATTAGCCATATTGCCTACTTATAGCTTCCCTTAAAGGATCTTGCGGCGCTTATGATCTGCTCCTTTATCTCATCCGTGAGAGTCTTCCCTGTCTGCAAATCTCTTATAAGCTCCGGGTGCTCTCCCTGAATGTACATAAGGAGCTTACCCTGAAAATCCTTTACCTTGTTGGAAGGAATGTCGTTTATGATATTTTCGTTCGCAACCACAAGCGTTATTACCTGCTCAGGCATTGACAGCGGATTTAAAAGGGGCTGCTTCAAAAGTTCCATAAGATTCTTTCCGTGGGCGAGCTGTGCCTTGGTGGAATCGTCAAGGTCTGACGAAAACTGGGTAAATACCTCCATCTCCCTGTACTGCGCAAGGTCTATACGTATGCTTCCCGCAGCCTTCTTCATAGCCTTCGTCTGTGCGGCGCCGCCTACACGGGATACGGAAAGTCCCACATTTACGGCAGGGCGCTGCCCAGCAAAGAAAAGATTGCTCTCCAGATATATCTGTCCGTCGGTTATGGATATTACATTTGTAGGGATATATGCGGAAACATCCCCCGCCTGTGTTTCTATTATGGGAAGCGCTGTGATCGAGCCGCCTCCCAGCTCCTCCGTCACTCTTGCGCTTCTCTCCAAAAGTCTTGAATGAAGATAGAATACGTCTCCGGGATATGCCTCACGCCCGGGAGAGCGCTCCAAAAGAAGCGACAGCGCACGGTAAGCCACCGCATGCTTTGAAAGGTCGTCATACACTATGAGCACATCCTTTCCCTTGTACATAAAGTACTCCGCAAGAGATGTTCCCGCATAGGGTGCGATATATTGTAACGGTGCGGGGTCGGAAGCCGTCGCTGCGACCACTATTGTATATTTGAGGGCATTTTCGTTCTTCAGGGTTCCCACAAGCTTTGCAATGGTGGAAGCCTTCTGTCCGATTGCCACATATATGCAGATTACATCCTTGTCCTTCTGGTTGATGATGGCATCAAGGGCAAGGGAGGTCTTTCCCGTCTGACGGTCTCCGATTATCAGCTCTCTCTGACCTCTTCCTATGGGGAACATGGAATCTATCGCAAGTATTCCGGTTTCCATGGGAACACTTACAGATTTCCTGTCAACTATTGAGGGTGCCTCGTTCTCTATGGGACGATAATCCTCCTCCTTTATGATCCCTTCGTTGTCCAGAGGCTCTCCAAGAGCGTTTACCACTCTTCCCAGGAACCCCTCTCCTACAGGTATCCCTGCGTTTTTCATGGTGCGGACGACACTGCTTCCCTCTGTGATCTCAGTATCTCTTCCAAACAATATGACGCCGATGTCATCTCTTCTCACATCAAGCACCATACCTTTTACGCCGCACTCAAATAATACAATCTCTCCGTATCTTGCGTGATTGAAGCCGACGACATTGGCTATGCCGTCCCCTACAAAGGATACTCTTCCCACCTTTCTGTGGGATGCGGCAAGCTTGAATTCCTCCACGGAGCTCCTCAATATGGGAATGATATCCGTATCAGCCTCTATCGTGGTATGCTCAATCTGCTCTATGCGATTCTTAAGCTGCCGCACACGTCCCTTTGTGGACCAGTCGTATATCTCATTTCCGGCTGTGATTATGAAGCCGCCGCCGAGGCTTTTATCCTCCGTGAGGGTAAATACAAAATCCTCCGGCAGAAGCTCTTCATCGGAGTATTTATTCAGTACAAATTCCTTTATTTTGTTGAACTGTTCATCCGTGGGTCTGGTTACATACCTTAGCTCCACGGCAAAGCTTTTTTTCTTTTTCTTCTTAGCCACTTTTAATACCCCGGAATTATGCCAGACCGCCCAGATTTATGAATTTATCATAAAGCTCTCTGTCTTTTTCTTCGTTCTCGTTTGCGGAGGCTATCTTCTCCGTAGCTTCCACAACTATATCCGCCAGCTCTTCCTTGGCTTCCTTTATAATCCTCGACTTTTCGTTCTCCGCATCCCTCTTGGCATCGTCCAGAATCTTCTTTGCCTCATCGGTAGCATCGGCAAGGAGCTTTTCATATTCTCCGCCTGCCCTCATACGGGTCTCGTTCAATATCTTCGCCTTCTCAGCATCCACGCCTGCAAGGGATTCCTCGTACTTATTCTTTAGCTTCTCAGCCTCATCCTTTGCCGCCTGCACCTCGTCGTAGCCTGCATCGATTTCCGCCTGACGCGCATCAAGAATCTTTCGCACCGGCTTGAAGAGAAACCTCCAGACGATAAAGAAAAGTATGAGAATATTAACAATCGTACATATAAGATTTACAGGGTCTAGTTTAAGCATCTCAATCTCCCTTTTTATCCAAGAAACAGTATTATAAGCACGCCGATGACAAAGCCGTATATAGCGGTTGCCTCCGCCAAAGCGCCTCCCAAAAGAAGCACCTTTGTGATTTTCGACTCAGCCTCCGGCTGTCTTGCTATTGCATCCGCCGCCTTACTTGTGGCAAGTCCGATTCCGATACCTCCGCCGAGACAAGCCAGCGCTGCAATTCCTGCTCCCAATGCTACCATAATATAAATTCTCCTTTCATATTAGTGACAATTTTTTGTTTACTCCACCACTTCTCTTATGAAAAGTGATGTCAGAAATACAAATATATATGCCTGAATAAGTCCGTCAAATATATCAAAATACGCTCCAAGCACCACCGGCACCACTACAGGCACCTTCATGGCAATCTTCACGAGCTCCATAATGACAAAGGCTCCCAAAACATTTCCGAACAGTCGCATACACAAGGAAAGGGGTTTTATCACAAGCTCCAGAATATTTATGGGGGTAACGATTGCAATGGGCTCCGCAAAGCTCTTTATCCACCCCTTTACCTTCTTTGCCCTGATATTGGCAACCTGGATAAGTATGATGCTCATAAGCGCCAGAGCTATGGTGCTGTTCAGATCCTTTGTGGGGGGCTTTAATCCGAATACTCCTATTGTATTTGCAAGCGCCAGATAGATTAAAACAGAACAGAGATACGGCACGTAGGCATGTCCTTCCTCTCCCACCATATCTCCGACAAAACCGTCGAGCTTAGTCACTATTGTTTCGGCTATGATCTGCCTTCTTGAAAGCTGTCCCCTGACCTTCATTCCTGATGTAAGGACTATGCAGAATACGAGAAGGAAAGCCATTATGCACCAGGTTATTACGGTGGACTCGAATATATTTATATGATACCCGCCTACATCGAAGGAAAATACTGTCTCAACCTCAAGCTCCTTAAGTAATTCGTCCGCAAGACTTCCCATTTGTCCGTATGCTCCTTTAGACCTTAAATCTTCTCATATGCTCCGCAAGTGTAAATGCAGCGGAGGAAACCTCATCCGCAGAGCTTGCCACAGTCTGCGAATCGTTGGAGAACTGTACCGTATTGTCCGTAAGATCCTCTGTGGATGCCAATATCTCTGCAGTGTTTGCGGACTGCTCCTCGGACAGGGCGGCGATATTCGTTGCAACATTTTCGACCTGATTTATCTGATCCACAATGCCGCCGACCATCTCGTTAGCCTCGGATACATCATTGTATATCTTTTCAAATACCTTGCTGGACTCGGTAATCTTCTCCGAATTGCTCTCTATATACTGAACGCTCTCATCGGTCTTTTTGACCATGGTCTGAACGTCCTCATTGACCTTTCCGATAATCTCTCCAATCTGTGCGGCGGAATCTGCCGAGGTCTCGGCAAGACGTCTGATTTCCTCTGCAACAACGGCAAAGCCCCTGCCGGCATCCCCGGCTCTTGCTGCCTCTATGGAAGCATTCAGGGACAGGAGATTCGTCTGGTCGGAAATATCCGTTATCATTTCAACCATGGAATTGATGCTCTCCGTGGATTTGCTTACCTGAATAACCATATCCTGCAGGCTCTTCATGGAATCCACGATGGAGGTCATGGTGCGTCCCACCTCCTGCATATCGTTCTTTCCGCCTGCTGCCACCTCTACGGTAAGCTTCATGCTTGCTCTGGCTTCCTCGCCTCTCTCATTGGTCTCGGTAACGACACCGGAAAGAGTGGTTGCATGCTCCGCAAGCTCCTGTATACCCTGTGCAATCTGGTCAAGGGTCTGCTTGACATCCGCCATGGATGTAGCTTGTGAATCCGCTGCGGAATTGAGCGCCGTCGCTATATTCTTCGTGTTGCCGCTGGATTCCGAAAGCTGATCCGACACATTTCTGATATCTCCGATGACCTCTCTCATTATCTGTACGAAATCAGAAAGGGAGCTGCTCATTACACTTATCTCGTCATTGCCCTTGCTCCTTACGTCAATCGTGAAATCTCCGTCGGATATCGTGGTTATGTTGTTTGTAAGAGTTTTGATCGGAAGCAGAGTCTTTCTTATGACAAGACCGGTCACAACCGCAACAATCAGAAGCACTGCCACAAATATTATGGCGATGAACACAAGAAGACTCTGCAAATCCTTCGTTATGTGACTCTTGGGGATGTAGGATACAAGTGCCCAGGGTGCGCCCTCCATATAGGATATGACAACGTAATACACCTCTCCGTTGTTTGAAAGTTCATTTACATCCGTATTACCCGAATTTACAAGTTCTCCTATCCTGTTGTAGAAGCCGCCTATATCTGCATCGGAAAGCTTCCTGTTCTGATACTCCTCCTCACTGTGAGAAAGCACAAGAAGCGAGCGGGTATCCACAAGGATTGCTCTGCCCTCCTCCATAAATATGATGTCGTGAACCATACTGTAAATATAATTCTTGGTGGCAGGCTTTAATGAAAGCTTCTTGTAGGATTCCTCAACGCTCTCAGTGGGAATCTGAACAATCAGGTCATTGACCATGGTTTTGAGATTTGAATCAGATTCGGTCTTTATATTGCTCTCCGCATTGGTAAGAATTATCTCACAGGCATTGGTATATATGAGTACCGTTGTTATCACAAAGGAAATCAAAAACAGCGGAAGTATGACCGCCAAGAGCTTACTTTGAATACTTACAACCCGCTTTTTTGCCATATGAGAAGACCTCCGAAATATGATTTTTATGTCCTTATATTATAAAATATTTATTAACCTGTGTCAATCAGCGCCTGTGCTTTTAATTTTAACGCCTATCTCTCGCCCATATCCACATAATCCCGCACCTCCATCACGCTCTTGTAGGCGGGACGGATAATCTTGTCCATATTTATGAGCTCCTCTATCCTGTGGGCGCTCCAGCCTACAATCCTCGCAATGGCAAATATGGGTGTGTAGAGCTCGAGAGGTATTTCTAACATTGAATATACAAATCCCGAATAGAAGTCCACATTGGCGGAAACTCCCTTGTATATCCTTGCCTTCTGCCCTATTACCTCCGGTGCCAGACGCTCTATCATTGAATAAAGCTCGAAATCCTTATCCCGCTTTTTCTCCCTTGCCAGCTTTTCCACAAAGCCCTTGAATACCTGCGCTCTCGGGTCTGACAAGGAATAGACCGCATGTCCCATACCATATATGAGTCCTTTTTTGTCAAAGGCTTCCTTTCCGAGTATCTTGTTAAGGTATGCCCTTACCTCGTCCTCATCCGTCCAGTCATGTACGTTCTTCTCTATATCACGCATCATCTCCACGACCTTTATGTTGGCTCCGCCGTGCTTGGGCCCCTTAAGGGATGAAAGCGCCGCAGCAATTACCGAATAAGTATCAGAGCCGGAGCTTGTGGTAACTCTCGTCGTAAAGGTGGAATTGTTTCCGCCTCCGTGCTCCATATGAAGCACAAGGGCAATATCCAGAACTCTCGCCTCCAGCTCCGAGTACTTCATATCCGGACGGAGCATTGTGAGGAGATTTTCCGCAGTAGACAGCTCCTTCTTTGGTCTGTGGATATACATGCTCCCGTCATTCTCGTAATGATTGTAGGCATGATATCCGTATACCGCTATCATAGGAAAAATGCTTATAAGCCCTATGCACTGGTCAAGCACGTTCTCGACACTATTGTCCGACACGTTCTTGTCATAGGACGCAAGGGTCAGAACGCTCCTTGTAAGCGAGTTCATAATATCCGCACTGGGTGCCTTCATTATGACATCCCTGGTAAAGTTTGTGGGAAGAGTGCGCCTCTCCGCCAATATTTCACGGAATTTTGAAAGCTCGGCTTCGTCCGGAAGCTCGCCGAAAAGCAGAAGGTATGTAATCTCCTCAAAGCCGTAGCGCTTACCCTTGAAGCCGTTTATCAAATCTATCACGTCATACCCTCTGTACCAGAGCTTACCGTCGCAGGGGGTCTTTACTCCGTTTACCATTTCAAAGGCATCAATTCTGGAAATATTCGTAAGACCGGCAACGACACCGTTTCCGTTCTTATCCCTAAGCCCTCGCAAAACTCCGTGCTTTTCAAACATCTCCTCATTAACGCAGTCTGCCTTTCTGCAGCTTTCGGCATAATTTATCAAATAATCCTTTTTCTTCTTCACAGGCACTTCCTCCAAAAAAATGTATTTAGATTATACACCATTTTTATCACTAATTGTATGAAAAATTTGTTAAAAGTGCTACAATAATTCTTATGAGCAATATAAATATAATCAAACCCGCAGACATAGAGAAAAAAAGCTTTGAAATAATAGGCGGGGAACTTAAGAAAATGGGAATAAGCCTCCCTCCTGCATACGCCCCCATAATCAAGCGTGTAATCCACACCACCGCCGATTTTGATTATGCCGGGAACCTGTACTTTTCTCCCGACGTGGTTTACATAATTCAAAATGCCATAAAAGCTAAAACTCCCATAATAACCGATACTCAGATGGCAAAATCAGGCATAAACAAGACCGCTCTCGCCAAATACGGAAGTGAAGTTCACTGCTTTATGAGCGATGAGGACGTGGCAGAAAGGGCTAAGGAAGCCGGCGTTACAAGGGCATATGTCAGCATGGACAAATCCTTAACCCTCGGAGATAACTTAATTTACGCAATCGGAAACGCCCCCACTGCGCTCATCAGGCTCCATGAGCTCATAGGCGAAAGCAAATGCCGCCCTGCCGCCATAATCGGCGTGCCTGTAGGCTTTGTGAATGTCGTGGAGGCAAAGGAGCTCATAATGGGCACTGATATACCCTATATCGTTGCAAGAGGGCGAAAGGGCGGAAGCAATGTCGCGGCAGCAATAATAAACGCAATCCTTTACTCTTTTGAAGGAGAAAACGCATGATACAGCTATATCACGGCAACGGAAAGGGCAAGACCACAGCGGCGGCAGGCTGTGTCATAAGAGCCGCAGGATACGGAAAGAGGGTTATTTTTGCCCAATTTATGAAGGGACGGGAAACCGGGGAATTGAATATTCTGAATGCGCTCCCTGATGTAACTGTCTTAAGAAGCGAAAAATCCTTTGGCTTTTACAAAAATATGACGGATGAGGACAAGCTCTCCATCACGTCCGTACACAACGAAATAATAAATACAGTCCTTAAGGAGGTAAAAAAGCAGCCTCCCTTTATGGCAGTTCTCGATGAGATAACCGCCCCGCTAAACTACGGTCTCATAGATACCGAAGCGGTAAAAGAACTAATAAGGCTTTCTAAGGTCTTACCCTTTGAGCTCATACTTACCGGAAGAAATCCCTCCGATATGCTCATAAGCTCCGCAGATTATATCTCGGAAATAAAGGCGGTGCGCCATCCTTACGAGAACGGCATCACCGCCAGAGAGGGCATTGAATTCTAGTCTGTCTTCTTAATCAACAGCCTCCATCACGCCTTTAAAGGTAAGCACTACCTTGAACAAATCTCCGTCCGTCACAATATCCATCCTGCCGCCCATAAGGCTTACAAGCGAGTCCGCAATGGACAGTCCCAGCCCGTTGCCCTCCATATGCCTTGAGCTGTCGCCCCTCACAAATCTTTCCTTGAAGTCCTCTCCTTCTATCTCAAGGGGATATTTAGACATATTTCTGAAGATTATCCTTATCTCCTTTTCTCCCTTTATGCTGTAGGACTCCCCTTCAAGAGTGAGATACGCCCTTGATTTTTCCTGTGCATATTTGTAGATATTGCTCATAAGATTTTCAAACACTCTCGACATATATCTGGCATCCGCCATTATATATGTAGGATTGTCATTCTTTCTGACTATGAGCTCAATCTCTCTCTCCTTAAGCTTCTGCTCGTACTCTCCGACAGTCTGGGTTATCATTACACCCACCTC
Organism: Lachnospiraceae bacterium; assembly: GCA_017483735.1. Classification (GTDB taxonomy): domain Bacteria; phylum Bacillota; class Clostridia; order Lachnospirales; family Lachnospiraceae; genus RGIG4856. The sequence goes on along the minus strand of JAFUVF010000063.1, from coordinate 26,130 downwards.
GCACCTTTCCATATTGACCTCCACATTTCCCGTGGATGCCTTTGATGCCTCTATCAAATCCTCCAAAAGCTTCTTTAGGCGGTCTGACTGCCTCGATATTACCTCTGCGTACTCGGAAAGCTTATCCCTGTCTGCCTCCTCCGAAATGCCCTTCTCCATAAGCTCCGAATAATTTATAATGGATGTGAGGGGAGTTTTAATGTCATGTGAGACATTGGTTATAAGCTCCGTCTTCATATGCTCGCTCTTAAGCCTCTCCTCCACTGCTCTATTTAACCCGTCTCCGATACTGTTTATGCTTTCTGCCATCGGTCTTAGGAACATAAGAAGCTCATCTGCATTTAACTTTTTGTCGTACCTTCCCTCCGTGATCGCCTTCGCCGCCTTTTCAAGCCTTGAATACTGTAGAGACAGCGCAATTACCACGACCGCAAGGATTATCCAGAATGGAAACCACAGTACAAAGAAGCCGTTTCCCCAATAGATATTTAACACAATCATAAACTCTATTAAAAATATTCCGCCGATAAAAAGCGCCGCCCTGAAAGCCGCAGGAAGATTTTCGGAAAGCTGTGTCCCTATCTTCTTAAGCCCCCTAAATATTTTTGCAAATATCTTAAAAACAAGGCAGCTTCCTATCAGGTTGTTAAGCTTAAGCCTCTCCGTAACCTCGATAAGAAAAAGCATTCCCCATGCTGCCTCCAGCGCTCCGAATATTCCGAACAGCACAGCCTCCGTAATGCTTGAACGGCTGCCCGTGAATCCGTCTGCGAAGAGCACTATAAGCATAGCTCCCAAAACCCATACGAGAGCATATATATCTATCGGCACATTTTTCAGGACTCCTCCCGATATTCCGGCTGCTCCCCTGTGATGTCCAGCTGCGCAGAGCAGGTAAAAGAATGTGATAAGGAACAGGATTCCGGCTATAGCCGTATAAGTCACAATCTCGTATCTGTAAAAATAGCTTTCATAAGCTCTTCTGTACTCCGTAGTCAGTCCGTCCCTGCCGTATATATAGCCACTGTCCCTGCCCATGACGGCATTTGTCTCCCCGTCTGCAATATTCCCGTTTGAAAAGGCCATGGTTTCAATGGTTTCGGGATTTATATACAGGTCAAAAACAATGTCCACCGTATTGTAGCTGTTGGTATTTCTGTCGAAATCATCGATTCCGTCGTGGTTTACGTCTGCGGAATATATGCCCCGCACCAAATAAAGCCTGCCTCCGTCTTCATATGAATATTCATCATCCGGATCGCTTGTGTCTATAAGGAATGCGCTGCTTTCTATCATGTAATGATAGGGGGTGTTGTACCCGGAATACTCCGAATAAATCCTGTCTCCGTTTTTGTAGGATATATCCACATCATAATTTCTTTCCCTGAAATTAAGCCCAGTAAAAAGCATATTCTGCGGGAGCGCCGCCCCGGTCTTCGGATTTATCTCCATCACGAATTCGTCTAGCTTGCTGTAATATTCCGACCATATCTGATTTACCAGCTGCTCTCTTATATATGCGGTTTTGTTTGTGTCGAAGGCATTGTTCTCTATAAGCCCGTAGCTTCGCACACTGAGCGCCACCAGCACTCCAAAGGACAGCGACATGATCAAAAACGCCAAAAACTTGAGCGCCGTGCTTGAAAGCACCTTACTTTCCCTGATCCTTTTTTCTTCAACCCTGTTTTCCATAGCTCTCCTTTACCTCCAGCTTGTACCCGTGTCCCCATACCACCTTAAGGTATCTGGGGTTTCCGGGGTCTATCTCCAGTTTCTCACGGAGGTGCCTTATATGTACCGCAACGGTGTTCTCATTTCCCAAAAAGGTCTCATTCCATATCCTTCCATAGATTTCCTTCGGCGAAAATACTGTGCCCGGATGCTCCAAAAAAAGCTTTAGAATGTCAAATTCCGTGGGAGTGAGTGATATTTCGTCCCCGTCGAGTCTTACCTCCTTCGTGCGGTCGTTGAGCTCAATTCCGCCTGCACGTAGTACATCCGGTGCTTTCACGTTGCTCCCAAGCTGCATATAGCGCCGCAAAATACTCTTTACCCTTGCGGATACCTCCATCGGGTTGAAGGGCTTTGTGATATAATCGTCTGCGCCCACGGATAAACCCAGTATCTTGTCGGCATCCTCGCTCTTTGCGGTAAGGAGTATGATCGGAACATTGGAAAGCTCACGGATCTTTACCATCGCCTCAATCCCGTCCATATTCGGCATCATAATATCCATCAGTATCAGATGAATGTCATTTTCCTGCACCGTTTTTACCGCCTCTATGCCGTCGCAGGCTTCGAAAAAGCTGTACTCCTCGCTATGCAGATATATTTTCAGCGCATTCACGATGTCCTTTTCATCATCACATATCAGAATATTATACATCCCGCTCTCCTCCGTTTTGTTTACAGCCTCATTCTACGCTTTAATGTTTTAACAAAAAACCGGCAAAACTATGAAGATTTTATTAAGATGCGGAATTATTACATTTTTTTGAATAATTCCAACGAATTTATTATATACTCTGGTTTTTTTCTTTGCAATGTGGTAGAATGATATAAAATTGAGGTAATACTATGTTTCACATAAACTACGCAAAGCTTAAGGCTAAATTTTTGTACGGCGGACTATCCCAGCACATTTATTCCGGGGTTACGCCTTTTATAATAGCAAACAACAACAGCGCCAGCAGAGGGCTCGCCTTCGTAATGATGATATACGGCGGATTGCTTTCGGTGCTTTCATTTTTTAACCTTTTGAGTAAGAACGTACTTCCGGCTTACCTGTATCTTTTTATATCCTCCTTTGTGCTTTTGTATATACGCAAATATATCGATTTGGAAAAGCCCATATTGAGCTATGTATACAACACCCTGCTCTGCGTTACTCTTCTGGTGTTCGGAATACTTAATTCATCGGTATTTTCTCCTACGAGGATTACAAACGGAACGGCTTTTGTGGCGCTTCTCCTTGTGATACCCTTTATAATGATAGACCTTCCCTACAGGCAGGATATGCTTTTGATAATTATGACTGTCATCTATATAATCTGTATGCATATATTCAAGAACCGCACGGTTTTTGTCGTGGATACCGCAAATGCGATCTCCTTCTGCACCGTATCCTGCGTGTGCAACTGGATATTCTCCTGCCGTACCATCACAAGCCTTGCTGACAGGCTCTACATTGAGAACGAGCGAGATTCCGATGCGCTGACCGGACTGTATTCCAGAAAATCCGGGCGTATAATGATAGAAAACCATGTGGCGCACGGAAGCCACGGCGCATTTATGATAATCGATGTGGACAATTTCAAGCATTTCAACGACACCTACGGACATCAGTACGGCGATATCGTTTTGAAAAAGGTTGCCGACTGTCTTATGAAATCCTCCAGAGCGACTGATGTTGCATGCCGTTTCGGCGGGGATGAATTCGTATTATTCTGCGTGGATGTGGATATGGAGATGGCTGAAAATGTTGCTGCCCGTTTTCAGGAGCTTTTAAAGGACTGCCTCGAGGAGAAGGACAGACATGTCACTACCTCAATCGGCATTTCCGAGGTGGGTATGCATGCGGACTACGAAAGATTCTTCGAGGATGCGGACAAGGCATTGTATGAGGCCAAGGAGCGAGGGAAAAACTGCTTCGTATCCCATAAGACAAGATTGGGCTCCTGGTAATTTATTTAATCTACTTTCTTTTCAATACGCTGCTCTTAAGCTCCTCCAACGCTTCCTTGAACCGCTCCGAGGTCATATCCGGATTGTCACGTATAAGGCTTCTCTGGAAGAAATCCGTAATTGTGCTTAAGTGCATACGCTCATACAGATAATGCCCGTATTTTTCCTTCAGCTCATTGTATTCAGCCCGCATACTCTCGGTATATTTTGCAGGATATTTCTTTGCCATATTTGCAATATTTTCAAACCTTGCCTCGATGCTTTTCTTCATATCATCGGCTCTTGTGCTTACGCTTTCCACAACCCCCTGTGCGCCTTCCTTCAAGCCCTCCGTATAGAAGGTATTCATTATTTCCAAGCGCCTCTGGATCGTAATAAGCCCCTGCTTTGCCTCCTCCATCTTTATGAGCACGGTGCGAAGGTCAAGAGCCGCCTTGAAGGAAAGTCCAAAGTCCGCCCCTATAAGCGCCGTCAGCACAAACAATATGGGACGCAGCACGGAAAGCGGAATGAGAAAAAGAAGTCCCTGCACAAAGGGATGCGCATATTTGGTGAGAAGCACGCCCAAGAAGCCCCAGGATAGCGTCGTTCCCATGCAGATATAGCCCCTGTAATTAAGAGGCTGATTCGTATAATCCCAATAACGCACCTTAAATATCGCTTCCATGGCAATGCCCGTGATGAGTTCAAGGATAGTTGCGCCGATGCAGCTTGCGATAAATGTAAGTATAATATTCCCGCCAAAGGGATTTGAAACCATAAGCAGTGTCAATGCACCACTTCCGTACAGAGGCAGGAACGGGCCTCTCATAAAGCCCCTGTTTGTAAGAACCCTGTCTTTTATTGAAACATATGCGGATTCCACGCACCACCCCAGAAAACAGTACGCATAAAAGAAAAAAAGCCATTGTATGGGCGTATAATCGTAAATCATATTATGTAAACCTTTCCATATTATCTATTCGTAAATTCTAATGCTGCAGGCAAGCTTTCCTTTTCTCGTCTCTCCTGCTTCGCCGTCAAATATGAATTTGCCAAAGCCCCTTACGTTTATAACCTCTCCCCCTTTGAGCGCCTTTGCATTACTCTCGCACAGCCTGCTGTTCACAAAGACCCTTCCCTCCCTGAAAAGCTCTATGCACTCATTCCTCGAGATATTATATACCTTTGATATGAGCCCGTCCAGCCGCACGGAGTTTGCTGTTATCCTTACCTCTTTAAGCTCCTTTTTCAGAGCCTCAAAGGTGCCTTCCGCATATTCACATTTTACGTTCGTATGCTTTACCTTCACAAGATTGTCTATAATATAATCTCCGATGCTGTCGAGGCAGAAAAGATACGCTTCCTTCTCCTTTACGATAATATCTCCCAAGGTTCCCCTGTCTATTCCGAGATTCATAAGGCTTCCGAGGAAATCCCTGTGATTTAATTCATCCGCAAACTTGGGCTGCAACGGGCTTATCCTGATACATTTGATGGGAAAGTCCGTCAAATAGCCAAAAGCCTCCTCGTTTCCGAAGCGTATTATATTCCTCTCGCTGTCATCATAGCCCCCGTAGACGGAATATCCCGCATAGGAGAGCTCCTTTTCCATACTGTGGAAAACGCTCTGCTCCGAAAGATTTAAAAAGGGGGTAAATGTATATACCCCCTGCATATCGGACTTATTCGAAAGCTCCTTTAATCTGTTTATAAGATTGCCTGTATCCTTGTCCATTCTTAATTAAAGCTTATAATCCTCTCCTCGGGCTCTGAGGTCTTTTCCACACTCTTGGCGTATAGCACCGGTCCCTCGCCCTTATAGTCCTTCCAGAATTCCTTTTTGACCTCGGCGGTAACCTTTACCCACTCCTGGTCATTTAGCCTGCCCGTATCCTCATACTCACAGGCATAGCCCAGAAAAGCCATATCCTCTGCGCAGCAGGTCATTGCCATTCTCCCCGGGACAAAATAGTCCTTCGGAAAATCATCGGGCTTTAACACCATACCCACGAAGCGGATCGTCTTGCCCTCATATCTCTCAAGATGATCCATCGCATCTAGGTAGAATAAACCATAGCCCTGATTGTCAAGCTCTATCACATCAGCATTCAGATCATAGGGCAAATCGTCCTCGAATATCTCGTCAATCTCTCCCTTTGAATCCTCGAAGATTACATCCGCCGTGGGGTTTACCGCCTTGATATTCCGCTTGTAGGCAGAAAGCTCGTCTCTCACGTCATCACAGCGGTTCATAACTATCATCTCGGAATTTCTTATCTGTTCCGCAAGGAGCGAGCGCATATTCGTATAGTACATAGGGAATGTGACACCGTTTATTATGGTTATCTGCTGCTCCAGTTTAAAATACCACGGGAGCTTGAGATTTTTAAAATTCCACATACCGTTGTACTCGATTATTATCCGCTCAGGCTTATGCTTTTTGTCAAGCGCCTGCAGATTCTTTTCCGAGACTCCCTCTTCCTCCTCCACAAGCTCCACCACTGTATTGCTTGCCTTGAGAAGCTCCTTTGGATACTCTTTTTCTCCCTCCTCGCACAATATGAGCAGGGTTTTGCCCTTTATGCGAAAATAGGGCTGACCAAGCGTAAAAGTAATGAACTCCGTCTTTCCGCTCTCCAAAAATCCGTTTATTATATATACCGGTCTTTCCTTCATAATATCTCCGCTTAAACTCTAAAGAGCTCCTTTAACTTATCTTCCTTTAACTCTGCGCCGATGACGCAAATCTTTCCGGTAACCTGAGGGGCTCCATCCCTTATATCGGTCTCCTCCGGAACATAATCGTAGAATATCCACTTGCCGTCATCCCCGGAAACCATGCCCTTTGCACGGAGTATCTGCCCGTACTCCCCGGAGTCAAGCGCTGTCAATATCTTCTCTATCTCAGCCTTGGAATACTTATTAGGAGTTTCTACGCCGTAGCTTGTAAATACCTCGTCCGCATCATGTCCGTGATGATGATGGTGATGATGATGTTCGTGCTCCTCTTCATCGTGATGGTGGTGATGATGGTGCTCATGTTCGTCCTCGTCATCATCGTCATGGTCATGATGATGGTGGTGTTCATGCTCGTCATCATCGTCACGGTCATGATGATGGTGGTGGTGATGGTGCTCGTCCTCATCAGGCTCAAGCTTAGCCTTCTCCATCATCTCATTCAACAAGTCATCTATCTTGTCCGCACCCTCTATCGTGGCAAGCACTGCCTTTCCGTCAAGCTCCGCAAGAGGAGTTGTAATAATCGTTGCCTTCTCATTGTGCTCTCTTATCAGCTTCACGCACTCGTTTATCTTATCCTCTGAAAGCTTGTCCGTGCGGCTCAATATTATCGTTCCCGCATATTGGATCTGGTTTACGAAGAACTCTCCGAAGTTCTTAATATACATTTTTGCCTTGGAGGCATCCACGACAGCCACGGCGGAATTAATCTCCACATCAAGCTTACCGGCAACATTTTCTACAGCCTTCAAAACATCCGAAAGCTTTCCCACGCCAGAGGGCTCAATCAGAATCCTTTCGGGCGCATACTTCTCAATTACCTCCTTTAAGGATGTTCCGAAATCTCCCACTAAAGAACAGCAGATACATCCTGAGTTCATCTCCTTTATCTCTATTCCGGACTCCTGCAAAAAGCCGCCGTCTATGCCTATCTCTCCGAACTCATTCTCGATCAGCACGGTCTTGCTTCTGTTGAGAGCTTCCGCAAGAAGCTTTTTTATGAGAGTGGTTTTTCCCGCTCCGAGAAACCCAGATACAACATCTATTCTTGTCATTTTATTCTCCCTTCCCTGCTGCAAAGCAGGCATTTCTATTTTTATGCTTGCCCTATATTTTCCACCTTTGGAATTGTATTGTCAAATAAAAGTTTTATTAAAGAAAATTCCGCACAAGCTCTGCATACTCCGACTCCACCACGCTGTACGGGATTATGGCAAGCTCCCCTTCGTCGTTCATTCCGCTGACTATACCTAAGAATACCCCCTCCTCCGAAAGCAGCGCACTTCCGGATAGCCCCTCGCTTCCGGAGGCCTTTACAAGCATTATATAATTGTCGTAATACTCCGCATATATCCATTTCTCCGTGAGTATTCCGTAATCACAGTATAAGCCGTTCCCTGCATCGGGATTTGCTATAAAAACAGGAGAATCCTTTTCAATATTATCAAAAAGCTCCCTGTCCCTATGCACGCCCTCATATGCTTCATAGGTCGTATTATTAAGCGTCTCCCTGTCTATAACTACAAAGCCAGCGTCCGTTTTGTCCGAATAGATTGCCTTCCCCAAAGCCTCTGTCCCGTCACGGAATTTCACATTCGCCTCGCTGGCTCCTCCTGAGCTTAAAACATGCGCCGCTGTTGCGATTATCATTTTTTCGTCCGTCACATTATAGATAATGCCCTTCCCCGAAAAGGCTCCGCATTTTATGTAAACCTCTTTGTCCGCAGATTTTACCAATGGGTCTAAAAGGCTTTCATCTATATATGTACTCAATTCCTCATTTTCCATAAAAGAAGGATAGGGCTCCGTATCGGGTGCAGCTTCTTTCTTCCCGCAGGCCGACATCAACATGGCAATTATATTTATCCCTAAAAAAAGGCATATTGCATATTTATATCTGCTTATTTTTCCACTTGAAAGCTTCAAAGCCTGTTCCTCTTAATTATACAAAACCCGCAAATTTCACTTTGCGGGGGATTTTTCTATGTAAGCAGGACTATAAGCCGGGTTATGTCTCGGACAATCATCTATCTAGCACATCCGTTACCAGATGCGTCAAGCGTTCTACCTGAGAGCAGACCGGGCAAGCCTATGGCTCTCAATATGAACTTGCTTCGGATGAGGCTTGCAATGCGCCGCCCGTTACCGTGCGGCCGGTGGTCTCTTACACCGCCCTTTCACCCTTACCTATGCAAAAGTTTGCATGGCGGTTTGCTTTCTGTTGCGCTATCTCGGGAGTTACCTCCGCCGGACGTTATCCGGCATCCTGCCCTGTGAAGCCCGGACTTTCCTCTCCCCGCATCAATGCATTGATACAGGCAGCGATTGTCCGTCCTGCTTACAGCTATATATTATATTCCAAAACATCACAGTTGTCTATTCCGAAAGCTGAATACTCCTCATTCTCCATATTATGAAAATAAGAATTTACCACTCTTGCAATGCCGTTGTGCGCCACAAGAAGATAGTTGAGTCCGTCGTTTCTCTCCCTTATCTCATCTAGAAGATTATATATCCTTGAAGCAACTCTCATCATTGACTCGCCGCCGTCAAAATCATATGTGAATCTTCTTTTCATTGTCTGAAATTCAACGGAATTTCTTGGCGCTCCCTCGAATTTTCCAAAATTCTGCTCTATAAGTCTCTCATCAACCTTCACAGACATGCCAAGCACTTCTCCTATATGCTCCGCCGTATGCTTTGCTCGAAGAAGAGGCGAGCAAAGAATCACATCCACCCTTATCCCTCTCTCCTCCAATTTTCTTCCGGTTTCATACGCCTGCTCATGCCCCATATCCGTAAGGTCAATATCTGTTGCGCCGCATATCTTGTTTGCCACGTTCCAATGGCTCTGACCATGTCTCACAAAATAAATTTTACTCATTTACTCCACCATTTCTTTTCAATCCACAAAAGCGCCTCATAAAATCCTGCTGCCGCCACCGGAAAAAGTATCACGTAATACGGCAGGATGTATCTGGTCTTTGCCTCCCATATTATACTTAACAAAAAGCCTCCGAACACGGTAAGCACGGGAATATATTTCCAAAGCTCATATTTCCTTTTAATCCCGAATATGCAATACAAAAGACCGCCGAGATATACCACCATCTGCAGCCTGTCCGCAAGAGACAGCATAAATGGAAAGCTGTCCGTTGCAAGCCTGTATGCCATTGTCCCCTCCTTTATGTTTTCCATATTGTAGCCGTAATTAAAATACATACTCTGATATAGCGGCGCATTCCATTGGGAGCGGAGCTTTCCCCTAAAGAAGTTATATGAATACGAGGGATTATCTCTGAAATAAGAAAGTCTCTCTCCTATATCATGCTTGTATACCTCCATTGCCATTTCGGTATCATAATCATTTTCCTCATAAACATTAGTAGTATACGGATAATACCAGCCATATCTTCCGTTATTTTCCTGCAGTCCCAGAGAAATCCATGAGTATACGGAGAGCCCCTCCGAATGTTCATAACCCCCCTTATCTTCAAAATATTTTTGTGAAAATGACGTGCTCAAAATCGGAAGTATAATGGTCAAAACGACAGGAAGCAAAACTCCATATCTTTTATTCTTCAAGCACTCAAAAAACATTATACCCGTGTACGCAATAATTATTACCCACGAATTCATCCTCAGAAGTACGGCAATCGTAAACAAAATTATTCCTGAACACATTATTATCATATTATTCTTTTTGTATCCCAGAAGAGATAAAAAAAGCCCCGCTACGGAAAAAAACAACCCGCCTGCCTCTCCATACAGCCATGAGCTGTAAAAAAGAAAGGGAAAGCATATTGACATTAATATACAGAAAAAAATCTTATCGGCAAATCCCTTTCCTAAAAGCTTCAAAATACCATAAAGAAAAACAGCGCTTCCTGCGACCATACATACCTGAACCGCCTCAAAGGCGATATAATTTTCCGTTCCAAACAGCCTCATTAAAAGGCTTAAGAAAACCGAAAACCCAAGCTGCATGGGATACATATCCATATAATTTCCCTTTTCAAACATGGAGTAATCATTTTTCAGCATATCCTCCGCAGTATATACCATATATAACGGATCCGCCCCAAGCTCTCTTTCATAGGCAGTTACCCACAAAATACCCGTGACAATCAGCCACGCCGCCATAGTGCTTACGCATATTATCTCGATTATTCTTAGTGCTTTTTTTTGAAGCTTGTCCTCTGCAAATTTAAGCATCGCAATGAGAAGAAAGGCAAAAAGAATGACTGCTGCATTCCGTATTTTGCTGTCCTCTATGACAATGGGAAACTCTGCGCCTCCCCTAAGCGGATCCATATACTCCGTGTAGGTAAAAGCGCAGAGCGACAAATACAAAAACAATATTATCCCCACAAGCTTTAATGCTCCTGAAACAAAATTGTATATCCTATCCCTATACATTAAAGCAGCTGCCTCCAACGAACTCACGACACAACGAATTATTTGGCAGGGACTCGCTGGGAACACTGAGGAAATAATTCAAAAATTTAAGCAGGCGCTTAGCCTCATAATATTCCGGCTCATTCTTTTCTATCTTAAACAAGAGCGGCTCCGCAAAGGGCTTAAGCATGGCAAGCTCATACACCATCGCCGAATTGAACATTGCATCCGCATCCTCCTGGAAGGGGAATATATTCTCCTCCTCCCCCTTTCTCACGGAATACCACATCCCTATAGTGCGCTTCGCATCTGAGCCCCTTGTCCTTGCATCCCTGACAAGTCTTCTTATCAGCCTGCCGTCGGTGGTGGGTATGCGGTTGTGCTCATCAATATTTACATTCATAAGAGCGCTTATATAAATCTTAAATTTGCTCTCCGAGGGAAGAGCATAGCTCATCTTCTCGTTAAGCCCGTGGATTCCTTCTATTACGAGAATATCATCCGGATTCAGCTTCATATAATCCCCGTGATACTCCCTCTGTCCTATCTTAAAATTAAATGAGGGAATCTCCACAGTCTCGCCGTTTAAGAGCTTTACCATATCCTCATTAAATTGCTTTACGTCTATCGCTTCAAGCACCTCGAAATTATAATTTCCATGCTCGTCTAAAGGAGTATTCTCCCTGTTTACAAAATAATTGTCAAGCGCCACGGGATGAGGATTTTTCCCCAGAGTTCTAAGCTGTATGGAGAGCCTGTGGGAAAAGCTTGTCTTTCCGGATGATGAAGGTCCCGCTATCATCACGAATTTCACTCCTCCCCTTGAAACAATCTCCTTTGCTATCTCCGCAATTCGTCTCTCCTGCTCCGCCTCCTGCACAAGAATCAGGTCGGTTATGGAGTTCTCGCATATCTTGTCATTCAGTTCACCTATGGTTTCAAGACCTATTGTCTCGCCCCAGTTCTCGGCATCCCTCTGTGTCCTGTACAGCTTCTTGGAATCTATGAGAGGCTTTACAGTAGTTGGCTCCGACTTATCCGGGAGCATAAGCATAAATCCATCCTCATAGGGTATCAGATCAAACCACTTCACATACCCTGCATTGGGAAGCATATATCCATAATAATAATCAATATACCCTCCCGCCTCATAAAGATTTATGGTGGAGCTCATCCTGTATTTGAAAAGCTTTGTCTTATCCTGCATTCCCCTCTCGTTGAAAAGAGCTATTGCATCATCCAGAGAGTATGTTTTCTTCATAAAGGGAAGCTTATTGTCCGACAGACTTTTCATATGCTCCTTTATATTTTGGGCTGCATCCTTACCCGAAGGAAAGGCATTATTCTTCGGATAAATAAAGAGCCCGTTTCTTACCTTGAATGCTATTCTGCAGTTGTTTACCGCATCATTTCCGTACAGATCATAGACCGATTTCAAAAACATCATGCAGGCGCTTCTTTGATAGGTCTTTCGCCCGGTTTCTGTCTTAAGCGTGATAAATTTAAGCTCACAGTCCCTTGTGACCTTCTTGAAAAGCTCCCTTATCTTGCCGTTTGAGGTAACAAGAGCTATAGGAGCATCATACTTGTCCTCATACTCTCTCGCAATATCCTCAAAGGTTGTTCCATTTTCATATTCCTTTGTAACCTTGTCAATCGTAACCTTATACATTGTTCCCTCCTATGCCTGCATATAGTTAAGCGCCCTTTCGGTTATATCAATCTCTCTTTCTATGGCTGTAAGCCTGTCCGCCGCTCTATCTGTTTCATTTTCCGCAAGCTCCTCTTTTATTTTATCAAGCTTCTTCTTCTGTTTCAAAAGATAATCCTGCATTACGTGACTTTTTTCTTCAAGCGTATGCTTACCATATATCATATAAATATCGTTTGACAGATACTCAAACAGCGAGGCTTCATCCTCCACACACCGCTTTGCTCTCATGGGAAAATAATACTTTCCCTCATCATATATGATGCGCTCGTCTGCGATTTCAAACCCATTTTTAATGAGCTCTCTTCTAAATTCCGGTATATCCGACTGCGGCTGCAAAACAAGGCTGTCAATTCCCTTAAGCTTATCTTTGTCCTTAAAAAGAATATCCGCCATAAGCTTTCCCCCCATACCTGCAATAATGACGGTATCCGCCTCTTTGTGGGAAAGTGCCGAAAGCCCATCCGAAAGTCTTGTCTCTATCCTGTCGGAAAGCGCATATTCCCTTATATTCTCTTCTGCACGCTTTAACGGTCCCTCATTTATATCCATCGCAAGCATTCGATCCGCTATTTTTTCCTGCACAAGATAAATGGATATATATCCGTGATCACAGCCAATATCCGCTCCGTGGATTTTTTTATTAGCGCCATCTTGCACCATATCGCAGATACATTTAAGGCGTGCAGACAGCTTTATAGCCTTAGTCAAGATAATCCTTAAGCTTTCTGGAGCGTGAGGGGTGACGCAGCTTTCTCAATGCCTTCGCCTCTATCTGACGAATACGTTCCCTTGTGACGTTAAATTCCTTTCCCACCTCTTCAAGTGTTCTCGCCCTGCCATCGTCAAGCCCGAAGCGCAATCTAAGCACCTTCTGCTCCCTCTCCGTGAGCGTTCCCAATACCTCGACGAGCTGTTCTCTAAGTAACGTAAATGCTGCAGCCTCAGCCGGTACTGGCACATTCTCATCCTGAATGAAATCTCCGAGATGCGAATCCTCCTCCTCTCCTATGGGAGTTTCGAGAGAAACCGGCTCCTGACTTATCTTCGATATCTCCCTTACTCTCTCCACAGGTATTCCCATCTCCTCTGCGATCTCCTCCGGCAGGGGCTCACGTCCCAGCTCCTGCAAAAGCTGACGGCTTACCCGTATTAACTTATTTATGGTCTCAACCATATGCACCGGAATCCTTATGGTTCTCGCCTGATCCGCAATAGCTCTGGTTATTGCCTGACGTATCCACCATGTGGCGTAGGTTGAGAATTTATAACCCTTTCTGTAATCAAATTTTTCGACCGCCTTTATGAGTCCTAAATTACCCTCCTGTATCAAATCCAAAAAGAGCATGCCTCTGCCTACATAGCGCTTTGCTATACTTACAACAAGACGTAAATTTGCTTCTGCAAGCCTCTTCTTTGCCTCCTCGTCTCCCTCCTCCATACGCTTTGCAAGCTCAATTTCCTCCTCTGCGGTAAGGAGGGGAACCTTTCCGATTTCCTTCAGATACATTCTCACGGGATCCTCTATGCTCACGCCGTCAGGCACGGACAGATCAATATTCTCCATATCGACCTCATCCTCCTCGGATAGAATAATCTCCGAATCGTCCACATCGTCATCATCCACATCATTCATGCGGAGCACATCCACGCCGTTCTGCTCTAAGTATTCCCATATCTTCTCGTAGGCTTCTTCCTCAAGACCCAGATCGGCAAAGACCTCATTTACCTCGGTCTCATCAAGCACATTCTTTTTCTTCTTCGCTTTTTTTAAGAGATTTTTTAATTTCTCCTCAAATTTTGCCTGTGTTTGTTCATCCATTATACTATCCTCCTTGCGTCTTAGCGCCTTTTCATAATCTTATATTAAGCTTTTGTATTTCCGAAAGCTCCGAATCCCTTTTTAATCTTGCTGTCACTACGGCATTTAAAGAAGCGGCATCCGTCATATCAATTTCGCTTGAAAATTTTTCAAAGCCCGCATTCTTTACCGCAATCAGGACATCCTTTATCGCCTTTGCGGTATCCTCCGGACTGTCAATATTGGGTATCTCTGAATTAAATACCTCTGATACAATCCGCTGCTCCTCGGCTTCCGTGTACATACTGACAATAGCCGCAGGATTCATATTCCCGCTTTCCAGGTCATCAAACATCCGCTTTGCAATCTGTGCATATATCTCATCCGTAAAATCCTCTATGGAGAGATATTTTTTTATCTGAGGGTATATCTCAGGATTGTCGGATATCAGAGTAAGCAATGTTCTCTGCGGAAGCTTCTCCCTATCCTTTATCCTTTCCCTTCTGTTTATACCGCTTTTGGGTGCCTGATAAACCTTTTCCCTGTCAACATCCGCCGCAGTATTTATCACAAGCTTTTTCATTGCATCAAAGCTTATATGATATTTGTCACAGACAGCCTCCAAATAATTATTCCTCTCAACCTCATCCGTAAAGACGCAGAGCTTCTTTGCAATCTCCTTGTGAAAGGCAGTCTTTACCGCAGGATCTTTCATATCTCCTGCCTCTTCCTCCGCAATTCTTACCTCAAAGAAGAAGCTGTTCTCCGCATTGTCAATACGCTTTTGAAACTCATCCGCCCCGTTTGCCTTTATAAATTCATCAGGATCCTTTTGGGGACGCATATTTATTATCTTGCAGTTAAGCCCGGTATCCCTTAATATTCCTATATTTCTGAGCGCCGCCTTCACTCCTGCGCCGTCTGAATCATATGCAAGGTATACTACCTCCGGCTTGTATTTTTTTAAAATCTGCGCCTGCTCCACCGTAAATGCCGTGCCGAGGGACGCCATCGCCTGTGAAAATCCCGCCTGATGCAGGGCTATGACATCCATATAGCCCTCACACATAATAAAATTTCCAACCCTTGATGTCCTTGCAAAATTAAGCCCGTACAGATTTCTTTTTTTGTCAAATATAAGCGTTTCCTGTGAATTTAAGTATTTTGGCTTTGCATCTCCCATTACCCTTCCGCCGAAGCCTATCACTCTTCCGCCCTGATCCTGTATCGGGTACATTACCCTGTTCCAAAATGGATTTGACAGTCCGTCCCTCTCGTTGTGTGAGGCAAGTCCGGCTTCCACGATTTCCCTGTCCTCGAAGCCCTCTTTTCTAAGGTACGAGATAAGCTCTCCCGAATTCTTTCCTGCAAAGCCGAGCCCGAATTTGTGTATTGTCTCGTTGGAAAGCCCCCTGCCCTTTAAATACCTCATCCCAATCTCTCCATGTGGGGAGCGCAGGTTGAAATAAAAGAATTTGGCAGCTGCCTTATTGCATTCAAGAAGCCTTTCCCTTTTGCTGTTCCTTCTTTTTGCCTCCTCGTCATTTACCTCCGGCAGCGCTATGCCTGCCCTCTCGGCAAGCGCCTTCATTGCCTCTCCGAAGGTCATATTTTCATAGTTCATCATAAACGAGATTACATTTCCTCCGGCATTGCAGCCGAAGCAATGGTATATCTGCTTTCCCTCATGCACGGAAAAGCTGGGGGTCTTCTCGTTGTGAAACGGACACAGTCCCCAATAATTTGCGCCTTTTTTCTGGAGGCGAACATAGCTCCCCACCACATCCACAATATTGTTTGCGGAGCGCACCTCTTCTATTATGTCGTCGCTGTAGTACATCAGATTTTCCTTTCGCAAGCGGCTTTTCTTTTGCGCTTTCCAAACTCAAAATCCCGTGCTTCGCACTCTTTTTTCTGCTTCGCAGAAAGATTTTTCGTTAAATGGCGCAGAAAAGCTCGCAAGCGGCTTTTCTTTTGCGCCATTAAAGCTGCCAGCTTTTAGGCACGAAAATATCCTCATAAAGATTTATCGCAAATCTGTCCGACATTGCGCCCACATAGTCGCACACCACCTGTTCAAGCTTTTCCCCTCTGTCCAAAAGCTTTAAAAACTCCTCCGGCATCCTGTCCTTATTGTGGAAGAAATAATCGTAGAGCGTTTCCATAAGCTCTTCCGCCTTCCCCTCCTCAGCCTTTGCAAGAGGGTTGGTATATACTCTCTCAAACATAAAATTCCGGATGTCCTTCATAGCCCTTGCTATGGGTTCGGACATTATTATATCGTTCTTGTCAGTGCTGTTTGTGATTATGTCGTGTATGAAGGAATCAAGTCTAAGGCCCGGTCTGTCTCCCAATACATCCCGGATTTCCTTCGGCACATCGCTCTCCTTAAGTATTCCCGCCCTGACAGCATCATCCATATCGTGATGTATATACGCTATCTTGTCGGAGAGACGCACCACCTTTCCTTCAAGGGTACAGGGATTTCCGGAGGTCTGATGATTCAAAATTCCATCCCTTGTTTCATAGGTAAGATTCAGGCCCCTTCCGTCCCTCTCCAAAAGGTCGACGGTGCGGACGCTCTGTACATTATGCTCAAAGCCGTAGGGACACACCCTGTTAAGGGCTCTCTCCCCTGCATGTCCGAAGGGCGTATGCCCCAGATCATGTCCCAGGGCGATTGCCTCTACCAAATCCTCGTTTAGGCGAAGCGCCTTTGCGATAGTCCTCGCATTCTGGGATACCTCCAGAGTATGGGTAAGTCTCGTCCTGTAGTGATCCCCTTCCGGCGACAAAAATACCTGCGTCTTGTCCTTAAGTCTCCTGAATGCCTTGCAGTGGACAATCCTGTCCCTGTCTCTCTGAAAAAGCGGTCTGATGTCGCATTGCGGCTCATCCTTAAGCCTTCCCTTTGAATTCAGATTAAGCATAGCATAGGGGCTTAACTGCTCTTTTTCTTCTATTTCCAATCTCTCTCTGATAGTCATATCCGCCTCTTAAGCATTAAACAAACGAAAAAAGCTCCGCATAATATTATTCTGTGAAACTTTTGATTTTCCTTTTTTTATTTTTGAAATAATTATAAAAAGAGCAGATATTACTATCTGCTCTAGAAAACCCGGTTATGCGGAAGGCCGCGAGGCAGTCGGGCCTGAGCATACCCCATTCGCACGACACCCGGTTCAGTCTTAAAGGCACGCATATACGCCGTCACCTTTCCGTCCTCTTCGCAATATACATGCAGGCTGTCATAGTCCTTATCGTCCATGTCCTGATAGACTATATTCTGCTCCACGACAAAGACCGCGGCACGAGCCTTCAGAATCTCATATATTTCTCTTGTTGTTTTGTTTTTATA
Organism: Lachnospiraceae bacterium; assembly: GCA_017483735.1. Classification (GTDB taxonomy): domain Bacteria; phylum Bacillota; class Clostridia; order Lachnospirales; family Lachnospiraceae; genus RGIG4856. The sequence continues at coordinate 8,457 of JAFUVF010000063.1, read as the reverse complement.
TGATATCGTTTTCTATATCCTTGATCTTCCTCGCCGGAACGCCGCCATATAGTGCATTATCTTCTAAATCCTTTGTTACCACTGCTCCTGCGGCTACCACAACATTGTTTCCGATAGTCACTCCCGGCAAAATGGTCACATTTCCGCCGATCCAGACATCGTTTCCGATCCTCACAGGTTTGGCAATTCCCAGATGCTGTCTCCTGCCCATCGGTGTCAGCGGATGATTCACGGTCGAGATCAGCGTATTCGGACCTATCATCACATTATCGCCGATGTATACTTCCCTGATATCCAGGATTGTCAGATTATAATTGCCCGTAAAGTTATTACCGATGAAGATCTTCCTACCGTTATCACAGTTAAAGGTCTTGGCAATCCATACCTTCTTACCAACGCTTCCGAGCATCTCCTTAAGCTTCGCATACTGGGCATCGTAATCCGTATCATCTATGGCATTGTACTCCTTGCACTGGATGATCGCATTCTCCTTACGGGCTTCTACCTCCGGATCGTCATAGCAGTATTCCAGTCCTGCTTCCAGTTTTTCAATCTCAGTCATATATTCACAAGCTCCTTTCCCATTTCTAAAATGCGTCGCCCTGCCTCAAGCGGCGTATGGCTTGCGCCCCGGTCTTCATCATAATCATAATGCCAACAAGGACACATACAACGGTAGGCCACTTAGGCTTGTCTGAATATTCTCCGTTATCAAGCAGTGCTTTTAAAGTGTCACCATGCCGCTTTTCATCATTTTTCACAGACTCGACTTCCGGAAACTCCTTTTCCATTTGCTCATATCCCGGTATCGCTGCATATTCGAATCGTGCTATCAGAGGATATAATGCTCTCTTACCGATCAGATGATACAGCACCACTACTGCTCTCGCCTGCAGCTTCTTAGGCTTTAATATCTCTCCTGTGTACTGCTTAAACACGGATGCATGTCTCCCCTCATCTGCTGCAAGAGTCTTGAAAGCTTCCTTATCTGCCTCGTTATTAACAGTATCAGCCAGCATAAGGTAGGTCTCTACACCATCTAGTTCACCCTGTTGTGCTTTGATCAGTTTTCTCCTTTGTTCTTCTGTCATATATTATTCTCCGATTTTTACTCTTTCCACCACTCGTTTCCCAGGTCATATGCCTTCTACATATCAATAGGAAATTGTTTTTCTCTCTATGTCTATCTTGCCAGCCTCTCCCTTAACAGCGTATTTCTCTTTGTAACCGTCACATTCTTAACGGCATAGGCAAGAGCCTTCTTTGTGCCCACGATCACAAGTACCTTCTTTGCTCTGGTGATACCTGTATATATCAGATTTCTCTGAAGCATGACGAAATGATTCATCATGATCGGCATTACCACGATCGGATACTCGGATCCCTGCGCCTTGTGGATCGTTGTAGCATATGCGTGAACAAGCTCATCCAGCTCTGTCACATCATATTCGATGCTCCTGCCATCAAAATTCACCGTCAGCGTCCTGTCTGTCTCGTTCACTGACTCGATAATGCCTATGTCTCCGTTAAATACTTCCTTATCGTAATTGTTCTTGATCTGCATCACCTTATCATCAGCACGGAACGCATATCCGCTCCGGCGCAGGCATTCTTTCGGCATAGTAACCTTACCTCTGCCGCGCATGAAGATATCATGCTCCGGCGGATTCAATGCTTCCTGTAGTGCCAGATTCAGGTTAGTCGCTCCGACCACACCTCTCTGCATAGGCGTGAGTACCTGTATCTGCGAAGGCTCCACATGATAATACTTCGGCAGGTTTTCCTGCACGAGCTTTACTATCTGCGGTACAGAAGCCTCGGCATCCTCATTCTCCATATAGAAGAAGTCTGTATTCTTTCCATTACTGATATCCGGCATCTTTCCCTCATTGATACGGTGAGCGTTCATTATAATGCGGCTCGTCAGCGCCTGCCTGAATATCCTTGTAAGCCTGACTACCGGGAAAGTTCCCGAATCTATGATGTCTCTCAGGACATTCCCCGCTCCGACACTCGGCAGCTGATCTATATCTCCCACCATAATAAGACGCATGGTAGGCGGAATAGCTTTCAGCAAAGAGTTCATCAGCACGATATCTATCATGGAGCACTCATCCACGATCAGGACATCTCCCTCAAGCGGATTCTCCTCATTTTTCTGATAACCCTCAGGTGGCTTACATTCCAGAAGCCTGTGTATGGTCTTTGCTTCCAGTCCGGTAGCTTCTGTCATACGCTTGGCGGCGCGACCAGTGGGAGCCGCAAGGAGTATCTTAAGCCCATATGCCCTGTATGCGGATATGATCCCGTGGGTAGTGGTGGTCTTTCCTGTTCCGGGTCCGCCTGTTAATACCATCACCTTGGCAGTAGCGGCGCACCGTATGGCATCCGCCTGTATATCATCGTATTCCATACCGGTCTTTGCCTGGATTGCTTCAATGTCCACGGAAAGGGCATCATTTCCGGTATTCTTCCTTGCTTCCATAAGTCTCATATACAGCTTATCTCCGGCAGGCGACGATGCTAGCTTTTTCAACTTTCCTGCCACTCCTACCTCTGCATAGAAGAATGGCGGCAGATATACCGGTGTAACCCTGTTGCCATCCTCATCCATACGGACTATGTTCTTTTCAAGGATCAGTTCTTCCTTCTGAAGCATATCGTCCATCGTCATGATGACTGTTTCCGGTGACGCTTCCAAAAGTTCTGCCGCTTTATCCACAAGCTGCTGCTTTTCAGCATATACATGGCCTTCGTTGGATAATTCCGAGAGCGTGTACATCAGCCCGCTCCGCAGGCGCACATAGGACTCAAGCCCGAATCCCAGCTTCATAGCAATCTGATCAGCTGTCTTAAAACCTATCCCCCAGATATCATCCGCCAGCTTGTAAGGATTCTCCTTCATCACGGAAATACTGTCATTCCCATATTGCTTGTATATCTTAGCCGCATAGGATGTAGACACCTGATGATCCTGCAAAAAGAGCATGATGTTCTTGACCTCTTTCTGCTTCTCCCATGACTCGGCTATCATCTGGATGCGTTTTTTGCCTATGCCCTCAATCTCTATCAGGATCTCAACATTATCCTCAATGACCGCAAATGTATCCGTGCCATATTTCTGAACGATCTTCTTTGCAAATTTAGGTCCGACTCCCTTGATGAGACCGGAGCCAAGGTACTTCTCCATGCCATAGACCGTCGCAGGAAGAGTTTCCTCCCAGTTTTCAGCCACGAACTGCCTTCCATACTTGGCATCCACCTTCCAGTTGCCCTCACATACAAGGACGGAGCCTACATTCGCATCTATCATATTGCCGATGACCGGCACTAATTCACTGTAATCCTTAACCCGGCATTTCAGCACCGAATATCCGTTTTCCGGGTTCTGATATGTAATTCTCTCGACCACGCACCGGATCTTCTGCACAACCTATATCTCCTCGTCATTTTTAAAACGATATCTTAAACTCTACTTTGATCGGATCTTTAACATGCTCCACAAATACATCCCCGTCAGAGGGCTTTCCAACGATGCTTCCGTAATGCACAGGTATCGCCACATTCGGTCGAAGCGTGTTCACAAGTTCCGCAGCTTTCTTTGCATCCATGGTATATGTGCCGCCGATGGGGACAAGCGCAATATCACACTTTACTTCCTTGGCTTCCTTCGTGGCATCTGTATCACCGGCGATATAAATTCTCTGACCGTCTATCCGCAGGATATATCCCACCCAGCCTGCACTCTTTGGATGAAATGCTTTCAGTATGTTATATGCCGGCACGGTCTCGAGCTCCAGCCCGTTCATTTCCCGATACACTCCAGGCTTTACGGTTTCAATCCTGCCGACCGCTCCGGCGACTTCCTGCGCCTTGCCCTGCATCTTTTCTGGCACAATGAGTATGCTGTCCGATTTAGCGACCTTTTCTATATCCTCCGGAGAAAAATGGTCATAGTGGTCATGGGTAATCAGGATATAATCCGCATCATGCACATCGTCATTTATTCCGAGCGGATCAACATAAATCATCCCCACTCTCGACGCAATCCTTATGCTGTTTTGAGTATTTACCGTAATATTGTCTACCATGATCTCTCCTTGAAAGCCCTATCCCTCATATCTTTATCCAAAGTAGCCCTTTATCTCCTGCATTCTGCTCATCTGATCCACAGAGAACGGGCATCTGCTGTTACAATGTCCGCAGCTGATACAATCAGACGCATTTTTCTCAAGAGCGAGGTAATGCTCCCTTGCCATATCATCCCCGATTTTGGCGAGATCATAGAACTTATTCACCGCTCCAATATCTATACCCGCAGGACACGGCTCACAATGGTTGCAATATACACACTTGCCACTTGCTTCCGGCGGAGCAAAGGATCCGATGATGCTATAATCAAGGTCTGCCTCTGACTGGTCATAATACTTCAGTAAAAAATCAATCTCTTCCACACTCTGAGCACCTGGCAGTACCGTCAGAACTCCTGGTTTATCAAGAGCATATTTAATACACTGATACTGCGTCAGAGCTTTGCCAAAGGGTGATGTCTTTGCACTTAAAAGTTGCCCGCCGGAAAAAGGCTTCATAACTGAGATACCGACTCCAAGCTTTTCACATCTCTTATAAACATCCGCTCTTTCATCCACGCCGCCAAAAGCATAATCGCCGTGATTATAGTCATACGCCGGATTCACGGAAAACATCAGCATATCTATAAGGTCTGTATCAAGTATTTCCTGTATGACAGAAGGAGTATGTGATGATGCGCCGATATGCTTCACAACTCCCTGATCCCTCATATCAAGCAGATACTTCAGAATTCCGATCTTCTGGTATTTCTCCCAGTCCTTTGATTCATCCTGACAGTGAATAAATCCATAATTGATATAATCCGTCTTCAGGTCATGAAGCTGTTTGTCAACAGAACGCTTCACGGCATCGAGGTTCAGCGTCCATCCATAGGTGACTTTGGAATAATCAGCTCCGAAATGAATCTGATACATCACCTCGTCTCTCACATCAGCGAGCGCTTCTCCAAAGGTGGCAAAAGCGGTTCCGTCTCCTGCCGCAAGGTCAAAATAATTGATACCGCCATCATATGCCCATCTTACAGTCCTGACTGCTTCTTTCTTATCTGCCTCAACAACATAGGCAGTACCCATGCCTATCTCACTGATCTTATCTCCGGTTCTTCTGTTTGTTCTGTACTTCATAAGAACACCTCATACTATAACCAATGCCGCACATATCGCCCTTCTTCTGTTATATTTTATGAATACTTCTTAAAATTTTCCGCCTGTTCCAGGACCTCTTTATATACATCATCTATCGTTACCGGAGGATATCCATACTTATCCAGCAGTACGATCAGATCCACCTGCAAGCTTGCCTTTATGTCCTCCCTCGTCGAGAAATCGGTATACTTCGCTTTATCATCTACGACAACCTTTATCTCCTTTGAGAGTGCTATCATCTTATCTTCCGGATATTCAAACTCATACTTCTTGGCCACAGCAAACAGGATATCGTAAAAGGCCTTCTCCTCGTAATCAATGCCCATTTCCTCAAAGGAATTCTTCTCTGTTTTTAATTCATGAAGAAGCTGTGCAAGCTGTTCAGCCACATCATCCAGAACTTCATTAGCAAAAGCCTCGTCCCTCCGGCGGTTGTTATACATATCCACAACAGCCTTCATACGTTCATCAAACTCAATACTTTTGATCTTATTTACCTTACGAAACTCATCTATTGCATATGCCAGTAAACGCTGAAGGGCTTTAATCTTGGTATTCGGAAGAGTGATTTTCTCTATACGGAGTAGATATTCATCACTAAAAATGTCTATATCAATATGCTTACCCGTCTCAAACAATTCTTCAATTCCATCTGACTGTATCGCACCTTCAAGAAGTTTCCTTACCTTGGCATTCATCTGGGCGATATCGGGAGCCTCACCCTTTGTCAGCTTAAATAATACTGATCTGACTGCCTGATAAAAATGAATTCTCTCAATCTCCTTGTCAGTAAAAGCATCACTCCCACTGCACAGGTTATATGACTGCTTCATCTTACGAACCGCAGCCATAAATCTTGTTTCCATTTCCTCGGTAAGCTGGACATATTCAACCGCCCGATTCAGACAATTAAGCTGTTCGAGCGGATCTCCCTCAAAATAATCATGCGCATTGAAGTTATGGAACATCGCATCCAGCACCTCAAGCGTATCTTTCACAAGCGTAACTGCCTGGTCAATATTCTCAAACTCTTCCTTCTCAAAATTCGTATATTTTCTGAGAGCAAGGTTCATATTTTTCTTGATGCCAATATAATCGACGATCAAGCCCTTATCTTTACCTTCATATACACGGTTTACTCTTGATATAGTCTGTATAAGCGTATGCTGCTGTATAGGCTTATCAATATAAATCGTATCAAGTGCCGGCACATCAAATCCGGTCAGCCACATATCAACAACAATGGCTATCTTGAAATTAGATTTGACATTCTTGAATTGACGGTCAAACTCTTTCCTGTCATCTTTTGTCCCAAGCATGTCATATAAAGCCTTCTCATCATCCTTATTCCGGGTCATGACAAGCTTAATCTTCTCGATAGGCTTTAATTCCTTTTCATCCTTTTCGGTAAGTTCCACTCCATCCGCAGCCTTCTTTTTCTCTGCCCACTCGGGTCTTAATCGGATAACATACTGATAAAACCTGTAAGCAATGTTACGATTAGAACATACAAACATAGCTTTCCCGGCTACAGATGCCCCTTCTTCAACACGATTTTCATAATGGGACACAAAATCCTTAGCAACCGCCTGCAGTCTGTCCGGATCACCTATGATCGCATCAATATGTGCAACAGCCTTCTGACTCTCTTCTATCTGTTCTTCAGTAGCGCCGAGATCTGCGCATCTGTCATAGTAATCCTCTATCTCCTTTACCTTTTCAGAATCCAGAGTAACACGTGCCGCTCTGCCATCATAAACAAGATTTACTGTAATACCATCCTTAACTGCCTCTGTCATTGTATAAGGATGACCTACAATCGCGCCAAAAACATCTATTGTGGCATCAATCGGCGTTCCGGTAAACCCAACATATGTCGCATTAGGCAATGAATCATGCAGATACTTTGCAAAACCAAAGCTCCTGCTCACGCCCTTGTCTGTCACACGCACCTTCATGTCCAAATTTACCTGTGTTCTATGGGCCTCGTCGGATATGCAGATCACATTGCTCCTGTCCGTCAATAGCTCCAGATTCTCAGTAAACTTCTGAATTGTAGTCAGATATATTCCACCGCTCGGTTTGTTCTGAAGCTCTTTCCGTAGCATTTCCCGGGAATCAATGCTGACAACATTTTCATCTCCAAGAAACTGCTTGGATGCAAGAAATTGGCCTGCGAGCTGATCGTCCAGATCAGTTCGATCTGTAATAACTACAATCGTGGGACTCTTGAAAAAGCTGCTCTTCATAAGAAGTCGCGACAAGAAAAGCATCGTATACGATTTACCACATCCAGTCGTTCCAAAATATGTTCCACCTTTACCATCGCCTTCCGGTCTTATATGGGTTTTTACATTCTCATAGAGATTATTTGCAGCGAAATACTGCGGATACCGACACACAACTTTAATGCTGTTATTTGAAGTGTCAGGGAAATAAATAAAGTTCTTTACCACATCCAGCAAACGAGTCTTTCTAAAAAGACCGTTTACCATTGTATATAATGAATTGATTCCATCCATCTCCGGATCATTATCTTCTACCTTGCGCCATGCATAGAAAAAGTCATAAGGAGAAAATAGAGATCCATACTTGCTATTCGCCCCATCGCAGATCACAACAAATGCGTTATACTTGAATATCTCAGGTATATCGCGCTGATAGCGCACCGTTAGCTGTGTAAAGGCATCCATTATCGTCGTATTTTCTTTTATTGCGCTCTTGAATTCCAGTACAACAAGCGGAATACCATTCACAAAAACGATTCCATCCGGAATGCGTAACTGATTGTTATAACCCTCTATCTCAAACTGGTTGACTATCTTATATATATTCTGATTCCTATCTGCATCCGGTTCATAATCCAGAAGTTCAATATATAAATCCTTCTTTGACCTATCCTCTCGATTAAAGATAAAACCGTCTGCAATTTTCTGTAGTATCTGCTTATTATCCTCATACAATGTTCCGGATACGGCATGAAGAGAAAGGATGATACTGTCAATCTCTGACTTTGTCAATCCATCAGAAGCATACCTGGTCTTAAGATACTCTCGAAGATCCTCCTCTATAAGAACCTGCGTCTTATTACTACGTTGTATCTTATCACCATGCACATAAGTATAGCCTTCCTTCTCGAAAAGCTTCATTATTGACATTTCTAAAGCATGTTCATCGAATTTTGGCATTTTCTTTCCTTTCTCTGCAAAATGATAATTTA
>JAFUVF010000006.1 GCA_017483735.1 Lachnospiraceae bacterium | reverse complement strand
TAGCAAAAGAGAGTATCTTTACAGGCACCAATAATTTTGCGTCATACTCTGTACTGGACAAAAGCTTTTCTCAATATTTTGGTTTTACTAATGATGAGATTGACCGTATGCTTGTGGCGGCGGACAGAACCTCCAGAAAAGACACAATCAAAGAGTGGTATGATGGATATGTATTCGGAAACAGCTTTGTCTATGGTCCTTGGGACGTTATCAATTTTCTATCCGAACTGCGGAAATATCCTGATGCCAGACCCAAGAATTACTGGAAAAACACAAGCCATAACGGAATCCTGCTGACATTTGTAAAGAGGACAGACTTTAAGGTAAAGGGCAAATTTGAAATACTAATGAATAGTGGAACGATTACACAGACGATTACGGATGAACTAACCTATGATACTTTGCATTCATCGGAAGATAACCTGTGGAGCGTCCTGCTTATGACAGGGTATATCACTAAGGCAGATGCCGAGGAAGAAGGGGAAACGGTAAGTCTTAAAATCCCTAATAAAGAGATTGCATCTATCTTTGAGGACACAGTTGTCAAGCTGTTCAAAGAAACAATAGATACCAATATGCAGAAAAGCATGATGGAGGCGTTTTGGAATAAGGATGCAGAGGAAGCTGGGCGGATTGTTTCGGAGCTTCTCTGGAGAACAATCAGCTATAATGATTATCATGAGGATTATTACCACGCTTTCCTTGCAGGAGCCTTTGTCGGAATAGGATATGAGGTGGAATCCAACAAAGAAAAGGGGCTTGGCAGACCAGACATTTTATTAAAGGATGAGGATAACCGCAGAGCCATTATCATTGAGGCTAAGAAGTCTGAAAAGGAAGCTGATCTGGATAAGGATTGTGATGAAGCAATAAAACAGATTATTACAGAGAAATATGCAGAGGGGCTTTATGGTTATGAACAGATACTCTGCTATGGGGTAGCGTTTTTCCAGAAGCAGGCGAAGGTAAAGTTGCTGACCATGGAATAGACTCTCTGGGTGTGTTATATCGGAGAAACCTCATGTATAAATTCAATTGAAATCATCAGTTCAAACTATAGGACTTCAATAAACCGATGATAGTTCCTGTTATTACAGAAAGCAAGGATATCTCTGCAACATTATAAATAATGATTACTGTTTAAAAGTTGCGTGACTTGACACAATAGCACACAAGGGATATTATAAAAATGTTATGGAAAAAGAAGCCTTAATTAAGAGAATAAGGGCATTTCTGAAAAAAGATTCCCCATTTGAGGAGGAGTCCTCCAATCTTCTGTATCTTGTGCGCTTTATATTGCTTATGCTCTGTGCGTACTGCGTGCTTATGGATATATTCATCTTCGCAAACGGAGTGGTATTTTTCGGATTTGTGCTTCTTGTGACGCTGGTAGCCAATATCATACTTTTAATATCAAGCTATTCCGTAAAGGCGACACATATTCTGTATATGCTCGCAGTTGTTTCCATCATATCATCGGGGATACTCACAGCGGGTTTCGGATGGAGAGCATCCTTCCATACAGTAATATTTGTGATGCTCCTTGCAATGTGGTACAACCCGTCAAAGGCAGTGGGAGAGAAGGTGGTATGCAGCGTTCTCATTGCAGTATCAATGTGTATAATATCCTTAAAAACGCCGGTGGGACATCTGCTTTTTAAATCGGACAGCTTCCAGCAGACTTTTCTTGTGTATACGAATACGCTTGTATTTACGGCGTGTCTCTCCGTGGTGTCATATTTTTTCTGCACACAGTATATTGAAGCTGAGAGAAAGCTGTATCTGTACAACAGGGAATTAAAGAAGCTTTCGGAGACCGACCCTCTTACCAAGCTTCCCAACAGACGCTATGCGGAGGAGGAGCTTGCAGAGCTTGACAAGAAGCAGGAGGCGCTTGGAAGCCAGATAACGGTAGCCTTGGGAGATATAGATTTCTTCAAGAGGGTAAACGATACCTACGGGCATGATGCCGGGGACTTCATACTTTCATCCCTTGCGGAGCTTTTTAAGAAGTATATGGAGGAGTTCGGCTTTGTAGTCAGATGGGGTGGAGAAGAGTTTTTGTTTGTATTCGACGGGATGAACGGGGATGAAGCGATGACCTCGCTGGACAAGCTCAGAAGAAAGATAGAAAAGAAGGAATTCATATTTAATGAACAGAAAATAGATATCACAATGACCTTCGGAGTGGCGGAATACTACAAGCTGTATGGAGTGGAAAATACGGTAAAGGAAGCGGACGACAAGCTCTATATGGGAAAGACCGGCGGCCGCAATCAGGTAGTCTTTTGAGGGGAAATATGTTAAAGGTTTTTCTTGCCGAGGATGAATATGTCATCCGGAGAGGAATTAAAAACAATATAGACTGGACAGCGAACGGGTATGAATTTTGCGGGGAGGCAGGCGACGGGGAGCTTGCTTTTTCTCTCGTAAAGGAATTAAAGCCGGACATACTCATAACGGATATCCGTATGCCGTTTATGGACGGTCTGGAGCTTTCAAGAAGGGTAAAGGAGGAGCTTCCGGATACGGAGATAATAATACTTTCCGGATATGAGGAATTTGAGTACGCCAAGGAAAGCATACGCATAGGTGTCGCACAATATCTCACAAAGCCCATAAGCGGGGATGCGCTGCTAAAGGAGCTTGAAGGTATCAAGACAAGGATAATAAGCAAAAGAGAAAACGAGGCGGCATCCTCCGGCGGGAAAGAATTTAAGGATATATTCAATAAATTCTCGGAGCTTTCATCCTCCTTTGAGGAGGTAAGCAAAAAGTATCTTGAAAGCAAATCCGCCGAGGATATCGACCTTGAACGCATGAATATAAAGCAGATAAGCAAAGAGAAGGTCAGGGGCTTCCTTCGCACAGGGAGCATGGCGGATGTAGAAAAGGTGGTTTCGGACTTTTTTGAGGAGCTCGGAGAGGGCGCTCTTAAATCCTTGCTGTTTCGTCAATATATAATAATGGATATTTATTTTTCTGTAGCGGATTTTGTTGAGGGACTGGGGTTTGACAGAAATCAGGTTGAGACCTTCGACCCGGCATCGGGAATAATGCAGAGTGCAGAAAAGACAAGGGAATATGTCACAAGACTTCTAAAAAGCGCCGTGGAACTCAGAGAGCAAACCTCCGGCAACAAATATAAGGAGGTGCTGGATGCTGCGATATCCTACATAGAGGAGCATTATTCCGATGATGAGCTTTCGCTCAATTTATTGGCGTCCTATGTCAATGTTTCGCCCAATCATCTGAGTATGATATTCAGCGAGCATCTGGGGCAGACCTTTATAAAATATCTCACGGACTGCCGTATGGAGCATGCAAAGGAGCTTATCCGCTGCACCGGCAAAAAGACGGGTGAGATTGCACTGAGCGTGGGCTATAAGGATCCTCATTATTTTTCGTATCTTTTCAAAAAGACACAGGGGTGCACACCCACGGAATACCGTGAGGGTAAGAGCGCAGAGGAAGCATAATGGGGAATCTGTTAAAGAGATATATAAACGGGACAACCCTTGCGGAGAAAATAAGGATTTCCTATACAGCTCTTGTGCTTCCGCTGGTGGCGCTTCTTGCCTTTGCCTTTTACAATATGTTTCTCAGTAATATCAGATATGAGAGTATGATAAATTCCGTCATTATGGCGGGAGAGTTTTCACAGGACTTCAAAAAGGATTTCGACTATGAGGCGTATCTTCTTATTGTGGAAAACAAAACGCCGGAGGAATCCGACATAAAGGATATGCTCTCGGAGGCAAAGCGAATAGTCGGAGGCTTAAGAGGATATACGGATTCTGCGGAAAATCTCGCACGGCTAAACAGTGTCATAAAATATCTGAACAATCTGGATTCCTATATATCGGATATAGAGAGCAATCTTTCGGAAGGAAACAAATACGAGGAGAATCTCAATATCTGGGAAAATGATGTGCAGATTGTCACGGCGCTGATAAGAGATACCATGTCAGAATATATTTATTATGAGACAAAGGAGCTGCAGGCATCCCGAAATGCCTTCCAGCAGGTATATTCTACCATGCTCCGCACATCAATGATTGTATTTGCCGTAATATCAATAATTCTCATCTTCCTGTCATGGTACATTCCATACAGCATAACCCGTCCCATAAGGGAGCTTTCAAAGGTCACGGACAGGGTGGCGAAGGGGGAGCTGTCCGTGAGGGCAAATATCCGCACGGGTGTCGAGGTTACGGTGCTCAGCGATTCATTGAATGCAATGATAGACAAGATAAACGAGCTCATAGAGCAGGTAAAGGAGGAGCAGACCAACCTTAGAAAGGCGGAGTTCCAAGTGCTGCAGGCACAGATAAACCCTCATTTTCTCTATAATACTCTCGATGCAATCGTATGGCTTGCAGAGGCGGGTGAGCAGAAGGAGGTTGTGGATATGGTGGGAAATCTCTCGGACTTCTTCCGCACATCGCTAAATCAGGGAAAGGATATAATCTCGATAAGGGAAGAGCTGCAGCATGTGAGAAGCTACCTGAAAATTCAAAAGGTCAGATATCAGGATATACTTTCATATGAGATAGATGTGCCGGAGGAGATTTTTGACTACAGTATTCCCAAGATAACCATACAGCCTCTGGTTGAAAATTCCCTGTACCACGGGATAAAAAACAAAAGAGGGAAGGGACTTATTTCCATAAAGGGCGGCAGGGACAATAACGGCGTATGGATAAGCGTAAGCGATAACGGCATCGGTATGGATGAGGAGAGATTAAAGAATGTCAGGGCAGGCATCAAAAAGGAGCTTCGCAGCGATACGGATGTCTACGGGCTGTATAATGTAAATGAGCGCATACGCTTAAACTTCGGCGAGGAATACGGCATAGAGATAGACAGTATTTACAACGAGAAAACCGTGGTAAAAGTAAGCCTTCCGGCAAAGACCTATGAAAATATTCAAACAAATTCGTAAAAAAATCAACTTTATTTTTCTCTTAAATAAAAAATCTTACCCAAATAAATATTTTTGTTAATGGATTTTTGAATGCCATTTGAATAAAATGTGGACATAAGGAAATGGTTCCTTAAACAATTTTTCGTACTAAGGAGGAATTTATCATGAAAAAAAGAGTTTTGGCAACACTGCTCTCGGCAGTAATGCTCGTAAGTCTTGCAGCATGCGGCTCCAACGGCGGTTCAAATGACACCGGTTCTGCCGGCGGTTCCACAGGCGGTTCAACCAGCGGTTCTACCACCACAACTACAACCACCACTACTGACAGCGGCAGCTCATCGGGCGCACTCATCAAGGTTGGTATCATCAACAACGACCCCAACGAGTCCGGATATCGTACCGCTAACGATGCAGACTTAAAGGCAATGTTTACAGAGGCAAACGGATATGAAGCATCCTTTGCATACAGCTTAAAGAACGACGAGCAGATTACCGCGGCTCAGAAGTTCATTCAGGACGGAGTTGACTATCTTCTTCTCTCCGCAGCAGACACAGCAGGCTGGGATTCGGTTCTCAAGGATGCGCAGGACGCAGGAATAAGCGTTATCCTCTTTGACCGTACCATCGATGCAGATGAGAGTCTCTATGAGGCTTCTATCGTATCCGATATGGCAAAGGAAGGCGAGACCGCAGTTAATTGGCTTGCAGGTCAGGGACTTTCCGAGTACAACGTAATCCACATTCAGGGTGTTATGGGCTCCGCTGCACAGCAGGGACGTACCGGCGCTCTTGATGACAAGGTAAAGGCAGAGGCAAGCTGGAATCTCGTAACACAGCAGACTGCTGAGTGGAACGCAGAGAAGGCACAGCAGATTGTTCAGTCCGTTATCGACTCCGGCGAATCCTTCAACGTAATCTATGCTGAGAACGACGATATGGCAAAGGGCGCTGTAGCAGCTCTTGATTCCGCAGGTATCTCTCACGGCGTAGGCAAGGATGTCATCGTTATGGGCTTTGACTGCAACAAGTGGGCACTTGAAGAGCTCTTAAACAAGAATTGGAACTATGACGGACAGTGCAATCCTTTCCAGGCATCCTACATTGACGAGATCATAAAGACTCTTGAGAGCGGCGGCACCATCAGCCAGAAGACCATCATAATGGACGAGAAGGGCTTTGATGCAGCTACTATCACTCAGGCAGATGTAGACCAGTACGGTATCTAATAAAAGCGTTAAATTATGGGCGCGGGGCAAAATTGTTCCGCGCTCTTTTAGAAAAGAGAAGTAGAAGGAGTGAGGCCGGTGAAAGAAAAATCTGTATTGGAAATGAGGGGAATTCAGAAGAGCTTCCCGGGCGTCCGTGCATTACAGGGCGTTGACTTTACCCTCTGCGAGGGTGAAATCCATGCACTGATGGGGGAAAACGGTGCGGGAAAATCTACACTTATCAAGGTTCTGACCGGTGTGTACACAAAGGATGAGGGTCAGATATTTTTAAAGGGCAAGGATGAAGTGAATATTCATTCTCCGCAGGATGCTCAGAGATTGGGTATAAGTACGGTGTATCAGGAGATTACGCTGTGCCCGAATCTGTCCGTGGCGGAGAATATGTATATAGGACGTACCGAGGGTGCGTTACAGAATTGGAAAAAGATGAATGCGGATGCGGACAAAATATTGCAGTCACTCGACATACCCGCAAAGGCATCCCAGCAGCTTGCAAGCTGTTCCATAGCCGTGCAGCAGATGGTGGCAATAGCGAGAGCGGTTGATATGGAGTGCAAGGTTCTTATACTTGATGAGCCCACCTCGTCATTGGACGACAACGAGGTTGCAAAGCTGTTTAAGCTGATGCGGGATCTAAAGGCGAAGGGCGTAGGCATAATTTTTGTTACGCATTTCCTTGATCAGGTATATGAGGTCTGCGACAAGATCACGGTGCTTAGGGACGGTAAGCTCGTGGGAGAATATGAGATTGCGGATCTTCCCAGAGTAAAGCTTGTGTCAAAGATGCTTGGCAAGGAGATGGATGACCTCTCTGATATCAAGAGCGAAGCAAAGGCTTATGAGGAGAAGGATGCCTCCGAGTATGTATTTGAGGCAAAGAACCTGCAGAGCAACGCAGGCATAAAGCCTTTTGATTTCTATATAAAGAAGGGCGAGGTAAACGGCTTTACCGGTCTTTTGGGCTCGGGAAGAAGCGAGTGCGTGCGTGCAATATTCGGCGCAGATACGGTTATCGGCGGCGAGGTCAAGGTGGACGGAAAGAGCGTCAAGATAACAAAGCCCATTCAGGCTATGAAAAACGGCATAGCTTATCTTCCGGAGGACAGAAAGCTGGACGGCATAGTGGGAGACTTGTCCGTAAGGGAGAATATAATACTTGCACTTCAGGTGCTTAAAGGCTTCTTTAAGCCCTTCACGAAGGCGGAGGCAAACAAGTTTGCAGAGGAGTATATAAAGCTTCTTGGCATAAAAACCGCTTCTGCAGACACCCCGATAAAGTCTCTTTCGGGAGGGAATCAGCAGAAATGTATTTTGGCAAGATGGCTTCTCACAAAGCCGGAATATCTTATACTTGACGAGCCTACCAGAGGAATTGACGTAGGCACAAAGGTGGATATACAGAAGCTAGTCTTAAAGCTTGCCAGTGAGGGAATGAGCATTACCTTTATCTCCTCCGAGACGGACGAAATGCTCCGCACCTGCTCGAGATTGATAGTAATGAGAGACAGGAAGGTCGTAGGCGAGCTTAAAGGAGACGAGCTGACACAGAGTATGATAATGAGTACCATTGCAGGAGGTGAGAGCGAAAAATGAATACACTTAAAAAGATAACAAAAAATCAGTTGTTCATACCCCTTGCGGCATTGCTTATATTGGCGATGTTCAATCTCATAATGGATCCCGGCTTCTTCAAGATAACTCTGGGTCAGAACAATATGGGAAATTATGTATTGTCGGGATATCTTATCACGATACTTGACTCGGGTTCGGAGCTTGCGATACTTGCTATCGGTATGACGCTTGTTACTGCGGCATCCGGCGGACAGGATATATCCGTGGGAGCGGTAATTGCAATAGGCGGAAGCGCAATGCTTCGTGTCCTGTGCGGTAACGACCCGAAGCCTGCGCAGCTCCATGCACCGATAATTGTGGCTTTTTTGGTAAGCTGCATCGTATGTATGCTCTTTGGAGCCTTCAACGGGACATTGGTTGCGTACTTTAAGATACAGCCCATGGTGGCGACGCTTATAATGTACACGGCGGGACGTTCCATAGCGGCATGGATAAACAACAATACCCTGCCGGTAATAAGTCCCACGGCGTCCCCAAGCTTTGCGTATTTCGGAGGCTTTATCCCCGGAATCCCCATTCCGACGCCTGTGTTTATCGCAATAATATGTATGATAATCATTGCGCTTGTGCTTAAATTTACAAACTTAGGTCTGTACACGCAGTCCGTCGGAATAAACGAAAGCTCCTCCAAGCTAAACGGCTTGAATCCGCAGGCTATCAAGCTTCTGTCCTTTGTGATTCTGGGATTATGTGTTGCTGTTGCGGCGCTCATAAAGGTCAGCCGCATCCAGACAATAAACTACTCCGTAATCGCAAAGGATATAGAGATGGATGCGATTCTTGCGGTAGCGCTGGGCGGTAATGCGCTTTCCGGCGGTAAGTTCAATATGCCGGCGTCAATCATAGGAGCTTATGTAATACAGTTCCTTACCACCACTCTCTACAAATTCAAGGTGCAGTCGGATGCTCTTCCGGCGTACAAGGCGGTAGTGGTAATCCTTTTGGTAGTACTCAGCGCACCTGTTGTAAGAGAGTATCTCTCCGGACTTAAGAAAAAGATAAAAGCAGGCGGAAAGGAGGTCGCATAAAATGAAAAACAAGCTCAAAAATATGACCGACACCAATCTGCTCTTGACGATAACGATAATAGTATTTTTCCTTATGTACATCGGGGCGATAGTATTTCAGGGAAAGGGCTTTCTTAAGCCCCAGACCTTCTTCAACATACTTAATGCTAATGCAGCTCTCATAATTACCTCCGTGGGTATGAGCATAGTAATGATAACTGGTGGAATAGACATTTCCGTGGGAGGTGTTGTCGCACTGGTAAGCATGAGCTGTGCGGTATACCTTGACTATCACGACGGCAATGTATTCACATCAATATTGATTGCTCTGGGAATAGGAATACTGTTCGGGCTTGTGCAGGGATATCTTGTGGCGTATCTGGATATACAGCCCTTCATAGTATCCCTTGCGGGAATGTTCTTTGCAAGAGGCATGACCACCATTGTAAACAGCGCACCCTTCAATGTGGCAAACGAGAAGTTTATTGCGCTCAAGGAAACACGTATAGTTGTGCCCGGCATGGGCTCCGTGAACAAAAAAGGCGTATATGTGAATGCCTATGTGGAAATAGGTGTCATAGTTGCGCTGCTTGTGGTGCTTATCTTCTTCTTTGTGTTAAGGTGGACAAAGCTTGGCAGGAATTTCTACGCAGTAGGAGGAAACAAGCAGAGCGCATTGATGCTTGGCATAAACGTGAAGCGCACAAAATTTATTTCACATATGATTTGCAGCACACTTGCTGGTATCGGAGGATATGTATATTTCCTGCATGTGGGCTCCGGCTCCGCATCCCATGCAAGCGGTATGGAGATGAACGCCATAGCGTCGTCAATAATCGGAGGCACAATGCTTACCGGTGGTGTGGGAAATATTATAGGCACCTTCTTTGGAGTGCTTTCCTTAAGTACCATACAGAATATTGTTTCGTCCGCAGGCTTTGACCAGGCATGGTGGACGGGAATCACGATAGCGGCTATGCTCTGCATATTCCTTGTGATACAGAGTGTGGTAATGGCAAGAAAGAACAAATAATGATTAAGTATAAGGGCATAATTTCAGTTATACTCACAGAGCTTATTCTTTGCGTTATCCTGACGACAGGCTGCGGAAGCACACCTGTCGTCTTGGATAATTCCGTGTCCGGGGAAGAGGACGACGGCAGGATTGTCATAGGCTTTTCCCAGCTTGGAGCGGAATCTGACTGGAGGAGCGCAAACAGCGAATCAATGAGGAGCACCTTTACCGGGGAGAAGGGCTACAGGCTCATCTTTGAGGACGGGCAGCAGAAGCAGAGTAACCAAATGACTGCCATACGCACTTTTATCCAGCAGGAGGTGGACTATATAGTGCTTGCTCCGGTCACGGAAACAGGATGGGAAAATGTATTGGAGGAAGCGAGAAAAGCGGGGATTCCCGTGATCCTTATGGACAGAATGGTGGATGTCGAGGATTCGGAGCTCTATGTATGCCATGTAGGCTCCGACTTTGAACTGGAAGGGGCAAAGGCATGCGAGTGGCTTAAAGCATATGTCGAAAAGAAAGAGATTGATGAGAGTAATCTTCATATCGCAAATATTCAGGGAACTCTCGGTTCCACTGCACAGATAGGGCGTACAAAGGGGCTTTCTGATGCGGCAAAAAAATACGGCTGGGATTTGATTGCGGAGGTGCCCGGAGATTTCATACAGGCAAAGGGCAGGGAGGCAATGGAACAGCTCTTGTCGGAGTATGAGGATATAAATGTGGTCTATTGCGAGAATGACAACGAGGCAATGGGCGCCATAGAGGCTATAGAAGCGGCAGGGAGACACACGGGAACGGATATAGAAAACGGCGATATAATGATAATATCCTTTGATGGTGTAAATGAGGATGCACTGTCCCTTGTGAGGAATAAAAAAATTTCCTGCATCGCAGAGTGCAATCCCGATCTTGCGCCAAAAATAGAGACTGTGATCAAGCAGTTAGAAAAGGGGGAGACGCCACAGAAGCTTTCCTATGTGGATGAGGAGCTGTACAGCTCCGAGGAAGATGTGTTATCGATAAACGCAGGCGGCAGGGAGTATAAGGTTACCGTATTGCGTTGAAAAATTAGGGAATTTTTTGTATACTAAAGAAAGATTTTAATATAAAGGAGGTAGCGCTTTGAGCAAATTATATTTTATTGTGGGGAGTCAGGACTTATACGGGGAGGACTGTCTTAAGCAGGTAAGAAAGGATGCGGAGGAGATGACGGCATTCCTTTCGGAGAAGCTTAAAGGGAAGGTGGATGTAGAGCTTCTTCCCACTGTAGAGACATCACAGATCTGCATAGATAACTGCCGCAATGCAAGCGTTGATGATGACTGCGTCGGCGTCATCACATGGATGCATACCTTTTCGCCAGCAAAGATGTGGATAAAGGGTCTGCAGGAATTGAGAAAGCCCCTTTTGCATCTTCATACGCAGTTCAATGAAAAGCTTCCTTACGACACTATAGATATGGATTTTATGAATCTTAATCAGGCGGCTCACGGGGACAGGGAGTACGGATTTATTCTAGCAAGAATGAATATTCCCCATGAGGTTGTCGCGGGCTTCTACAAGCACGACAATGTGATAAAGAAGATAAGTCGTTTTGCGGATGTGGCAAAGGCTATTGCTTTTTCAAAAAAGCTCCGCGTGGCTACCTTCGGAAACAATATGAGGGATGTAGCCGTGACCGACGGCGACAGAGTAGAGACACAGATTCGCTATGGCTGGGAGACCAATTACTACGCATTGGGAGATTTGGTAAAGCTCATTAACGGAGTTACCGATGCGGAAATCGACAAAAAGATGGACGAGTACAATAGCAAGTACACTATGAATACCGACAATATCGAGGCGGTAAGAGAGCAGGCTAAATATGAGGCTGCGCTCGACAAGTTCATTGAAAAGAAAGGAATCGGCGCCTTTACGGACACCTTCCAGGATCTTCACGGAATGAAGCAGCTTCCGGGTATCGCAGTGCAGAATCTTATGACCAAGGGGATTGGCTTCGGACCTGAGGGCGATTACAAGATAAGCGCATTCTCCGCACTCTTAATGAAGATGTCAGAGGGCAGAGAGGGCGCTACAGGATTTATCGAGGACTACACCTATGACCTCACGGAGGGACAGGAGTTAGAGCTTGCAAGCCATATGCTTGAGGTTCCGCCGGCTTTTGCGGCGAATAAGCCGGCGATAGAGGTTCATCCGTTGAGCATAGGCGACAGGGAAGACCCTGCAAGACTTGTATTCGACGGCGTTACCGGCGACGGAATACAGGTAACTCTGGTGGATATGGGAGACCGCTTCAGGATAATCTGCGCCGATATCGAGCTTGTTAAGCAGCCTGCACCTATGCCGAAGCTTCCTGTAGCAAGAATCATGTACAGGCACAAGCCCAATTTTGAGATTGGCACTGCGGCATGGTGCTATGCCGGAGGCGCACACCACTCGGTAGTATCCACAGCCCTTACAAGGGATGATATCGCAATGTTTGCAAGGCTTACAGGCACGGAGCTCATTACCATAGGCGACGATACGACAGAGGCGGACTTGCAGAAGTTTTTTATGAAATAAGAGTGAGGACATAATATGTTAGAGGAATTAAAACAAAAGGTCTATGAAGCAAATATGCTGCTTCCGAAATACAAGCTCATTACCTTCACATGGGGAAATGTGAGCGGGATTGACAGAGAGAAGGGGCTCTTCGTAATAAAGCCGAGCGGTGTCGATTACGATAAGCTAAAGCCCTCTGATATGGTGGTCATCGATATGGACGGAAATAAGGTAGAGGGCGACTACAATCCCTCCACCGACACACCGACCCACCTTGAACTCTATAAGGCATTCGACAAGATAGGCGGAGTGGTGCACACACATTCCACCCATGCTGTGGCATGGGCGCAGGCAGGCTGTGATATCCCCTGCTTTGGCACGACACATGCGGATTATTTCTACGGTCCCATCCCCTGCGCAAGGAATCTTACGCCCGAGGAGATAGAGGAGGCATATGAGAAGAACACCGGAAAGACTATAATAGAATGCTTCAAGGACAGAGACCCCATGCATGTACCCGGGGTAGTATGCAAAAATCACGGTCCCTTCACATGGGGAACCGACGCATTCAATGCGGTACACAATGCGGTGGTTTTGGAGGAGGTTGCAAGGATGAATATACTGACCCTCACAATAAACCCTGATGCCGGTCAGACACCGCAGTGCATGCAGGATAAGCACTTTATGAGAAAGCACGGACCAAATGCATATTACGGACAAAAGAGCAGCAATTGAAAAGGAGAAAAGCATGGGAAATAAGGAAATAATCGAGAGCGCACAGACTGCTCTGGGAATCGAATTCGGCTCCACAAGGATAAAGGCTGTACTAATAGATTTGGACGGAAATGTACTTTCCGTAGGCTTTCACGATTGGGAAAATTCTCTGGTAAACGGAATCTGGACCTACAGCGAGGAGGAGATAAGAGAAGGACTTAGAAGCGCTTATTCGGACTTAAGAGAAAAGGTATCAAAGGAATATCAGGTCACGCTAAAAAAGGTCGGGGCTTTGGGAATAAGTGCAATGATGCACGGATATCTTGCCTTTGATAAGACGGGAAAGCTTCTTTCTCCCTTCCAGACATGGAGAAACTCAAACACGCAAGCTGCTGCGGACAAGCTGACGGAGCTCTTTGATTTCAATATTCCGTTACGTTGGACAATAGCGCATCTCTACCAGAGGATACTCGACAACGAAGCGCACGTTAAGAATATAGACTTCGTCACTACTTTAGATTCCTATATTCATTTTCTCTTAACGGGTAATAAGGTTACGGGTATAGGAGATGCCGCAGGAATCTTTCCCATTGATTCAGAGAAGAACGATTATGATGAGGAGATGGTGCAGAAATTTGATGCGCTCATAAAGGACAAAAAGCTTCCTTGGAAGCTTCGGGATGTGCTTCCCAGGGTTTTGGTCGCAGGGAAGAACGCAGGCACGCTTACCGCAGAGGGAGCGAAGCTTCTCGATGAATCAGGAAGTCTCGAAGCGGGTATTCCTTTATGCCCTCCCGAGGGCGATGCAGGCACGGGAATGACTGCCACCAATTCCGTTGCAGTAAAGACCGGAAATGTATCCGCCGGCACCAGTACCTTTGCAATGCTTGTCATGGACAAGAAGCTTTCAAAGGTATACCGTGAGATAGATATGGTAACCACTCCCACAGGGTATCCCGTGGCTATGGCGCATGCAAACAACGGCACGTCGGATTTGAATGCATGGGTATCACTCTTTGGAGAGTTTGCAAAGTTGATTGGCAAGGACGTGGATGCCGGGGAGCTTTACGGAAAGCTATACACCAACAGTCTCAAGGGGGATGCAGACTGCGGAGGCGTACTCTCCTACGGGTATTATTCAGGCGAGGGTATCACGAAATTGAACGAGGGCAGACCCCTTGTTGTCAGGAAGCCCGATGCAAATTTCAATCTGGCAAACTTCATGCGCTCACATCTCTACACCTCCTTGGGTGCCGTAAAGATGGGGCTTGATATTCTCTTTAAGGAGGAGCATGCGGAGTGTAACAGAATGATGGGGCACGGTGGATTCTTCAAGACTCCTGTAGTAGGTCAGTCCTTCCTTGCGGCGGCGGTAAACGCTCCCGTTACGGTAATGGAGACCGCAAGCGAGGGAGGCCCCTGGGGAATGGCGCTCCTTGCGGCATATATGCTCTACGGAAGGGATAAATGCACTCTGGAGGAATATCTTGAAAAGAAGATATTCTCCGGGATGAAGGGCTCGACAATTGAGCCTGACAGTAAGGATGTCGCAGGCTTTGAAAAATTCATGGAAAGCTACAGGGCAGGTCTTTCCATAGAGAAGTCGGCAGTTGAAGCAATCAGATAAATGGTGTAAAATAATTGCAGGTTTTTAAAAATAATTTATAGAAGGAGAAAAATTATGAAGCTGTTCATTGATACCGCCAATGTGGAGGATATCCGCAAGGCAAACGATATGGGAGTCATCTGCGGCGTTACCACAAACCCCTCTCTCATCGCAAAGGAAGGAAGAGATTTCAATGAGGTTATAAAGGAGATTACCTCCATAGTCGACGGCCCCATAAGCGGAGAGGTCAAGGCGACCACCGTTGATGCCGAGGGCATGATAAAGGAAGGCAGGGAGATCGCAAAGATTCACAAGAATATGATAGTTAAGATTCCCATGACCGTGGAGGGACTTAAGGCTGTCAAGGTGCTTGCCTCCGAGGGGATAAAGACCAATGTTACTCTTGTGTTTACCGTCAATCAGGCACTTCTTGCCGCCCGTGCCGGAGCAACCTATGTATCTCCGTTCCTCGGAAGACTTGATGATATTTCACAACCAGGTATCGACCTTATCAAGGATATTGTTACCGTGTTTAAGAATTATGATTTCAAGACTGAGATTATAGCAGCAAGCATCAGGAATCCCATCCATGTTACGGATTGTGCGCTTGCGGGAGCGGATATCGCAACTATCCCTTATTCCGTAATAGAGAATATGACGAAGCACCCTCTCACCACGCAGGGTATTGAGAAGTTCCAGAAGGATTACAAGGCAGTATTCGGCGAGTAAATTTTGAAAGGACTAAAGGAAGGAAAAATGACTTTTAACGAACTTGAAAAAATGGCTGTTGAAGTTAGAAAGGGCGTCATTGAGGGAACCTTTAACGCAAAGTGCGGACATCCCGGCGGCTCTCTTTCCGCATCGGACATCTACACATATCTCTACTTTGAGGAGATGAATGTGGATCCCAAGGACCCGAAGAATGAGAACAGAGACAGATTTGTGCTCTCAAAGGGGCATACCGCTCCCGGATATTATTCCGTATTGGCAAACAGAGGCTTCTTCCCAGTGGAGGATTTAAAGACCCTAAGACACACCGGCTCATATCTGCAGGGACATCCGGATATGAAGCATATACCCGGTGTGGATATGTCATCGGGCTCCCTCGGACAGGGACTTTCTGCAGCGGTAGGTATGGCTCTCGGCGCCAAATTAAACAAAAAGGATTACAGGGTATATGTGCTCTGCGGCGACGGAGAGTTAGAGGAAGGTCAGATATGGGAGGCGTCCATGTTCGCAGGACACAGGAAGCTTGACAATCTCTGCGTGATTGTGGACAACAACGGACTTCAGATAGACGGCTCCATTGATGAGGTATGCTCACCAAATCCCATAGACAAAAAGTTTGAGGCATTCAACTTCCATGTGATTCCTGTAGACGGAAACAGCATGGAGGACTTAAAGCGTGCCTTTGACGAGGCGAGAGCCACAAAGGGTAAGCCCTCCTTGATACTTGCAAAGACCACAAAGGGCAAGGGCGTATCCTATATGGAGAACAGCGTGGAATGGCATGGTAAGGCTCCCAACAAGGAGGAGTATGATATTGCCATGGAAGATTTGAGGAAAGCAGGTGAAGCATTATGTCAGAAGTAGTAAAGATAGCGACAAGAGATGCCTACGGAAAGGCTTTGGTGGAACTGGGGAAGCTGCATGACAATCTCTATGTGCTGGATGCGGATCTTGCGGCGGCTACAAAGACCGTGACCTTCAAAAAGGAATTTCCGGAGAGACATATAGACTGCGGTATTGCGGAGAATAATATGATGGGTATTGCGGCAGGACTTTCCACCTGCGGAATCGTACCCTTTGCAAGCTCCTTTGCAATGTTTGCCGCAGGCAGAAGCTACGAGCAGGTGCGTAACTCCATAGGTTATCCGCAGATGAATGTAAAGATAGGCGCTACCCATGCAGGAATATCCGTAGGAGAGGACGGAGCGAGCCATCAATGTAATGAGGATATTGCGCTTATGAGAGAGATACCCGGAATGGTGGTTATCAATCCCAGCGACGGCATCGAGGCAAGAGCTGCGGTATTTGCGGCATATGAGCATCAAGGTCCCGTGTATCTGCGTTTCGGAAGGCTCGCAATACCCAATTTCCATGATGAGAATTACAAGTTTGAGATTGGAAAGGGCGAGGTGTTAAGGGACGGAAAAGACCTTACAATAATCGCAACGGGACTTTGCGTGGCAGAGACCCTGAAGGCTTATGATATGCTTAAGGAGAAGGGCGTTGACGCACGTATTATAAATATCCACACCATAAAGCCTATCGACAGGGAGCTTGTAGTAAAGGCGGCAAAGGAGACCGGAAGGATATTTACCGTGGAGGAGCATTCCGTTATCGGCGGCTTGGGAAGTGCGGTGCTGGAGGCTATCTCGGAGGAATGCCCTGTAAAGGTCACGAGAATAGGCATTCAGGATGTGTTCGGAGAATCCGGCCCTGCGCTTGAACTCATACATAAGTACGGTCTCGACGGAGAGGGGATCTGCAAGACGGTATTGGAGAAGAAATAAGGAATCAGACAGCAAAAACAATGAACTGACAAAGGTGTCAATGTGAGAGCGTTGGCACCTTTTTTGAGGACGGAGAATGGATAAAAGGGATGCTTTGCCACGGATTGGAATGCGTATATTAAAATCTTCGATAGGCGTATTTTTGTGCTTTGTGATATATTTTTTAAGAGGCAGGCACGGCACACCCTTTTATTCCGCATTGGCTGTGCTATGGTGTATTCAGAATCACACAAAGGACTCTTTTAAGAATGCACTGCAGCGCACCTTCGGTACTGCAATCGGCGCAGTCTACGGACTTGTATTTATTCTGGTGAAAACGTACATATGGGATCCCGGCTACGGAATCCTTCATTTTCTCATATTGTCGGCGCTAATTATTCCAATCATATACACGACGCTTTTGTTTAAGAGAAAGAATGCCTCATATTTTTCCTGCGTGGTATATTTAAGCATTGTGGTAAACCACCTTGCGGATACCAAGCCTTTGTTTTTTGTGCTGGACAGAAGTCTTGATACACTTATAGGAATAATTCTCGGTCTCATTATAAATCAGTTCCCGCTGTATGGCACAAGAAAAAAGAATATACTCTTTGTTGCGGATATGGATAATGCTTTGAGAACTACGGATGACAGACTGACACCCTACAGCAGGTTTTTAATCAAGGATCTTTTGGAGGACGACATACAGCTTACAATAATGACACTTCGCACTCCGGCTACCTATTTAAGCGCAATGTCCGATATCCGCCCCAAGCTCCCGATAATAGCTATGGACGGAGCGATACTTTATGACATAAACGAAAACAGCTATCCGAAGGTGTATATTATATCGGCGGAGCGGGCAAATACCGTGGAGGCATTCATTCACGACAAGGGATTTAATATTTTTAGTACAGTAATATTGGGAGATGTGCTTTTGATATATTATGATGAGCTTAATAATGTTGCTGAGAAGGGAATATATGAGACCCTGCACAAATCCCCGTACAGAAACTATCTTAAAAAGGCTCGCCCCAAGGAGCATGCAGTTGTGTATTTTATGCTGATAGATAAAACAGAGAGGGTGGAGGCGCTTTTAAAGGATATGGAGGTGTCGGGTATCGAAAAGGAGCTTAAGATACTTTGCTATCCATCGGATGATTACCCGGGGTATTCCTATTTAAAGCTCTACAACAAAAACGCTTCGGCGGAAAATATGATAGATTATATCAAAGAAAACGGTAATTTTGAAAAGGTAATTACTGTGAGCGATGATAGGAGCAGCCATGATGTAATGTATCATGCGCACGACACCAATGAGATAGTGCGGAGGTTAGATAAGCTGTACAGACATATCAGGCCGGAAAAAAAGTCTTGACATTTTTGGTTTGAAAATTTATACTACACAACATAAAGCAACGGAGCTTGTGATTATCCACAGGCTCCACTTTTATAACCTGAAACAAAGGCGTTTCGTCATTTATATGATGAAGCGCCTTTTATTTTAAGACAGGGGAGATGAGAGGATGATAAAGCTTGAAAATGTAAATAAATATTTCGGAGACCTGCACGTATTAAAGAATGTCAACCTTGAAGTAAAGGAGGGAGAAAAGCTTGTCATAATAGGACCATCCGGCTCCGGAAAATCCACAACGGTACGCTGTATGAATTTTTTGGAGGAGCCCACAAGCGGGCATGTATATATAGACGGAAAGGAGCTTACGTCAAAGAACAAGGTTAAGCTCATAAGGGAAAATATGTCAATGGTATTTCAGTCATTTAATCTCTACCCGCATATGACAGTGCTTAAGAATCTGACGCTGGCTCCCATTAAGCTTCATCATAAGACAAGGAGTGAGGCGGAAGAGCTTGCGATGCATTATCTCGATGTGGTGGGGCTTAGAGATAAAGCGAATGTTTATCCCACTACGCTTTCGGGAGGACAGCAGCAGAGGATTGCCATAGCGAGAGCCCTGTGTGCGCAGACGAAAATCATTCTTTTTGACGAGCCCACCTCCGCCCTTGACCCGGAAACCATTCAGGAAGTTTTGGACGTAATGATTAAGCTTGCGGCGGAGAATATAACAATGGTGGTGGTTACGCATGAAATGGGCTTTGCGAGACAGGTGGCGGACAGAGTTGTATTTATGGCGGACGGTCAAATATTGGAGAGCGGCACGCCGGAGCACTTCTTTACCTCGCCTGACAATGAGAGGGTTAAGCAGTTCCTCGGAAAAATAATCAGATGATGAATGTAACCGTGTGATGTCACTGCAGGGGCAGAGGACGGATGCAGATAAAGAAAAATGGAGGAGAAAATTATGAAGAAAAAAATTTTAACTTTAGCGGCAGCACTGAGTATCGGTATTGTAAGCCTCGCAGGCTGCGGGGAGGCAGCAGGCACTACAAAGGTGGATGTAACATCCGCAGAGCCTGCGGCTACGGCGGAGGAGATAAAGACTGAGATTCCCGAGACACCCTCCGACACCCTTGGAGAGGATGTGCAGGCAATTATCGACAGAGGCGTGCTTCGCGTAGGCGTAAAGAATGCTGTGATAGGCTTTGGCTATGAGGATCCTCTTACCGGAGCTTATTCAGGACTTGAAATATCTCTGGCGGAAGCGCTGGCAGATAAGCTTGGTGTTCCTGTTGAATTTACTGCGGTAACTGCCGCAACGAGAACCGAGCTTCTCGATTCGGGAGATATCGACTGCGTGCTTGCCACATTTACGATAACCGACGAGAGAAGGGAGAGCTGGGATTTTACAACTCCCTACTACACCGATTATGTAAGCGTTTTGGTGGAGGACAAGAACGGTATAAAGACTCTGGAGGATTTGAAGGGTAAGATTGTCGGAGTGTCATCCGGATCTACCTCCGCAAAGGCTTTGGTAAAGGCTATGATAGATGCAGGGATTATACCGGGAGACGGATTTGATGCGGACAGCTTTGACCCCGCAACATGGACTGAGGGCATAAGCTTCAGACAGTATGATGATTATCCTACAATATCGACAGCGCTCAGCGCAGGCGAGGTGGACGCATTCTGTGTGGACAAATCCATACTTGCGATATACCGCACTGAGGGACGCTCGTACATAGATGCGGAGTTCTCCCCTCAGGAGTATGGCATCGCAACCGTGAAGGATTCGGGGATGTCGGCGGTTGCCGAGGAGCTTGTAACCGGATATCTCTCCGATGGAACAATAGACAAGCTCATTTCGGAGAACGGTTTGGATTGATGCTCTGATATCTATATTTCGCACGGCGGCGTATATCCTGCGCCGCCATGCACTAAAAGGAAGGTGGGTTTTATGTCCGGTGTTTTTTCCGTAAGAGCATGGAGCAAGGTCTGGGTATATAGGGAGACCTTTGTGCTGGGGCTTTGCAACACAATAAAGACCGCAGTGACAGCTCTTATAATAGCCCTTGTACTGGGGATTATTTTCGGGCTTATGGCTACAAGCAAAAAGAAGATTCTTGTGCTTATCAGCAGGGTATATGTGGAAGTGATACAGAATACGCCGGTGCTTTTGCAGATGTGCTTTTTGTACTATGCCCTTGCATTTTCGGGACATAGTCTGGGCATTATAGCAACAGGCTTTCTGGCGCTCGGAATATATACCGGAGCATATATGGCTGAGGTAATCCGAACAGGAATAGAATCAGTTCCGAAGGGACAGTTTGAGGCGGCATATTCGCAGGGCTTTTCGTATATCGAAAGGATGTATTACATCATACTTCCACAGAGCATAAAGGTCATACTTCCTCCGATGGTAAACACGATAGTCAATATGATAAAGAATACTTCATGTCTGTATATCGTGGGAGGCGCCGATCTTCTGTCGCTTACATACAGCTTCGTCACGGGCGAGAATACGGGAGGCTCGTATGCTCCTGCATACATATTGTGCGGAACGATATTTTTTCTGATATGCTTTCCGCTTTCATCGTTAGCTACCACATGGGAGACATCCCTAAAAAAGCGTGACAACAGAAATGCCGCAATAAAGGAGGCGTAGGTATGGATACTTTCGGAAACAGCCTTTCAATGCTTAAGGAGCCTGCAATCATAGGATTTATTCTAAAGGGGGTTCTGTTTACGCTTATCATATCGGTGGTATCTGTTTTGGTCAGTATAGCCTTCGGAACAATACTGGCGCTGTTAAGAAGCTATTGCACCGGAAGGCGGACAAGGATATTTAAGCTGTTCGCAGGGATATATGTGGAGCTTTTCAGGAACACTCCGCTATTGTTCTGGATATTTATATGTCTTGTATTCTGTCCCTGCCCCGAGGCGCTGAACAGGCCGATGTTTGGATTGACATCAGTAAATAATAAGCTTTTGTTCAAGGCCTGTGTGGCGCTTATATTGTATACCTCGGGAGTGATTGCAGAGATAGTAAGAAGCGGACTCAATTCCGTTGCCTACGGACAGATGGAGGCGGGACATTCACAGGGCTTTAATATGCTGCAGATAATATGGTATATTGTCCTCCCACAGGCTTTCAGAACAATAATACCCACACTTTTAAGTCAGGTCATAACCACCGTAAAGGACAGCTCGTTTCTGGCTAATGTAGCCGTGATAGAGCTTATGGCAAGGACAAAGCAGATACTTTCTGCGGCAAACCGTTATAACGGGACAAATTCCATAAATGTATCGGATGTTTTCGTGCTGTTTGGGACAGCGGCGCTCATATACTTCATTATCAATTTTTCGCTGTCAATGACGGTAAGAAGAATGCAGAGTAAGAAAAAAAGAGTAATTCCTGTGTCAAAGGGGGAGTGAAGCTTGGAAAAATATATTGTGACAATATCGAGACAGTTTGGTTCGCTGGGAAGAACTATAGCTCAAAATCTTGCCCTTGAATTGGGGATAAATTTCTACGACAGGGATATTGTGGAGGCTACGGCTATGCGAATGGGACTGCCCGTTCCGGAGATCAGCAAAGAGGAAGAGAGAGCAGGAGGATTCTTTGCTGAGAGAAAATATCCATTGGGTATGGGGTTAAACAGCCTGCAGGAAGAAATATTCCAGGTGCAGTCAAATATAATACAGGATATCGCAAAAAGAGAATCCTGCATAATCGTGGGGCGCTGCGGGGATTATGTGCTCAGGGATATGGAGCGTGTTCTCAACGTATACATATATGCACCGCAGGCAGTGAGAATAAAAAATTGTACGGAAATCCTCGGAATGGAGGAAAAGGAAGCGCAGCGGATGCAGAGGGAGGTTGACCGTGCAAGAGAGAGCTATCGAAGGAAATATTGCGAAGGGATAAAGGAAATCTACGACCACAGGGATATAATGATAGATTCCGGCAAATTCAAAACTGCGGGAACCGTGCGGATATTGAGCGGGATTGTGAGGGAGTTGTTTTTTGATAAACAGGAGACTTGAATATGTATACAAAAAATCTATGCATATATTCAGATTCGGTAAATGAATTGTTGGCTAGATATGGTGTGAAATTTGGAATATACAAAGATAATACATTTCATGAGCAGCTTTTTCCTTTTGATATGATACCGAGAGTAATCAGTGCAGAGGAGTTTGCTTATATTGAACGTGGATTGAAGCAGCGCATAAAAGCTTTGAATCTATTTATAGAGGACATTTATCACAATAAAAGGATTATTCACGACAAGATAATACCAGAGGAATTTGTTTATGCGGGAAGTGGATATTTGGCACAGTGTGAGGGAGTGTCTCCACCAAGAGGAATATATACACACATCGCTGGAATTGATTTGGTGCAGGCAAAGGATGGTACATGGTACATACTTGAAGACAATCTTAGAATACCTTCAGGTGCATCATATCCAATGATAGCAAGGGATTTGTGTAGAAAATGCTCTCCGCAGACATTCAGGGACAACCATCTTGAGGATAATAGGAATTATGCTAAGCTTTTGAGAAAGACCTTTGATTATGTAAATACCGAAGGACATACGGTAATACTTACACCGGGCAGATATAATGCAGCATATTTTGAACACTCATATCTTGCGGAACAGACGGGAGCTCATCTTGTAAACGGTCACGAACTGACCGTGGAGGATGACAAGCTGTACTTTGTTGATTTTTCAGGGAAGAAGGAGAGAGTTGGAGTTGTATATCGCCGAATATCTGACGAATATTTAGACCCGATGAATTTCAAGGAAGAATCACTTATCGGAATACCACATATCTATGATGTATACAGAAAAGGAAATGTGGCGCTCATCAATGCCCCGGGAAATGGTGTTGCAGACGACAAGGGCATATATTATTTTGTGCCTAAAATGATAAATTATTATCTTGGAGAGGAAGCGGTGCTTAAAAATGCGCCGACATATCTCCCGTATTATCAGGAGGATTTGGAATATGTTCTGATGCACTTCGACGATTTGGTAATAAAGGATGTGGCAGAAGCCGGTGGATATGGAGTGTTTTTCGGTAATAAGCTTGAAAACAAGGCTAAGGAAAGCTTTAAAGAACTCATAAAGGCAGAACCCAGAAGGTTTATAGCGCAGGAGGTTATTGATTTTCGTGATATTGATATTATGGAGCATGGCGAGTTTGTGCCGAGAAAAGCTGATTTACGAGCCTTTGTTCTTATGGCAGAGGAGCCTATGGTTTGGAAGAGTGGGCTTACAAGGTTTTCACGAAATCCAGATTCATTTATTGTTAATTCTTCACAGGGAGGAGGTTTTAAGGACACATGGGTATTATCTCGCTAAAACATACAGATCAATTATATTGGTTGGGAAGATATAGTGAGAGGGTGTACACGACACTTAAGCTTTTTGCAGAAAAGTATGACTCAATGATAGACCTTAACGAAGCGGAATATGAGGATTTTTGTAAAAAGCAGGATATACCCAATATATATTCTTCCTCAGAAGACTTTGCAAAAAGATATTGCTTTGATGAAAATGATACAAACTCAATAATATCGAACCTTACGAGAGCATATGACAATGCAGTGGTTTTGAGAGAAGAGATTGGAAGCACAACATTATCATACATACAGCTTGCCGTCTATGCGATGAACAAGGCGAAGCTATCCGAAGCCCCTCTTTTGGAACTGCAGCATGTGAGAGATAATATTGTAGCGTTCTGGGGGATAGTTGATGACAGCATAGATGATGAGCATGTACGCAGTATAATAAAGCTTGGAAAGCGCATAGAGAGGGTGGATTTGTTTGCACGTATGCATATGGATAGAAGCGAGTTGAAAAGAGAAATATTAAAGCTGAACCGCAGGATAGACCGTACCGGACTAACTTACAGTGCCAAGAGGATGGCACACATAAATTATCTGATTGAGGAGGATGATTTGAATTATAAGGAGTTGGTTGGAGAGATAGAGGCATTGCTTTTATGAAGCGCTTGAACTTTCGATATCATCTTGAAATCGATTTTGATATACCGGTAAAAGAACACCGATTTACATTGAAATGTATCCCATACAGCAATTCCGTACAGCAGGTGGAAAGTCTGAAATATAATATTGTGCCGAATTATTTCCTGTGTCGTACAAAGGACTCCTTTGAAAATGAAAGCATATATGGTTCGTGCGATAAGGAGCATAACGTATTCTCAGTAGATGTATGGGGAAATTTAAAAACCGGACTTTCAGAAAAAATCGAGATGAGGACAAGCTATGAGGCAGATATTTATAAATATCAAACGGAGCATACAAAGCCGGGAGAAGAACTTAAAAAATATAGCGAGGAGCTGAAAAAAGGTTATAAAAAACAGTTTGTCAAAGAGGATATCCTTAAGAAAGCCATATTTTATATGCATAGACTTTATGAGGATTATACCTATGAAAGCGGCATTACCGAAATAACGACGACGGCTGAGGAGGCTTTTAAAATAGGGAAGGGAGTGTGTCAGGACTATTCACACATTCTCATCGCCTTATTAAGGATGGAAAGGATACCATGCAGATACGTTACGGGAATGATGCTGGGCGAAGGTTATTCGCACGCATGGATTGAGTTATGCGACGGTAATTTTTGGATTGCCATTGATCCCACAAATGACCTAATTGTAAAGGATTGTCATATCCGTATCGCAGTCGGAAGAGATTACAAGGATTGTATGATAAATCAGGGAGTATTTATAGGTTGTGGCAGGGAAGCCAAGCAGAGACAGGATATATCTGTAACGGTGGAGGAAATAAAATAATGCCAAATTTAAAAGATGCGATAATCGAAGTAGTATCCGCAGAAATGCCTGTGGATGAAAGATTGATGATAAAAAAACACAGAATCATTGGAACAGATAAGACTATAGGAAAACGTATATGTATAGTTACCGGAATACATGGAGATGAACTTGAAGGGCAGTTTGTCTGTTATGAGGTTTCCAGAAGGATACATGAAAATGCCGGCGCACTTAAGGGTATAGTTGATATTTACCCGGCAATGAATCCGATAGGAATAGATTCTGTGACTCGTGGAATCCCGGCATTTGACCTTGATATGAATAGGATATTTCCGGGAAATAGTGATGGAGATATGAATGAATATGTGGCCTCTGAAATAATAAAGGATTGCAGGGGAGCGGATTTATGCATAGATATTCATGCGAGTAATATTTTCCTAACTGAGGTTCCGCAAATACGTATAAACGAACTTCACAAGGAAAGTCTGATACCCTTGGCAAAGCAGGCAAATATGGACTTTATCTGGATTCACGGAAACAATACCGTGCTCAAATCCACTTTTGCGTACAGCTTGAATTCCATTCAGGTTCCGACTCTCGTGGTGGAAATGGGAGTGGGAATGAGAATTACAAAGGAGTATGGTATACAGCTGGCGGACGGAATTTTTTCACTTATGAATTATTTGGAAATGTGGACGGACAGCAATATGAATAAAAAAACTCCAATTATATCGTATGACCAGGACGGAACGGATGTCATATACTTAAATGCTCCGGTTTCAGGAGTATACGTAAAGGAGAGGGACCACGGCAGTATTGTACACAGAGGAGATAAGATAGGAAACATAATCGACCCGTTAGGCGGTAAGATTTTGTTTGAGGTTACGGCACCAGATGACGGATGGTTGTTTACAAGCAGGGAATATCCAATAGTGGATGCAGGCTCTCTTGTGGGAAGAATATTAAAAAAGGAAGTGTACGAAAAGTGACAGAGGAAATTCTTTTTCAGATAAAAGCATTGTACAGGGATGATTTTCGTATAAGAGGTTATCGCTTTGGTAACGGAGAGGATAGTGTCTGCATAATGGGAAGTATGCGGGGAAACGAATACCAGCAGATATATGCCTGTGCACTTATGATAGACAAATTAAAAAGGTTAGAGGAAAAAGGAAGGATAAGCAAGAACAGAAGTGTACTCGTAATCCCATGTGCAAATCCGTATTCCGTAAATACTAAGAAACGTTTTTGGACAGTGGATAATACAGATATAAACAGAATGTTTCCTGGATATAGTTTAGGAGAAACCACACAGAGGATAGCCGGAGGAATTTTTGACGAGATAAAGAAATATAAATACGGAGTACAATTTGCGTCCTTTTACATGCCAGGATACTTTGTGCCTCATATCAGGATGATGAAAACAGGGAGAGAGAATATTGAACTTGCAAAGCAGTTTGGGCTTCCATATGTGGTGCTTCATCATCCAAGACCATTCGATACGGCAACATTAAATTATAATTGGCAGATATGGAATACGGACGCATTTTCGATATATACGACAAGCACCGGAAATATTGATAAAAAAAGTGCCGAACAGGCATGTGATGCAATTCTTAATTTTATGTCGAAGCAGGAGATAATAAGCTTTAGAAGCTACGAGGGGTATATTTCGAGAGTTGTCGAAAGTAAGGATTTTATCACAATCAGAGCCGAAAAAGCAGGGTTCTTTGAGAGCTGTGTGTCTGCGGGAGGAAAAGTGACGAAGGATAACTTGCTTGCAGTAATCAAAGACCCTTATACATTGAGGGTACATCAGGAAATATATTCTCCCCAAAGTGGCATTGTCGCATTTGTTCACAATGAAACACTGGCATATCAGAATACTGCGGTTATTAAGCTTATCGAGGATGAGGATATGCTGTGAAAGTGGATTTGTGAGAATGGAAGGAATAAATTTATTGGGTGCGGTCAATCTCGCTTTGCGGCAGCAGAGTTTGATTTTCTGTATTTCATAGGGCTCATGCCCACAAGGCGCTCAAACTGGCTTGTGAGATTGCCGGGGTGGTGGTAGCCCAGTTCGTATGCAATTTCCGTGACGGATTTCTTTGTCTGTATCAGAAGCTCCTGCGCCGTGCGAATCTTCATCATGGCGACATATTCGGAAAAGCTCATACCCAGAAGCTTTTTAAAAAGTCTTGAAAAGTATGCATCGGAAAAGCCGACATAGGCGGCAGTATCGCTCAATGTCGGGTTTTCTTTATGATGCTTGCCGATATAGTAAATGGCATTCATTATTTCGGGTGTGAGCGGTGTGCGGTCATCCTTTTCCTCCGGCTCGAGGATACGTTTTTCCAAAATTATGACAAAGAGGCGGTACAGCAAAAGCTTAAGCGTAAATTCCCTATAGGGGGAAACGCTGTTGTATTCTCTTGTCATCTCCTCGCACAAATCGACTATATGCGCAAAATCATCATCAGAAAAATAATTGTTTGAGTGCGAAAAAATCGTATCCAGACTGTGCTGTCCGAAGCGCTCCGTAAAGTCTTTTGCAAATTCCGGCATAAATTTAATCAGGTAGTTTTCGTAGGGCTCGTCGGAGGCGGAAAAAGTCCTGTGATATACATAGGGCGCAAGTGTCCCGAGGCAGCATTTATGCTGTCTGTAATTTCCTTTTGGCGTGATGACATATCTGTCCCCCGAAAGAAGAGGTCCGAGCTGATAGTAGCCGGGAGACACTTCAAGTGTCGGCATCTCATAGCTTGCGGGCAGTGAACGCCTCACTATATAGAATTTTTCTCCGTTAGGTATCGGTAAAGGCATAGCCCGATTATGTCATACATAAATAATTATTTCAACTAAAATCTTGTTTTTACGAAAGAAAAATACAAATCGTTGTCATACAATCCAACTATGCTGAATTGGAATCCAACTATATCTTTTTGCAGACAGAGTTTATGGGAGGAGGTAAGTATGAAGAGAAAAAGCTTTACAGGACATTTAATCAAATACGGAGGGCTGCTTGTGACAGACATCCTTGCGTGCCTGTTCTGGAACGAAATAAACGTGTACGGCAATGACCTTATCGGAAGCGTGATAGATGAGCTCTTTATGGGGAACAGTATAGAGTATTCATCGTTTCTTTTGTTCTTCATTTTGCTTGTGGCGGCAGGAACAGTATGTGCGCTTATCCGTCGCAGCAGCTCTGACGCCTACGGAAATTTGGTATGTAAGGCGTACAGGGATGAGCTTTCGGACAAGCTGTACAATATGGAATACGCATGGTTTGACAGGCACAATTCCGCCTCCGTATTGAACAAGGTAATAGGTGATTTGGGAGAGGTGGCATCCATGATGGAGAATGCCTTTCCGGATACCATAGACTGCGTGCTTGCGCTATTCATCTATTCCGCATATATAATAAGGCTTAATTTGAGCCTGTTTATAGTTATGGCTGTGTCGTATCCTCTAATATTCTTTACGGCGGGACGCTTCGCAGGAAGGCTTAAAGCCCTTGCAAGGGGACACAGGGAAAAGGTGGACGATATGGCTGAGATTACGCAGGATGCCATAAGCGGGATACTTACTGTGAGAAGCTTTGGATTGGAAAAGCTTTTCCTGGGGCGCATGCGCTCTGCGGCGGAGGCCTTGGTTGAAAACGAAAGAAAGAGGGTGCAGCTTACAAATACCACAATGGTGCTGCAAAAGACCCTGCAATGGCTCCCGAATATTATATGTGCCGGATATGCGCTGTATCTTGTATATATGAACGAAATCAGCATAGGCAGACTTGTGGCATTTATATTGATACTTACGAGATTTGTATCGGCATTTGTGGGCACGCCCTTTTGTATAGTGGACATGCAGAATGGTCTGGCGAGTGTGCAGAGGATAGAAGAAATTCTGTCCGCAGATATTGAAAAGAGCGGCACACTTAAGGAACTTCCCGTCTCCGATTATGCGATACGCTTTAAGGATGTGCGTTTCTGTTATGAGAAGGGTCAGGAGGTATTGTTCGGTGTAAGCTTTGACGTGAAAAAGGGAGAGCATATTGCAATCATCGGGGAAAGCGGCGGAGGCAAGAGCACCATCTTTCATCTTTTGTGCGGCTTCTATGCGCCGCAGAGTGGAGCTATAGAGATTTTCGGGAGGAATTTAAGAGAATGGGATATCGAGGCTGCAAGAGAACAGGTTGCGCTGGTGTCGCAGGATATTTATCTCTTCCCTGTAAGCATAAGGGAGAATGTGGCGCTGGGAATAGGGAGGCATCCATGGAGGAGATTATCGAAGCGTGCAGGCATGCAGAGATACATGATTTTATAATGAGCCTGCCGAAGCAATACGAAACGCAGGTGGGAGAGAGGGGAACTCTCCTTTCGGGCGGACAGAAGCAGAGGATATCCATTGCAAGGGCGCTCTTAAAGCATGCGCAGATTCTACTTTTGGATGAGCCGACATCCGCTATAGATGTGGATTGCGAGGAGCAGATCCAGAGGGCGCTTGATGTGGTAACGAAGGGGCGTAGCTGCATTACTATAGCGCACAGGCTTTCAACGATCAAAGACTGTGGCCGCATATTGGAGCTTAAAGGGGGTGTGCTTGCATGAAGAAAAACGGATTGTTTTCTATCTTTGTACGTTCAATGAAGGTAATGGATAAGAGGCTTTTTATATATTTATCAGGCATCCTTTTTATGAGTGTGAGCTTTTCGCTATTCGGAGTTATGGAAGGGCTCTTAATGAAGGCAGTGGTGGATATTGCGCAGAGCAGGCAGTATGAAAGGCTCATACCTACAGTGGGCTTTATAGTGCTTTCGGGAATATTATCCCTGCTTGTGTATCGGAAGGCTATTCCACGCTTGGCGGACTTACGGCAATCTATACGATATATGGGCGATTCTCCCACGAATTTCTGATGCTCGGACAGTATATTCCGGAGCTTATAGGGTGTCTTGCAAATGCGCACGGATTTATAAATGCTTTTCCGGATGGATATGATACCGTTATATACGAGAGGGGACGCAATCTGTCGGGCGGACAGCGTCAGCGCATAGCAATAGCCCGTGCGCTTTTAAAGGGGGCGAAGCTGCTTTTGATGGACGAGGCGACCTCGGCGCTTGATAATGAATCGGAGAGCCTCATAAACGAGACCATCGACAGGTTAAAGGGCAGGCAGACGGTAATGATGATAGCACACCGTCCCTCCACCATAGCTCTTGCCGACAGAGTGATAGAGGTGTAAACTATATAAGATATAACACATATGTTTTGCATGATTTCGAAAGCACAGCGAATAATGGATTGCGAACGCCGAGAAATTATGGTATTATATCGCCCGTATGATTACAACGCAAAAAGGAGATTTCAGATGCGGCGTATAAAGCAGTTTTCTATCAAATGGGGAGATGCATGGTTTCGATACGACAAGGGTTATGTGTCGGCGTTAGTTACCGATGATGATGTGACGCAGATAGATTTTATGGTCAATTCGAAGCCTTTCACTATCGATATAACGGGGCGTGAGGATGAGTTTGTAGATAAGCTTGAAGAGTGCGGGGTTCCGGAAATGGACGGTTACGAGTACTATCATCCTGATATACCCGACGGAACGGTGTGGACCTTCGAGGTTGCCTATGATGACAAGGTTATCGAAGCGGTGGGTACAAATGCCTATCCCAAGCCGTGCATAAGCTTTATGGATTATCTTCACACTGTATGGAAGCTTCCCATGGCACCGGTGGAGGAGGTCGTGGATGAGAGCGAGGAGTACAAAAAAGCTACAGTAAGAGAAAGGATGGAAGGACATTAAGATAATGAGAGAGAGCGGTATTTTATTTCCTATATTTTCACTCCCCTCGAAGTTCGGAGTGGGCAGTTTTTCAAGAGAGGCATATGAGTTTGTGGATTTTTTGGAAAAGTCAGGTCAGGGCTTTTGGCAGATACTTCCGGTAGGCCCTACGGGCTACGGTAATTCGCCATATCAGCCTTTTTCGGCATTTGCGGGCAATCCATATTTTATTTCGCCCGAGGTGCTGATAGAGGAGGGACTTCTTACCTGGGATGAGTGCAATGCCTGCGATTTCGGCAAGGATGAGGAACGTGTGGATTACGGCGCACTCTACGAAAACAGATTTACACTTTTGAAAAAGGCGCATGTACGCTTTAAGGAGAATAAGGAAGAACAGAAGGCATATAAAAAGTTTATCGAAAAGGAGAGCTTTTGGCTTAACGATTATGCTCTCTTTAAAGCTATAAAGGATTCAAAAGGCGGCGCTTCATGGCTTGACTGGGAGGACGGTCTCAAAAAGAGAGACGAAAAGGAGTTGGAGAATGCCAAAAAAGAGCTTTCCGACGAGATAGATTTCGTCATATTCTGCCAGTACGAATTTGACAAGCAGTGGAATAAACTACGAAAGTATGCAAATGATAAAAATGTAAAAATAATAGGGGACCTTCCCTTCTATGTATCCCTTGATTCCTCGGATGCATGGTCACATCCCGAGGTGTTCCAGATGGACAAAAATCTTGAACCGAAGGTTGTGGCAGGATGTCCTCCGGATGCATTCTCCGCTACGGGACAGCTATGGGGCAATCCTATATATGATTGGAAGGCATTGAAGAAGAGTGGATATGACTGGTGGGTTCGAAGAATGGAAAGGAACTATGAGTTCTATGATGTCATAAGGATTGACCACTTCCACGGCTTCTGCGAATACTATGCCATCCCCTACGGAAGCCAAACTGCCGAAAAGGGTAAGCACGAAAAGGGACCCGGAATGGATTTCTTTGATGTGCTTAAGACAAAGATAAAGGAGCTTAGGATAATAGCGGAGGATCTCGGAAACAATACTCCGGAGAACGAAAAGCTCTTAAAGGATACCGGCTTCCCGGGAATGAAGGTGCTTCAATACGGCTTTACCAGCTGGGACAGCTATTACGTGAACCATAGACATATCAACAACTGTGTCGTATATACCGGAACTCACGACAATACTCCCACAAGAGCATGGGTCGAGGAGATAAACGACGGCGAGAGGGATTTTGCAAGGCGCTATATCAATTCCTTAAACTCCGATTACGGACAGCTGGTATGGGATATAATCAGGGAGGCATATCGCTCGGTGGCAGACCTTTGTATAATTCCCCTGCAGGATTATCTGTGCAAGGGAAGGGAGGCGAGAATCAACTCTCCCGGTACTGCGGAGGGAAACTGGCAGTGGAGGCTTAAGCCCAATTTCCTTTCAGACGAGCTTTCAAGGGCGATAAGAGGA
Source organism: Lachnospiraceae bacterium (assembly GCA_017483735.1). Lineage (GTDB taxonomy): Bacteria > Bacillota > Clostridia > Lachnospirales > Lachnospiraceae > RGIG4856. The sequence continues at coordinate 8,938 of JAFUVF010000006.1, read as the reverse complement.
CTTACGGAGCTGTACAGCAGGATTCCGAAGGGAGAGTAATACGGATGCAGATATTCGCACTACTGTTTGTGCCGTTTATTTTGTTATTTTTGTGGAATATTAATATTGTTTATGTGACAAGGCGGGGATTCGGCTTCTCCCTGCCTGTTACATTATTGTCGGTTACGCTTATAATGTATTTTTCCCAAATGCTCATAAAAAGCTTTGAGCCGGGAATTATTTTGCTCGTTGTGTTAGCGCTTGTCGGCGGTCTGCTGTTTGTGTTTAGGCTGTTTAGGGAAAAGGACAGAACTTTTTTAGGCGACATTTTCTCTAAGGGCTTTTATGCATTTGTAATAATATATCTGATTATATTTTTCGTGGATTTCGGAAGACATTTTACCGCATGGGATGAGGTCGGACATTGGGGCGTAATGGTTAAGGAGATGCTCCGCACAGGAAAATTCTATGCGGATGAGGCTTCAAGACTTAAGGTTCATCCGGAATATCCGCCCTTTGCTTCGCTGTTTGAGCTTTTGGTATGCAGGCTTTCCGGTGGATACTCGGAGGGTGCAGTTTCTTTTGCACTGCACTTTTTCCTATATTCGCTTTTGATTCCGCCTGTGACAGAGGAATTAAAACTTGATTCATTGAGTCCGGTTTTTTTGATCTTCTCTGTGATGGCGTTGTTTGTCATATTTGATGCGGATTATGTATATCCTACAATCTATACGGATTTCTTTCTGGCAGCGCTTTTTGTTTACGGTATGCTTCTCATAATATCAAAGGAAGCATTGAACTCAAGGGTGGGATATGTGGCGCTTTTACTTAACACATTTTGTCTTATTATCACAAAGCAGATGGGAATTTCATTTGTGCTTCTTGCGGCCTTCGCATACCTGCTTTACGGCATTTTGGACAAAGACAAAGGTAAAAGGATTGTTCTGTTAAGGACGGCAGGAATAATTCTTGCAGCTGCCATAAGCTATATCATATGGAACGGCTATGTAAAGTCGAAAGGTGTAACAGGGCAGCAGTTTGATTTGTCCCAGATAAGCATAAAGGGCTTTGTATCGATACTTACAGGTGGTGGGAGCTGGGTGCAGCATATGGCATTTTTAAAATATGTCACAGCGATTTTTTCGCTCCCTGTCTCAACCGGATTATTAAAGCTAAGCTATTTTGTGTTTACGATTATTGCGGTGCTTTTCATATGTGTTATGTGGCGGAAATATACGGAGATATTTCCCGAGGAGGATTTTAAGGTTGTACTTGCAACGACGCTAATCGGTGCAGCGGGCTATGCCTTTGCAATGCTGGTGCTTTATATGTTCTGTTACAGCGAGGGAGAGATGAGCAGTCTGGCAAGCTTTGCAAGGTACATGGATACGTATATTGTCAGCGTGTATCTTTTGATTTTGTTTGTCGGATTACACATTATGAATAAAGCTATTGACGGTGGTATCAAAAATATGCACCTTGCAGTAATCTGTGTTTTGCTGCTTGTGCTTATGCCGTCGGAGCGAATGAGTGATTTGATACCACAGATACTTAAGGGGAACGGTAATGCGGAATATGAAGAGCTTGCAGAATATCTGGATGCAAGGATTGAGGACGGTGCAGAGGTTTATCTTATGAGTACAAGCAATCAGATGTATTCAAACTTTATGCGCTATATGTCGGAGAAAGCGGTAATAGAGGATGAGGAAATAAACGAAGAGGCTGTGGCTCTCATTTCACAAAAGGATTATGTCTATGTCATCAATACAAACGATTTTATAAACGATTGCCTTAAAGCATACATAGATGGCGGGGAGGTAACACCCCACACGGTTTACAGAGTTCTGGCAAAAGGTAACAGCCTGAGCTTAAATGCTATCGACTAGCAAAGAACTTTTCAAGCTCCTTTAACAGCTCATCCCGCTTTATGGACTTTAAAAGATATCCTTCCGGCTTAAGCCCTACCACCTGCATTACGCTTGCCTTATCGCTCTTTCCGGTAAGGAAGATTACAGGGATGTTCTGTGTGTCGGAATCGCTTCTTAACATCTCCAAAACCTGCGGACCCGTAGTGACAGGCATTTCAAAATCCAAAAGAATCAGGTCGGCATGATTCATACTCAGCCACTTTATCGCCTGCATACCGGAGTTTGCCATTGAAACCTTGTATTTCCCTCTGAGCCAGTCACGTATCAGACCGATATATGTGGGGTCATCATCCACGATAAGTATATTCTTTTTCTTGTCTATGCTTCCCATAAGGGAAATGTGGGAGCTTACAGTAGAGATATATTTGTCAGTATCCAGGGGACGCAGGAAGGTTTCGAGGACAAGCTCCTTATCAAGATACTTTAAGGTATCCTCCGCATCAATTTTCTCCCCTATAAGGACTATCTGCTTCTCATCCTCTGTAAGCTTATCCTTTAGATATACCAAAAGCTCCGGCTTCACATGCTCCGAATTGTCGAGATAATATGTAAGAAGCGAAGCTCTCTCCCATGCTCCGTTTACCGCATCAATATCCGCAGGCACAAAATACGCCGAAAGTCCGGACTCCGAAAGCTTTTTCACAAGCACTCTTATTAAGAAGGTTTCCTTCGTGCCGATTATCATTATTTCCTGTTTTTCTTTTGCTTCCGCCATTGCTCTTATCCTTTACAAACAATCGTGATACCATTTTAAAACAAATAGCCTCAATAAGCAAATACAATTACACATAAATTCCTTAAGAGGTCTTTTGCGAGAGAATTTCCGCCATTTTATCCCAGTTAAGCTCCTTTAAAAGGACAGAAAGCTTTTTAAATTTCTCACGCTCATTTGAAGGAAGCCTATACTCTTTTAAGGATTCCAATACCATCTCCACGGAATCATAGTCCATCATGGGAATCAGGTCGTTTAAGGCATTGTATGCATCCGAAAGAGTATCCGCATCAATCTCAGGATGTGCATCGTCTAAGTCTTCGGAGGATGAAAGCATAGAGAGCCTTTCAAGATATTCTCTGTATTGTGTAAGAAGCCTTCCGGTATCCTCCCGTATAAGCTCTATATTGTTTTCCTTGCCGGCATTTTCCATGCTTTCAGCAAGCTTAGAAAGCTTAGCTGCACCGATTATCCTTGCGGAGCTTTTGAGAGCGTGTACCTTGACGGTATAGAAGCCCCAGTCCTCGTTTTTGTATGCGTTTTCAATCTCATCCGCATTGCTTTCCAAGGTATTGTAAAAGGTATTGAGCGTTGAGAGGAAGGCTTCGGCGGAGCCGCAGTTTTTGATTCCCTCAGGCACACTTAAGCCCTCTGTCTTATAGAGCCAGTCCATGCCGGAGAGCGATTCGTCAGCGCTTTTATCCACGGCATCCTCCATGGTCGGTTCCTGCAAAAGCGCTTTTGGAAGATATTCCGCAAGAATTTCTTCTAACTTCCTTCCGTCTACGGGCTTTGAAAGATAACCCTGAAAGCCCTCGCCGATATAATAGTTTTCTCCGCTTGTGGCGGCATTTGCGGTGAGAGCGATGACGGGTATATTCTTATGAACCCTGCGCAATTCATGGAGGGTCTCAATGCCGTCCATCTCCGGCATCATATGATCCAGAAGCACCATATGATAGGGATTTTTTGCGGGGAAATCCCCCAGCTTTTTAAGACACTCTTTCCCGCTCATTGCGGTATCGAGCTTAACCTTAGTGGCCTTCAAAAGTCCTGAGAGAACCTTGAGATTCATCTCATTGTCATCCACCACGAGTATATTTGCATCAGGCGCCACAAAGAGAGGAATATAGGGACCGTCATTTTCCAAGCTTGTATCCTTCTCCGTAAATTCCCCTATAGTGTCGGCGCTTACTATTTTCTGCTTTAGCGTAAAGAAAAATGTGGAACCCTCGCCGTACACGCTTTCGCATTTGAGCTCATCCCCCATAAGCTCCACAAACTGCCTCGATATATCCAAGCCAAGCCCCGTACCCTGTATGCCGCTGTTTCGCTTCTCATCGAGCCTCTCAAAGGCGGAGAAGAGCTTGTCCATATCCTCCGGCTTTATGCCGATTCCGGTATCCTTTACGCTGTAATCTATGATGCAGTAATCATCCTTTTTCTCTCTGATATTTACATTCAGGGTAAAGGAACCCTCTTCCGTGTATTTGACTGCATTTGTAAGAAGATTAAGTATTACCTGCTTTATCTTTCCGTCATCGCCGTACAGCCTTTTTGGAAGCGCAGGGTCAATATCCGCAGAAAAGCCCAGATCCTTTTCGTTGCTTCGCACTCGTATCATCGTGGTTATGGAGCGGAAAAGCTCTACCGTGTCATATTCCTGCTCCACAAGATTCATCTTGCCGGACTCGATTTTCGAGAGGTCAAGTATATCGTTTACAAGTCCCAAAAGCGATTCGGCTGCCTGCTTTATGGATTTTGCATAGCCTGTGACGGAGGCGGAATATTTTTCAGTGTCAAGCCCCCTGTCCTCACGCAGTATCATTTCATCCATTCCCATTATGGTATTTATGGGGGTGCGGATTTCGTGGGACATATTTGCAAGGAATCTCGACTTTGCGCTGTTTGCCCTGTCAGCCTCCTCCTTGGCAAGGCGTATCTCCTCGTACTGTCTTCTGATAATCGTCGACTGCATAAAGCGCCATACTATAAAGCCTACAAGAAGCGCTCCCATAAGTCCCAAGAGTATGCGGAATATCATAAGCTCTGTGGGCTTTGCCTTCTTGTAGATATCAAAGCTTTCATCACGAAGCACTGTATATTCAGTGCTGTCCAAAATCTGTATGTGCAGCGTATATTGCCCGTAGGGGAGATTGGTATAGTCGAGTGCCTTAAGCTCCTCCTGATATACCGTTGTTCCGGTATCGTCAGCTCCCTCCAAATATATATGCACAAGGGGATTTGAGAGCATATAATTTAATACCGACGCCTGTATCTGTATGCGTCGTGCGCCGGCAGGTATAATATAGATACCGTTTTCATCGGGAGCTACCACATTATCGTCATAGGATATGGAGCCCACATGGATATAGTAGTCATCATCAAAGGAATTGTATTCTGCGGTGGAAATCCGCCTGACTCCGTCGGTGCAGCATAGGAAAAGCTCGCTGTTTTTCTCCGATACATCGTTCCATGCGTTTGCGGTCAGTGTGGTGTTGAAGCCTCTGGAATAGTCAAGGAGAGTATAATGATAATCTCCGTTTCCAATCAAATCATCCACCTTCACTATGTATATTCCGGCGCTTGAACTTATCCATGCCTCGTTATCCTCCGTAATATATACATCATAATTGTTGGTATATGGGAATGAGGAGAGGCGTTTAATAGAAGTGCCGTCATCATAATACAGCGCATTGCTTGTGACATATATATATCCCTCTGCGCATGGTACAATGCGCATTACGACAAGGGTTTCAAGACCCTCCTCTATACCGATATGTTCTGTAACCTTTTTGTCCTTTATGCGGAAAATCCCCTCGCCGTCGCTTCCTGCAAGTATGCTTCCGTCAGGACATTCAACCATTGTAAGAATCTGCGGGGCAAAGAGCCCGTTATCCTCCCCAAGCGTATATATGAGAGTATCATCCTTAACATAATTTAATCCCGTGTTGCTTGCGGCAAGAATTGTTCCGTCGGAAAGCTCTAGGCTTAGACGAAAACGTCCGCCCAAGGTGCCTGCGGTGGATTCGTTAAATAAGGTTACCTCCTTTGACGGAGAAATCTTAAAGAGCCCCTCCTTGCCGTAGGTGCTTATCCATACATTTCCGGCGCTATCCTCCATCATATGCCGGATTCGTACACCGTCTAAAGACTCGACGAAATCATAGCTTTTCTTCTGATAAGTCCTGTAATCCAAGACAGTCAGCCCGCTGTCGGAGCCGATGTAAAGGTCGGAGCCGTAGAGCAGAATGCTGTTTACAACCGTATCCGAAAGCCCCGCCTTCACAAATACATTGAAGAAGGGATTGGGGGAATACTCCATAATGCCCTGCTTGTTGGATACAAACCAGATATTTCCCTGATAATCTTTGGTAACTCCCGATACGGAGCTCTCGAAGTCATTCTGCATAAGATAGGTTATGAAGCCGCCGTGATCTATAAAGCCCATTCCGTTTTCGGCGCAGAAGAAATATCCGTCTGTCTCCTCATCATAGAGAATATCGTTGAAATAGGAAACGCCCTCCGTGTTTATTGTGATAAGAGGCTTACATTTTCCGTCGCTAAAGCTCATTTTTTCAAGCTGCTCCGCAGAGGTACCGGCTATGAATTCATTCTCCGAGCCGCGGCTTACAAAGGTATAGTATATGCCCTCCCGGTCGTTTTCCCTTTTATCCAGAATCGTATCATCCTTTATAAAAAACAGAAGTCCACCGTTTGTCACTCCGGCAATGACATTGCCGCCAATATGGGAAAGCGAGCGTACGCCCACTATATCATCGAGAGTATCAAGACACCTTGCAGTGCCCTTGTGGTCTATGACAGTCATAAAGGAGACCGTCCCCACGTATATATTTCCGTCGTCATCCTCAGCTATGGAGCGGATGGAGTAGGAGGAAAGCCCGTTGTCAGTATCGTACAGCTCTATGCTTCCGCTCTCTGGCTCATAGCAGAACAGCCCGCTGTCGTTGGTGCCGATCCAGAGCCTTTTTTTGGAGTCCACATACAGCACCATAACATTACATATACGCTCATCCAAAATTACCTTTTCAAAATGCACGCCGTCATACCTGTATAGCCCCGAATAGGTGCCCACCCAAATATAGCCGTCTATGGTCTGAACCACGGTATTTATCTCCGCAGAGACGAGACCGTCGTTGGCAGAATATCTGATTGCCTCGTATTCCGCAAGATAATCAATATCCCTTGCAGCCCTCGATATGAAGGCAGGCAGTAACGATAAAACAAAGGCAAAGCACAGGCTTGATGCGGACAGCAGTATTTTAGAAAAAGGGTTTATTTTATTCATGATATTCCTCCGTTTCTTTAAAGTATACATTGACGAAAAGCGGGAAGCAAGCTAAAATAAGTCAAAAACAGTGCTAGGAGAGATGCAATGAATAATGACAGAAATTCTTTTACCGGTTCGATAGGATTTGTGCTGGCTGCTGCGGGAAGCGCAGTCGGCTTGGGGAATATATGGAGATTTCCGTATCTTGCCGCAAGGGACGGAGGCGGACTCTTCCTCGTAATCTATCTGGTGCTTGCGCTGACCTTTGGCTTTGCGCTTCTTACAACAGAGGTGTCTATAGGAAGAAAGACCAAGCAAAGCCCTCTCACGGCGTATGGAGTGCTGAACAAAAAATGGAAGCCGTTAGGAATACTGGCGTGCGTGATACCCATGATGATAATGCCCTATTATTGCGTAATCGGCGGATGGGTAGTGAAGTATTTTCTTGCCTTTCTGACAGGCTCCGGAGCTCAGACTGCCGAGGACGGATATTTTACGGGCTTTATAACCGATACATCCACACCTATAGGTATGACAATAGTATTCCTGTTTCTCACTATGGTGGTGGTACTTGGAGGCGTTGATAAGGGGATTGAAAAGTTTTCAAAGATTATTATGCCTATACTGGTGGTGCTGATACTTTTCATAGCCGTATTTGCTCTTACCATAAACCACACAGATACGGAAGGAATCACAAGGAGCGGACTTGAAGGATTAAAAATTCTCTTCGTGCCGGATATGGAAAGTGTTACCGTAACAACATTCTTTTCCACTCTTATGGATGCCATGGGGCAGCTTTTCTACAGCCTAAGCGTCGCAATGGGTATAATGATAGCTTACGGCTCCTATATGAAGGACGATACCAATCTTTCAAAGGCAATCGGGCAGATAGAGATTTTCGACACCGGAATAGCCTTTCTTGCGGGCGTGATGATAATCCCTGCAGTGTATGTGTTTATGGGAAGAGAGGGGATGCAGGCTTCGGGTCCCGGACTTATGTTTATATCCCTGCCGAAGGTGTTTGCCGAAATGGGTGTAATAGGGAATGTGATAGGCTGCCTTTTCTTTGCAATGGTGCTATTTGCCGCCACAACCAGCGCCGTTTCCATTCTCGAGGCAATCGTGTCAAGCTTTATGGATCAGTTTAAACTGGACAGGAAGCGGGCGACCCTGCTTGAAGGGTTTATCGCACTTGTGCTGGGGATAATCGTGTGTCTGGGGTACAACAGATTTTATTTTGAAATCACGCTTCCAAACGGAGCAGTGGCGCAGATACTCGACATATTTGACTATGTCAGCAACAACCTGCTTATGCCAATCGTAGCCATCGGAACCTGCATACTTGTAGGGTGGGTACTTAAGCCGGAGGCAATGATAGCCGAGATTACAAAGAACGGCGAGAAATTTACAAGAAAAGGTCTCTATATCGTAATGGTAAGGTTTATCGCACCCATACTCCTGCTGATACTGCTGTTGAAGGCTGTGGGAGTGATATAGAAATTATGAAAAGGTAATCAATTAAAACTTCCCGCTTTTGGGGTGGGAAGTTTTAGATACTTAAATAAAAGCATATCCAGAAAAAATTTTTTTCACACTTCGTGAACAGAAAAAATTATTTCTTCACATTTCGTGAAGTTTTTGACTAGGAAAACGCCTTCTGTGGTATTGTGTCAGGATAATAATCATGGGAGGTTTTTGTATATGAACAAGACAGGCAAAGTAAGAGAAACAATCTCAAATTCAAAGGCATCGGACAGCGGGGCAAAGCTGATATTCGGCAATGCCGCCTTATGCGCCCAGCTTCTTAGGGATTACTCGGACATTGATATCTTAAAGGACGTGAAAGCGGAGGATATCGTGGATGTGACGGAACGCTTCATCCCAATGTTTACGGAGGAGAGAAATGCGGATGTTGTAAAGGAGGTGCACCTTCCCAAAGGGGATAATCTGTTTATGATAACTCTTATTGAACATAAATCGGAAACGGATTATAATGTAATTATGCAGCTCCTCCGCTATATGCTGTAT
>JAFUVF010000062.1 GCA_017483735.1 Lachnospiraceae bacterium | reverse complement strand
TCCACTCCCTCAAAATATGAAAGAAAAGGCTGATAAGATTAATCTCTCTGTCCTCATTCATTGTTCTATACCCTCCGTATCGATATATCAATATGAGGATAACATATTTTTTTATACTAGTGAAGTATTACTGACATATTTTCTTATTTTTAATTATTAGTAAGATTGTTCTATCTGCTTTTGATATTCTTTTCGATTCTCACTCCCGACTCTGAAAGTGCCTTTGCCCATTCCTCCGAAATTACCTGCTCATTAAACACATTGTGAATAGTATACAGACCATCCCCATAATCCGTGATATAGGAAGCGTCATCCACGGCAATCAAGGCTTCAATCGACGCATCCATATCTCCCAATGTTCCCACGTATTCCCCAAAGGGAGTAAACACATCTCCTGAATATTCGCTTGTATACTCTCCGGGCATATAGAGCGGAGAAAGCACATACCTGTACGACATACACATAATTGCGATACTGAACACCAAAACCAATGCATGGGAAAAGCTGTGCTTCCCCTCTGAAAGCTCTGTCTCGAGCACCAAAAACCGTTCCTTTATTTCCGTCCTTATATATTTTTTCTTTCCCAAAAGACCAAGCCCCGCATACAAACCGCCATGCCTTTCCTTGAATACAGTAACGAGCGATTTCATATATTCTATCTTCTCATCCTTATCCATCCCCCTTACAGCCTCCATATCACATCTTATTTCAAGATTTTTCGTGACATTGCGCTTAAGAATATAAACACAGGGATTCCACCAATACACTATGCACAGAATTTCCGTCAATAACACTATACTATGGTCATGCAGCTTTAAATGCATGGCTTCATGCCGTATTATATGGTATATTTCTTTTTCGGTGTAATTTTTATTGGGTATCAATATCATCCTTTTTTGCCAGCGTAAACTCATTGGCACCGAAATTCCATAGCAGATATATACTTTTGTGCCTGCAGGCAAAAAATATGCTGCAGACTCAGGCACTGCAATCTCCTCCATAGGAAGCCTTTTCTTTATCCCATTCACTTTTATGATTGTCATAATATACCTTAGAGCCTGGAGCATAATGCCGACAATCCACAAAAACAGTAGGATATCCATTACCCTTATATCCTCATATACTGAACTTCTGAGAATATTTCCTATGGGCTTTAGCCAATTGGCACAAATTACCTTCTGCTGCGGAATATCAACCGGGAAAAATAAGCCAAAAACAAATAACAGAATTATAAATAAGACTTCCCTGTTTCCGATATATTTTCTGATGTCCTTGTGGCTGCTTAATCCGACAAAGATTAACAGAAAGATTCCCTGCCACAAAAGGCAGGACATTATGGAATATCCGCTCAAAGGATTATCCCTTTTTGACAGGATCTCGTAAAGAATATGAAAAATGCCTATATAATAATGCTTCGGCACAGGTACCATGCTTAAGTTATCCCTTTCTGATACGCTCGATTATCTCTTCTAACTCACGGATAAGCTCTGCATCTTTATTTTCATCACGCTTCCCATCCTTTTCATTGCCTAGCATTGCAAGCGCCAGACTTCCCAGGGAAGCAGAGCCGATACCGTTTTTTTGAAGAACGACTGCGGCATATTCCTCCCTTGTGATTTGAGGCTCGTATTTCCTTGCGTATACCGTTCCGGCAGGTTCAAGACCCGCAACACTTACATATCCTTTTTCCATAAGCGACTGAAGCGCCTTAAAAATAGTGGGTCTGCTGATTTTCTCTCCCGCAAAGAGTCGCTCAAAATCCGCCACGCTCAAGGCTTCCCCATTCTCCTGCTCCCACAGAAGCTGCATTATGCGCTGTTCTCTTTTGTCCATCAATACCTTTTTCATATTTTTTATCCTTTTCTATTTTCTCTTAACAATCCTTCCGTTTTCATCCTTCATATATTTTTGCGCAAATTTCGGATTTAATGTGGCTACTCTGTCATATTCCTCCGGATTGTCGTGGCAGTATTCATACGCAACCAATACCTTTCTCTCCACGTTTTTCTCTCCCCATTTTTTTGAGAGCCTGTCAGTCATTATTCTTCCCACATAGACAAAGAGAAACGCCGCAAGTAATGCGAGTATAATTCCAAGAGTAATCCCCATTACCCTGTTTTCTACAATCAACACACAATAGGCGGCTGCAAGTATGGATACCACTGCACCTATATTTGCGATAATCGAAATAAATGTTGCAAGTCCCGAATAGCGATAGTACCTGTAGAATATTGTCATTATATGTCCCCCTTTACTGTACAATCTTAAATTTAAGCTTCTTTGTCAAATCAAATTTATTTACTCTGACTACCTCCTTATGATAATCGTAATCATGTGCAATCGAAAGATGCATGCCGTGAAGCCCCTTTGCGCTTATAATAGATTTCCCGTACTTATCGTTTTCGCAGAATGCTTCGACATCAGCCTTGTCAAATTTAAAGCCTGCTTCCCCCAGCTTTTCGGCTGTTTCCGCACAATCCTTAAATTCAAAATCTATGCCGTTTAATGTGACGTCCACACCCTTCCCGTCATAATATGAATATGCATCATAGTCAAGCACATATTCATATACCTTGCAGTCCATAAGATTCGCTGCTTTGTTGTCAGGATTATATACCCGGATGAACACATGCGTACTCTCCAAATCATCCGTAAGTATATTAAACGCATCCTCCGCCATAATCCTTGCTTCTATTTCCGGATAGTCAACCTTGCTTAACACTTTGCTTCCCAGGCTTAACGCAAATCCGGCATCCGTTATATCCCTTACTGTTGCGTCAAGCAAAAACTCATTCCCATCGATCGAAACCACCGCCGCAGGGTCTGAAAGTCCGCATCCGGAAAGGGAAAAAGCAATAAATAGCGTCAGCATGGCAAGTAACAAAATCATTCTGTTTCTCACTTCAATATCCTCCATAAATTTAATACTATATATTTTGTATATTATTATATCAAAAATATATTGTCAAGCAATAAATTATAGTAAAGCACCGAACCCGCCGTTTTCAGGCAAATCCGGTGCTTTCTATGTGAAATAGACAAACCTCTTATCCCCGGCTCTAAAAAAGGATCCTACTCTCCCCAGTAATCGATAGATTCCTGTGTACGACCAGAGATTCCAAAAAGCTGATACATGAAATCTTCTTTTTCTCCAAACATCTCTGCAATAATGATCGTATCTCCGTCCTTATAATAAAACAAATGATTATGATTAACAAAAAGCTCTCTGAAATCAGTGTCAATATCATATTTAGCTGATAAGTCCACACCCAGATTTGGATTCTTTTGAAGACCTCTTGCTCTATTGGTAATTATTTTTATTGCCGTTTTTGCAGGTTCTTCTCCATATTGCTCCGTTAAATATGCTTTCAAAGCCTTTAACTTTCGACGAACAATCTGAGAATATTCCAACTTGTATTTCATATTACAATCCAAGCTCCTTCTCAAGATCATCGGCAGAAATAGTACCTTCTTCTCTTACAGACACTTTAGCTTCTGCTAATTTCGTCATTAGCTGCAAAAGTGCTTTTTGTTTATCAAGTTCATCAAGCTCGGCAATATCAACTAAAGCGCAGGTTCCATGACCATTCTTTGTAAAATATACTCTATTTCCATAAGTTACTTCGTTAACTATAGTTGTATAATTCTTTAATGCTGAAACCGGTTTTATGCTAGGCATAGTCGCACCTTCCTTCTTCTTTATAGGAATATAATATTACGCTCATCAATATTTTGCAATAATTTTCCCATAAATTTAACCCCAAATTTACACCTTGATTATCAATCCTGAATCGTAATGAATCACGTATCTTTTCTTTTTTCATCTTATAATTTAATCATAGTATCTTATATTCACGAAAAATCCAGCACCTGAAAAATAAAGAATTTAAGATAATAGCTTTCATCCGCAGCCCAGAGTATCGGATGATCCGGAGATTGCGTCTTAAATTCAACCTGTCTTAATCTCCTGTGTACATTCTGTGCCGCCTGTCCGATAGTCTTTTTAAAAAGCTCCTCATCCATAAAATGCGAGCAGGAGCATGTGGCAAGATATCCGCCGTCCTTTACAAGCTTTATGCCTCTTAAGTTTATCTCGCGATACCCCTTTATCGCATTCTTGACTGAGCTTCTGGATTTTGTAAATGCGGGAGGGTCAAGGATTACCACATCAAATTTTTTCCCATCCTTATCAAGTGCAGGCAGAAGCTCAAACACATCCTCGCATTCAAAGCTTACTATATTCTCCAAGCCGTTAAGCTTAGCATTCTCTTTTGCCTGTTTGATTGCAAGCTCCGATGCATCTACTCCCAGCACACTTTGGGCACCGGCGATTCCCGCATTAAGCGCAAATGACCCTGTATGCGTAAAGCAGTCAAGAACCCTTTTCCCCTTACAAAGCTTCTGTATTGCAAGACGGTTATATTTCTGATCCAGGAAAAATCCCGTCTTTTGCCCGTCCTTTACATCTACGATGTATCTCACACCGTTCTCTACTATCTCCACATCGGTGTTAAATTCATCTCCGATAAATCCCTTAATCCTTTCAAGCCCTTCCTTCTCACGCTCCTTTACATCGCTTCTCTCATACACACCCTTTATGTATATGCCGTCCTCCTTGAGGATTTCCTTTAATGTCTCAACTATCTTAAGCTTGTATCGCTCCATACCAAGCGCAAGCGATTGCACCACAAGTACATCCGAAAACTTGTCCACGACAAGTCCCGAAAGAAAATCCGCATCCCCGAAAATTATACGGCAGCTTCCTGTATCTACAGTATCCTTCCTGTACTGCCAGGCCTTTCTTACACGCATTTTTATGAATGCATCATCTATTTCCTGTGACACATTTCTTGTCATAAGCCTCACACGTATTTTGGAATTTTGGTTGATGAAGCCCTTTCCCAAAGGATATCCGTCAAAATCCTCCAGATACACTATATCGCCGTTTTTAAAATGCCCTTTAATGTCCGCAATCTCATTGTCATACACCCATAAGCCGCCCGACTTAAGTGTACGTCCTTCTCCCTTTTTAAGCGTCACAACTGTATTTGAATTACTCATACTCCTGCTTTTCCTTTAGAATCCCTGGCTTGTTCTGTTCTTCCTGTTCTCTCTCCGTAGGATTGCACCCTCCCATTCCATCTTTTCATTCTCCTTTGTAAGCTCCAGTCCGTATGGAATGGGTATTGCCCTTCCCTCTCTGGTAATTGCGACATAGGTAAGATATGCGTGGTTTATTACATGCCTGTAGCCTTCGTTATCCTCCACATAGGAATCCACCCTGACCTCGCAGGAGGTTTTTCCCACATAGGTTACTCTCGCCACAAGCACAACTATATCATTCACATATGCGCCTCGTTTGAAGGTCAGATTGTCTATTGACGCCGTGGTTATTTCCAGTCCTGTGTGTCTCTGGGCGCAGGTGGCTGCAGTCTCGTCTATCCATGATAGCAGTCTTCCGCCATATAATCTCCCTGTCCCGTTTAAGTCCTCATGCCTTATGACATGCAGATTCTCCACCTGTGAATATTCCACTGTGCGTTTAGGTCTTTCATCCGTCATAGCCTTCTCCTTTTATTTGACGTAATAATGCCTTGCTATCCATTTTGACAAGCCCCCGAGTCCCGGATACACAATTCTCTCGCTGATGTTCAGCTGATCCAGCATATCCCGTACTCTCCATCTGAGCCTTTTATCTATTACATATTTTACGGTATTGTTTGTATACTTGTCGAGAAAGCTCTCCACATCGCTTATCTCTATAGGCACCACCGCAAAGAAGGAATATTGGTTGATGATGCGCGAATTGACGGAGGGCGGCTCTATTATTACCATTGCGGAGTCCCCCATATCCGCATCATACCTTTCAAGGCTGTTTCCCGTGACCTCCTTTAGCATATCCACGGAAAAGATTGTGGAGCGCTTCGCATTTACCAAATCCTGATAATTTTTCGGAAGTATAGACACAATCTCCGTCATATCAATGCGCCACACCATACAGTCATGCGCCGACATATTCTCCATATTTTCCTCTGAGGTTGCAAAGTGCAGTCCCACCAGAGCTGAGTGTGTCCAGTCAAGCAGTCTTGTAGGCAGTCCGTAATGCTGTCCCAGAATCATCTGCTTCCACACGGACTGCGCTATTGTAGGCTCATCAATTACCGCATATTTGGCAAAATTCTCCAATATGGCAGGCTCCAGACTCTTTTGCAGGTTCTTGCAGTTCCTTGTAAGGCTCGTTACCATCTTAAACGAGGTATCCGGCATCCCCCTGTATACATAGGAGCTTCTGTTTCTGTGAAGATCCTCTCTGTAATCCTGCTCGGTAATAAGAGGCATCAGGTCATCGAGATTTGATATACGTACTTCCGTTATCATCAGTTAATTACCCTTCCGGCTTTTTTATCAAAAGACGGCACGGCTATTGCCGTACCGCCGTATTTATCGCACTGTCGTGTTTTGGTTTTGCCTTAATTATTTAACCGTTACAGAGGTTATGTGGGGATTAACTCCCTCGTACCAATACAGATAGCCTTCCACATCAATGGTATCTCCGACCTTTAAATTCTTTACATCTCCGTATACCTTGCTGGAAGAATCGGTAAGATAGCTCTCTACGGTAAAGCTGTAGGTCTTTCCATCAAGAGAAACATTGAAGTAAAGGTCATCTCCATCCTGACCGGAGCCGTCCCACTTGTAAAGATATGCGCTGCTGCCGTCCCCGATAGCCTCAACTGTAAGTCCCTTTGCGGTAAAGTATTCGTTCTGATGCTTCAAAAGCTCTGCCTCATTCCCCAAAATCGAGGTGGCATCAAAGGCGTCTGCCACATAATTTCCGTCCTCGATCTCAAAGGTGGCATCCGCAATCTCAATCTCTCCGGACCACTCTGCCTTATATCCCGTAACCTTTATTTTGGTACCCTGAGTAAGCTTGTCGTAATCCTCCTGTGAGCATACCATGTCATAAAGGAAATATGCGCCGTCCTTGTCCTGAGTATAGACGGTTGCCTTATCCTCCCACCATGACTGCTTTGCCTGCACATAGGTCTCCACAACAACCGGAGAATCAACGGGCGCCGCAATATACTCGGCATAGGTCATAACTCCCTCGCCCTTTACGTCGGAACCGCCATTTCCCGACTTTCCTCCGCATGCCGCCATCGAAAGCACCATTGCTCCCGTAAGCATTAACGCAAGTAACTTTTTCATAATAAACCCCTTCCCTGCTTTCCTTCTTGTCGTAAGCGGAATTTACGCTTACCCCAAAATGCTACGCACCTAATTATATATAACTTTCATTGCTTTTTCAACAGATATTTGTAAAGCGTAATGCCTCCCATTATCGCCCACGCCGTAACAAGCGATACAATGAGCATTACGGATGCCATAGGAAGCCTGCCCAGATCATCCTCCGCATTCGAGGTTTCTGCGCTTGCGCCTCTGCTCCCCGCCTCCTCAAGACGGTACAACGCCTTTATATCCGTATATAATTTGTCAAAATAATCATCATCCACCTTTTCTTTTCTGCGTATCGATTTTGTCACATTCTCAATCATCTGCCCCGCAGCGTCACGAAGGGAAGCCGAGCCGTTAAAAACAGGAGTGACAAAGGTGTTGTCTATATTTGAAAGCAAAAGCCTGGTCGCCTTAAGCTTTATCTCGTAATGCTCCACTCCGCTCTCTTCCTCTATGCCCAGGTACTCCCTGTATTCATCCGAATTCTGAGCCTTTGAGGTCACGGGGACATAGCCTTCCGTCTCCGCATAGGCAATCTGCACGTCGTTGGTGAGAAGGTACTGTGTAAAGAGCCAGCTTGCCAGCACCTCTCCGCTGTCGGCTTTGTTAAATATGCAGACTGAGGGACCCTGAGATATCATCTTGGGCGCATTTACGTCAAACTGCGGCACAGGGCGTACAGCGGTCTCAAATTCAACAACCTTGTCTGCGCTTATATCCGACAATGGCGCCTTGCTTCCCATCCATGTGGAGCCCGCCGTGGAATCAATGGCAAAAATGCACTGTCCTGCATCCAGGAAATTGGCAGGATAGCTTGATATCTTAAAGGTGGAGAAGGCTCCGTTATCAACATGCCTTGAAATCTCCTTCAAAATCTCCCTGGTCGTATCGTTGAAAATATATATGCTTCCGTCTTCGTCGGAATATCCTCCGCCATACTGCTTTAACATCTGTATCATCATATTGTCGGTTGATTTGTAGATAAAGGGGATCATTACCTTCTGGGAGTTTATGAGATAATTTCCGTCCTTATCCTTCTTTGTCGCCGCATCCGAAACCTCCCATATATAATCCCAGGTAAGCATATCCGGAACCTCATAGCCAAGCTTCTCCACATAGGTTTTGTTTATATAGCATGCCTCGGTGGAACGCATATAGGGCAGGGCATAATAATGTTCTCCAATCCTGCACTCCTCCAAAAATTCAGGCACTATTTCATCTGCAGAAGGCGCCTCGAACTTTATCAGTCTTCCGTTCATCCCGTAATCGGAATCTGTCAAAAGCTCATCCATGGGCACGACGGTATTCATCCCGGTCATATAGGTTGCTATATGATCCGGATAGGTTATGCAGACATTGGGTGTGGTGTTCGTTGAAATATTTGTGATCACGTCATTATATATGCGCCCGTAATCCGTATAGAGGCGTAAGCTTATCTTTATATTCGGATACAGCGCTTCAAAATCAGAGATTGCCTTTTCGTAAATCCTCGTCTGGTTCACATTTGTATCGTTTTTTGCCCAGAAGGTTATCTCATAATTTTTGCTCTCGTCAAACTCCGCAGGTATCTCAAATTCCTTTAAGCCCTTTGACCCGTGGCATGCGCTAAGAGTACATATGAGCAATGCGCCGGTAAGTACGGACAAAGCGTTTTTTATAGATTTTTTAATCATATTCATCCCTTCGTACCTCCCCTTGAAACGCCCTCCATAATCTTGTTGTGGAAGATTAAGAAAAGCACAATGAGAGGCACGGAAATGACCACAACCGCCGCCATCATGGCAGGGATGTTCTCTCTTCCGAAGCCGTTTTCCCTTATCTCCTGTATGCCGTTTGACACAAGGTAATACTCCTGCTTATCCGTGATCAATCTCGGCCATACATATGAGTTCCAGCACTCTATAACCTTCAATATCGCAATGGTCACAATCGTCGGGCGTGATATGGGTATCATAACCTTAAGAAGATATTTGAAATCCGATGTGCCGTCCACCTTCGCAGCCTTGTACAATTCCTCCGGTATCTGTTCAAAATTCTCCTTAAGAAAATAAATATAAAATACCGAGGTAACCGAGGGAAGTATAAGTCCGATATATGAATTTCTCATATCCAGATTAGTGATGGTCACAAAATTAGTGATGACTACGAGCTCATTCGGTATCATCATCAACGACAGGAACAGCGCAAAGACTATGTCCTTTCCCTTAAAATCAAGTCTCGCAAAGGCAAATGCTGAAAGGACGACCACCACCATCATTATCGCCGTGGTAACCACAGTGAATATAAACGTATTGAAAAAATATCTCGAAAGCGGCACTGCCGTAAAGGCATCAATATAGTTTTTTAACGTCGGAGAGAGCGTATAGAATTTCGGCACATACTCGGAATTGTATGCGCTGTAGCTTTTAACCGAGGTAAGTATCATCCAGTAGAACGGAAATATTACAATGATGCTCCACAGTGTAAGAAGCAGATAAAGAACCGCCTTTTTTATGCGTTCCGTCCTCTTTATTTTTTGGGTGTCTATCGTTTTATTTTCCATAGTTATATTACTCATTTATAATAAACCTTACTCTTACTTACCATCAGATTTATCGCTGTTATGGTAAAGACAATGGCGAACAATATGAGCGCCGCCGCTGCCGCATAGGAGGGATAACCGCCGCTGTCCCCATAGAGCATATCGTACACATATCCCACAATGGTATTCATCCCCGCCGCATTTAAGTTTGTTCCGAATAATGCCACCTCGTCCGAATAAGCCTTGAATGCCCCGATAAAGCCCGTAATTATCAGATAAAATATTATGGGCGATATCATAGGCAGGGTAATCCTGTAAAACACCCTGAAGGGCGATGTACCGTCCACTCTTGCAGCCTTGTAATATATTTCATTTACCGATGCAAGTGCGCTTGTAAGTATTAGTATCTTAAAGGGCATTACCACCCAAATCGTATAGAAGCACATTATAAACATCTTTGCGGCGTATGGGCCGTCTATAAAGTCAACTGCGCTTCCTCCGAAAAGCTTTATCAAAAGATTTATCATTCCGTCGGAGTAGGGCGTTTTCTTGAAAAGTATCATAAAGACAAGCCCCACCGCCAGAGTGTTTGTGACATACGGCAAAAAGAACACCGTCTGATACAGCTCCCTTAATTTCTTTATTGAGCTTAAGACCACTGCAATCAAAAGCGCCAAACCTGTTGAGATTGGAACCGTAATTATTACAATGATAAACGTATTTTTGAGCGCCTGAAGGAAATACGGGTCTCTTAACACAAATCTGAAATTATATAATCCCGTCCCCCTGTAGGTCTGTGAGGCAAAATTATATCCCTCCTCCATGGAGTATATTACCACGTCAATCAGCGGATACACCATAAATACGGCAAGAAAAGCCACCGCAGGGAGAAGATACAGCCATGCTCTTACATTTTTCTTTAATTCAGGCTTCAAAATAAATCCTCTCCTCCGTCTCTCTGTCAAAGATAAGCACCTTAAAGGGCTTGACATCAAAGCATACAACACCGTCTGCAGGTTCCTTCTTTTCCTCGGTGGGAATTATAGCCCTTATGCTCTCTCCCAAAAATGCCTCATTTGTCGCAATGACACTTGTGTCACGTCCCATTACCTCAACCCTTACGAATTTGCATTTAAGCCTTCCTGCCGGATTTAACACAAAGCCCTCCGGTCTTATTCCCACATATACCTTTTTGTCGTCTGCTCCCTTTATATCAAGAATATCATTTTCTCCGACATAAAGCTTATTATCTCTTACCTCCCCCTCAAATACATTTATGGGGGGCGTCCCCAGAAACTTTGCCACAAATAGATTTACCGGGTCATCATAAACCTTCTGCGGCTCCCCGGTCTGATTTATCACTCCGTCCTTCATAACCACTATCATATCGGAGATACTCATTGCCTCCTCCTGATCGTGGGTCACGAATATGGTCGTTATGCCTGTTTCCTTCTGTATGCGTGACAATTCCTCCCTTGTCTGCAATCTCAATCTTGCATCGAGATTGGATAAAGGCTCATCCAAAAGAAGCACGTTCGGCATCTTAACAAGAGCTCTTGCGATTGCTACTCTCTGCTGCTGCCCGCCAGACATCTCCCCCGGACGCCTGTCCATCAGATTTTCTATCTGCACAAGCCTCGCCGCTTCCTCAGCTTTTCTGTTCATTTCATCCTTTGTAAGCTTTTTATCCCCTTTCAGGTTCTGAAGCGGGAAAATAATATTCTCCCTTACGGTAAGATGCGGATACAGCGCATAATTCTGGAATACCAGTCCGACACCCCTCTTCTCCGGAGGAATGTCCGTCACATCCTCATCTCCGAAATAGATGCGCCCCTCGGACGGTGCCTCCAATCCGCAGATTAAGTTGAGCGCCGTGGACTTGCCGCACCCTGACGGTCCCAAAAGTCCTATGAGCTTCCCGTCCGGTATCTCAATATCAAAATCATTTACCGCAACCACCTCTGTCTTTATCTTTTTGTTGCGATTAGGAAATCTCTTTGTGAGATGTTCAAGCCTTATTTTCATAATTATTCTCCTGTACCACCCCGATATTCTCCGCTATATCCTTTGCGGTTACGGCATAATCCCCCTTTATAAGTGAAGCCCTCTTTACCGCCTCTCCGTGGACATTCACACCGATACATGCAGCCAGATACGAGAAGCTTCCTCCTCTTATATCCGCTCCGCCTATAATCTGCGCAAATATTCCCGCCACACAGCCTGCGAGCACATCTCCGCTTCCTGCCGTGGCTGCCGCATTATTTCCCCTGACGGATATGCATACAGGCTCCTTGTCCTTTACCACATAGCTTCTTGCATTCTTTGCGACGACTACGGCGTTTAATTCTCTTGAAAGCGCCCCTGCCGCAGCTATAAGCTCATTGTCCGTTTTGAAATCGTCATTGTATTTTACAAGCCTTTTTAGCTCCGCAATATGAGGCGTAAGTATGATACCTCTTCCTCTTTTCCCCTCCTCCGACAGAGCTTCAAAAATCTCTTCGTCAGACGACAAAATATTGAGTCCGTCCGCATCTATGACGATTGGGAGCCTTGATTTGTTTATCGCATCATACAGGATTTTTCCGGCTTCATCCCCTTTTTGTATACCGCAGCCAATCGCTATTACATCCGCCCATTTGAGCGCAGCTTCAAGCTCATCATATGTGCCAAACATGGCTTCCGGCACCGCCGTCTGCATAATTACCCTGTTTTCCTCACAGGATAATACCTTTACCATTCCTGCGCCGCTTTGAAGCACTGCCCTTGCGGAAAGCACTGCCGCTCCCGCCATATTTTTGCTGCCTGCTATTAAGAGCACCTTCCCGAAGGTCCCCTTGTGCCCGTCGGGACGCCTGTACGGCATTATTTCCCTTATCTCTCCATCAAGCATAAACATCTCAGGGAAGTCACCGCAGAAGGCATACTCATTTATCCCCACATCCGCAGCTATGACCTCTCCCGTACAGAGACACCCGGGATACATCAAAAGTCCCCTCTTTAGGAAGCCGAAGGTAACTGTCATATCCGCCTTAAATGCGCAGTTTTTGATGCTTCCGTCATCTGCGCTCACGCCGCTTGGAATGTCCACGGAAAGCTTGGTTCCCTGCATAAGATTTAAACACTCAATAAGCTTTTCGTATAATCCTTCCACGTCCCTTTTAAGCCCCACTCCGAATATGGCATCCGCTATAAGGTCATAACGCTTTTCTTTAAGCGCCAAAAGAGCGTTTTCATCACATTTTAAAATGTTTATATTTCCGTATTTTTCCTTATCCGAAGCGTCGAGCCCGCTTTTTATATTTTGCCGCACGCTTTCAAGGATTTTTCTCTCTTCCCTCCATTGTGGCGTGGCCTTATTTTCATCTCCGATTATCAGGACATCAACACATACTCCGCTATCTAATAAAAGCCTTGCAAGCGCAAGCCCGTCTCCGCCGTTATTGCCTACACCAACGGCTATAAGTGCGTTTTTTACGGGATGAAGCTTTTTGTCAATCCCCTGTATTGCCCGCAGAAGCGCAAGAGCCGCCCTTTCCATAAGGACAGCCCCTGAAATTCCGATTTTTTCTATTGTATTTTCATCCGCACGCTTCATCTCCGAAGCGTTAAGCACATATCTCATTATTTTACCGCCAATCCGTACAAAAGCTCCACAGCATTATCTATGCCTATGCTCCCCACATCTATGCATATATCGTAGTTCCTGCAGTCGGTAAACTCCTGCTTTGTATAGTATTTGCAATACTTCTCACGGATTTTGTCGACCTGCTTAAGGCGCTTTAGCATATTTTCCCCCGTGTACTCCGGGTGCATCTCGTTCATATGCGCTAAACGGAACTCCTCGTTTGCATAGATAAATACGTTGAGCACATCATCAAATTCCCGCAGGATATAATTGCTGTTCCTGCCTACAATGACACACTTTCCCTTTTCCCCCATCTTCTTTATCACATCGCTCTGTGCGGCAAAAAGCCTGTCCGACAGCTTTTTGTTGGTAAATTCAAAAATCGACTCTCCGAAGGAAAAGTCCATAGGCACCTTCTCGTCGAACTCAACCAGATCCGAAATATCAATATTTGAATCCTTCTGGGCGTTTAATACCACCGCCTTGTTATAAAATTCATAGGACAGCTTCTCCGCCACCGCCCGTCCTATCGTAGTGCCGCAGGCTCCAAACTGCCTTGATATTGTGATGATTTTCTTCATGTCTGAAAGCTCCTTACAACACCTTGTTTAAGAAATCTATCGTCCTCTTTTCCTTGGGGTTATTGAACACCTCATCCGGTGTTCCCTCCTCTATGATATATCCGCCGTCCATAAAGATCACACGGCTTGCGACCTCCCTTGCAAAGCCAATCTCATGTGTCACGATACACATAGTCATCCCCTCCTTTGCAAGCTCCTTCATTACGTTTAGCACCTCTCCCACCATCTCGGGGTCAAGTGCGCTTGTTGGCTCGTCAAAGAGCATTATCTTAGGGTTCATTTCAAGCGCTCTCGCTATCGCTACACGCTGCTTCTGACCTCCCGACAGCTGTGCGGGATAGGTGGAGGCTTTTGATTCAAGCCCTACAGTCTTTAGAAGCTCCAAGCCCTTCTTCTCCGCCTCTTCCTTAGTCATAAGCTTAAGCGTCGTGGGCGCCATGGTTATATTTTCAAGCACGGACATATGGGGGAACAGATTGAAATGCTGGAACACCATACCTATATTCTCCCTGACCTTGTTTATATTTATGTGCTTGCTTGAAATATCGTTGTTAAGCACCCTCACATCTCCCGACGTAATATCCTCCAGACGGTTTAGGCAGCGAAGGAAAGTGGATTTGCCGGAGCCCGAGGGACCGATTATAACCACAACCTCTCCCTCATATATATCGACGCTTATGCTTTTTAATACCTCCAAGCTTCCAAAGCTTTTCTTTAAATCCTTTACATGGATTACAGGCTCTCTATCCATCACACATCCTCCCTTCTAAGCTTCCTCTCCAGATTTTTGGCTACCCGTGACAATGTAATGATGACAACCATATACATTACCGCCACGATTCCCCATACCTGAAATGCGGCAAAGGTATTTGCGACCATTATGTTTCCCGCCTTTGTAAGCTCCGGGAAGCCGATCACGGAGAGGATTGAGGTGTCCTTTAGGGATATGATGAACTGACTGATTATCGCAGGTATCATTGTGCGGATTGCCTGTGGCAGCACCACCTTTCTCATGGATGTGCCGTAGGGAAGTCCGAGACTCCTTGAAGCCTCCATCTGTCCCTTGTCCACACTCTGTATTCCCGCACGGAATATTTCCGCCATATAGGCTCCCGCATTCATTGAAAGTGAGATTACGCCCGCAACGAGCGCAGACAGCTTGAAGTTTGAAGCGCCCAAGGCTCTGATGAGCGCAGGGACTCCGAAATATACAAAATACGCAAGAACTATAAGGGGTACTCCCCTTATTCCGTCCACGTAGACTACTCCGATTATATTAAGGATCTTTTTCTTGCTGACATTCATAAGCCCGAATATCAGTCCGATTATAAATGCGAAAAATAAGGATAATAATGTGAGTAATAAGGTCTGACCTAAAGATGTCAAAAGTAACTGCCAATAATTCCCGATAATGCTTATCACAGTAAACCTCCGAAGCTTCTTATACATTCATAAGGACGGCTCCTGTGCCTATCCGCTCTATGGATAAGCGCAGGCAGACCGTCCTTTGAAATTAAAATTATTTCGTGTAAGAATCAATTATCTTGTCGTAGGTGCCGTTTGCCTTGATGTTCTTAAGTCCCTGCTCGAACATGGTAAGAAGCTCTGCATTCTCGCCCTTCTTTACCGCAAAGCCGTAGGGAGTTCCTGCGCCCTGTGCTCCGTCGGGAATCTCAAGCTGTGCGCCGAGCTTTATGTTGTATGCCATAACAGGATAATCCTCAAAGCATGCGTCGGTGTTGCCTGCGATTACATCCTGATACATTGTGGGCGAATCTGAAAACTCGGTAATCTCAAAGCCTATTGAGCTCTGCATTGACTTAGCGAAATCCGCTCCGTTGGTACCGGTCTTTACAGCAACCTTCTTTCCTGCGAGAGCATTGAAATCGTCGATATCGCTTCCAACCGCTGTCGCCATGGTAGCCTCCGCATCATAGTAGGATTCGGAGAAATCAAAGGTCTCCTTTCTGGCATCCGTGATTGACATACCTGCGATAACGCCGTCAGCCTGTCCTGACTGCACCGCAATCAAAGCAGCATCAAAGCCGAGGGAATTGAGCTCGTAATCGAAGCCCTGATCCTTTGCTATGGCATCGAGAATATCCACGTCGATACCTACGAACTTACCGTTGGAATCGGTAAACTCGAAGGGAGCGAACTGTGTATCGGTAGCGATGACATACTTCTTTCCGCTTCCTGCACTGCCTGAAGCGCTGCCGCACCCTGCAAGCAAAGAAACTGCCATTGCTGACGCAACTGCGATTGTTAATAGCTTCTTCATAATTATCTCCTCCTTATAATCCGGCAGAAATCTGCCTCCTCTGACCGCCCTAAAATGCTGCGCATTCTATTGCGGTATGCAACGCAATAAAGTATAAATTATTTTACACAGTATTTCAAGAAAAATATACGGCAATGTCCATTATGCTTCCTTCGGCTGAAGCCTTTTAATCACAAACAATGTCGCAACCATCAGGACAATGCCCAAAGGCAGCATTATCAGCCAGTTCTTTACATATCCCGCTATCACATAGCTTACAAGCGATACCGCAGCCGCAGTGATTGCGTATGGAAGCTGTGTGGAAACATGCTTTATATGCTCGCACTGCGCTCCTGCCGATGCCATTATCGTGGTATCGGAGATGGGAGAGCAATGGTCTCCGCAGACAGCGCCCGCCATACATGCGGAAATTGCGATTATCATAAGCTCATTTGAGGTATCCGCTCCGAATACATTTACGACAATCGGAATCAAAAGTCCGAAGGTCCCCCAGCTTGTTCCTGTCGCAAAGGCAAGGAATACGCCGATGATAAATACGAATGCCGGAAGCATGCCCATTATCATGCCGTTGTCCGCAACATTCTTAACAAGCTCCGCAACATACTCCCCTGCGCCGAGGGAATCAGTCATGCTCTTTAGGGTCCATGCAAATACCAGAATAAGCACCGCAGGCACCATGCTCTTGAAGCCCTCCGGGAGCGCATTCATGCACTCCGTAAAGGAAAGCACCCTTGTGCATACATAGAATATTACAGTCAGAAGAAGAGCTATGCATGAGCCGTAGACAAGTCCTACGGATGCGTCGGACTCCGAGAATGCCGTAACGAAATCCACGCCCTCGAAAAATCCGCCGGTATATATCATTCCGATTATACAGCACACAATAAGCATTACTATGGGAAGCACAAGATGAATTACCCTGCCCTTACTGGATATGGGGGGATTGGGCTGATCCTCTGCCCCAGTGATACTGGGTTTTTTGAGGCTCTCATCCTCTCCGTCATTCTTAAGCCCCAGAAGCTCAGCCTTTTTCATAGGACCAAAGTCGAAATTTCCAATCGTGAGCGTAAGCATCATTGCAACCGTAAGGAATGCGTAGAAGTTGTAGGGAATTGCGTGTATAAAGAGGGACAAGCCGTTGGCGCCGTCCACAAAGCCGGTAACAGCCGCAGCCCATGAGGATATGGGAGCGATAATGCACACCGGCGCAGCGGTAGCGTCGATAAGATATGAGAGCTTCTCTCTCGACACCTTGTGCTTGTCCGTAACCGGACGCATAACGGAGCCCACCGTGAGACAGTTGAAATAGTCATCAATGAAGATTATACATCCCAAAGCTATGGTGGCAAGCTGCGCCCCTATTCTTGTCTTTACATGCTCGGAAGCCCAGCGGCCAAAGGCTGCGCTGCCTCCCGCCCTGTTCATGAGCATCACTATAGTGCCTAAGACCACAAGGAATATAAGTATTCCCACATTCCACGAATCCGATAGCTGCGCTATCATTCCGTCGACAAATATGTGGTTCATCGCAACCACAGGATTGAACTCCGCATACAGAAAGCCTCCTGCGATTATTCCGATTATGAGGGATGAGTAAACCTCCTTTGTGATAAGTGCAAGAACTATTGCGATTATCGGGGGCAGCAGCGCCCAAAATGAATTGACAAACATAAGTATCCTCCTATCAATTTGAAATCCAGCTTAAAACCGTTGTCAATTCTACCACAAAACATTTCTCTCCACAAGTATACATTTGTTTGCTATAATATTTAAATATGAACATATCAGTATTCAAAAACAGCATACTCGCCATTATGTCGGCGGCGCTTATTGCGGCGTCAAATCCTCCCGATGCAGAGGAGCCCTTCGATATAACCCTCGCATTTGCAGGAGATATCAATTTTGATGATACCCAGGGAACTATGGCTACCTTGAAAAATCACGGAGGGGACTTATCCTCCGTCATAGATTCGGAGTATCTGCGTCTTATGAACGATGCGGATATTATGTGGATAAACAACGAATTTACCTATAGCTTAAGAGGGGCGCCCCTGAACGGAAAAATGTATACCTTCCGCGCAAATCCAGATAACGTGAATTATCTTCACGAAATGGGCGTGGATATAGTGGGGCTTGCAAACAATCACGTCTATGATTACGGAAAGGATGCCCTTATCGATACTTTGAGTACATTGCAGGATGCCGGTATTCCGTATGTGGGTGCCGGAATGAACCTTTCCGAAGCGTCAGCCCCCGTATATCTTAAAGCCGGCGATATTACCGTGGCTTATGTAGCCGCATCAAGAGCCGAAAAATTTCAGATGACCCCGCAGGCTACGGAAACCGAACCCGGAATATTGAGATGCTACGACAATGAGCTCTTCTTGGAAAGCATAAGGGAAGCAAGAAAGAACGCCGATTTTGTGATTGCGCTCCCCCACTGGGGAACGGAGTATTCCACGGTTTTAGAAGCTGCACAGATTACCGGCGCAAAGGAGTATATAGACGCAGGAGCGGATGCTGTAGTCGGTGCGCACACCCATTGCGTGCAGGGGTTTGAATATTATGACGGGAAGCCCATAGTATACAGTATGGGAAATTATTGGTTTAACGGTAAACCTTTGGAAACAATGCTTGTGGAGCTCCATATCTCTGGGAAAGCTTATAAAAACCCTTTCAAAGCCTCCGACAGCTTAAGCTGTGAGATTGATGATGTGAAGCTTAGGATTGTTCCGGGAACACAGATAAGCTTTATTACAAAGCCGGCGGCAACCCATGAGGACTGCCGCCGTATCTTGGACTATCTTGAAAGCATTTCAGTAAACGTCACAATAGATGATGACGGGATAGTGCATTAGTTTTCTTTTTCAAGGGTATCCTGCATCATCTTGATTGCTTCTATGGCAGTCTTGTATATGAGCGCCATGTGCAGGGAATTTTCGGAGTTTTCCTTGTCCGCACGCATCTTCATAGTCTCGAAATACGAAAGGGACTCGTTTATCACGGTGCTTGTGATTATATATCCGTCGCAGTACAGTGTCCCCGTACCCTTGTCGTATCTGGATGCCGCATATTTCGTATCCATATAGTTTCCGACACCCATTGATTTCGCCAATGAATTGATAAGTTCCTCTCTGTCCGCCATAATAAACTCTCCTTTACATTATCCCTTTTTGATGAACTTAAGCGCTCCCGAAGGGCATCTCGACACAATCTCTGCAACCTTTTCGTTCTTGGCTTCGTCAAGTATTATCCACGGACGTCTTGCAAAATTAAACACCTCTCCGTCCCCTCTTACGCATTCGCCGGCGTGAGCGCATATCGAAGGCTTCCAGTATACCGCCAAGCCCTCATTCTCATACGCCTTGTAGCCGTCGGCTATCAATTCCTCATGAGTCATAATCCTTACCTCTCAAAAAACTTTTTTTAAAAAGTGCTTGCATTTTTACAAGCCTTATATTATTATATACAAGTGCTTGCAAAAAATAAAGCATTTTTTAGCGGTAAGGCCAGTTGGTCAAGCGGTTAAGACGCCGCCCTCTCACGGCGGAAACAGGGGTTCGATTCCCCTACTGGCTGTTAGTTTTCCCGTATATACGGAAAGTAAAAGATCCTATGACAGTTCTTTGGTTATCCAAGCGTCACATCCAGTATCATCATAAGCACAAATCCGACGGAAAAGGCAATAGTTCCGGCGTTTGAATGTTCTCCTTCGGACATTTCCGGAATAAGCTCCTCAACAACCACATACATCATCGCTCCTGCGGCAAAGGATAGGAAATAAGGCATTAACGGAATGACCGCTCCTGCGGCAAGAATCGTGATGAAGGCGGCAATTGGCTCCACAACTCCGGAAAGTACTCCAAACAAAAAGGTTTTCCCCTTATCCATGCCCTCAGCCCTTAAAGGCATGGATACGATGGCTCCCTCCGGAAAGTTCTGTATGGCGATACCCAAAGCCAGAGCAAGGGCTCCTGCGGCGCTTATGCCGGAGCTTCCGTTTATAAAGCCTGCATACACAACTCCTACAGCCATACCCTCGGGTATATTATGGAGTGTCACTGCAAGTATGAGCTTGGTGGTGCGCTTAAGCCCGGAGCTTGGTCCCTCATCCTGATTGTTGAAATGCATATGAGGCGTTACCATATCTAACAATAATAAAAATCCCACACCTATCAAAAATCCCAGAGCTGCTGGCAGAAAGGAAAGCTCTCCCATGCCCTCGCTGCTTTCAAGCGATGGCTCCAAAAGACTCCAAAAGGACGCTGCGACCATCACTCCTGCCGCAAAGCCCGTGAGTATTTTTTGAAGATTCTCCGAAATGCTTTTTCTTAAGACAAATACCATTGCCGCTCCAAGGCTTGTGCCGGCAAATGGTATAAGTATTCCGATTATACTTTTCGCATCCATTTATTTTTCCTAAAATATTCCAAACAGCTTTTTCTTTTCGTAAGGCCCGCTCTCGATCGAAAGGCATGAGTAACCTGTTTCGTCTATAGCCTTTTTAAGCTTCTCCCTGTCAGGCTCATTCTCCGAAACAAATTCTGCACATCCCTTTTTATGCGATGCAGAAACCTTCTTTGCCTCCGGAACACATTTCCTTATAGTCTCTGAAATATGTGTCTCACACATTCCGCACATCATTCCGTCAATTCCGATCGTTGTTTTTATCATAACAAATTCTCCTCGTTAATTCTGATACATCAGCACCCCTTATGGTCTATGCTGCACGCCTGCCCCTGCTCTTCATATACGATTGGCAGTCCCTTTTCCTTAAGATAGCTCTCCCAGTCCGTAAAAACCTCTCCGTCCTCCTTTACAATTCCGGGAAGCCCTATATCATGAATGGCTTTCAGTCTGTCAAATACGGGATTGCTGTCCCTGAGAATCAAAAAATCCCTTAGATGCTTCAGGGACTCCGTAACATCCAAAAACTCATATTCTATTTTGTTGATATCAAAATTCCTCTTACATTCCCTGCAATCAGGGCACATCTTGCTTCCGTATATCTTTAGCATATTTCATACTCCTTTGCCTTACTATACATCAAACTCTTCCTTAAGATCCATCATCCCCCTGATTTCGGCATGACCGTTCTCAAGGTAGAAAAGTCCCATCTCCCAGCCGTTCTTATCATACATTTCCATAATCTGCGGCATAATTTCACGAACCTTATTCACCAGTTCCTCACTCTTTACTATTTTTGCGCTTCCATCATAGCGAAGAAATTCTCCGCCCGACATTGCAAGCACTTCCACCTTCGGATTAACCGATAACTGCTTAAATACATTCTTAAAGGTTCCGCATCCGAAATACAGCCTCCCATCCACTACCATATGGAATCCGAAGGGACGACCTTTGGGCTGGTCGCCGTCAGTGGTCAGAAACATAAAGGTTCCTGCCTTGTCAAGAAATTCACTCACCTTTGCAGCATTTGACATATCATTGTCCTCCTTTGCATTTTCTTCCTTGAGGTACTATCATCCGAAAATATGCTATTGTATTAAATATGCTCTATTTCACAGGTGTGAACCTTTGTCTTTGAATCATAATTGATCCCGACCATCACAATCTCTCCGCCATACTCCTGCAGGATTGCGGGGTAATTCCGATTTTTGATCTGCTCTAATGCTCCCCCTGCTGTCTTGTCCCATTTCAGTTCCACAATCAATGCGGGAAGCAGCGATTTTTTCTTTGGCAGATAAACTACATCCGCTATTCCTCTGCCACTTGGGAGTTCTTCCACCTTCAGGTACTGGTCTATCGCTGCGATGTATGCAAATTTGATGACATAACGCAACGCCTGCTCGTCATTGTAGAATGTCGGTGCATACTGTGTCTGCCTCACCGCATCTATGGCTTCTGCCACTTCTGCGGACTTGCCGGCGATGGTATCCTCCAAAAGCTTTTGTGAGTGCGAAAGCAGCCTAAGCCATCCCTGATTTACATTCCTGTCTTTCAATATCTTCCTGAATTCCGTCCGGATCTCCTCGTTTGGAATTCGTGCACATCCCTCTATTTCATCCCATGTAAGGTATCCCAAATGAATCAGCAGCGTCAGCACGTCATCCCTGCTCCGGAATGTCTCGAAATCATTTTCAAATCCTTCCGTGTCAACTTCAATCTTCTCCCCAGTGATCAGCCTGGAGATGATCTCCTGCAACCCATCAAAATCCATATTGATGTATGTCATAAGGGATTCCGCTGCTGATGTCTTTTTCCAATAAGAGCCAAACGCTTCCATTTTAATTGCCTGCATGATGGAATACGGATTGTAAATTGCTCCAACTTTCCGGAAATCATACCCATCATACCATTTTTTTGCATCCTCAAAACTCATTCCATGTTTTTCACACAGATTACGCACCTCTTCTTCTGTAAAACCGGTATATTCTGCAAATTTCCCCGGATTGAGTATCGGATATTCAGTGAAATCAGAAATAGCCGACTGCGAACCATCCTTTTTGATTGGCAGAATTCCCGTCATATATGCAGCAGCCACCACTTTGGGAGTGAAATTATTGCTCTTAAACCATTTCCTAAGCAGATTTAAGTATCGCTTTTGAGTTTCTGCATCATTTTTAGCCTCACGAATCAATGCATCCCACTCGTCAATGACGAACACAAACTTTTTTCCTGTCTTTTCTACACATCGAACCAAGCTTTCCGTAAGATCACTTTCACCTGCAATCTCCGGGTATATCTCACGCACATCAGCCAAAATTTTATCACTGATCATAGGCGGCACATCTTTTAGCAATATACCTTCACTCTGTGCTGTTGAAACAAATGTTGTAATATCAAGATTGATTACATGATACTGATTCAAGTGTTTGCGGTATCCATCCGTCTTCGCAATATCCCTATTGTCAAACAACTCATGCGAATCACAGGAGCAATCATAATATGCACAGAGCATCTGCGCCGCAAAGGATTTCCCGAACCGCCGGGGTCTGCTGATACATGTCAGCTTGCTCTTCGTCCCAATCGTCTGATTTACCAGGTCAATCAAACCTGTCTTGTCAACATATTCTGACCGAACAACTTCCTGAAACCCACTATTCCCCGGATTCAAATAGATTCCCATGAAAACTCCTCCCAGACAAGCTTTAATACAATTGCTTTATTCAAGTTTATATCTGAAATACCTAAAAGTCAACAATACACTTCTGCACTTTGTTGAAATCCACGTTTCTACGCATCTTTGCACTTTTGACGAAGCGCATATAACGTTCTTCGCCTCCGGTTCCTCGGCATTCTTGATTAGAAAAATAACGATATCCGCACACTCTGCTTTTTCCTCCGGAGTAAACATCAATGCCTTAAATAGATCAATGCGTCACTTTCTTCGTTTATCCAAACTGGAATTTATCCTATTGATGAACCTAATTCATATGCTTCGTTTAATGCTTCGTTTCCTTTTATATCTCCCTTATCTTTAACGCCTCTTACAAGGATCATGCCTATGTCCTCCAAATGAAAAAAATCAAGGACAAGTTGATATTGTAGCTTTATCGCATCAAATAGATTTGGCAGTGAGGCTGCACCTACCAATAATAAAGCAAGTTTTTTTATTTTAAATTCATTTCTCATCGGAGTATGAAGTCTATCAATAATCGCTTTTAGCTCCGCACTAATCCCATAAAAATATACAGGGGAAGCTATTACGACAATATCAGCACTTCTTAATTTTTCGTATATTACACTCATATCGTCATTTTGGAAACATTTATTTTCTTTTCTTGTAAAGCATGAGTTGCAACCAATACAAGGATTGACTTTATAATCAGCAACAGACACAATTTCAACCTCATTATTTTTACTTGCTCCTTCTGTAAATGCCTGTGCTAATAAATCTGTATTTCCGCCTTTACGCATACTTCCAACCAGAACAACGATTTTACTCATTAGTTATCACTCCTCTCTAACTTCCGATTTATTTTTTCGCCATCCAGTCTTCCTTCGTCATCAGGCTCACATGGCCTGTTCTCTTCTCATGCATCAGAGGCACATCCACATTCTCTGACCGCCATTGATACTTAAACCCGCATTTCGCCTGGACGCGCTTTGACTTGTCATTGCCTTCATAATATCCGATCCAGACCTTCTGCATTCCACAGTCCTCAAAGGCATGGCGAAGCATGTATCGGGATTCCTCTTTAGATACCGGGCGATTCCTTCCCTGGAATCATCAACCGGATTCAACGCCCTACGGCTCTGCTCTGTTGCATTCCAAAGTTCATAGATAGCATCGTAATCATCTATAGTTACTTTCTTTATCGCATAATCCATCTGCTTGCTCCTATAATTTATACTGCATAAAATTTCCGTTCTTCACGAAACCAAAATCCCTATATAGAAAAACGCCCATATCCGATGCTGTAATCTGGACAGTTCCGCAGCCATAGGCTCTTGCCTCCTCAACAACTCTGGAGAGCAATTCCTTTGCAATTCCCTTGCGGCGATATTCCGGATCCGTGAACATACTTGACAGAAGACCCATCTTCCCGCTCGGACGCCCAAAATAAGGCGGCTTTTCTACGAATGACATACCACTTGTTCCGACAATTCTATCCCCGTCCATTGCCAGTCAGTAAACAAATGTACCGTCAGACATATGCCGATTGTAATAATCCTGTAGCGCCGGAACCAGATCAATATCCTCAGTTGCACCTTCTTTGCAAAGCTGTCTTATGCGCATCTGAATGAAGGTATCCAGTTCTTTTTTTGTTAATTTCTGATAACTAATCATTCTTCTCCATTTACCTTACAGAACTCAATCTATTCAGAAGCTCTGTTACCATCCCTGGGTCTTCCAATAATGAAATGCCAAAGCACTTCTTTCCTGCATCCTTAATTGATGCCCCTATATGATAGGCGATTTTCCCATCCAGGATAATAAACCTATCATGGAACACTTGTGTCTTTGTCACACTCAATGTTGGATACTGCGCATTGAAATTCGCCGCATCTGTATTTGTCAATCTTGCACTTGCATATGTATAAATCTTCACATCAACGCCGGCATTCTTCTTTGCCAGAATATTCAGCGTATCCACATCCACATAGCCGTCAATCAGGATGATTTCCTTCTGAGCCTTCTGGATTATGGAGGTGATCAGACTGAAAGCATCGCTATTCCTTGCTCTGTGAACATATATGGCCGGTATCGCCTGCCGCCTCTTCCGTTTGAGGTTGCAATCTGTGACCTCAAAGAATCAAATTCTTCCTTAGTCAGTTGAAACCTGAAATTATCAGGAAAGCGTTCAATGTTTCTGCTTACAGCCTGGTTAAATACTTTCGTCTCAACCTGGTATAACATAGCAAGATCAATATAATCTGTATGAAGCGCCTTTATGCCCTCATCCATACCCGCTTCAGACAGATATGCTGCGCCCTTTTTATCTATTGTGGCAGTTTATGCTTTGGTCGTACATTTGGATACGGTCCCTCCAGTTTATATCCAATCCCCAATTCATCAAGGGTTTTGCAGAAAGCATCTACATATTTCTTCTCTTTGATCAGCTGCATAAATGTCACGAATATTTTATCCGCCATAGAAGTCACTTCAAGAAGAAGATGTCCGTCTACCATCGCAGCATATGACTCGACATAGTCCGCCACATCACCCCAGTCCATTTTTCCCGTATAATTCACTATAAATGTGCCATGCTGCGCTTCTTTTCCGGTACCCGGATCATTCTTTCCATAATAAGCTCTTTTTTTCTTCAATCCCTGAATTCTGTCTATCTCTTCCAAAAAAGAGAAGTGCTTTCTCATCTGGTAATTACTCACTGAAGGATCTGTCTGCAGTATAATCTGACTTCTGGTCAGAGTTCCAAGTTTCTCCATATCATATTTGAAATATTTTCTGTCATAATCTATATGAACATGTGTCAGGAGATCACTGTGGCTGTTGGGCATTCCTATATCTGCGGCAGGATTATGGGCAATTTCGCCTCCAATGACCTGATACTTTTCCGGAAGCACCTTATCCAACGCTTTTGCAAGCACCACCAGAAAGAAAGACGCTACGCTTGCATCGCTTTCTCTTGCAAAAGACATGATGTCGCTTTGTTCAAATGTGAAAAAGTAATAGTTTGGATCCCTCCTCAGCGGATTATACATACCGTTCAGATAATCAAGCAGCATAACCACCGGTTTTTTACTCTTGTATTCATAGATTGGCTTCTCATCCGAAAGAGCTGCAATCGATGGTTCGTCTGCCTCCCCGATAAAAAGCTCATCATATGGTTTCCTGATTCCCGGTGCATTTGGCTCTACTTTATATTTTTCAACAACATACTGATAGACATTTGTCATTACCCATTTAATCCATGACGGTTCTCTATGTGCTTTACGGCGCTGACATCCAAAACCACCCTATTACCTGCAACATTTTTTCCTGTCAATTCCTTTATTCGTTCTGCAGCGTCCGACGACAAAAACGCTACAGTTCACTTCACTTCATACCCGTTTTTCTTCCCGATTATTCAATTCAGCGTTCATATGCTCATTGAACTTTTCTATTGCATCGTAAAGCAAACTATCTATAAGATTTCCTCGGTCACGATTTCCGCTCTGATTTCCTCATCCATTGATTTATCTCTCCTCTGCCGTATTCACAATAATCCATTTACCGTTTTTCTTTGAACCACTACGTTTTATCATTCCTTTCCCTTTAAGGTTATCCATAATATACTGTGCCCCGCTACGAGAAAGATTACTCTGCTTAGCAATTTCGGTAATTGTCAATGTATCGTCTGATTGTATTATTGACAAAACTGTTTTTTCTGTATCAGTCAGATCCTTTTCTATACTAGTATTTATTTTTTCTATACTAGTATTTAACTCTTCCATACTGGTATTTAGACCTTCACTCACATTTTCTGTGTTAGTTTCTATGTCGGTTCCGGGTCCGAATTTCGTCATGGCACCGGTTGTAAGCGGAATGATAATCTTGAAAATGTCACCCTCAATAAATTCCGGCTCAGCCCCGCTGTATAGCTTTGTAAACTTATAACTGTTTCTCATACCTGATCCAAGCTCATCAGCAAGTCCCATCTCTCTGAAAACCTTGGATATAGAAGGATTCTTTGGAAACGGTTCAAATGTCTTGATGCTCAATGCCCCTATACCATGGGCTCTGTTACCATTCTTGACAGTTATACGATCCTTTTCTATAAGAAACTGTGCAACATAAGGGTTTGAATAGTCCCGATGAGCCAAAGAATTCGACACAATCTCACGCAGGATCGCATCTCTTGCGCTCACGCTCTGCAATCCGTCCAGTACAAAGGAATCATTAAGATGCTTTTGACCAAACGCTATCATCCTATCATAGGAATCCAGAAGATTCGTTAAAATCACATCCCTGTCATCATAACGATCCTGATTATACACACGAACAATACAATCGGTCTTGTGATGAGCACAGGCGGAACCTATCATCTCATCAGTTCCAAACAACAGGATTGCCGCAAGAGTAATCCCATGCTTCCCATTTTCATCAGTTACGATCAGGGTACTGGTACGAAGCAGCTCCTCATCATCCATATCAGCCCACTCATGTCTTTTCCCTTCCTGGAGTCTCTTCTTGTTGACCGCCATCTTTCGGGCTCGTTCTATCAGATCAGCTCGCAGATCCGATACAGTAAAATAAGGGAATACCTTGTTTACAAAATAGAAACTCTGCTTTCTTGCATAGCACTGATACACCTGATCAGCAAAATTAGTGATATCAATGTCTGCATCATTGTTTCTGTCATAGATCCGATTGCTGTTTCTTACCACCGTGGGAGCGACCGGAATATGAATATGGATTATGTGATGTATCCCGGCTTCCTCATGCATGGTCTTTCCGTTTTTCATTACAGCAGAATAGCTGCCATCAGATTCATAAATATACTCCGTTGCAGTAAGATATAGCGCCGGATTAATCTTATCCTGATTGTTCACGGTAGTAACGAAGCTGTTAATAATATGCGCTACAGCGTCAGGTTTTATCCCAATTATAACCGTACAGTCATGCACGCCAAGAAACAGATCTCCACCTTCTCTGTTAGAGAAAGACGAAACCGTATCATAGACATTCTTCGGTAATGCATCAAAAGCTTCTTTGTATTCAATTTGAAAATTTTCTCCGTGACGGATCTTTTCTAAAAGATCATTCGGTAACTGCTTTGCATCCATAGGTTATAATCCACCTTTGTTCATCCATATTTTCAAGTTCAAATTCGCTTATTATATTTGTTTTTAGTTTATCCAACCTTGCTCTAAGCTCATCTATATCATCAAAACCTATCAACAGTTTTCTTGGACTTATGACTCCACGTATATCAGAAAAGGTAAAACCAGCCATAAGAATGCTTGTATATTTTTTTGTAATACCCATGTAACTCCCATCTCATTAAGGGATGCAGCACTTTTATAGTATTCATCTGATAAAACAAAGACTCCATCCATTACAATGTCCTCATCCGATGCGCATCATCTTCGAACAAGTAAAGTATAATACAGAATATAAAATTAAATCAACCCCTTTGGTTACGGAACGAAACCACTCAATAACCAAAGGGGACAGATAATTCTTTTCAATCTTTTCAATCTTTTCAATCAAAAATCAAAGTCATCCGGATTAAGTCCTGCATCAAAAAGAGCTTCCGCACGCTCATCATCGTCTATCATTTCAAGTTCGATCATATCCAGACCTGCGGACTCAAGCTCATCCTCAAGTTCTTCATCCTCGTCCTCGATATCTTCCTCCGCATAGAGCCCTGTATGCATCATACGGTCATTAAAATCCATGTATGCATACTCCTCGAATGCGTCGAGTTTTCCGTCATTGTCATAATCAAAGGTTCTGTCATAAATTGCCATAGTGTTCGTCTCCTTTCGTGGCTTGCATTTATTTACAGATAGTTTATAATGTTTCTATGCAAAAATACACCGCTATATGAGCGAAATAGTGAAGCTTATTTCGCTTCCGGAGAGAATTATGGGTAAGAAATCGACTAAAGAGAACAAGAACATATATCAGCTATCCCGTGAGGAGCAGGGGCTTACGAGGGAGCAGGCTTCAGAGCTTATGGAGACCGTGTCCGCTGACAGGATTGATAAAATCGAGCGAGAGGTATCGCTTCCCCATACTGATGAGGTACTTGCGATGGCAAAGGCGTACAAGAATCCACATCTTTGCAACTACTTCTGCTCCAATGAATGTCCGATCGGTCAGGAATATGTACCGGAGGTATCGGTCAAAGACCTCTCAAACATCGTGCTTGAGGTACTCGCAAATCTTAACAGCGTCGAGAAAGAAAAGAACCGTCTCATAGAGATTGCCGCCGATGGGCAAATCACAGAGGATGAGTATTCGGACTTTTCAATAATCAAAAATAAGCTTGAACAAATCTCCATGTCCGTTAATGCGCTAAAGCTCTGGGTGGATAAGACTATAGCTGATGGTAAGATTGACAAAAACTTTGAATAATGCAATCAATATGCATAACTCATTCCCAACCTTTGGCGCTGTTCAGTTCTTTCTTTGCGGTCTTTAGGCATGCAATAGTATTATCCGCCGCCGCTATAGCTTCATTTATCTCCTGTCTCATCTGTATATTTGTCATGATCCGTACCCTCCTTTATGATAAAATATGATTCGTCCTTTAACTTCAATGTTCTCGCATAATCGGGATCCTTCCCCATATCCAGAAGAAGCCTCGATCTGAAAAGCCTTTCCTCTATGCTCATAATATTTCTCCTCGTCTGTCCCGTATGTGATTTCATTTTATGGGATTATGAAAGATAAATATACCGCTATAAGTGCGAAATAAGATAGTCTAATTCGCTGTAGATTAATCCGTTATATGACTTTTCCCCGTGGCATAATCAATCTCTATGCCAGGTTGTTAAATATAATAGCACGCAGCACCTCCAAAAACAAGACAAAGCATATCCATTCATGTTCACGACTTATCGCATATTTCCAACGCAAAGAACATTGGAAGAGTGCAAGCTCAAAGCATCCCTCTTATTACGAAGAAGGACAATCAATAATCCTCCCAGTACTCATATGCTTCATCCCAATCATCAAAATCTTCTCCCCATGCATCGTCCGCATATTCCTCCGGATCATCATAATCCGCAGGATCATTGATCAGATTGCTGTAATCCTTCTTGCTCGAAGATGTACTCTTCTTTGTAGCCGTGCTGCTCTTTCCTGTCGCAGTATTCTTCGTAGTCGTACTGCTCTTGCTTGTCGCAGTATTCTTTGATGGACTTCCGGTGCCGGAAGTTGAACTCTTAACCGTCGACTTGCTTCCTGTGTCGGATTTACGGCTGTATGTTCTGGTGTAACTGCTATTCGACCATGAGTTTGAATATGAGGATTTCGAGGAATCCGCTGCATTCATAATCATTCCGATAATCAATGCGATTCCAATAACCAAAAGTATAGTTCCAACAGTTTCGATATCACTTTGTTTCTTCATAAGCATACCTCCTTATGAATTTACTCCCAACGCAACCCATATGATAATCCCAATTACCAGCAATGCTCCGCCAAGAGCCTTATTCTTGCCACTCAACAACAGATATCCTCCGACAAGCGGCATTGCAAATATCGCCACTATCATCACTGCAATAAATGTCAATGCGCCATCATTTAAATTCCGATTATTTCTTCCGCTCATTTTCAATCCTCCATAGTAGCTTGTTTTGATTCCCTTTCATTTTAATATGCTTTTATAAAATAATAAACCGCAATAAGAGCGAATTAAGCTGTCATATTTCGTTTTACCTGCGAATACATCCCGTCTGATATCCCAGACGGGATGTATTCATCAGTCTGACAACAACCAATCACTGTTTCTCAGGAATGTTGAATCTCTCTCTCCGTGTCATTGGACGCTTCTTTCATATTGTTCTTTAGGAACTTGGATATTTCCTCATCCTTAAACCATTTCATACAATTCTGTTTCTGCTCGTCAGTAAGTTTTTTACAGAATCTCCCTGCAGCACCAAGAAGAAGTTCCTCCTCTTTTTCATCTTCTTCCAGCAATCTATTGAATTCCTCAGCCGCTTCCACAGACTTCACATTTTCAGCATTAGGCACAACATCCCCATCATCGGTGCCGTAAATGAATGCAGGATTGTCTATAAAGGAGAATCTTTTAAGCAATGACATATGGAGCTTTAATCTATCTTTGTCCAACTCCATTGCATCCAATGTTGCTTTTTCCATCCTTGCATTCCAGCCACCGTTGTTTGTAACCACATCTGCACTATATTTATCATAGAACGCATCATCAAACTCACGTCCCATCATAAAAAGAATGGTCTCCCCGAACCCCCATTAAGTGATCTGCAGCAGACCTGTCACTCCTATTAACACAACTCCGCCCACGAACCTTCCAAAGCCCTCATCCTGCTTCTGCATTGATGTATTCCTCCAATCTTTAAAAATGATAATGGCGAAAGGTTTTCCTCTCGCCAATAAAAACTTTATTAATCCTGAGCACTATGCTTGAAAATCGCCTATATTTTTGCTATTATGTGAATGGAGAAAGACTTACAGGGGATAGAAGTTTATATGGGAATAGATATGTATAAGACCTTGCCAAAGCCAATCGATATGACCGAGTGATATTTGAAGCTTATGGAGTTTGTCGAGGAGAAGAATCCCGGCATAACCAGAAAAATTGTAGGAGGTAACAAGACTATGGCAAGTATATTTTTTGATGTATTTAAGCCTGAGATTGACGAGCATGATCATCAACGCGATCTCAACAATTTATTTGAATTTGTTCAAGATGGAGGAATGTCTCTGGAGTTTGCGGCAAGACGCTCCAATATGACTCAGGAAGAGTTCCGTGCAGAGATGGTAAGAAACGGTTACAGAGAACCGCAGCTTGTTTAGATACATATATACGATTGTAGTATATATTGATAGTATATCTTGGTTTTGCTTTGGTTTTGATTAATTGAGCGGCATATTATGGTTGTTCCCGACAATTCCTTGATTTATGCGGATTGTCGGGATATGTTTTTTTAGAACGCAATTCCATTTTATCGGATCATCTTCCACTTCATCACTTATACCCTTTTAGCATCAGTTCCTTCGGCGGATCACAGTCCGGAAATCCCTGTGACAGATTGATTGCGCCATATTTATTACTTATCCTTGTCATTCTCCGAATAACGGAATCTGTAAATGTCTGAACTCTATCACTTAATTGTGCCATCAGTTATCCCTACCTTTTATCTATTGTGGCAGTTTATGCTTCATCCTATCCTTCGGTTCTCCATCCATCTGAAACGGATCAATATAGATAATTCCCGCATCCGGACGCGACACACGGATTCCAGTGCCGAGATCATTGTGAAAGATACCGGTCCGGGGTTTGATCCCTCCAATGAGAGCAAGCCACATACCACACTTGAAAACATCCGGCAGAGGCTTGAAATGATGTGCGGCGGGAGTATGACTATAAAGCCTCGTGAGGGCGGCGGGACCGTGGTGACGATTACGATCCCGGACAGTACCGAACGGAAGAAAGAGCCGGAAAAGCCATAAGAGTCAAAAAGCGGAAGAGGCTGTCTGTCATTGCCCCTCCCGTTCTCATTCTTTACCGATCTCTATTTCCGTACCCCCCTTCATAAGGATATGGTTTTTGATACAAATAAAAGACCTCCAGAAATCTGACTTTCTGAAGGTCTTGGTTCCCATTTCGGTTTTAGACTTTGCCTGACTGCGTATTATCTCCTTTTAGCCAATTCTTCTTTTTATGACATTAAATCTGTTGATTCTGACTACATTTTGTGCCGTTTGAGGTTGTACGCATACCATCTCTACTCTACCCGTTCGATACGTAAGTCCTTCATGCCCATTTCTGCCATCGCATCCCGCATGGCGCGGATATAGGTCGCATCGTGGAAGCCCTGATACCAGTCGATGTAGAAGGTATCGCCCACCTCGTATACCTGCAACATGACACCCTTTTCCGGCATGGCATGGAAAGCCGTCATGCGGATACGTTTGCCGTATTCACCGGTGTGGAGCGTTCCCACATAACTGATCTCAAAGGAAGCATCCGCATTTTTACGCTGTTCCATGCAGACATTGTCCAGTGCGCCATAGGCATAAGCCTTGGTGTAGCCTTCGCACATACCGCGGAATATGCCCGCATTCATCCTTATGCTCGGTTCAGAGGTGAACTCCTTAAGATAGGCTCTGAAAGCGGCATTAAGCTCTCTGTCACTCTTTGCAGCCACGTCAGACGGCTCAAATCTGTACTGGGCAAAAACCGCCTGATGCACCAGGGAATTTGTATTGCCCATCACCTTTCGGATATTCACAGGGTACATGATCTTGACAGGCTTCTCATTTTCGGAATGTACCTTGCAGACAGCCTTTGCCAGCGCCACCGAAAGCACGGAAACTGGGCTGCCGACAACCGACCTTGCATAAGTCATCATCTCCGTGCTTGGCACGGACAGGCAGTAGCCGCGGCAATCCGGCCGGTTGCCAAAGACGCCTTCTTTGGGGAACTCCGGCGGAACAAAGCTTTTCTCTCCCATCATACCGCTCATGAGCGTAGCCGGGTCCACCGCATCCGCCAGGAGGTAGCCGTCCACGTCAAGACCGGGAACCGGACCGTCTTCTTCCGTAAATACACCATCGGGAACCTTGTATTCCACACCATCCACTATACAGTAGTAGTGATAGAAGAAGGTTTCAAACACGTGGTTGATACCCGTCCCATCCACCGGCACATGGTCGATATAGATCCAAAGTGTCTTGCCCAGATAACAGAAGGTGACCATGTGGAAATTACCGGAACGTTCAAAAGGCTCAACAATCTCGCCTGTCTCTTTTATCACAAACGGCAGCGGATTTTCCGTTAAAAGCAGCCTCTTGTCGCGCCCAACCACAGCGTAGCTCATATAAGGATAGACCGTAAGCGTCTTTTCCCAGGCTGCCTTAAGCGCATCAGGATCAACGGACTCTGCAAGGTCGAAACGGTAGGTCATAAAGAACGCCTTATCCGACGGATAGGCAGCACGGGCGAACATACCCGCCGTGATCTGCTTGATCTCCTTCCAGTCTTCCGTCACAGGGTCACCGGTGACACCTACGGTAAACTTATAGAACCGCTCGAATTTTCCGCCGTTTAAGCTGAGTACATTATCCCATCCGTTGCACTGGCCTGAGCATAGAAAGGCATCGCAGCGGGAAAGGATGTAGAGCGCATAAAAGTAATTGATCGTGGTGTCTTCAAGCTTGGCAGTGTAATCCTCCCCACCGGTTTCCTTTTCATATTCCGAAATAACCTGTCCGTTTCTCAGACTTGCGACAGACAATCGCTGCTGGGACAGAGCGATCACATTCCTGCCGAATTCTTTCCGCATGGCGGCAAGGATATCCGCATCCTCGGTAGCAAGGAACAGCTTTTCGTACCCATATTCCTCCATCCACTGATGGATCTTCGGTGTCATCTGTTCTACCGTTGCCATCTTTCGTAAACCGCTTAAGCCTGTGGAGATATAGTCGGAGCCGCGGATCAAAAGACCGAGCGCCTTCTTCCCTCCCAGTACGGCATCGTAGTACTCATCCATCTCTTCACGGAAGCCTGTCGCAATGGAATCCACATCCAGTGATGAGCGCAGACCGCAGTAGAATTTCGTCTTATAGAACATGACCAGATCGGGAACAACAAGCGTATTCTCTTCATTGGCTTCGGAATCCCAGATGTCAACAGCGAAATATTTCTCTACCAGACTCCGGGGAAACTTCCCGAAATGATCCACGTTTGGGGATACGAATTTGAGTCCGAAAGTCTCCGCCGCCTGCTTATTTGTCTTGTAGTTGGAAAGCACCGACCCGATACCGCCCGTGTCATTGATTGCCATCGTAAAGAACCGGTAATTCTCAAAGGCCTTCCCATCCGGCATCCACTGCAAAAAGAAGATGTTATGGAAGGCGTAGGTGCTGCTTAAGCGGTTAAAGCTGTAGTCCTCAAGACCTGTCCGCATCTCTGACTGAATATAAAAGGTCTTTTCTTCAAACCGGTTCTCCGGCAATTCCTGCACGATATGGAGTCTCGGGTTATTCTCCACAAACCAGTGAATCCGCTCATCGCGACAATAAATATCCATATCCGTATGCGAAAGCATTACTTTCGTCAGTACGATGGT
Organism: Lachnospiraceae bacterium; assembly: GCA_017483735.1. Taxonomy (GTDB): domain Bacteria; phylum Bacillota; class Clostridia; order Lachnospirales; family Lachnospiraceae; genus RGIG4856. Next base: position 7,062 of record JAFUVF010000062.1, on the reverse strand, counting down.
ATATTCATTCAACTCCTCAAATATGCGGTGTCAAGCCCCTTAAAAAAGTCAAGGTACAACGAGTCTTTGTCTGTCTCGTCGTAATGAAGGTATTTCGTCATGTAAGGCGGCTTCACATACTTCGGGTAAGCTTCGATCGGCTCGATATCATCATTGTTGTCCCAGTAGACGATATCAAAATCCTCTCCCTTGTCATTTTTTACATGGAAGCGCGTCTTGCTCTCAAGCTCTTCCTTTAATGCTTCATGAAACAGCCGATCATTAAGTTTCAGGGTTTTTGCTTCAGCTTCCGGATTAAATTCTTCCAACTTAAACATAATACTTTCCTTTCATGGTATTTTATAAAACAAAACGCCGAACCTGACAGAGCATAACCAAACTCTACTATTTTTTTCAGGCAACTTCAAGAGGATGTTCCAGAATGTCAAACTTTTTTTCTTCTGTTTTCTTGCATCCTCCAGCCCGTTTATTTATAATCGCCTTGTAATCAGGAATCTGGTTAAACAATAAACAATAAGGAGAAATCTATGAAAAAGAAAAGGCTTATGACGATGATCCTGTCTCTCATGCTGACAACGAGTCTGTGTGCCTGTGGCAGTCAGGTTGCACCCGCACCGGATACCGGCTCCTCTGCCGGTACGGAGACTGCCTCAGAAATCACGGAAAGCGCAGAAACATCTGAAACTACAGAGAACGAACCCACTAATGAACAGAATCCGGTCGTGACCCTGCCCGAAGATAACGGCGGCTTAGCCGGTGTCTATAAATGGGTCGAAATGGATAAAATGGGCGTCACTGCGAATCTTATCATCTACGATGACGGTACCGGCATATTGGATATGCTCGGCGTCGTGGAATCCGTCAAATACGATGACAATACTATGCAGTCTTCCGGCGAAGGAGCTCTCCCCCAGAGCTACACATACGCAGACGGTACACTTATCTGGACTGCTCTGGACAATGACGGCGGGCAGATATCGACTTTTGTCAAGCTGACGGCGGAAGAACTTGCTGCTTATGAGGCAAGAGGCATTGGTAACGCAGAATGATATAAATGCCGGTGCCAAAAATCGGGCAGCCCAAACCACACTGCGGGCTGCCCATAATACTTTATCTTCGGAATATAACTTGTCTGCCTCTCGGATACCTGTCTTATTTGACCCCTATTCTACGGATTTGATTTCTTCCTGTAAATCCTGTTTGAGAGAGTAAGTGTCAAAGGCCGCTTCCTTGGGAAGATTTATATAAATATCGCTGATCTTGTCCACCTTTGCCGCTCCCTCACATACCGACACATCAAAAACATGGCCGCCTTTTAATCTGTCCTCGGAAAGAAAATGAAGATGCCATCCGGGCATATTGATCCCGTCCATATAGTCCGGGAAATATACGCCAATTAGTGACCCTCTGATACTTTCAAAAACAAACGCTTTCTGTGTCTTACCCAGCATTTCCTTCAGTGTGACATGGTGTGATCTATATGGAGCCTCGGATCTGGCATCCACCTTTTCAAACAGTCCATCTATTCTCACAATATGCATACTGTTAAGGCCAAATCTCTCTTCTATCTTCCTTGTCAACTCCGTCCGGACAGCCGTTATATCTGGCATATCCTTAAGTATGAACTCCTGTTCCCCGTAAAGCTTCGCCACAGCCGCAAAAGGGACTCCTGTCCCTGTCGGAACCAAAGATACGTTTCCATCCTGATCCGCCCTGTAGCAGTGCCCATCCATTAGAATCATTTCACCATTGACATCTTCAAAGGTTCCAAGACCTGTATCTCCGTTTTCAAGAAGCTCTCCCACGTTTATCACTGCCCTGCTGTAGCCCAGTGCAAGAGCCTGCAGGGTGGATACCTGATACATCTTATTTTGCATATTGATCACTCCTTTGCTTCAACTGTAAATTCTCTCGTTTAATGAATACCTTATGGTCTGTGCTGTCAATACTTTTTCAACATTTCCAGAACGCCCTTCTATCTTAAAATCGGAATGTCTACTTTGACATAGTGACAAATCAACCTCTATGATATATTTATATCTCCTAATCTGACTTCCCTCCGAACGGTCATGCATCCCAATATACCATAAGGATTGTCAGACCAAGAACCGGCACGGACAGGGAAAGCAGAACGATTGTAGGATTTACAATTTCCCATAGCTTAATGATGAGGATCAATTCGCCGATCAGTTTCAGAACCGTTGCCGTCACCAGATAGCCGACAGCGATTCTTTTGGTATCCAGTCTGTTGGAGAACATGATGACGTTAGAAAAAGCGACCAGGTTAAATGTATTGATCATAAGGGTCAGGTTTTCGCTCAGCCCATAGCCGGTAATGGCTTGACCGGACTGAAGGAGCTGAATGCCCAGCAATGCGGCAAAAGCAAGAACGACGCCCTGAAAAGGAGCAGTCCCATCCAATCTGTTCGTATACAGAGCAAAAATCAAAAGCGACAGATATGCCAGAAATTGGAGCAGGCTTGACAGCACACCCAGCAGCGTCATGGATCCCTGAAAGGTATGGATCAGGTTCCATGCACAAAGCACCGTACCGCACAAGGCGATCAGAATCTGAATCACATTCATCCATTTCATTTTATTAAAGTTCTCATTGTTGCACATGTCTATTTCTCCTTTAAATTTTTATTGCTTGCGGATGCTTCTTCATTTATTAAGCAGCTCTTCCTGCTGCTCTGCGCCTGTCTCCGTCCCGGTTTGCGGCATGGTGTTTTGTGCGCAGCCTGCCGCTCCTACCGCAATGATGGCTGTTATCGCCATTGCAATAATCTTCTTTTTCATCGCTTTCCTCCTTATTTGCTGCTTCACGCAGTAGTTATTCCTTCCACGAAAGACCGGCTCCTTTCATTCCCGCTTCTATCATCAGCTCCCTCATGATATATGATGATCTCATTTGACTGTGATATGCAAACTGTTTGGCAGGGAATCTGTTTCGTTCCAGGAGTATTCCATGCGCTCTGCCATACCTTTTAATACCGTAAGCCCCAGATCCGCATCTGATTGTGTCAGATCCATCTGTGCTCCTGCATATCGGAATGTCCATTCTGCTACTGACGTCTGTTCCGAATATTCACAAACCGCCTGAACATGCGGGGTTTTAAGCATAGGTATTATAAGCTGCGTTGTTTCCTCAAAAACAAGCTGAATTCGTTTTTTCAGTTTGGGTGCGACCTGATTCTTTCCGCACCATGTGTCTATCTCATTCATCATGCCGATAAAGTCATAATCCCGGCTTTCTATATTCAGTTCAAGGACCTTGAGCCTATGTACAAAGCGCCGGGTATTCTCCCGTTTCGGATGCTCAAAGATCTGCTCTGGAGAGCCGTCTTCGTAGATGCCGCCCTCGTCCATATAGAACACTCTGTTTGAGATTGCTTTTGCAAAATTCATCTCATGGGTAACGATCATCATGGTCTTGCCGGTTTTCGCCAGATCCCGTATGACCGCCTGAACCTCGCCTACCATGGTGGGATCCAAGGCACTTGTAGGCTCGTCAAGCAATATTACCTCCGGATCCATCGCCAGTGTGCGGGCTATGGCGATACGCTGCTTCTGTCCGCCGGACAGCTCATCCGGGTAGTTAAACACCTTTTCAGCCAGACCTACCATGCGCAAAAGACGCATCCCCTCATCATAAGCTTCCTGCTTCTCCCTGCCCAGCAAGTCCATGGGCGCCATCATGATATTTTCGATCACGGTCTTGTGTCCGAAGAGGTTGAAGCTCTGGAATACCATTCCCATCTTCTGACGCACCTTGTTCATATTGCAGCCCGGAGCGGTAACCTCAACATCGTCCACCCAGATCCTGCCGTCTGTTGGCTTTTCCAACTGATTGATACAGCGCAGCAGTGTACTCTTGCCCGTGCCGGATGGTCCTATGACTGAGATTACATCGCCATCATGTATTTCCACACTCACATCCTTAAGAGGAGTGGCATTTGGGTATTGCTTTTTCAGATGCTCGATTCTAATCATCAATCTTCACCCCCTTCAGAATATCCGACGGCATACGGCGTTTCGGATCCATATTGATGCTTATCTTATTAACGAAAAACCCGATCAGTCCCTCCAATATAAAGTAAATGATCGTTACGGCTATCAGCGGGAAAAATGCCTCATAGGTCCGGCTGCGCACGATGTCGCCCATCTTGGTCAGATCCTGTACGGCAATATAGCCGACAATGGCTGTCGCCTTGATAAGACCGACAATCTCTCCCTTATAGGCAGGCAGCACATGCGGCAGCGCCTGCGGCAGAATGATGGTAAAGAATGTCCTGTGGTTTGAATATCCCAATGCGTACGCAGCTTCATATTGCCCGATGTCTATCGCACCCACTCCCATCTTTAAGAGCCCGAACACTGCTGCTCCAAAGGTAAGAGTAAAGCCGATCACCGCCACCGCAGTTCCGCTAATAGAAACCGAGCCGAAGATGATATAATAGAGGATCATCAAAAGAACTACCATCGGCATCCCCTGCACCAGCCATAAACAAAAACGAGTCACAGTTGTCGCGACCGGATTACCATTTCTGCAAAGCATAAACACACCAAAACCCAGGGTCGTACCAAACAGGATCGCCAGCAGCGTGATCAGCAGCGTGGTCAGCACGCCATCCAGGAACAGCTTCCAGCGGTCCTCGCGAATAAAGGTCTTATCGAAGCTGTCCCTGATTCCGTTTAAGATGGAATCATCCGTTGATGTTTCCACCTGCGATGTCGTAACTGTCCGCACAATAAGCACAAAGGCCGCCGGATAGTATTCCAGAAAATCTACCGCTTCTGCACGCTCATCAGTGATGATGATGCTTCCGACTCCCATATCAGCCTTTCCCGATTGCACAGCGGTAAGTATTGCGGAGAATTCCATGCCGGTGAACTCCACCTTCACATCAAGTTTTCGCGCTGCCATCAGGATTACCTCAAGATCAAAGCCTCTAAGCTCTCCGTCTCCGCCGACATAGCTCATAGGCTCCAATGTATCGCAGGCTGCCACCCGGATCGTTCCATTCGTGCCCGGCCAGTCCTGTTCGGGAAGAGTTTTGACGCTGTCATCCGCACCGGTCCACTTCTCCCAAGCCGCCTCGATCTAAGGCTCAGGGATCGAATCGTAGGCAGCCTGCCATTCATCCCTGCGGGTATCACCCTTGGCGAAAGCAATGCCGAACTCTCCATCCTGCAGGTTCTGCGGAAACAATGCAAGATCAGGATTCCTGTTAAGCACAAGCTGACTGACAGCATTGTTCATCAGGAAGGCATCCGTTTTTTGGGTCTTTAGCGCCTCTATCATGTCCGGAGTACTGTTGAAGAAAGTGAATTCTCCCACATCCGGAGCCTTGCTCTTTACCAGCTCTTCAAATGGCGCACCGGTAAGCATGGATACGGTCTTGCCGGAAAGCTCGGAAAACTCGGTAAGTTCCGGTTGAACATTATCTTGCACCATGGCGGTAATCTCCACCTCAAAGAGCACATCAGAGAAAGGAATGGATTCCTCTTTCTCCTCCGTGTAAAACAGGTTCGACATGATGCAATCGATGCTTCCCGCTTCGGCGGCAGGGATAATCCCGCCAAAATCATATACCTTGAATTCCAATCCCGCCCCAAGCCAATAGGCAAAGCGCTGGGCCAGTTCAATATCGTATCCCGTCAACTCCGTACCTGCGTAGTAGGAATAGGGCATCACAGTACCCGTCGTGCCCACGCGTAGCGTGAAGGATGGGTTCCCCACCCGGGGGATATCCGGCATTGTCTCTTCGCCGCGCATTACCCAACGGTCATACATATCGTCCAGTGTACCGTCAGCTTTTACCTCCGCGATAAAAGAATTCAGCTTGTTCTTCAAATCGGGGATCTCTGTTGCAGGGGAGATGCCCACGGCGATCCTGTTCGTTTCATAAGTCTCCTCCAGCAGACGGACGCCAGTCAAGCCGTGGTCAAGGGCAAACTCCATCTCACGCCGGGCACTGACGCAGGCGTCAACACGACCGTTGACCACGTCCAGATACGCCAGGAAGATATCGCTGTAGGGAATCAGCGTTGCTCCGGGATAGTCCTGCTTTAAGGACGCTTCCGCCGGGGTATCCTGGCTGACAGCGATCGTGACCCCGGGCTGGGCAAGCCGGTTCAGGGAAGTGATGGGTTGTTTTTTCCCGTTATAATCACTTACGCTCGCCGTGCTGTCCGCGGATTCCAAAGAATTGACGCTCTCTTTATTCGTCCCTCCGTCTTTTGCGCCGCAGCCGGTAAGCAGACTCACTCCCAAAATCAGCCCCGTAATGATAAACCGTATTCTTACACTTCTTGTCATTCGATATGCCCCCTTTTATATTCCATGCAAAGCATCGTCGGGTCATCAAACTGTTCCACATCCTTAACAAATCCGTCCACCGCCTGCCGTACATCTCTCAAATTTGCTTATATATCGTAAGGATATTGCATTCGTTTCCATAGTGATATTCCACCTTGTCCATCTTGTCATTTGGATTCTCTACCGTATGCTTCGTGAATATATCTAAAAAATACGGTGTTTGATCTATTTTTTTGATATCCATTCGGTTTCCTCCTGCTTTCATTCTTCCCTTGTTTTGGGTCTTATTCGATTGTCAGGATGTCTGAGAAGCCTGTGACCTCAAAAATCTCCTTCACTTCGTCCGATGCGTTCTTTACCACCATGCTGCCCTGCTTGTTCATGGTCTTCTGGGCGGAAAGCAGGACTCTAAGGCCTGCGGAAGAAATATACTCAAGCTCCGCTATGTCCATGATAAGCTCTGTCTTTCCATCCAGTGCAGACTTCAATTCTCCCTCCAGCTGTGGAGCCGTCGTGGTGTCAAGCCGCCCCTCCAGTGAAACAGTCAGATTGTTTCCGGTTACTTCTTTGTTGATGTTCAGCATTTTGTTTTCCTCCTTATTGTGAACTTTGCAAAAAAGTTACACTAAATACTATATAGCCTGTTTCTATACCTCCAGAAATGTCATCAGCTCCTGCATGGATTTTCCGCTTTTGCGGAACGCATCCATGACTTGTTTCGCCTCAATCTCCTGCTTCGT
>JAFUVF010000061.1 GCA_017483735.1 Lachnospiraceae bacterium | reverse complement strand
TCAGAAATGTCGGAAATTGGATTTCAAAGACCGATTAATTATGCTTTCAGGATGAATATAACATAACCGCCAGCCGAATGCAATTCAAAAAGTCCGGTAAATAAGCTGATTTTAAAACTTTGTGAGAATTAGACAAATTTGGATATCAGAATTTGTGAAGAATTGCTAATTTACGATTCGTGAAGTTTTTGAGAATTTATTTGACAATGCTTTTTAAATACAACACATCTGTTTTTTGATTAGTAAACCTAATCGTCCGCTGAGCCTGTCGACACATCTCGTACTTCGTCAGGTCACTTGAATATCTTTATACGGTCTCCCCTACCTCTCTGCTCTCATAGGATTAGTCAGGAAATCAGAGTATGAAAGTTTAATGCCGTCCTCAAGCTCTGTCTTATATATCCAGCCTAAAGACGTAGCCTTAGAAACGTCCAGCAGTTTTCGGGGAGTGCCGTTAGGGCGGCTTGTATCCCACAGAATCTCTCCTTCATATCCAACTACCTTAGCCACAAGTTCAGTTAAAGCTTTTATTGTCAATTCTTTTCCTGTTCCTGCATTAACGGTCTCGGAACCGGAGTAATTATTCATAAGGAACACACACAGGTTTGCCAGATCATCCACGTAGAGAAACTCACGCAGAGGACTTCCATCCCCCCAACAGGCAACCGACTCAGCTCCTGCTTCTTTCGCTTCATGAAAACGGCGGATTAATGCCGGTAATACATGACTATGTTCCGGATGATAATTATCGTTTGGACCATATAGATTTGTGGGCATTACGCTGATATAGTCCATATTGTACTGCCTGTTCAGATACTCACAATATTTAAGACCGCTAATCTTTGCTAATGCATACCCCTCGTTGGTGGGCTCCAAAGCGGATGTCAATAGACATGATTCCGGCATTGGCTGTGGAGCGAATTTCGGATAGATACAGGAAGAACCAAGGAACTCCAATTTCTTCACACCGCTCTTCCAAGCACTGTGTATAACATTCATCTCCATCATCATGTTCTCATAGAGGAAATCTGCGATATGCTTTTCATTTGCCACAATTCCTCCAACCTTGCCGGCAGGCATAAATACATACTCAGGCTTCTCCAACTCAAAGAATTCTTCAACCGGCTCCTGCCGTGTAAGATCAAGTTCAGCATGTGTACGTAAGACTAGATTATTATACCCCTGTCTCTGAAGTTCTCGAACTATAGCACTACCTACCATGCCTCGGTGTCCGGCCACATATATCTTTGCGTCCTTAGACATCGGGGTTGCGCTTTTGCTACTATTATCCTTTGTTGCTATGTTCGTTATATTATTCATTGCTTTACTTTACCACGCCTTTCTCCAGATACTCAGCCAGATTGATGTGTTCAACCGCACGCTCCTCTGCCACCTTCTTCATATCATGCTCGACCATAAGCCTCACCAACTCCTCAAAAGAGGTCTTTATCGGATTCCAGCCTAATTCTCTCTTTGCTTTACTTGGATTCCCTAATAGATTAACCACATCTGTAGGACGATAGAAATCCTTAGAAACTTCTACCAGAGTGCGCCCCGTTGCCTTATCAATTCCGACCTCGTTAAGCCCCTCGCCTTTCCATTCCAATTCGATTCCTGCATAATACCTCATGGTCGTACAGCGGATATGAGTATTCCTCCGTCGAAGAGATGAACAATGCCGTATCCAAGGTAGACGCCAAGCAGGAAGCCGATATACCCGATTTCCCGGAGGTACTCGGGGACTATGCCTTTGACGGCGGCAATACCGTTCACGTATCGGGAAAGGATGATGCGGGAAATACTCTCGGCAGGTGGAAGGATCTCAATGCAATGTACAAAAATGCGGACGGCGCTGTTGTGAATCTTACAGTATCCGCAATTTTGCCGGATGGTGACGGCCGCACTCCCACTGAAACCCGCACTATTGACGGGATTGAGGTAGCCTACAATTATGACGAATACCTGCTGCTGCCGCAGGAGTATGAGCCTCTCGATGAGGATGTGAAGAGCCGTATGGAAAATGATGAGCATTTCTTTGTAAGCTACGGAAGCTCTGAGACAGAAACAATCTTTTACAGCTTTGCATCATTTGTCAAGGACGGTGTAAGCTATACTATCTTTACAAGAAATGAAATTTCTGCGGATGAACTGTTCAAAATGGCAGAGGAGCTTATAAACAGGTAATTATGAGAGTCTGTCACACAAAAAGAAGGGGCGGCATGCGTTCGCCCCTTCGCCGCAGAAATCAAGGCCACATTGGCTTATTGCAGTGGATCGAGCCTTTTCTTCATTAGCTCAAATATCTCCTCATCCGTCAGGTGATTTTCCATATTCATTACAAGGGTCACATCCCTGTCCCTCTCGGAGTACAGATAATCCCGCTGCCATCTGTAGAAATGGGGACCATCCTCCATATTTCTCAAATAGAACATAAAGCCTTTGAGCACATACGCTGTCTGCTTTATATCGGTCAGACATTCATTTTTGTAGAAGCCTCCCCACTTGCCATGCTCCCTGCAACGCATAGCGCAATCCGCATTTTTATACTCCTCCGCAGCCCTTCCCGCAAGATAGAATGCGAGTCTCATATCTTTTATAAGCGCCTTTTCTAACGCCTTGCAGGAAAGTACTGCACCCCTTGCACAATACGCATATATCCTTATCTGCAAAAGTATAGAATCTTCAAAAAGCGTTTTTGCCCTGTCCGGCAATTTCAATGAAAGGTACTCTGCTTTATTTAAAAGCTCTCCGTATGTTTTTGCCGCTTCCTCGTACATATTTAGAAGTGTCTTTGTCTGTGCTCCGAAGCTTGGCTTATCGATAAGCCATATAAGATTCGGCGCAATATTTTCCCCTCTGTCCGTCATATAGCTGCTGACAAGCATACGGACTATATGATTGTAGAGCTCCTCTCCCGCCTTGTCATCCTCATTCTCTCCATATTTGAGCGCAGCCCTTGCGTATCCGGCGAAAATCTCTCCTATCTCCCTTTCATATCCGCCATAGTACTCTCTTATATATTCATCTCTGTGCTTTTCGACATCTTCAAATTTTCCCGCCCATATCCTGCTTATCATATCCAGATAATATACATGCGGCTTTATATTCGAGCAGTTTATCATCCATAGCGCATCGCCCCTATTTGAAAGCACGGTGTCAAGCTCCCCTGCCACAAGCTCCGGCTCCACCGGAAGCATGGTTATGTGGTTGGATGCCTGTAAATCATAGAAGGACACATGATAATATATTCCCTGACTCTGGGTGCTTTTTCTGTCCGGCATGGATGGAACCCTGGGATTGTGGTTATCCTGCCTGCGGCTGACCATTTTTCCATAGCCGTTATCGGACCAAAGGAGAATAACATCCTCGGGAAGCGTAAGATATCCCTGATGATAAAGCTCTGTCTGTTCCCCGTACATATTTGTACAGCATATGGCATCAGGAATAGCCTTGTGTATCATATCATATTGAAGCCTTATTATATCCCCCAGAAGCTTCCCTCTGCTTTCGGGAGTATCATAGGCAGGGTCGTTCTCCCAAAAAGGGCAGTCCCCCTGTCCTCTAAAGCCCAGCGACCATATAATATTGTCATCCCTATATTCCGCTATGGCGTTCTCCCATAGCTTAATAAAAAGCTCAGGATACTTGGAATAGGATGCCTCCATTCCGGGATAGGCATGGATGAACATCTCCGCCCCCAAAGGCTGGGCGTGATGCTGCGCCACATACAATCCCATATCAAGAGCTATCCTTGTGAATCGGTCGGCATTCAGATATGTTCCGGGTATTACAGTATTTCCGCCGCAGCGCATAAGCGCTTCAAAGCCCATTACCCATGGAAGCTCATAATCCCCGTCTATTTCAAAGGTATGCAAAAGAACCTCGTCATTCAAAAACCAGCCCCTGAAGCGAACAGGATATTTTTCGGAATTTATGACAGTTTCGTCAGATATCTCTTTCTCCGCTATCTGCTCAACATATTCATCATTCCAAAACCAAAAATTCTTTATACCCAGAAACTCCCTGCTGACCGCATATATTCCGTACACTGCTCCAAGCTCATCCTGCGCTGAGATTAGAATATTACCGTCCTTTACGCAAATCCTGTACCCCTCCGCCGCCATATTCTCATAGTCTTGCGCTGTATCAATATTTATGCATACAGCACCGCCACCTGCAGTGCTTTCCTTAAAAGCCTTTTTCATATCCCTTTTAAGGGCGCTTATAGCATATTTTACAGCTTTACTCTCTATATCACTATCACATTTAATCCGGGAATTTCCGTTAAGGAGCATTTTCCTTTCCTCCGTTTTATCTTAAAATTATCCCTTTATTCCGTCCATTGCAATTCCGTCCACCAGATACCTCTGGAAAATTATGAAGAATATCAGTACAGGAAGCAGTGAAACTACGGACATTGCAAAAAGTCCGCCGTAGTTATTGTAGGTTGTCGGGTCTGTAAACATATTCAAAGCTAACGGTATGGTAAACTTTGATGTGGTGCTCATAAATATTAAAGGCTGGAAAAAATCCTGCCAAATCCAGTAAAAGGCGAAAATTGCGGCGTTTATTATAGCGGGCTTTACCACAGGTACAAGTATGTAAAAAAGTATCTGAAGCTTGCTGCAGCCGTCTATATATGCCGCTTCGTCCAGCTCTCTCGGAATCCCTTTAAAAAACTGCACAAGGAGGAAGATAAAGAATGCGCCTCCGAAAAACCATGGAACTATCATTGCAAAATATGTGTCTATCAGGCTTAGCTTCTTAAGTATAATGTATTGGGGCACCACCATGACCTGCGCCGGTATCATCATAGTTATCATAACACAGCTGAACCAGAAACCGGAACCCTTAAATTTAATCCTTGAAAATGCATATGCCGCAAGAAGTGATGTAAATACAGCACCCACAGTACCGATGACCGTAACTATGACAGAATTAAGCATAAATCTGGAGAAAGGTATTCCGGCAATCCCCTCAAATCCGCTCATATAGTTTTCCAAAATGGCGGGCTCCTCCACAACCAAAGAATAGGTGTTGGTAAACATTGTCCGGTTGCTTTTAAAGGAGCTTACCACAAGCCAAAGGAGAGGATATATCATAAGAAAACCTAATGCACAGGCACCTATGTGAAACAGTATGGAATTTATCTGTCTTTTCGTCTTATTCATTGTCATGGCTTATTCCTCCCCTGCATAATATACCCAGAATTTCTGAGTCTGGAACAATACTACGGTAAATACTGCAATTATCGCCACAAGTATCCATGCGAGAGCGCAGCTGTAGCCCATATCGAAATAATTAAATGCCCTCTGATACATATAGTACACATAAGAAAGAGTGCTGTTTACCGGACCTCCTTCAGTTATTACATAGCTTTCCGTGAACATCCGAAAGCCGTTTATTATCTGTAATATCAGATTAAAGAAAATGGTGGGCGTAAGCATGGGTATGGTTATTTTCCAAAATATCTTAAGCTTCCCCGCACCGTCAACGTGGGCTGCCTCATACAGGGATGTGGGTATCTGCTTCAACGCCGAAAGGAATATCAGCATTGAGGAGCCGAACTGCCAGACACCCATAAGCACAATGATGAAAAGTGCCGTCTTCGGATTTCCTAAAAGAGAGGTCTTCTGCTCATAGCCAAATAACGAAAGAAGTGACATTACCACACCGCTGTTTCCAAATACCTGCTTCCAAACTATTGATACGGCCACGCTTCCTCCGATGATTGACGGTACATAATAAAGAGTTCTGTATAGTCCCAGGGCGATATGTTTTTTGTTCAAAAGATTTGCGACAAAAAGCGCAAAAGCCAATCTTAATGGAACTACCAAAAGCACATACTTAAATGTAACCTTTAATGCCTGCTTGAAAGTATCATCCTTGGTAAAAGCTCTCACATAGTTTGATATACCTACAAAGCTTGGAGTCTTTAGCATATTGAAATCCGTAAAGGAATAATATACAGACACCATCATAGGAATGAACCACATAACGAGAAAGCCCAAAAGCCACGGTGCAAGAAGCATATATCCCAATAAATTATCATTTTTCTTAAATATAGTCTTTTTCCTTTTCATATAATATACACCCCTTTTAAGGAGGGAGAGCCGCCGAGGCGGCTCTCTTCTCTCATATATCTGCCGTTTTACTTATTATTTCGTTCCAATATTTCGTTTGCCTTCTCTCTAAACTGCTCTGCTGCATCCTCCGCAGAGGTAATTCCATAGAAAACTGACATTGCCGTATCTCTGAAGGCAGAATTTATCTCAGATATTCCCTCGGGGTCGGGGGCAGGAGTATCTCCGCTTACAAGCGCTGCCGCATCGACATAATCGAACATCTCCGCCTGCTTTGCGGTCAAGCTGCCGCTTCCCACCAGACGCTCACGGATATCCGCTGAAACCGGGGTTCCTCTGTCAGTTCCAATGATATCAGCAACCTCTGTGGAGGTTACAAACCAGTTAAGGAACTTTGCCGCCTCATCCTTGACCTTGGAGGTCTCCGCTATTGAGAAGAACATTCCGGGCTTGAGCCAAAGACCCTTGTTTGAAGCGTTGCTTCCCATGGGAGGGGTAGCTAATTTCAAGGTATCGTTTACGTCCGCAACATTATTTGCGTAGTTATTCCATCCAAAATGGAGACCCGCTTCGTTCTTAACAATCGGAAGCGCTGCATCGCCGCCCTCACTGACTGTCGAATACTGGTCGGGGTTAGTGATAGCGCCCGCATCCATCAAATCCTTCCAATAGTTCACGAAATTCACATACACTGCATCATCGCTGTATCCAAGACTCTTATTATCTGCCGCAAAGAGAGTATTGCCGCTCTGTCTGACGAAGTAGTTAAAAATATTCACATCTCCGATAGGATCTAAGGTCGCACCGTAGCCACCGGTTTTTTCATGTATCTTCAATACATAATCCTTGAAATCATCCCATGTCCATGAGCTGTCCGGCTCGGCAAGTCCCACATCCGCAAGCACCGAAGGATTGTAGGGTACACTGTATACGGAGGTGGAGAGCACAAGTCCTGCCATTTTATCGCCGATTTTCCCGGAGTTTAAGATATTACTGTCAATGCCGGAGACATCTATCGTCCCATCATTGATATATGGTGTCAGATCCGCAAGAGTTCCGTTGTTTGCGTAGGTGGATATGTAGAGATAATCCATCTGGACTATGTCGGGCATAGAGCCGGATGCCGCCTGAGTAGAGAGGCTCTCAAAATATCCGTCCCAGCCGGATGGCGCTGTCTCAAAGGTAACATTGGGGTTCTGCTGTGTATAGAGGTCAAGCACCTGTTTAGTGAGTGCATGTCTGGAATCATTTCCCCACCATGCGATTTTTATCGTGACTGCATCTGCAGAAGCCGCTGTTGAGGTTGAACCTGATGCTGTCGAATTAGTTGAAGAACCTGCAGTGCTGTCATTTCCGCTTGTTTCCGAAGCGCCTGATGAACCGCAGGCTGCGGTAGTAAGTACCATTGCTCCCGCCATAAGCAGTGCGGCAAGCTTTTTCATTCTCTTTCCCATAACTATCTCCTTATTCGTTTTGTCCGTTCCAAGGACTTGTTGTTTGTTACAGCTTTATTCTGCAATAATAAGGAATAGATTAGAATAGATGAAACAGATACGGGACTTTGACAAAACCGACTTAATTTGTCCTGTCGATTATAGATGTCCTGTATTCGCTGGGAGAAATTCCTTCAATCTTTTTGAATATTTTGGAGAAATACTGCCCATCCTCGGCAAAGCCCAAGTCACGTACCACCAGCTCTGCTGGTGGTTTGATGTTGGCCCTACGGGGCCAATATTACTATTCCGCCTAAAGGCGGTCCGACAAACCATTGCCTATTACTGGAAACCGCTTAAAAGCGGTTCGCTACTTTTCTCCTTCC
>JAFUVF010000060.1 GCA_017483735.1 Lachnospiraceae bacterium | reverse complement strand
GAATGCTTACCAGCGGAGGCGATTGTCAGGCACTCAATGCAGCTATGAGAGGTGTTGTAAAGACTTTTCATTACAGTGATGAACCCGTGGAGATATACGGCTTTCTAAACGGCTACAGAGGGCTTATCTATGGAGATTTCCAGATGCTTACCGGCAGAGATTTCTCCGGTATACTCACAAAGGGAGGTACGATACTCGGAACCTCCAGAACTCCTTTTAAGACTATCAGGGAACCGGATGAGAACGGGCTTGATAAGGTCGAGGAGATGAAGCAGAATTACTACAAGCTGAAGCTGGACTGCCTTGTTATCCTCGGCGGAAACGGTACGCACAAGACAGCTAACCTTTTGAAGGAGGAGGGGCTCAATATAGTTACTCTTCCGAAGACAATAGACAATGACCTCTGGGGCACGGATATGACCTTCGGCTTCCAAAGCGCAGTGGATATAGCGGTAAATGCCATCGACTGTATCCACACCACGGCATCCTCACATTCACGTGTGTTCATCGTAGAGATAATGGGACATAAGGTGGGGTGGCTTACGCTGAATGCAGGCATGGCAGGCGGTGCGGATATCATCCTGATTCCTGAGATACCTTATGATATAAATGCTGTGGTAGACAAGATAGAGGAGAGAGACAAGACCGGCAGCAAATTTACAATAATAGCCGTTGCGGAGGGCGCAATTTCCAAGAAGGACGCAAAGCTTTCAAAGAAGGAATACAAGGAAAAGATGAAGAATTATCCTTATCCTTCGGTTTCCTATGAGATAGCGGAGCAGATTACGAAAAAGAGCGGTAGAGAGGTCAGGGTTACAGTACCCGGACATATGCAGAGAGGCGGGAGTCCCTGCCCTTACGACAGAGTATTTGCAAGCCGTCTGGGCGCAGAGGCAGGAAAGCTTATATTGAACGGCGAGTATGGATTTATGGTGGGCTATAGAAACAGAGAAATTGTAAAGGTTCCTCTTGACGAGGTGGCAGGCAAGCTCAAATATCTCGACCCTGATGCGACGATTATAGAGGAAGCGAGACTTCTCGGCATCAGCTTCGGAGACAAATAATGTCATATACGGCTCTTTACAGAAAATTCCGCCCCGACACATTTTCGGATGTGAAGGGGCAGGACCATATTGTGACGACGCTGAAAAATCAGATAAAGGCGAATCGTATAGGGCACGCATATATTTTTACCGGAACGAGGGGAACCGGCAAGACTACGGTTGCCAAAATCCTTGCAAAGGCGGTCAACTGCGAAAATCCAAACGAGGACGGTCCCTGTGGGGAGTGCGATACCTGTCGGGCGATTGCCTCCGGTGCATCTATGAATGTGATAGAGATGGATGCGGCTTCAAACAGAGGTATAGACGATATAAGAGAGATCGTCTCGGAGGTATCATATTCTCCTGCGGCAGGCAAATACAAGGTATATATAATTGATGAGGCTCATATGCTCACACCGGAGGCGTGTAATGCGCTCCTAAAGACTATCGAGGAGCCGCCGTCCTATGTAATCTTTATTCTGGCGACGACGGAGGTCAATAAACTTCCGATAACCATACGCTCACGCTGTCAGCGCTACGATTTCAGGCGTATTTCCATAGATACTATCGCAGCGAGGATGAAGGAGCTTATGACTGCAGAGGATATAGATGTCGAAGACAGGGCGCTTAGGTATATCGCAAAGGCAGCTGATGGCTCGCTTCGTGACGGTCTTAGCCTTCTGGATCAGTGTATTGCATTTAATCTGGGAGAGACCCTTACCTATGACAAGGCGCTGGAGGTTCTGGGGGCTGTTGATGCCGAGGTATTCGGCAGGCTTTTGGATGCTGCGCTTAAGCGCAATGTAAAGAAGTGCATAACAATTCTTGAAGAGGTTGTGATGCAGGGCAGGGAGCTTACACAGTTTGTCGCAGATTTTACCTGGTATCTGCGCAATCTGATGCTCGTCAAAAGCTCAGACAATCTTGAAGATGTAATTGATATGTCTGCAGAAAATATGGCGGTTTTGAAGGACTTTTCCGAGAAGGCGGACATGGTAACCGTCATAAGATTTATACGTATTTTTTCCGAGCTTTCAGGGCGTATGCGCTATGCGACACAGAAAAGAATCCTTTTAGAAATGGAGTTAATTAAGCTCTGCAAGCCGGAGATGGAGATTGACACGGATTCCATTATGGACAGGATTCGTGTGCTTGAGGATAAAATTGAGAACGGTGTTGTTATATCGGGGGTAAGTCAGGATGGTGCAGAGAGCGGAGCGGGAGCGCAGTCTTTAGCAAGAAGAAAGCGTGCGGAGATGCCCAAATCCGTTCCGGAGGATATAAAAACCGTTATATCAAGGTGGAGTGCGATAATAGAAAATTTTGAGAATCCGGCGAAGGGATATTTGAAGAGCCATTCTAAACCGTCGCTTACAGGGGACGGAAAGCTTTTGCTTGTATTCAACAACAGTGAATTCGGCAAATATTTTACGGACAACAACGAAAACTTCGATAATCTTCAATATATAATATCCGAGCAGGCAGGCAAGGAGATAGAGCTTGAAATAAAGAGCGTTGATGACGAAAACGAGTATGTGGACAGTTATCCTGACCTTACGAAATTTATAAAAATGGAAATAGAAGAGGAGGACGAATAATGGCAAAAAGAGGAGGATTTCCCGGAGGAGGAATGCCGGGAAATATGACAAATCTTATGAAGCAGGCGCAGCGTATGCAGCGTCAGCTTGAAGAGAGCCAAAAGGAGATTGAGGAAAAGGAATTTACCGCAAAGAGCGGTGGAGGAGCCGTCGAGGTAAAGGTGAACGGAAAGAAAGAGCTTATATCTTTAACGCTTGCGGAGGAGATTGTAGACCCGGAGGATATAGAAACCTTACAGGATGCTATCATAGCGGCGATTAACGAGGCGTTCGCACAGGCGGACAAGGCTTCCGGGGAGCTTATGGGCAAAATGACCGGAGGGCTCGGAGGATTGGGAGGACTTTCCTTCTGATGGAGCTGTACAGCGGAGACATAAATAAGCTTATCGACGAGCTTGCGGCATTGCCCGGCATAGGCAGCAAATCTGCGCAGAGGCTTGCGTTTCATCTTGTCAATATGCCTGCGGAGAAGGTGCAGAGGCTTGCGGATATGATGACCACTGCAAGGCAGAATGTCAAGCATTGCAAGATATGTTATACTCTTACGGACAGGGAAGTCTGTCCTGTATGTGCAAACGAGAAACGAAATCATAAGCTTATTATGGTCGTGGAGTCTACAAGAGACCTTGCGGCATACGAAAAGACCGGAAAGTATGAGGGGGTATACCATGTGCTCCATGGCGCAATATCTCCGATGCTGGGCATAGGACCGGGGGATATTAAGCTGAAGGAGCTTGTGGAGAGACTAAAAGGCGATGTAGAGGAAGTGATAATCGCTACAAACTCAACCCTTGAAGGCGAAACCACTGCCATGTATATCAGCAAGCTCATAAAGCCCACGGGAGTGAAGGTTACCCGCATAGCAAGCGGTGTGCCGGTGGGAGGCGATTTGGAATATATCGATGAAGTGACATTGCTTCGGGCTCTGGAAGGAAGAACGGAGCTGTAGAGAACAAAGGAGGTACATATAATAATGAAGAAGGAAAGCTTTGGAAAAACCAATGAAGGCAGGGAGGTATTTCTTTTTATCCTAAATAATAAGAAGGGACAGGAAATGGCGGTATCTAATTTCGGCGCCGCATGGGTCAGAGCTGTCGTGCCTGATAAGGCAGAGGAAAAGGCGGATGTTGTGCTTGGTTTTGATGATGTGAAGGGATACCTGAAAAATGGCAGCTTCTTCGGAGTCGTAGTCGGTCCCTCCGCAAACAGGATTGCCGGCGCAAGTATAGAGATAGACGGGAAAGAATATCCACTTGATAAAAATGATAACAAGGTAAACAATCTTCACAGTCATATAGAGCTTGGATACCACAAGAGAGTATGGGAGGTTAAAGAGGAGGCGGAGAACTCTGTTACCTTTGCGCTTACGGACAATGCAACTATGGGTTTCCCCGGCAATAAAGAAGTTTCCGTCAGATATTCGCTTGATGATGAAGGGAATTTTGCCATTCACTACCATATTTCAAGTGATGCCCATACCGTTATTAATCCCACGCATCATGCATATTTTAATCTGAAAGGGGATGGCAGCGGGAGAATAGAGGAGCATATCTTAAAGCTATATGCATCAAAGACTACGCCTGTTGGAGAAGGACTTATTCCTACGGGAGAGATTAAGGATGTAAAGGGAACGCCCTTTGATTTTACCGAGGAGCATAGAATCGGAGAGCGTATAGATGCGGATGATGCAGTTCTAAAGCTTGGCGGAGGCTATGACCATAATTTTGTGATAGATGATTATGACGGAAGCTTAAAGCCTGCCGCAAGAGTTACAGAGCCTGAAAGCGGCAGGGTAATGGAGGTATATACGACTCTTCCGGGTATTCAATTCTATGCCGGAACCTTTATCGGAAGAGAAATCGGAAAGAACGGACATATATATGACTCAAGAAGCGGATTTGCCCTTGAAAGCCAATATTATCCCGATTGCATACATCATGACAATTTCCCCCAATGCATTTTTGGAGGGGATATGGGCGATTATGACTCAGATACCGTATACAAATTTTTGTAAAGATCAGGGGATAATCTTAGAAAATGCCCAATTTAAGTCTGGTCAAAAATGAAGATAACAGAAGCTATGAGAGTAAGATAAGGATTCACAGGGCAACCTTTTTCTACAGAGTGGCGCTCATACTTATTGTTGCAATCGCTTTGATATTTCTCATATGGCTTCAGTACAAAAGGCATATTTATACAGCGTATGATATTGTCAGCAGTATTGAGCGGGAGAAATCTGTAAATGCCAGAGATATGCGCTTTGAAGATACGATTCTTACGTACAGTAAGGATGGAGCCCATTGTACTGACAACAAGGGAACGGTTAAATGGAACCAAACCTACGAGATACAGGAAATTCTCATGGACATAAACAAGGATGTGTCCGCTTTTGCCAGCTATAACGGAAGGAATATATATGTAAACAGCAACTCCGAGCAGATGGGTACTGTCACAACAAATATGCCAATCAGAGATATCGCAGTTGCAAGAAACGGATATGTCACGGCTATACTTGCGGATACCAATGTGACATGGGTAAATACCTATGATGTGAACAAGGATGAGATGATATACAAGGCATCAACAACCATGTCAAACAGCGGATATCCTGCAGCGCTTGATTTGTCCCCGTCAGGCGAGCTTCTTGCGGTATCCTATGTATATGTGGATGCGGGAATGGTAAAGACGAATATCTCCTTCTATAATTTCGGCGCAGTGGGAGACAATCAGAGCGATTATCTTGTGAGCGTGCACACATATACGGATATGCTGGTGCCGGATATTCGTTTCATTGACGATCAGACAGCGGTGGCAATAGGCGACAGCCGTATAATGATTTTTAAGGGAAAACAGAAGCCGGTTTCCGAGGCGGAATACAGCTATGATGAGGAAATACGCTCAGTGTTCTCGGGAAACGGTTATGTGGGAGTGGTTTTCTACTCCGAGGATGCGGAAAGCAGATACAGAATGGACGTATTTGGCACCGACGGAAAGAGGAGGGGAAGATATTATTTTAATGTGGATTATACGGATGTGCTTTTTGAAAAGAATGATTTTGTGGTATATAATGAAACGGAATGTGTAATAATGACATATGCCGGGGATGTCAAATTCGAGGGAAGCTTTACAAAGAGCATTGACACAATAATTCCGACGAATACCGCATATAGGTATATTTTGGTAACGGATGAGACGTTGGATACAATACAGTTAAAATAATGTAATAGGTATGTAGGAAGGGATAATGCTATGACTATAGGCGGATTTTACATAAATTTTTTGGCGGTAATATTTCTGGTTCTTCTTGTTTATGATGTTGTAACAGGCTACAGGAGAGGCTTGGTAAGACAGCTCGTGGCTGTTGTCACGGTTGTTATTTTGGTGTTGGTGCTGGCATTGTTCTCGAATGCCATAAAAAGCTATATACATGGAGAGATTGTAAATCTTCTGTATACATTGTTTATTCTCACAGTAATAGCTATTGGAAGACACATTCTTGATATTTTTTTCTTTTCAGCAAAGGTGTTTTCAAGACTTCCAATTATAAGTACCTTTGATAAGATATTGGGAGGTATGTTTGGAGTAGTAGAGACTATAATCCTTGTGTGGGGGCTTTATGTATTTATTATGATGCTCGACACCGGAACCTTCGGAACTCTTATCAGAGCCTATGCTTCCGAAAATTCAGTACTTTCATATCTATACCAGCATAACTATCTTGCTTTAGGAATACAAGGACTGACTTCCGGGGGTCTTACATATATGCTGCCGGAAAATATCCGTGTAAGGCTGAAATAATCAAGGTTTTTTGTTTTGAAAATTTTTTTTGAAAATTTTTTAAAAAAGGTATTGACTTATGCCCTGCCTAGTGATAATCTATTAAAGCTTGCTCTTGAGCAAGCTTCTAAGCTGCTCACACTTCGACGGCTTAAGACCTTTGACAACTGAACAGCAATGCAACCCTGAAAAGATTCCAAAAG
>JAFUVF010000059.1 GCA_017483735.1 Lachnospiraceae bacterium | reverse complement strand
TGAGCATTTTCCAATCTTTTGTATAAGGTTGTTGTCGCAAATGACATTATACCAAAAGGGAGGTCAATGCTCATTTCTTTTTGAACTCCCAATAAATAAAGGTTTTATATAAAAAAGGGGGTGTCAAAGTTGACACTACCATGAATATAAGGAGAGAATCTATAATGCAAAAGATTAGCAAAAAAAGACTGTAGCCCCAATACAGACCTTCTCCCCCAAATAAATCCAACCGAAAATATATTAGCATAAATTGTCTGAAAAGTATAGTAAAAAAATTGATAAAAGATAAAAGCTGTCGGAATGTGTCTGTAAATATCCTGTCGACAATGCCATAAAAATAGCATATAATGAAATCTGCTTAAAATTGAATAAAAGGAAACAGGGGAAGAGGGGATCGAACCCCCATTAACGGTTTTGGAGACCGCCGCACTACCATTGTACTATTCCCCTTTGTATATGGTGTGTGACACATCACTTGCCATATTCTAATGGCTTTGAAGAGATTTGTCAAGTGAAATTAAATTCAAAGTCTGGTTCAAAGTATTGTAAAGTATTGTATGCTTTTGAAGGAGGATACTATGACAGAGCTTGAAAAAGCGCTTGAAACGCTTAAAAATTATATAGCAGAAATAAGCAGGGCTGCAGGCTTTAGCGAAGAATACGGGGAGGCTCTGTGGAGCCGCATTGAAAAGTCCAACGGCGTATTGAGGGAGCTTGCATATTTCCACGATTACAATAATTTCCTCGGAGAGTACAGGGTGGCGGGCTTTACTCTTATGGATATAGTGGTGTGGCAGGTGGACCACTTCAAGGCGTATATGGACAGGGATGAGATGAACCGCTACCACAGGGAGAGACTGCTTTTAGAGTCGCTAGATACGATGCTTAAAATGGAAGAAGATCCTGAGCCATATATAAAGAAAATGAAAAGCGAATCGGGGAACGAGACCCGCACGATAAATGAGTAGTGCCTTTATCTCTACTGCACCACCACATCTAGTAGCTGTACATTTTCCCAAAATATGCTAGAATAAATATTACATATGTGTCATTTTTGTTCGGAAAATCGGAGGGAGCATAATTTTGGAAAAAGATTCAGAATATCTGCGTGAGAAAATGTTGGAAAATAAGGCGATTCTCATGCCATTATTAAAGTATCTGTCCTGGCTTTCAAAAAACAGGGAGTCCGGAGGCAGTACCCAATATGACGGGAACGGGCTTTCTGACAACTCTCTTAGTTTTCCCGTATATGATTCCACACTTATGAGCTTCGTGAAGGAAGCTTCAAAAAGTCCTATCATGGACAGGAATTATCCGTATGTCTATACCAGAAAAGGCCTAAGGACTCATGATGATGAGAGACGCTTTATCGTGGGCGCTACCTACAGGGAGTGGGATTCTCTAAGAGGCATTCTCTCAAAATATGTGCTGGGCGGACGCACCAAGGCTACGCTTTGGAGTGAGGCTGTCACTGAAGAGATATTCTATCTGGTATTATCAAAAATGAAGGAAATAATTGAATTCTGGGATATGCCGATGGATCTGTAGGATATTTGACGCAGATTTTCGGCTGTTTCGGCAAAACAGGAAGGATAAAAAATGGGCGACAAGTCAGCAAAGAAAAAGCAGTTTATAGTGGAAACTGCGAGAAAAGTATTTATGGAGAAGGGCTTCAAGCGGGTTACCATGAAGGATATCGTGGAAGCCTGCGATATCAGCCGCGGAGGATTGTATCTCTATTTTGAAAATACCAATCAGATATTTATGGATGTGCTTAGGATGGAGTCCGAGGAGGCGGATGATGTATTTTCCGACAATATAAGTGATGATGCTACCGCAGCGGATATCCTCATCCTCTTTTTGAAGGAGCAGAAGAAGGAGCTTTTGAGAAAGAAGGATACCCTTACCCAGGCAACCTATGAATTTTATTTTGAAAATGACCTATCAAAGAAGGATAACATTTTAAAGAAGAATTTCGAATCCGCCTGCAAGATAATAGAGAAGCTCATAGAAGCCGGAGTGGAGAACGGAGAGTTTATATGCTCTGACCCTTCGGGCTGCGCAAGGAATATAATGTATGTGATAGAGGGCTTGAAGATATCCGCACAGACCATAGGAGTAACGTCCGAAATGGTGGACAGAGAGATAATGTATATTTTAAACACCCTTGATGTGGAGGAATAAGTATAGATGAGTGACGGCGTCAAACGTATATATGTAGAGAAAAAGAAGGATTTTGCGGTAAAGGCGAGAGAGCTTTTGGAGGAGATAAGAAGCTTTCTATCGGTAGATGCGAAGGATTTGCGCATCTTTATCAGATATGATGTTGAGAACATATCCGAGGAGGTTTTTGAAAGGGCGTGTAAGACAGTTTTTTCGGAGCCCCCCGTTGATGAATTGTACTTTGAAAATATAGAAATACCCGATAATGCAAGGGTATTTTCCATGGAATATCTGCCCGGTCAGTTCGACCAGAGAGCTGATTCGGCTATGCAATGCATAAGATTTCTTGACGAGAACGAGAATCCCATAATACAGACAGCAGTTACATATATGGTAATCGGGGATATAACAGATGATGAGCTTGACAGGATTAAGAGCCATGTAATCAATCCCGTGGATTCGAGGGAATCCGGGTTAGAAAAGCCAAAGACCCTTGTGCAGAGCTATCCGGAGCCGGAGGATGTGAAGATATTTGACGGCTTTAAGGATATGCCCGAGGGAGAACTAAAGAGCCTGTATGATTCTTTGGGGCTTGCAATGACCTTCAAGGATTTTCTGCACATCCAGAATTATTTTAAGAACGACGAGGACAGGGATCCCACCATGACGGAGATAAGGGTGCTTGACACCTATTGGTCGGATCACTGCAGACATACCACATTTTCAACCGAGCTTAAGAATGTGGAGTTCGGGGACGGGTATTTCAGACTCCCCATTGAGACTACGTATCAGAGCTATCTTGACACAAGGGAGGAGATTTTTAAGGGCAGGGATGACAAATTCGTATGCCTGATGGATCTTGCCCTGATGGCTATGCGGAAATTAAAGTCCGACGGAAAGCTTGATGATATGGAGGAATCCGACGAGATAAACGCATGCTCCGTGGTTGTACCCGTGGAAATGGATTACGGCGACCACAAGGAGACGGAGGAGTGGCTTGTATTCTTTAAGAACGAGACCCATAACCATCCCACGGAGATAGAGCCCTTCGGAGGAGCCGCAACATGCCTTGGCGGCGCTATAAGAGACCCCTTGTCAGGAAGAGGCTATGTATATCAGGCTATGCGTATCACGGGTGCGGCAGACCCCACAGTGCCTGTATCGGATACTTTGCACGGAAAGCTTCCCCAGAAGAGGATTGTGCGCTCTGCGGCAGCGGGATATTCCTCCTACGGAAATCAGATAGGCCTGGCAACAGGCTTTGTAAAGGAGATCTACCATCCGAATTATGTGGCAAAGCGCATGGAGATAGGCGCAGTAATGGGAGCTGCGCCCAGAAAGAATGTAATAAGGAAAAACTCTGACCCCGGCGATATCATAGTGCTTTTGGGCGGTCGCACCGGAAGGGACGGCTGCGGAGGCGCTACAGGCTCATCAAAGGTACACACCGAAAGCTCCATAGAAACCTGCGGAGCGGAGGTACAGAAGGGCAATGCGCCTACGGAGAGGAAGCTCCAGAGGCTTTTCAGACGGGGAGAGGTAAGCCGTCTCATAAAGAAGTGCAACGACTTCGGCGCAGGCGGCGTATCCGTGGCTATAGGAGAGCTTGCGGACGGACTTACGGTTGATCTCGACAAGGTTCCGAAGAAATATGCAGGTCTGGACGGAACGGAGCTTGCAATATCCGAGTCTCAGGAGAGAATGGCGGTAGTGCTTGACCCTAAGGATGTGGATGAATTTTTGAAATATGCAGGCGAGGAGAATCTCGAGGCAACGGTTGTGGCTGTTGTTACCGAGGAGCCGAGGCTTAAGCTCAACTGGAGAGGCAAGGCGATTGTCGATATAAAGAGGGCATTCCTTGACACGAACGGAGCCCATCAGGAGACGGATGTAAGGGTTGACATTCCTGATGAGGAGGAGAATTATCTTGAAAAGTATGCGGTAAAGAGCGCAGAGGAGGCTGTAAACAAGAATGATTTCAGAAGCGCCTTTCTGGGAACCCTTAAGGATTTGAACGTATGCTCGCAAAAGGGACTTGTGGAGATGTTCGACTCCTCCATAGGTGCAGGCAGCATATACATGCCCTACGGAGGAAAGAGCCAGCTTACAGAGGTTCAGACGATGGTGGCAAAGCTCCCTGTGCTTACCGGGAAGACTGATACAGTAACCATGATGAGCTACGGCTTTGATCCTTATCTTTCGAGCTGGAGCCCTTATCACGGCGCAGTATATGCGGTGGTCGAGTCTATGTCAAAGATCGTCGCAGCAGGAGGAAACGCAAGGAAAATACGCTTTACCTTCCAGGAGTATTTCAGGCGCATGACCTCCGACCCTTCGAGGTGGAGCGAGCCCTTTGCGGCGCTTTTGGGCGCATATGACGCACAGATAGGCTTTGGACTGCCTTCCATAGGCGGTAAGGATTCCATGTCCGGAACCTTCAATGATATAGATGTTCCACCGACACTTGTGTCATTTGCTGTGGACATAGCCTCCGACAAGGAAATAATTACGCCGGAATTAAAGAGCGCAGGAAATAAGCTTGTTTTGTTTGAAATTCCCAAGGATGATTTCGATATTCCAAAGTATGGGGAGGTTTCGGAGATTTATGACAAGCTTCACAGCCTCATTGCGTCAAAGAAGATAGTATCCGCATATGTCTGCGATTCTAAGGGCGTTGCGGCGGCAGTGGCGAAGGCATCCTTCGGAAACGGGCTGGGCGTGGCGTTTGAGGGGGATCTGGAGCTTTCGGAGCTTTTCAAAAACGAGCTCGGAGCAATCCTCTGCGAGATATCCCCTGATGAGCTTGGAACGCTTGATGAAGCAGAGCTTGAATATACGCTTATCGGAACCGTCACGGACAACAATTCCTATACCTTTGAGGATACAAGAGTAACTATTGATGAAGCCGGGTCGGCGTGGAAGAAGCCTCTTGAAAAGGTGTTCCCCACAAAGGCATACAAGGGGGCGGAGGCGCTTACTGATGAAGTTTACAGAGCATCCGATATCTATGTGTGCAAAAATAAGACTGCAAAGCCTAAGGTGTTCATACCTGTAATGCCCGGAAGCAACTGTGAATATGATTCTGCAAGGGCATTTGAGAGAGCAGGTGCGACAGCGGATATTCATGTGTTTAAGAACCTTACGCCGGAGGGAATAAGGGAGTCCGTCGACGAATTTGCAAGGGCAATAGATGATGCGCAGATTATAATGTTCCCCGGAGGCTTCTCTGCGGGAGATGAGCCGGACGGCAGCGCAAAATTCTTTGCAACAGCCTTTCAGAACGGGAAGATAAAGGATGCGGTAACAAGGCTTTTGGATGAAAGAGACGGCTTAATCCTAGGCATATGCAACGGCTTTCAGGCTATAATAAAGCTAGGGCTTGTGCCTGACGGAAGGATTACCGGGCAGGATGAGAATTCTCCCACACTTACCTTCAACACCATAAACCGTCACATATCAAAGATGGCTTATTTGAAGGTTACGTCCAACAAGTCGCCATGGCTTATGAAGGCGGAGCTTGGAGGTATCTATGTAAATCCGGCATCCCACGGAGAGGGAAGGTTTGTGGCACCGCCCGATGTGCTTAAACGGCTTATGGAAAACGGTCAGGTGGCTACAAGGTATTGCGACTTAAACGGCAATATCTCCATGGACGAGGAGTACAATATAAACGGCTCGTATCTTGCAATAGAGGGAATTACCTCGCCGGACGGCAGGGTGTACGGAAAGATGTGTCACTCAGAGAGGCGTGATGCGTCTGTCGCTGTCAATATATTCGGGGAGCAGGATATGAAGCTCTTTGAGAGCGGTGTGGAATATTTTAAATAGGTACCGTATTTGAAGGATAAATTAAGATATTTTAACAAAAAGCTTGTTCTGGTGATGGCAGTGAGCCTCCTTCTGGGCGCTGTATGCGGGGAGATACTCTATGTGATTACCGACAATAAGGCTGTAATAATAGTGTTCTTTGTGATGGGGCTTTTGTTTTTGGTATCATCCACAATGCTTATAATAGTTTCCTCGAACCTAGAGGAGAGCGACAGGCTGAAAGCCGCCAAAAAGCAGGCCGAGGACGCTTCAAAGGCAAAGAGCTATTTCCTTGCCAGTATGTCCCATGAGATCAGAACTCCCATAAATACCGTGCTTGGTATGGATGAGCTGATCGTCAGGGAGGCCAGAGACCCTATCATAAAGCAGTACGCCGTAAATATAAGGAATGCGGGGAACACTCTGCTTTCCATAATAAACGATATACTTGACTTCTCAAAGCTGGAGGCGGGAAAGCTGGAAACCGTAAACGCCGAGTACGACCTTTCCGCAGTGATTACGGAGCTTGTGGGAATGATAAAGGCGAGAGCCGACAAGAAGGGCTTGAAGCTCAATGTCATCGTAAATCCTGATATGCCACATATTCTGGTAGGGGATGCGGTGCGTATCAAGCAGTGTGTGATCAATCTCCTCTCCAATGCGGTAAAATATACCAAGGAGGGAGAGGTTACTTTAAAGGTAAATTATTCTCCGGCATACGGAGAGACCATACTTATGGAGGTATCCGTCGCCGACACCGGAGTTGGCATAAAAAAGGAGGACATGGACAGGCTTTTTACTCCCTTTGTGAGGGTGGGAGATGAGGAAAATCTCTCCATAGAGGGGAGCGGTCTGGGAATGACCATAGTGAAAAACATCCTGTCAATAATGGATTCCGTGCTCAATGTCGACAGCGAATATGGTGTGGGGAGCGAGTTTTACTTTACCCTGAAGCAGGAGGTAAAGGACTGGGAGAAGATAGGCAATTACGAGGAAACCTATAAGCGCATAATCGGAAATGAGAGTGTATATCAGGAGCAGTTTACTGCGCCGAATGCAAGGATACTCATTGTGGATGATATGGAGCTCAACCTTTCCGTGGCGGAGGGACTTCTTAAAAAGACCAGGATACGGATAGATACGGCGCTTGGAGCCAGAGCCGCATTAAAATACATTGAGAAGAATGAGTATGATATTCTCTTTATAGACCACAGGATGCCGGAGATAGACGGTATCGAGCTTTTACATATGATAAGAAAGGACAGGGGAAACATCAATTCCAGGAAGCCCTGCATAGCCCTTACCGCCAATGCGCTTGTGGGGGCAAAGGATGAGTATCTTAAAGAAGGGTTTGAGGATTACCTGTCAAAGCCCATCAATTCCTCACAGTTGGAGAAGATGCTGCTTCTGTATCTTCCCTGGGACAAGGTGGAGACCGCTCCCGGAGACAACGAGCTGGTATCGACAGAGAATACGGGAGAATCGAATGAGAGGAAGGAGGATGCACTGCGGCTGAGAGTACTTAGCGCAGGAGATGCAGAGCTTCTGGATGCACTTAAACTATTGTGGAAACGGGAAAAAAGCGGATAAGATATGGGAGCAAGAGTACTTTTCATCGGGGCTTCCGGAACGGAGCAGATATATTACGCAGGTTTGCTTGAAGGACTGTCCATAGAAGCCGTTTTTGCGGCATCGGGCGCCGAGGGCAGAAGCAGGTTAAGGTCTGCGGATTTTGATATGATTGCAGTGGATACGCTGCTTTCGGATATAAAGGCATATGAGCTTGCAAAGGACATAAAGAATGCCGGCGTTCCCATGATAGCCATAGGCAGGCAGGGAGACTGGGAAAAGACCGACTTAAAGGGGAACGGATTTGAGAATCTTATAGAAAAGCCTGTGAGGTTCAAAATGCTTCTGGCAGCACTCCTTCTGTATCTTCCGGAGAACAAAAAGAAGGAGATACGGCTCCTTGATACCGTGAGACGCATTGCGGAGGAAGAGGCGGCAAAGGGAGATGTTGACATCAAGGCAAAGCTTAAGCTCATAGATGGTATGGACTATACGAGGGGCATAGAATATTGCGGAGGCGAGGAGGAATTTTTGTCCGCACTCAAGATATTCTACAGCACTATAAGAGCCAAATCCGATGAGATAAGAGGAGCCTTTGACAATAAGGATTGGAAACTTTATGTAATAAAGGTTCACGCCCTCAAGAGCTCCGCCAGAATAGTGGGTATGCGCTCGCTGTCGGATATGGCGAAGGATCTGGAGGAGGCAGGGAACGAGAAAAATTACAGCTTCATAAATAATTTCACAGGGGAGCTTTTAAAGACCTATGACGGCTTCGAAGAAAAGCTGCGTCCTATCTTCTCGGACGGGCAGGAATCGGGAGAAAACGGAGAAGCCATTGAGGATGACAGGGAGCCTGCGTCTGAGAGCACATTAAAGGATGCATATTCCTCAATATATGAATTTTGTGACGGAATGGATTATGACCTTGTGAATATGGTATTGAAGAGTCTTGATGAATACAGGCTTTCAGACAATGACAGCAGGCTTGTTTCAAATATTAAGATAAAGCTCGAAGCGTTCGATTGGGACGGAATAAAAGCTTTGATTTCGGAGGTTATGTAAGTGAATAATATAGTGATTTTGAGCGCCGTAAAT
This sequence comes from Lachnospiraceae bacterium, assembly GCA_017483735.1. GTDB lineage: Bacteria > Bacillota > Clostridia > Lachnospirales > Lachnospiraceae > RGIG4856. The sequence goes on along the minus strand of JAFUVF010000059.1, from coordinate 53,900 downwards.
ACCTTTACCGTAAAGGGAATAGAGATGAAGCTAAAGACTCTGGACGTAAACGTGATGATATCCAGTCCGGATTCTGCCGATGTTTCAAGGATAAGGGATGAGGCGGAGCTTTTTGTGCTGTATATGGAGGAGAATCTTCTCAATATGCCGGATGATATAGATTATCTGAGGGATGTATGCTTAGAGACCGGAAAGAAGATGGTGCTTATCGGGGAACAGGCGGAGTATGATTTTGTGAAATTCTATATCCCTGACGACCATATTCTGGACTGGTTCAGGCGTCCTCTGGATATGAATGTCTTTCTTGAAAAGGTCAATTCGTATCTCGAGGAGATAAACAATGAGGAAGGCAAGAAGAGCGTGCTTGTGGTGGATGATGACACCACATATCTGCGTGTCATCAGCGAATGGCTCAAGGACTCATACAGGGTGTCCATGGTTAATTCGGGGCTTCAGGCGATCACGCGGCTTACAAAGAGCTCTGTTGACCTGATACTTCTTGATTATGAGATGCCTGTTGTGACGGGGGCAAAGGTGCTTCAAATGCTCAGAAGCGAGCCCCAGACCAGAGATATTCCCGTGATATTCCTTACCGGAAAGGGAGACAAGGAGAGCGTGAAGAAGGTTCTGGAGCTTAAGCCGGAGGGATATCTGTTAAAGACCATAGACAAAAAGACGCTTTTGCATGAACTTGAAGTATTTTTTACAAAGCAGGATGAGGTATATATCTGATGAAGGAAAATATATTGCTTATAAGCGAGGACGAAACCTTTACCGTGAAGGGGCTTGTGCTTAAGCTCACTGAAGCGGGGATGAACGTGGAGAGATGCCCCTTCAAGATAAAGGAGATAGAAAAATACGTGGCGGATGCGGAGATATTCATTCTCTATACGGATGACGAGCTCTCGCAGCATGCGGATGTGCTTGTATATATAAAGGATGTCTGCATTGAGCTGTCAAAAAATATCGCTCTCATCGGAGGAAGAGCCGACAAGCAGATATTTGATGCAATCTTCCCGAAGGAATACATAATAAATTTCTTTGCAAGACCTCTGGATATGAGCTTTTTTATGGAGGAAATCCTTAACTTCGCTCTGGATAATATGGAGGAGAGGAAGAAGAGCATCCTTGTGGTGGATGATGATCCGGTATACGGACGGATGATAAGCAACTGGATGAAGGATGTCTACTCCGTAAGCATGGTAACCAGCGGACTGCAGGCAATACAGTGGCTTGCAAAGAACAGGGCGGATCTCATACTTTTGGATTATGCGATGCCCGTGACCAGCGGTCCGGAGGTGTTGGAGATGCTTAAAAGCGAGGATTACACGAAAAAGATTCCGGTAATGTTTTTGACGGGAGTGTCTGACAAGGAAAGCATAGCCACGGCGCTTAATCTGGGCCCACAGAGCTATCTTTTGAAAACAATAAACAAAAACGGGCTTTTACAGAAGCTCAGAACATTTTTTCAGGACAAATAATCAGAATATTGAAAAAATTTTGTGGAATACAATTTGATAATATGATAAAATATCCTAAAAAGGGAGGCGAATAATATGTTGTTGGCATTAGTACCGCTTTTTGATGACAAGATGGCAGTAAAGGCATACTCGATATTCTCGCAGAAAGAGAATAATCTATTGAATCCCCTGTCTCAGGGCACGGGCTTTCTGGACGGTGCAACGAGTATTCCCGGACTTGATATTGTCAATGAGGTGAGCATAGATGTCCTTACAGACGGAAAGGAAGTGTTCATTCCTATCTCGAATATCTCAATATTTACCGATATAGAGGGAGAGTGCAAGGAGCCTTATGACAAGGTAGTGCTTCTTTTGGACAATACTATACCTCCCGTTGATATGTATGTGAACCGTGTGAAGGAACTCAAGGAAAAGGGCTTCAAGATTGCAGTCAGAAAGCTCGCAGTGTCCGAGTTTGAGAGCCACAAGAACATTCTCCAGTACACGGACTATATGTTCCTTAACAACAAAAAGATAGCCATTGACAAGGCGAAGATATATTTCGGAAAGCTTTATCCCAATATAGAGCTCTGCGCCGGAAATATCGACAGCATGGATATCTTCGAGGAGCTTAAGGCAGCCGGCGGATACTCCTTCTACGAGGGCAATTTCTACCGCATACCTATCACAAAGGGTGAAAATGAGGTTTCGATGTTGAAGGTAAACTACATCGCCCTCCTCAATATAGTAAATGACGATAATTTCGATCTTTCACAGGCGGCTGCCATAATAGGAAGAGATACTTCCCTTACCATTTCCCTCCTTCGAATGGTAAACAATATGACTGTAAACGGCGGAATCACCACTATACGCCACGCTGCAGCAATGCTCGGTCAGAAGGAGTTAAAGCGCTGGATAAATACTGCAGTCGTAAATGCGCTCTATGCGGATAAGCCCAGCGAGATTACGAGAGTTTCCCTGCTTCGTGCAAAGTTTGCGGAGAATATTTCCTCGAGCTTCGGTCTTGCGGCAAGAAAGGAAGAGCTCTTCCTTATGGGACTTTTCTCAGTGCTTGATGTTATACTTGAAAAGCCCATGGCAGAGGCGCTGGATCTTGTGCAGGTTTCCGACGATATCAGAAAGGCTCTCATAGATGATGAAGGCAAGTTTGCTCCCATCCTCGATTTCGTAAAGGGCTATGAGACTGCTGAATGGCAGGAGGTATCGCGTCAGATGATATTACAGAATATTGATATAGACGATGTATACAATGCCTATGTTGATTCCTTGAAGTGGTACAAGACCCTTATGGCAGAAGATTAAGGATTTCGGATTTTTGGGCGGCGACGCTTCCCTGCACCATGCGGGGAGTGCCGCCGCCTTTTGCGTTTAATCTTTCTCTGAGAAGGGCGTTAAGAGCAGTACAATCTTTATTTATGCTTCCGATTATGAAATGATACCCCGCCTCGTCATTGCCCACAAATATTGAGGAATAGCCGGGGTAACGCTCTGTGAGGGTGTTGACGGCATTTCTGACAGCAATGGTGTCCAGACCCTCCAAAAATATAACACTGTTATCTTTTTCTTCAGGAGAGGGAAGCGCCGCGATTTCCAACTCCAATATCCTTGACTGTAAGCTGTTTATGCGAAGCTGCCTGTCCGTAAGCTCATTCTGCTTGAGCTTAACCGCCTCTATAAGCTCTCCCTGCTTTGCGGAGAGAAGCACGGATATGCCGTAGGCTTCGTCCTGTCTCTTCGTATAATCGTCTATTGCCCTGTCTCCGCAGAGAATATTTACCCTGACACCGCCTCTGTGGCTCATCACGGAATCTATCTTAAACAGTCCGACCTGCGCAGTATTTTCGCAGTGAGGAGCACAGCAGGCACAGATATCGATCCCGGGGATCTCCACAATACGTATCTGCCCTGTAAGCTCCTTTTTGGAGCGGTATGGAAGGTTCTTCAGCTCTTCGTCAGAGGGGTAGAGAATATTTACCGGAAGGGCATTTCGGATACAGCAATTTACCTCTTTTTCCAAGCTCCTTAATTCATCAAGCGAAAGAACGCCGTCAAAGTCCACTGTGGTTTCGTTTTCGCTCAAATGGAAGCCCACATTGTTATAGCCAAAGCGGGAATGCACAAGTCCCGAGAGCATATGCTCCGCTGTGTGCTGCTGCATAAAATCAAAGCGGTGGGAGAAGTCCACGGAGCCGTTCACTTCCGTGTCAATGCTTATGGCGTTTTCGACATAATGATATATTGTGCCGTCCTTTATATGAACATCCGCCACATTCTGTCCGTTTATTGTCCCCTTGTCCGCAGTCTGTCCGCCCTGTTCAGGGAAGAAGGCTGTTCTGTCGAGAACTATGCCATACAGCTTTTTCCTTTCGTCGTATATACAGTTTTCGACAATGGCGGAAAACTCGGTTTGGTGCAGGTCTTCGTAGTAGATTTCAGTCATACTTTCTCCCAAGCTCTTTTTATGAATGATTTATATTGAATAATACAATATGGAAAAAAACTTTTCAAGAGTATTCGTTTGTGGTAAAACAAGGACGCTTTGACGTGATTTCGAGGGAAAAGTGAGCAATGGATTGCGGACGCCGAGAAATTATGTTATAATCTATTCTGATTGCAAGGGTGCAAACAGATGTGGATGTTTGCACTATTTTTGAGTATATAAGCATAATTCGGAGATATAGATATGAGAGCATTTCTGATTTTGGAGGACGGCACCGTATTCGAAGGTACGGCAATCGGCGCAGACAAAGAGATAATAAGTGAGATAGTCTTTAACACTTCCATGGCAGGGTACCCGGAGGTTCTGACAGACCCATCCTACGCCGGACAGGCGGTGTGTATGACATATCCGCTGATCGGTAACTACGGTGTGTGCAGGGAGGATATGGAATCGGAAAAAATATGGCTTGACGGCTTTATAGTGCATGAACTGTCCGGAATCCCCAGCAATTTCAGGTCGGAGCTTTCCATACAGGAATTTCTCGCAGAGCAGGGTATCCCCGGTATCGCAGGCATAGATACAAGGGCTCTCACAAAGAGACTCAGGGATAAGGGCACAATGAACGGAATGATAACCGCTGACGAGGGCTTTGATATTGAAGGGGTCAAGGAAAAGCTTAAAAAATACAGGACAGGAGATGTGGTATCAAGGGTCAGCTGCAGGGAGCCGTATAGCGTAGAGCCTGCAGATATTGATAAAAACGGATTAAAAATCGCTGTGCTCGATTTCGGAGAGAAGAAAAATATCACAAGAAGCCTTGTAAAGAGGGGCTGCAGCGTCATAGTGTATCCGGCATGGTCGAAGGCGGAGGCTGTGATTGCCTCAAAGCCTGACGGGATAATGCTCTCCAACGGACCGGGAGACCCGAAGGAGTGTAAGGAAATCATCTCAGAGATAAAAAAGCTGTATGATACGGATATCCCCATATTTGCAATATGTCTGGGACACCAGCTCATGGCGCTTGCGACGGGAGCCGATACCTATAAGCTGAAATACGGACACAGGGGCGGAAATCATCCGGTAAAGGATTTGATAAACGGAAAGGTTTACATAACATCACAAAATCACGGATATGCGGTGGATGCGGACAGCCTTGATGCGAGGATCGCAGCACCGGCATTTGTAAACGTAAATGACGGAACCAATGAGGGATTAAACTATTCCGGAAAAAATATTTTTACCGTGCAGTTTCATCCGGAGGCTTGTCCCGGACCGGAGGATTCGGGATATCTTTTTGACAGGTTTATAGAGAACATAAGGGGAGGAAAGAGCAATGCCTAAGAATGCCGATATTAAAAGGGTAATGGTAATAGGCTCCGGACCCATAGTTATAGGACAGGCTGCGGAATTTGATTATGCGGGAACTCAGGCGTGCCGCTCCTTAAAGGAGGAGGGAATAGAGGTAATCCTTGTCAATTCAAATCCTGCCACCATTATGACGGACAAGGACATAGCGGACAAGGTTTATATTGAACCCCTTACCGTAAAGGTTTTGGAACAGATTATAAAAAAAGAGCATCCCGACAGCATTCTTCCTACTCTGGGAGGACAGGCAGGACTTAACCTGGGAATGGAGCTGGAGGAATCGGGCTTTTTAAAGGAGCAGGGAGTAAGGCTTTTGGGCACCACGGCGGAAACCATAAGAAACGCCGAGGGGCGTCAGGAATTTAAGGACCTTATGGAGCGTATCGGAGAGCCGGTTGCAGCCTCCGAGGTCGTTGAAAATGTGGAGGACGGAATACGCTTCACAAATACCATAGGCTACCCGGTGGTGCTTCGTCCTGCGTATACATTGGGAGGAAGCGGCGGCGGGATTGCGCACAATCAGGCGGAGCTTGAAGAAATTCTCGAAAACGGATTGAGACTGTCCCGTGTGGGGCAGGTTCTGGTGGAGCGCTGTATTGCAGGCTGGAAGGAAATAGAGTATGAGGTAATGAGGGATTCCGCAGGCTCATGCATTACCGTCTGCAATATGGAGAATATCGACCCGGTAGGAGTGCATACCGGGGATTCAATCGTTGTGGCTCCGTCACAGACCCTTGCGGATAAGGAGTATCAGATGCTCCGTACCTCCGCCCTTAAGATAATAAGCGAGCTTAAAATAACCGGGGGCTGCAATGTGCAGTTCGCACTTCATCCGGAAAGCTTTGAGTACTGTGTTATAGAGGTGAATCCGAGAGTCAGCCGTTCATCGGCGCTGGCATCCAAGGCTACAGGCTACCCCATTGCAAAGGTTGCGGCAAAGATAGCTCTGGGCTACACCCTTGATGAGATAAAGAACGCAATAACGAAGAAGACTTACGCAAGCTTTGAGCCTGCCCTTGACTATTGCGTTGTGAAAATACCCAGACTTCCCTTCGACAAATTCATTACCGCCAAGAGAACCCTTACCACCCAGATGAAGGCTACCGGTGAGGTAATGAGCATATGTGACAATTTCGAAGGGGCGCTTATGAAGGCAATACGCTCTCTCGAGCAGCATGTGGACAGCCTGATGAGCTACGATTTTACGGCACTCTCCAAAGAGGAGCTTACAGAGAGGCTGGAGATTGTGGATGATATGAGGATATATGTCATAGCGGAGGCTTTGAGGAAGGGTATCGGCTATGATACTATCCACAGCATCACAAAGATTGATAAATGGTTCATTGATAAGATAAACACAATAGTCCTGATGGAGGGGCGCCTGAAAAATGAAGAGCTTACGACAGAGCTTTTGAGGGAAGCAAAGCGCATAGAGTTCCCGGATAATGTCATTGCGAAGCTCACGGGAAGATCCGAGGAGGAGATAAAAAGGCTTAGGTATGATAAAGGCATCGTGGCGGTCTATAAGATGGTAGATACCTGCGCTGCGGAGTTTGAGGCGCACACACCCTATTATTATTCCGTATTTGGCGGAGAGTGCGAGGCAGTACGCACAGAGGGAAAGAAGAAGGTGCTTGTGCTTGGCTCAGGTCCCATAAGGATAGGGCAGGGCATAGAATTCGATTATGCTTCCGTACACGCCACATGGGCGCTTTCGAAGGCAGGGTACGAAACCATTATAATAAACAACAATCCCGAGACAGTATCCACTGACTTTGACATTGCCGACAAGCTCTATTTTGAGCCCCTTACGGCGGAGGATGTGGAGTCTATAGTAAATATCGAGAAGCCGGACGGAGCCGTCGTACAATTTGGAGGACAGACTGCCATCAAGCTCACGGAGAGCCTCATGAAAATGGGAGTACCCATATTGGGAACCAAAGCGGAGGATGTGGATGCCGCAGAGGACAGGGAGCTTTTTGATGAAATTCTGGAGCAGACTAAGATTCCCAGGGCTGCGGGAGGTACGGTATATACCGCAGAGGAAGCCAAGGAGGTGGCAAACCGTCTGGGATATCCCGTGCTTGTGCGCCCTTCTTATGTTTTGGGCGGTCAGGGGATGCAGATAGCGATTTCCGATAAGGAAATTGAGGAATTTATGGAAATCATAAACCGTATCGCACAGGATCACCCCATACTTGTAGATAAATATTTACAGGGCAAGGAGATTGAGGTGGATGCGGTGTGTGACGGGGAGGATATACTTATCCCCGGAATAATGGAGCATATCGAGCGAACGGGAGTGCACTCCGGAGATTCCATATCCGTATATCCTGCACCCACCATAGGCAGGCTTATAAAGGACAAAATAGCCGATTATACCGCACGTCTGGCAAGGGCGCTCCATGTGAAGGGACTCATCAACATACAATTTATCGCCATAGGGGAGGATGTGTATGTCATAGAGGTAAATCCCAGATCTTCGAGAACAGTTCCATATATAAGCAAGGTCACGGGTATACCCATAGTGGAGCTTGCCACGAGGGTAATACTCGGAGAAAAGATAAAGGATATGGGCTACAAGCCGGGCTTACAGCCTGAGGCGGAGTACTATGCGATCAAGATGCCGGTCTTCTCCTTTGAAAAGATACGGGGAGCGGAGATATCTTTGGGCCCCGAGATGAAGTCGACGGGAGAATGCCTTGGGATCGCAAAGAACTTCCATGAGGCGCTGTACAAGGCTTTCCTCGGTGCGGGCGTCAATCTGCCGAAATATAAGAATATGGTTATAACCGTGAAGGATGCGGACAAGGGAGAGGCGATAGAGGTAGGCAGACGCTTTGAAAAATTAGGCTACACAATTTATGCTACACGCTCCACTGCCGCAGCGCTCAACGAAGCCGGAGTAAAGGCGAGGAAGGTAAACAAGATATCGCAGGAATCTCCCACAGTAATGGATCTGATTCTGGGACACAGGCTTGACATAGTGATAGACACTCCCACTCAGGGGCGTGACAAGCACAGGGACGGCTTTCTTATAAGACGTACTGCAATAGAGACCGGGATAAATGTAATTACCGCCATGGATACGGCGAGAGCCCTCGCCACAAGCCTTGAAAATGCCGGCGGGGAGATGGAACTTACGGATATTGCGTCACTATAATTTTGATGTATGAACAAGGAAAATTATCAAAAAAAGCTTGAAGGAATTATAGAAATGCACAGAGCCGCAAATGAGGCTCCGGCGGTGCTTCTCCACAGCTGTTGTGCGCCATGTTCAAGCTATTGTATTGAATATCTTTGCAAATATTTCAGAGTGACGGTTTTTTATTATAACCCGAATATTTCAGCGCTTGAGGAATACAGAAAGCGCGCAGAGGAGCAAAAAAGGCTCATAGCAATATATAATGAGGAGATAGATGAGGGCAGCAGGGAAGGTCACGGAATAGATGTGATAGAAGGGGAATATGCCGCATCGGATTTTTTTGATATTGCAAAGGGCTATGAGGATTGTCCGGAGGGTGGAGAAAGGTGCTTTCGATGCTATGAGTTGAGGCTTGAAAGAACTGCAAGGGAAGCTGCATCCCGTGGAAAATTTTCGTATTTTGCAACTACACTTACATTGAGCCCATTGAAGAACGCAGATAAATTAAATGAGATTGGAGCAAGGCTCGGAGAAAAGTATGAAGTAGAGTGGCTTTTTTCGGATTTTAAGAAGAAAAACGGATATAAGCGCTCCATAGAGCTGTCCAAGGAATATGGGCTATACAGGCAGAATTACTGCGGGTGCGTATATTCAAAAACATTAAAAGAAGTGTGATATGGATAAAATTAAGGTTATTAAAAAAATATATGCGGCTGCAGCAATCGCTTTTCTATTGCTTTTTGTACCGGTGTTTCTGCTTCTTATAATTCGAGGAAATAACGTTGGCTATTGGGATGGATATAAGCAGCTCTCATTGCTGCCTAACTATATTCTGTTTTTTGTCAGTATTTTGGCGGTAGGTATTTTGTTTTTGGCAGACAGACTGTTAAAGAAGCTGCCCGACAACAGATACACATATGGAGCAATTATAGTCTATGCTCTGATTATCAGCTTTATAATGTATAAGTGCAAGATTTTTATAGCGGAGAATATTGCATTCATGGGTGGCTGGGATTGCGGAATAGTGGCTAATACCGCAAAGTGGGTTTATGCCGGAACACCTATGATGGAATGCTATGAGGACTATTTTCTGATAATAGATATCAATGTTCCGGCAGTGTGGTTATTGAACAGATTGTATGGCTTTGCTTTAAGCATGACGGATTATCCTTATTATCCGGAATTCATATGGATACAATACGAGACACTTTTATATTGTCTGGCAGTATTTTTCTTGGGGATGACTGCGCTTGTCATGACCAAAAAGGTACGATATGCATTTTTTGTGACCTCCATATCCGCTGTGGTTCTTGGATTGACACCGTGGAATATTATACCCTACACAGACAGCTCAAGTATTGTATTCCCGGTTATCGCATTATTCTTTTACTCTTTGTTTGCGGATAGCACTACAAAAATAAGATATCTGTATTGGTTTGTGATGCTTCTTTGCATAAGGCTCGGTGCATTATTTAAGCCCACAGTATATATGATACTCATTGCAATATTGGCAGTAGAGCTTTCAAAATTTTTCCTTTTGAAAAAAAGGAGTATTAACGGATTGATTATATGCCTGACAATGCTTCTTTTAGTGTTCCTTGCAGGCTCCTTTGCCAAGAAAGGCATATATAAGGACATAGGCTATACACCGGATGAGAGATACAGAGAAGCATGGTCTACGATCCTGGTTTCCGGCATCAATCAGGAAACCTCGGGAGGAGTATATGCTTCATATACCAATATAAGGGACTATGTGGACAGACCAAAGAGTGAGCGTATAATGGCGGATCTTGCCTATATAAGGGGCAGGGTGGAGGAGATGGGAATACCCGGAACCATCAAGTTCTTTGTGCAGAAAAGCGTCATGAATTTCAATGACGGGACTTTCTCATGGTATAAAGAGGGCTCATTTGATATATACGAGTACCCGGTGCTGTACTTTACCGAATATACAGGGTTTTTAAACAGCTTTTTCAGGGATGGAGGAAAATACTATGGTTTATTTACGAATATCAGCCAGATATTATGGCTTTTTTTACTTATAGGGCTTGTGGCAAATGCCGTTTTGTTCGCTTTTTTCCAGTTTTCAAGGGAATGTGCGGACAAAAGTGAAATATCTGTCAGAGCCGCACTTATCCTTGCAGTATTAGGGACATACATATATATACTTCTTTTCGAGGGAAGAGCCAGATATCTTATAACCAATTTGAGCCTTTTGATAATAACGGGTGTAATCGGAATATGCGATCTGTTCTCGGCGATTGACAGAAGCCGTGAATTGAAGCATAATGAGGCAAAAAGTAACAATGATAATTCGAAAGGAAATGAATAATGCAGAAATTACTGGATATATTATCAGAAATAACAGGTAAAGCCTTTATTAAGGCAGGCTATGACGGGGAGCTTGGAAGGGTTTCCGTGTCAAACCGCCCGGATCTGTGTGAATTTCAATGCAACGGAGCTATGGCGGGAGCAAAGAAATACGGCAAGGCTCCTATCCAGATAGCGGAGGAAGTTGCGGAGATCTTAAAGGAGGATAAGTCCTTCGGGAAGGTTGAGGCTGTAAAGCCTGGATTTTTGAATCTGGATATTTCGGAGAGCTTTCTCTCGGAATATGCAGAAAAGCTTTCCGGAGACGAAAAACTCGGTACAGAGGATATCGGAAAGGGGAGAACCATCATCGTCGATTACGGCGGGGCAAATGTTGCTAAGCCCTTACATATCGGACATCTGCGCTCCGCAGTCATCGGAGAGAGCGTTAAGCGTATTTTAAGCTTCTGCGGATACAGGACAATAGGGGATGTGCATCTGGGCGATGTCGGTCTTCAGATGGGGCTTATAATCACAGAGCTTAAAGAGAGACAGCCGAAGCTTCCATATTTTGATGAGAGCTTTACCGGGGATTACCCAAAGGATGCGCCATTTACATTGTCCGACCTTGAGGAAATATATCCCAAGGCAAGCACCCGCTCCAAGGAGGATGAGGCTTACAGGGAGGCGGCACAGAAGGCGACACTTAAGCTTCAGGAGGGACACAGAGGGTATCATGCTCTCTGGGAGCACATATTGCGCCTGTCGAAGGAGGATCTTAAGAAAAATTACGATAATCTCGATGTGCATTTCGAGCTTTGGAAGGGGGAGAGCGACGCCATTCCTTATGTGAAGGATATGGTTGATTCCCTTGTGGAAAAGGGAATTGCATATGAAAGTGAGGGGGCATTGGTGGTGGATATAGCCGAGGAGTCAGACCCCAAGGAATATCCGCCCTGCATTGTCAGAAAATCCGACGGTGCCGCAAATTATGAGACATCGGATTTGGGAACCCTTGTGGAGCGTGAAAAACTGTATTCCCCCGACGGCTATGTGTATCTTGCGGATAAGAGGCAGGAGCTCCATTATACCCAGTTTTTCAGGGTGGCAAAAAGGGGCGGCATAGTTAAGCCCGATTCAGAGCTTAAGTTTATAGGCTTCGGAACAATGAACGGCAAGGACGGAAAGCCCTTTAAGACCAGAGCAGGCGGCGTATTAAGGTTAGAATACCTGATAAAGGAGATAAATGAAGCTGCCTATGAAAAAATAAAGGAAAGCAACAAAGAAAAGGGCAGGGAGGTAAGTGAGGAGGAAGCCAGGGAAACCGCAAGGATAGTGGGACTTGCGGCGCTTAAATACGGCGACCTCTCCAATCAGGCGGTAAAGGATTATGTCTTTGACATGGACAGGTTTATGGCGTTTGAGGGAAATACGGGACCGTATATACTGTATACGATTGTGAGGATAAACTCGATTTTGGAAAAGTATGGGGTTTCGGATGAGGTAATCAAGGGCTATTCCTTTAATGCTAAGCTTAATGAGAGCGAGAAGGCGCTTATGTTAAAGCTCTCTCAGGTAAATCAGATCCTGGAGGGGGCATGTGAAGAGCTTGCGCCTCATAAGATATGCTCCTTCATATATGATGTGGCGAATGAGTTTAACAGATTCTATCACGGCACAAAGATTCTTTCCGAGGAAAATGAGGAAAGAAAGCAGGGCTATATTGCGCTGATAAGCTTCGCAAACAGGGTTTTGAAGCAATGTATCACGCTTTTGGGATTTGCGGCGCCCCAAAAGATGTAAAAATAGCTGTTGACAAAAAGGCTCAAAAATAGTATAGTATTCAAGTCGGTATTAAGTCGATCTGAATGGGATCTTAGCTCAGCTGGGAGAGCATCTGCCTTACAAGCAGAGGGTCATATGTTCGAGCCCTATAGGTCCCAATTTTATGGCGAGGTAGCTCAGTTGGCTAGAGCACACGGTTCATACCCGTGGTGTCGGGAGTTCGAATCTCCCCCTCGCTATGTTAAATAAGGGAGAGCAAAAGCTCTCCCTTATTTAACATATTGAGAAGATTGGAACATCACTTTTATAACTCACATCTTGACGTATTGCCAAAAAGCGGATAGTATAAGAAATGATATAAATTTTACATTTATGCTACGGAGGATATTTAATTATGAAAGGTAATGTTTTAGTAGGACAGTCCGGCGGACCCACCGCAGTCATCAATTCGTCCCTCGCAGGCGTGTTCAAGACCGCAATGGACAGAGGCTTTACAAAGGTTTACGGTATGAGATACGGCATACAGGGCTTTCTTGAGAAGCAGTATGTCGATTTGGCTGATTATATAAAGAACGAGCTGGATCTTGAGCTTCTTAAGAGAACACCTTCAGCTTTTTTGGGAACCTGCCGTTTCAAGCTCCCTGCAATCCATGAGGACAGGGCAATATATGAGAAGATATTCAGTCTTCTCGACGAGATGGATATCGAAGTATTCATCTATATCGGCGGAAACGATTCGATGGATACCATAAAGAAGCTTTCCGATTATGCAATAATTACCGGCGCTACCCAGAGATTTATCGGCTGCCCCAAGACCATAGACAATGACCTTGCCCTTACAGACCATACTCCCGGCTATGGCTCCGCAGCCAAGTATATCGCAACCTCCACAAAGGAGATAATAAGAGATTGTCTTGGCTTCTCATATCAGAAGAAGAATGTTACGATCATAGAGGTAATGGGAAGGAACGCTGGCTGGCTTACCGGTTCGACGGCTCTTGCAAAGACCGAGGACTGCGACGGTCCCGACCTTATCTTCCTTCCGGAGCTTGCCTTCAATATTGACAAGTTTGTGAAGAAGACAGAGGCTCTTTTAAAGAAGAAGGATGTTGTCGTTGCAGTAGTTTCAGAGGGTATCAAGGACAAGGACGGCAAGTACATCTGCCAGTATACCGCAGGCAGCAACACCGAGGATGCTTTCGGGCATATCCAGATGACAGGAACCGCCGCTTATCTTGCACAGGTTGTAAACGAGAAGCTTGGCTGCAAGACACGTTCCGTTGAGTTTTCAACCTTGCAGCGTTCCGCATCCCACCTTGCTTCCAGGGTTGATATAAACGAGGCGTTTATGGTGGGCGGTGCCGCAATTAAGGCTGCGGACGAGGGAATCTCCGGCGTAATGGTAGTCATCGACCGACTTTCCGATGACCCTTATCAGTCAACCACCGGTGTATATGATGTTCACCGCATTGCAAACGATGAAAAGCTTGTCCCGAGGGATTGGATAAACAAGGAAGGGGACTATGTTACCGACGAGTTTATCAGCTATTTAAAGCCTCTTATCCAGGGCGATTATGCGCCAATGATGGTGGATGGTCTTCCCAGACACCTTACCATGGATACCAAGGGCTATAAGGATCTTTACAAGCTCTTTATGAATCAGGGCTGATAAATAGTATTTTCATATGAAATAAAAGCAGGAGCCGGATTTATTCCGACTCCTGTTTTAATATCTCGTGTTATTTATGTGCTTCTACGCAAAGGTCTTAAGTGCCCTTACAAGCGCATCTATATCATCAGGAGAATTATACAGCGCTATTGTGGGACGAACCGTGCTCTCCAGTCCAAAGCGTCTCAATACCGGCTGTGCGCAGTGATGTCCGGTGCGGACTGCAATGCCGTAATTATTGAGCCTTGCGCCTACCTCATCATCCGAATAGCCGTCCAGCTTGAAGGCGAGAGCGCTTGCCTTATGTGCCGCCGTGCCTACAAGATGCAGACCGTGCACCTTCTTAAGCTCAGAAAGTCCATACTGCAATAATTCCTGCTCCCATGCGTTCACCGAAGGCATGCCTATCTTGTTGAGATATTCAAGGGCTGCCCCAAGACCTACCGCATCAGCGATGCTTCCGGTGCCGGCCTCGAATTTGTTCGGAGCGGGATTGTAGATAGTGCGCTCAAAGGTAACATCCTTTATCATATTTCCGCCGCCGTGATAGGGCTTTGCAGCGGCAAGCAGCTCCTTTTTGCCGTAAACTGCGCCTATTCCCGTGGGAGCGAAAATCTTGTGTCCTGAGAACACGAAGAAATCGGCATCAAGGGCAGATACGTTCACGGGCATATGTGCCACGGACTGGGCTCCGTCTACGAGAATCCTCACGCCATGCTTGTGCGCAAGCTGTATTATCTCATGGATTGGAGTGACAGTACCGAGTACGTTTGATACCTGCGTCACGGAGACGAATTTCGTCTGCCTGGTAAAGAGCTTCTCATATTCCGAAAGAATGAGCTGCCCGGAATCATCACAGGGAATTACCTTGAGCACTGCGCCGGTTTCTGCGGCAATTATCTGCCAGGGCACTATATTTGCATGGTGCTCTAGTATGGATACGATTATCTCGTCGCCGGGCTGTAAGGTGGGCTTAACATATGAGTGAGCCACAAGGTTTATTCCTTCCGTGGTGCCTCGCACAAAGATGATATCATCCTTGGAGGGAGCGCCTATGAAGTCTGCAACCGTCTGCCTTGCATTCTCATATGCATCGGTGGAGCGTGCCGCAAGCTCATGAGCGCCCCTGTGTACATTGGAGTTCTCATGGCGGTAGTAGTAGTCAAGCCTGTCTATTACCGCATTCGGACGCTGTGTTGTGGCGCCGTTGTCGAGCCATACGAGAGGATAGCCGTTTACCTTTTCCTGCAAAATAGGGAAATCGTCCCGTATCTGCTGTAAGTTCTTGCTTCCTATTATTATGCTGCTGTTCCTGTTTACGGAGGAGTGCCCTGTACGAAATTCCTCATCAAGAGAGGAAGCGGCAGGAGCCTTCTCGGGCTGTCTGACACCCACAACAATCTCGCCTGCGCCGAAGCCGGGATTTGCCGCCTCCGGTACGAGACCTTCAAGTCCCCCTGTGGATGGAGCCGCATATGAAGGCGTATCCGTAAGGAGTGAGCCGAAGCTGTCCACATTTGCACCCTGTGGGATGATTTCCTGCTTTCCGAGGAGCTCATCGCCTGTAAGGGACGTGGGATAGTCAATCTGCTTTGCGGCTTCGTACCCCTCTGCCTCCGAATACACATTGGGCGCATAAGCTCCCGCATATTCGCCGGCGCTTCCCGTAGATGGTACCTTTCCCGAGAATGTGTCATCGGGAATGAGCCAGTCTGGAATAAACTCCTCTGAGGGAGCGGAGTACTCAGACTGAATCAAATCGGGGAAAAGCTCGTTTGCCATAGCCTCTAAGCTCTCCGCACTGGGAACACCATAAGCATTTTCATCAATCGTAATCATAGTATTCACCTACCTCTACATCCTCAAGCACTGCTATAGCATCATCAGCAAGGATTGCTGCGGAGCAGTAGAGGGAAAGAAGATAGGAAGCAACTCCCTTGTCATCAATACCGCGGAAACGAACGGACAGACCTCTGGAATGCTCGTTCTTTAAGCCTGCCTGATACAAGCCTACGACACCGCGCTTTGCCTCGCCGGTACGAACGAGAAGTATATTGGTCTTGCCGCTCTGGCTCTCGGGGTTCTTCACGCCGTCCACAAGAAGCTTGTCCGTAGGTATAAGGGGAATTCCTCTCCAGAGAATGAAGGTTCCGCCTGCGATATTTGCTGTAACAGGGGGAACACCGCGTCTTGTGCACTCTCTCTCAAATGCGGCAATGGCACGGGGATGAGCTAAGAAGAAGGAAGGCTCCTTCCATACCTTGCTGATAAGCTCGTCTAAGTCGTCCGGAGTAGGTCTTCCGTCGGCACGGATGGTCTGAATGTGCTGCTTTTCGGGTACATTCTTTAAAAGCCCGTAATCATCATTGTTTATAAGCTGGCTCTCCTGACGTTCTCTCAAAGAGTCGATTGCAAGAGCAAGCTGCTCCTGAACCTGATCGTAGGGTGCGGAATACACATCCTCCACGGCGGTGTTTACGTTGATAATCGTGGAGATGGAATTAAGCCTGTACTCTCTGGGCTGCAATTCGTACTCAACATATCCGTCGGGGATAATGTCAGACTTCTTGGTCTGGGAGCAGAGTACATCAAGGGGGGTCTCTCCCTCAACAACCCTGTTCACACGGTAAATCCCGGTTTCGAGTCCCTTGAACTCGAGAAGTCTCGGCAGCCACTTGGGTGTGAGCGCACCGTACTGAGGTCTTGTTTTCGTAATGTTGGCGAGATTATACGCCGCTTGTGGGCTCAATGCATTGATGCCCTGTTCTTCCTTTGCCATATTTTCCTCCTATCTGATGCCCCGGCATAGGACATCTTACATTTTATTACAACCACCAACACGGACGTTGGCGGTTATAAATCAAGCGCTTATGAGCTTCAAGGAGAAGCTCATGCGCAGATTTACAACCAGGCTCCCTCATTCGGAAGCACGATTTCCGCTGAGGCATCCAAGCCTCCCT
Organism: Lachnospiraceae bacterium; assembly: GCA_017483735.1. Lineage (GTDB taxonomy): Bacteria > Bacillota > Clostridia > Lachnospirales > Lachnospiraceae > RGIG4856. Next base: position 36,745 of record JAFUVF010000059.1, on the reverse strand, counting down.
TCAAATTGTAGCAGGGACCGGTATACCCGGCTTCCCTCAAGGTTCTTATCGCAAAAGCGCTGCGCTTGCCCTCCTTGCAGATGAATACGGTATCCACCTCTGGGTCAAGCTCATTCTGGCGTCTTGCAAGCTGTCCGATGGGAATGTAGATTGCATCGGGGAAGCGCAGAATGGAGCGCTCATGGGGCTCTCTTACATCTATTATTGTCAAAGGAGCGCCGCCTGCAAGCCGTCTTGCAAACTCCTGGGGGTCGAGGCTTTCAACGGGCTCTTCCTCATCAAGGCGCTTGAGACCGCAGAAGTCCTCATAATCAATCTCCTCGACGCTTGTGACAGTAGGGCGCTTACCGCAGACCGCACAGCCTGCATCCTTTATTACATCGGACTTTCTAAAAGACAGATTCCATATATCGATAGCAAGTATCTTGCCGACAAGCACCTCGCCCTTGCCGGTAATAAGCTTGATAACCTCGTTTGCCATAAGGCTTCCCACGGTTCCGGGAAGCGGAGTTTCCGTGCCCGAGGATGAGCAGGTGGGAACAAGCCCTTCCGGGGGAGGAGAGGGGAACTGACATCTGAAGCAAGGCCCCTTTACTCCGTCAAATACACTCACAAGTCCCTCAAACTGATACATAGCGCCGTAGACCACCGGCTTTCCGGACAGCACACAGGCATCGTTTATAAGGTATCTCGAGACATAATTATCAGTTGCGTCCACAACGATATCATAACCGGAGATTATCTCCGAAATGTTGTCCGCAGAAAGCCTCTCCTGATGAACAACGGTATTTATCAAGGGATTCATACGCTTTATTGCATCCTTTACGGAGGCAGCCTTGGGTCTTCCTACATCACGGGTGCTGTGGATTATCTGGGTCTGGAGATTATTCAAGTCCACCTTGTCAAAATCCGCAATGCCTATAGTGCCGACGCCGGCTGCGGCAAGATTCTGTGCAACCACACCACCCAGAGCTCCAAGTCCTGCGATAAGCACCTTTGAAGCCATAATGCGCTTCTGACCCTTTACGCTGATATCTTTGAGCTGCAAATGGTTGTTGTATCTGGAAATCTGCTTGTCGTCGAGCTTAATCTCCTTATATCTTGCATCGGGTATTATGCTTTCGTTCCTGATGCGCTCCTTTGGGCGAATTTTCGGGTTTTCGCCGCTTCCGCCCGCCATTGCCGGAAGCAGAAGAAGAGTATCTCCACTCTTTAATGCACTGCGGAGTCCTTTGAGCTCCCTTATGCTTCGGTCGTTTATATATATATTTATGAAATCACGGATATTTCCGTCATCATCCAAAAGTACCTTTCTTATGTCCGGATACTCAGAGGAGAGTATATCTATAACCTCGGATACACTTCCTGCCTCCACGGTAAACTCGGGAATCCTGTCGGTAAAGGTGCGGAGCGTCGCAGCTATCAGAACCGTTACGCCCGTATTTTCTGCAATGTCTGTCATATCAGCCTCCTATTATTACATTATTGCTCCACTTATGTGGTCACCCTAATTCATACTAAACACATAGGAATGATATTGTTTATTTAAAATATAGTACAACGATAGGAATAACTTGTCAATATTTAATTGGAAAAAATGGGATTAAATATGATAATCTCTGGCGCCGAAGATACCGGTACCCACACGTACCATTGTGGAGCCCTCCTCCACAGCAACCTCATAGTCGCCTGTCATTCCCATGGAGAGAATATCCATGCTCACATTCGGTATGTTAAGACGTCCGATTCCGTCGAAGAGCTTTCTTAAATCTCTGAAATACAGACGGTTGCTCTCGGGATCTTCCGTATAGGGGGCGGAGGTCATAAGACCTCTTATGCGTACATGGGGATAATGAGAGATAACTACGACTGCATCCGGTGTGCTTTCCGGTGTGAATCCGAACTTACTATCTTCCCCTGCAATATTTACTTCCAATAATATATCAGTGACAAGGTCTCTCTTTGCACTCTCTTTTTCAATGGTTTCCGCAAGCTGTATAGAATCCACGGAGTGAATCAACGAAACCTTACCTATTATATACTTAACCTTGTTTCTTTGCAAGTGCCCTATCATATGCCACTCGGCTTTATCACCAAGTACATCATATTTTGACGTAAGCTCCTGAACATAATTTTCGCCGAAGATATGCTGACCGCAGGAGAGGGCGGTTTCGATATCCGAAAGGGGCTTTGTCTTACTCACGGCGCATAATATAATATCATCTGTATTTCTATTTGCCCGTTTACAGGCTTTGGAAATATTGCTATTAACCTGACACAAGTTCCTTTCGATATTAAGTTCTGATTTATTTTTATTCTGCATTTTAAGCTCCTGACACAATTTATGACACTAATAACGACATAATATTATAAAATTCTATGTCATAATACCACATGCTATTGCCTTTTTCAAACAAAACATATGGTATTATATGGAGGAAGTATATGTTGTTTTTACAGCTTGTTAATCAGACTAGGAAGTACTGCTTCAAAATCTACCCCATAAGTTTTTTCGGGGTCGTTCTCCAGAGTTTCCGCCACGCAGTCCTTCGTAAAGTCGGCGGCAAGCTTAAGCGCATCGTAAATATTATAATCTCTTTCTAAGGCTCCCACGGTAACGCTTGCAAAAATATCCCCGGTGCCGTGATAGAGCTTGTCAATCCGGTCATGCCCGTATGTAAAGAATTCTCCGGTTTCTACATCAAGACCTGTAAAGCCTGCCTGTGATACATCCTCGGAAACGCCGGTTATTACCACATATTTCTTCGTACCCAGAGCCGCAAGCTTTTTGAGAGTTGCGTGTATATATTCGATGTCATAGTCGGTTCTGTATGGAGTATCAGTCATAAAGCACGCCTCTGTGAGATTGGGAACTATGATATCCGCCTCCCCGCAGAGTGAAGCCATGGTCTTTGCAAATTCCTCATCAAAGCCCCAGTACAGAGCACCGTTGTCCGCCATGGCAGGGTCTACAAACTTTAGCACATCACCGCTTCCGAACTCCTTGAAAAACTGCTTTACCAGTTCGATTTGCTCTTTGTTTGCCAAATACCCGGTATAAATCAAATCGAAATTTATTTTTTGCGATTTCCAATGGGCGGAAATTGGCTCAATCTGATCCTGCAAATCTTTTACCGTAAAGCCGGTAAACATTGTGTGTGTGGACAGCACGGCAGTAGGCAGTATGGCGGTCTCCGTACCCATTGCGGAAATAATGGGAAGCGCAACGGTTATGGAGCATTTTCCCACACAGGATATATCCTGAATCGTGACTATTCTTTTCATATTTTTCTCCTTTATTATTGTTTTATATTTATGTATAAAAGGATAATATATAAGTGGTATGGATAAAATATCCAGTTGTGTCAAAAATAAACATACCAGTTTAGATATTGACATAGGATGGTTTTGAGTATATCATCAATTTCAACTATTCATATAAAAATACTAGTAATTATTAATGCGATTAACTAAAAGTTTAATAAAGTTCACAATGAAAGGAAAGGAGCGCAAAAATAATGAATGAGGAATACAAAAAGATTTCAGTAGAGGAATTCTTAAATCTGGATTTTAAAAATGTGACTTTGGTGGACTTAAGAGAACCGGACGAGGTATTGGTGGATGGAATAGAGGGGGCAATAAATATTCCCTTCTCAAAATTTGCCACAGAGCTTGATAGGGTTCCGAAGGATAAGCCTGTGTATGTGTATTGCAGGGAGGGAAGTTTCTCCGAGGAGGTGGCTGAGATACTGGCAGACAGAGGTTATGATGTTTATGAGCTTTCCGGAGGCTACAAGGAATACAAGAAGCTTCGGGATGAGAGCTTAAGCGAGCCGATATATATTGATGCAAAGGCATTGAGGTGTCCCGGACCCATTGTGGAGGTGGCGGATACATTGCGGGATAAGCCTGTGGGAACCCTTGCAAGAGTAGAGGCTACGGAGGATGCCTTCTATTCCGATATACAGGTGTGGTGCAGCAGGACGGGCAACGAGCTTATTTCCATAGAGAAAAAGGATGGAGTGATTACCGCAAATATTAAAAAGACCGATGGGCTCAAAAATACTGCCGGTGCAGTGGCTGCAGGCGGAGAGCATATCCAGACAGGGGATGACAAGACCTTCATCGTATTCTCCGGAGATTTGGACAAGACCATCGCCGCCTTCATAATCGCAAACGGAGCGGCGAGCCTCGGGAGAAAGGTCACAATGTTCTTTACCTTCTGGGGGCTTAATATATTAAGAAAGCCCGGAAAGGTAAATGTAGCGAAATCGTTTATTGAGAAAATGTTCGGTGTAATGATGCCGAGAGGGACAGGAAAGCTCGGACTCTCACGCATGAATATGTGCGGTGCCGGAGCAAAGATGATACGTGGAATAATGAAGAGTAAAGGGATTTCCTCGGTTGAGGAGCTTATGGAGAGCGCAAAGGCTCACGGTGTGAGGCTCGTTGCATGCCAGATGAGCATGGATGTAATGGGAATCAAGAAGGAGGAGCTCATAGACGGCGTGGAGCTCGGAGGTGTCGCTACCTTTATAGGCTCGGGAGAAACCTCGGATATCAGTATGTTTATATGAGGTTAAAATGTATTGCGCTACAGCACTCTAAACAGTATAATGATTTTGTAGCTGCTAGGGACATTTAGAAGGTTTGCCAATGCTTTATAATATTCATTATGATATTGCGGCAATAGTTATTTCGCTGTTTATCATTTTTTATATCTCTGTCAAAAAGGGACTTAAAAGTGCATCAAACCGCATATTTTTAGCGTTGGTAATATCCAATCTGTTTGCGGCCTTTTTTGACATTATAAGCTCAGTATTAAATTCCTATCCGGATATTACTGCGCTATGGAAGGCGGATATAGCAAACAGCCTGTATCTTGCATTTCACAATACAATGACGCCGCTTTTGCTTTTCTATATACTTTGTCTGATAGGGGGTATATCGGTCAGAGGCAGGATAAAGCGGTTTATACTTGTGATTCCGCTTTTAGCTGATTACGTACTCCTTTTACTCAATCTCCGTTTTCGCTTCGTCTATTATTATGACGAGAACGGAATATATCTGCATGGACCGCTGTTTGTATTTTTCTATTGTGTAGCCTTTGGCTATATGAGCGCCTCCGTTTTCCTTCTGATAGTGAAAAGGACAAATATTGCAAGGTCAAAGAGGTATGCGCTCATCTTTATCATACTTGCCACCATTGCTTCTCTTGTCATACAGATGGTTTATACGCATCTGCTGCTCGAAATATTTGCGCAGACAATCGGATTTTTGGGGATACTGCTGTCTATAGAAAATCAGGATGACATTATAAACCCGATTACAAGGGTCTATAACCGATACGCCTTTATGGAGACGGTGCCGGAGGTTATAGGAAATAAAAGCTGTGTCTTTATCGTGATAAAGCTGCCGGAGCTTGCTTATTACAACACAACGATCGGCGTAATGCGCACAAATGAATACCTTCGCAGAATGGCTGCATTTCTTTCGGGGGTTGACAGCCGGCTTTTATGCTATGATATGGGAGGCGGAAGCTTTGTGCTTACAGGGAGCATGGTGCAGGAAGATGAATTGGAAGCCATTGCCGGAAGGATTGAAGACAGATTCAGGGCGATTTGGGGACAAAAGGGCTCCGGCGTGAGCTTTTCAGCCGCAATCTGCGCAGGCAGCGCAGACAGGATTTCATCCGTGGAGGAGCTTCTCCTTATAATAGATTCTCAGGATGATATAAAAGAAACAGAGAGAGTCGGGATAGAGGATATTGTAGAAAAGCACAAGCGCAGAATTCTCATAGAAAGTATTTTGAGAAGAGCCATTGCAAACAGGGAATTTCAGGTATATTATCAGCCGATATGGGAGAGAAAAAGCGGACGCTTTCACTCGGCAGAGGCGCTTATCCGCCTTAAAACCGCGGAATTTGGTTTTATCTCGCCGGAGGAATTCATACCCATAGCGGAGGAGAGCGGTCAGATCGTGGAAATTGGCGCATTTGTATTTGATGAGGTATGCCGGTTTTATAAAAGCCATGAGCTTGAAAAGCTGGGAGTTGACTATGTGGAGGTAAATCTATCCACCGTGCAGTGCATGGACCCGGAGCTTGTGCAGAGCTTTAAGGAAACGCTCAGGAAATATCAGATTTTGCCTGAAAGAATGAATTTGGAGATTACGGAGTCTGCCGCTGCGGACAACAGGCGGATCTTGAAGGACAACGTGAATGTCTTAAACGGGCTGGGTTTCTCATTCTCGCTGGACGATTACGGAACGGGATATTCCAATTTTTCATATATGTTTGATTTGCCCTTTTCAATCATCAAGCTGGATAAGAGCATCCTGTGGAGAGCGCTTCATCCTACGAAGGGAGAAGGCTCCAAAAGCTCCGGAATACTTCTTTCAAATACGATACGTATGATGAAGGAAATGGGATATCATGTGCTTGTGGAGGGCGTGGAAACGGCAGAGCAGAAGCTTCTGCTGGAGAAGCTCTCCTGCGATTATTTTTAGGGCTATTATTTTTCAAAGCCCATTCCGGGGGATGTTTTTATAGATTTCATAAAGGCGGTAAATGTGTGATGGTTATCGGATATTATCTTGCAGTGACAGTGCTTACCCTTCTCTTATCGGGAATCTACCTGATAAAATGGAACAAGCATTTTGATGTGTATTATTCGGCAATATATATGCTTATACCCTTTCTTAATGCGGGCTATTATTTCATTGCAACAGCCAGGGATGTGGGAGAAGCGATCACCGCCACCAAGATTACATACCTTGGAGGCTGTTATCTTTTACTCTTCATAATGATGAGCATTTTCTCACTATGTAAGCTCCACATTCCAAGATGGCTGTCCTTTGGCTTTGCGGCTCTCAGCACTTTTGTGTATTGCTCTGCTCTGACAATAGGGCATGCGGATATTTTTTATAAGGAGGTATCAATAGAAACCTCAAATGGCATAACGACAATAAACAAAAGCTACGGACCCTTGCACGGCCTCTTTTATCCGTTGATAATGCTCTATTTTGCAATAAGCATTGCCACGATTATCTGGGGACTTAAGAAAAGGAAGGAGGCACCGGCAAACAGCCTTATTTTGCTGCTTATAACTGAATTTGTGTCGGTCTTTGTATTCTTCTTCGGGAAGAATCTTGGAGGGAATATACAGTGGATTCCTGCGGCGTATTTTTTTGATGGGATATGCTACCTTTTCATCATAGACAGACTTTCTCTCTATGACATAGGGAGCGCTGTCGGAGAAACTCTGGTGGAGCATGGCGAGAATGGCTTTGTATCCTTTGACCTGAATCTCAATTTCCTCGGGGCAAACGGAACTGCAAAGGAGCTCCTTCCAAGGCTTAGTGATATGCGGGTGGACAGAAGGCTTTCCGACGAGAAGCTGTCAAAAATATTTACGGAGTGGATTGACGACTTTAAAAGGGATGAGCTTTCAAGGGAAATACTGTATGATATGGGGGCAAGCGTGCTTAAAATACAGGTGCGCTATCTCTATGACGGAAGCCGTAAGAGAGGGTATCAGCTTACCCTTACGGACGATACGGCGCATCAGCAATATCTAAAGACCATATCGGACTATAACCAGAATTTGAGACGGGAGATAGAGCTTAAGGACAAGCTTTTAGGGGCAGTATAAAAATTCAGCGATGAGGATGCCAGAAGAAAGTACTATAATATGGAGAAAATGAAGTATATTCGAGGGGATATATACATAACAAAAATATTGGACGAGGAGATGAAAGCGGATGATCTGCGCTTACGACAAAACCTATCTTGACGTTGCAATGACTTCAATGGGAGGTATGTGCCATTTTGCGGTGTATGATGTTGGCTACGGGTTTAACGATTTCTTTGAGCTTTTCATCAAATCAAGGATTTCCAAGGCGCTTAGCGTGGGAGAGCCGAAATACATTGCAGGAATGTCGGGGATTGAGCTTGTATATGAGGTAATATGGGATGTTACAAACACGATATGTGAAACAGAGCCGAAATTTTGTTTTGAGAAAAGCCCTGAGTATTGGACCGGATGGATTACGGCGTATTTTCAATGGCGCAGTGGGATTAGCTATAATGCAATATATGACAGTATCAAGCCGGATGAAATAATGGATATGAACGGTGTATACCATGAAATGGATATTACAAGTGCATATGAGGAAATTTTGCGTATAGTCAGAGAGCGCAGTATGATTACAAGACTGAAGGCATATAGGCAGAGGTTTAATATGAGCCAGTCAGAGCTTGCGGAGAAATCGGGAGTGTCACTGCGGATGATACAGAATTATGAGCAAAGACGCAAAAATATCAACAAGGCACAGGGAGATACCCTGCTGTCCCTTGCGAGAGCATTACATTGCAATATGGAGGAGCTTATAGAGGCAATATAAAAAATTTCAAAAAAGGTCTTGACATATCTTTCCTATAGGAGTAGTATGCAATACAACAACACAAAACATATTATTCCTACATAAAAGGTATGAATTGACCGTAAAGAACGGAGATTCAGAAGCGTATTAAATGCGTGTCTGAATCTCTTTTTGTTTTGTGAAGCGTGAAAGGAGGCGGATGATTATGAGAAGACATTTGCCCGCAGGGGGCATTGTTGATTGCAATGAAGGCTGTTGTTGATGTCCCTTTGAAACTTTTTAATTATTTGAGGAGAATGAATTATGAAAAAGAAGATATTAAGCTCTATAGCAGCAGCAACACTTTTGGTAGGAACGCTCGCAGGATGCGGAAGTTCATCAGGCAATGTTTCGGCAAGCGCAGCTACTCCGAACAATTCCGCCACGGAAGCTCCTGCAGCTACAGAGGCTAAGACTGACAGCGCTGCTCCGGCAGAGGAACTGGAGGTACATCTTGGCGACCAGCCCTCCTTCTTTATACTTAAGATTGCTGAAAAGAACGGCTATTTTGAGGATGAGTTTGCGGGAAGCGGAGTAAAGATAATCGTGGACAACTTCGTAAATCAGGGCTCTGCCATCGTCGAGGCGATGAATGCAGGGGACGTGCAGCTTGGAGTTTTGGGAACTATGCCCCTTGTTACCGCAGATGCAAACGGCAGCGGCTTTGTGGCAATTTCCAGCGTAAACCTCTCGGTTGACGGCTTCAAGCTCTATGCGGGAGCCGATTCCGGCGTAAAGACGATCAACGATTTCAAGGGAAAGAAGATTGCGGTTAAATTTTCTTCAAACGAGCATGAGATGCTTTTGACCCTTCTGTCGAATGCAGGACTTACGGACACGGATGTGGAGATAGTGAATATGTCGGCGGATGACAGCTTAAATTCCCTTATTTCCGGGGATGTTGCAGGAGCAATCCTAAAGGGAGACCAGCTCGATGCCGCAAACAGCAGCGGAGCCGTAATTGTTGCGGACAACAGCCAGTCAGGCATAATCGAGAATCTTCTTATCAGCAGACCTGATTTTGCCGCAGAGCATCCCGAGGTTATAGAGGGAGTTTTGAGAGTGCTTGAAAGGGCTAAGGTGTGGATTGACGAGAATCCTGAGGAGACTGTAAACATCTTCGTCGAGCTCACAAATACCGACCCTGCTACCGCCAAGACCAGCTTTGAGTCGAGAACACGTTCCATCAGCGTGGATGACGACAAGTTTGTGGCACCTATAGAGAGAACTCTGGCATTCCTTAAGGGACAGGGTACGATAGAGGATAAGCTCAAGATAGAGGATATAGTGGACAAGAGCTTCTATGAGGCTTCCGGCGTATCCAAGTAAAATTTAATAGTGTGTATCCCGGGCGCAACAGGCGCTCGGGATATTGCATTTTCGTATTGACCGGATATCCGGAGATAAGGAGGAAATATATGTCATCTACAGGAAGTACAATTTCACAGCTATACTGCCCCAAATGCGGTAAACAGTTTTCGGCGGATGAGGTTCATCAGCTCTGCGACTGCGGCTCGCCGCTTTTGGTAAGATACGATTTGGAGAGAGCCAAAAAAACATTTACAAAGGAAAATATAGGCTCCAGAGAAAAGAGCCTTTGGAGATACAGAGAGCTTCTTCCGGTAAAGGATGATGAAAACATCGTAAGCTTAGGGGAGGGCTTGACACCGATAATTCCGCTTAAAAAGGCGGGAAGTAAAGCAGGAATACCAAAGCTTCTTTTGAAGGATGAGGGGATTATCCCCACAGGAACCTTCAAGGCAAGGGGCGCCGCTGTAGGCGTTTCCAAGGCAAAGGAGCTTAATATAAAGCAGCTTGCCATGCCCACAAACGGAAATGCGGGCGCAGCATGGTCAATATACAGCGCAAGGGCTGGCATCAGGGCGACAATAATAATGCCGGAGGATGCGCCCAAGATTACCAGAAACGAATGCGCCGCAGCGGGAGCGGATTTATATTTAGTAAAGGGTCTTATAAGCGACTGCGGAAAGATTGTGGCAGCCTCCATTAAGAAAAACGGCTGGTACGACGCTTCCACATTGAAGGAGCCGTACCGCATTGAGGGAAAAAAGACAATGGGGCTAGAGATTGCGGAGCAGTTGGGCTTTACGCTCCCTGATGCAATTCTTTATCCCACAGGGGGAGGCGTAGGAATAATAGGAATACACAAGGCTCTAAAGGAGCTTAAGGAATTAGGGCTTGTGGAAGGAGAGCTTCCAAAGTTGATTGCAGTGCAGGCCAAGGGCTGCGCTCCGATAGTAAAGGCATTTGACGAGGGGAAGAAGGAATCGGAGTTTTATCCGGATTCAAGGACTGTTGCCTTCGGCATAAATGTTCCCAAGGCTTTGGGAGATTTCCTCGTGCTGGATGCGGTCTACGAAACAGGCGGCAGAGCTGTGGCGGTTTCGGACGACGAGATATTAAAGGCGCTTAAGGAGCTTGCAGAGGTTGAGGGAAGCTTTGTCTGCCCCGAGGGAGCGGCGATATATGCTGCGGCGAAGAACCTTCGTGAAGAGGGCTATCTAAAGGAAACGGACAGAGTGGTGCTCCTTAATACGGGTGCGGGCATAAAATATCCCGATACGCTGTCGATTGAGGTGCCATATCTTTCAAAGGATGCTGTCTTATGAATATAAAAAAGAAAAGCTACGAAAATTTGATTCTCAATATAACCGCATGGGTAATCCTTATCGGGATTATTGTATTCTGGCAGCTTGCCGGCGATAAGGGGATTTTGAATACCACCATATTATCAAAGCCAACCCTGATATTTGAGCGCTTTGTAAAGATGGTAGGCGACAAATCCCTGATAAACCACATAATCGCCAGCTTGTCCCGTGTGCTTAAGGGCTTTTTCATAGGGGCGGGGATTGGTCTTTTGCTGGGACTTATATTAGGTCTTAGCAAGAGGCTTGAAGTAATTGCCAATCTCTTTATAGGCATACTCCGCCCCATTCCTCCAATAGCATGGATACCGCTTCTGATACTGGCTCTGGGTATAGGGGAGCAGTCAAAGGTCACAGTCATCGCCATAGGAAGCTTCTGGCCCATGCTTTTAGACACGATTCACGGCGTAAAGAGCACCGACAAGGCGCTTATGGAGCTTGGAAGGGTGCTTGAAAAGGACAGGCGCACCGTCATAACGAAGATAATACTGCCTTCTGCGGTTCCTGCAATCTTTACAGGGGCAAGACAGGCCATAAGCCGTGCGTGGTCCTGCGTGGTAACGGCGGAAATGATTGCGGCAAGCAGGGGAGTGGGCTTCCTCATACAGTATGCGAGGGAATTGTCACAGCCTGCGCTTATGTTTGTAGGAGTGGCGATGATAGGCCTGATTGGCGTACTCATAGATATTATAATGATGCGCCTGGAAAAGAGGCTGCTGTACTGGAATATGACTGATTAAGGGTTATTATACGAAAGGCTTACTATGTTAAAGGTAAAAACACCGAAGGAATACTACTGCGAAAGCGGAATATTAAGTAAAAGCGGAGAAATTATATCAGGCTTCGGAAGGGAAGCTTTTATCATTGCGGGCAAAAAGGCATATGATTCCGTAAAGGATATCCTGGAGGAGAGCCTAAAGGATGAGCATATCGGGTTCTCCTTAAATATAATGGAGGGATATCCCACCTATGATAAGGTAAAGGCGTATAGCATTGCCTCCTATGAGAAAAAGGCGGATATCATCATCAGCATAGGTGGAGGAAAAATCTGCGATACCGCAAAGGGTGTGGCTAATATGCGTAATATCCCTGTTGTAATGATACCCACGGTGGCGGGTACATGCGCATGCTGGGCGGCAAGGTCGATACTGTATACCGACGACGGGAATTTCGACAGGGCGCTTTGGAATGAGAATAATCCCGACATCATCATAGCGGATACGGATATATTAAAAAATTCTCCCAAGAGATATCTGGCAGCGGGGATACTTGATACTCTGGCAAAATGGTATGAATTTGAGCCGCTTATAGAGAGAGACAAAAAAGATGTGGTGCTTCGTCAGGATGTGGCTATAGCCAAGCTTGCCTTTGACATATTGGAGGAGCTTGGTTTGAAGGCATACAGGGGAGAAGCCGATGATGATGAGCTCAGACAGGTTTTGGATGCAATATTCTTTCTTGCCGGAGCCAGCGGAAGCTTTGCAAACGGCAAGGCATACAGGGGCTTTGCCCACTCGTATTATTATGCAAGCACCAGAGTCAAAGAAAGCAGATACCAGCTACACGGCGAGAAGGTGGCGTTTGGGCTTTTGGTACAGTTTGTGTTAAAGGAAAAGCCTGCGGAATATATCGATAAATTCATAAGAGATTTAAAAAACTACGAAATCACTGACATCCCGGGGGACTGGTCAAAGGGGAATCCGGAAATCACCAAGGAAACCGTCGAAAAAATTGCAGGGCTCATAATCAAGGAATCCCCGATAGTTGTGGAAAAGGGGCTTGTAGGGGATGAAGCACAGTGCGCAAAGGCTATTGAAAGGGCTTCCGAGCTTTTGGGCAGCGCAAGATAAGTTATAGAGATGCTATGGAGAATATTATGGGAAATAACGATATTTCGGGGAAAAGGATAAATATTAGCCATGTTAGGAAGGAATTTCAGATAGAGAAGGAATCCCTTCTTGTGCTGAAAGATATAAATCTGGAGATAGAGCCCGGAGATATAGTCAGTATAATCGGCGGGAGCGGCTGTGGGAAAAGCACGCTCTTACGCCTCATTGCGGGTCTGGATTCCCCAAATGAGGGGGAAATTGCTCTGGATAATACCAAAGTCACAAAGCCCTCTCTTGATGTGGGGGTTCTGTTTCAGGAATCCAGACTTCTCCCGTGGGAGAGCACATGGAAGAACATCGCCTTCGGACTGCCGGAAAAATTCGACAAGGAAAAGAAAAATGAGCTTGTAGCTCACTATATTAAGCTTGTGGGGTTGGAGGGCTTTGAGAGGGCTCTCCCGGGACAGCTCTCCGGCGGAATGCAAAAGAGAGTCGCAATCGCCAGAACCCTTATAAACAATCCGCATGTCCTTCTTCTGGATGAGCCCTTCGGGGCATTGGATGCCTTTACGAGAATGAATCTTCAGGAGGAGGTGGTACGCATCTGGAAGGAGCAGAGGATGACCACCGTGCTAGTGACACATGATATTGACGAGGCGATATTTATGGGAAATAAGGTCATCATTATGTCAGCAAAGCCGGGAATCATCAAGGATGTGATAAAGGTTGAGCTGCCTGAGCCCAGGAGCCGTGTCAGCGTGGAGTTTGAGGAGCTCAGAATGAAGGTATACAAGGAGTTCTTCGGAGATGACAGACCTATGGAGGATTATGCAATATAATGGAAAAGACAGAATATAAAAGAATAAGTACTGATGAATACACGAGACTTTGCAATGATATATTCAAAGCCCTGGGCTTTGAGGAGAGGGATAGCGGTATTATAACGGACGTGCTTCTAAAGGCGGATCTGTTCGGAATAGAATCACACGGCATATCCCGTATTATGAAATATGTACGGCTTTTGAGAGAGGGAATTGTGGATATAAATGCAGTTCCCGAAATTATTTTTGAGACCCCCGTATCCGCAGTATACGACGCAAAATCCGCAATGGGACAGCTTGTATCAAGCCTTGCTATGGACAAAGCCATAGAGAAGGCAAAAAAAGCCGGAATCGGCATGGTGCAGGTCAAAAATTCCAACCACTACGGGATAGCCGGATACTATGTACTCAAAGCAGTGGAGCAGGGGCTTATAGGTATCTGTATGACCAATACTGTAGCCATAATGGTGCCTACGTTTTCGGCGGAGGCGCTTTTGGGCTCAAACCCCATAGCGGTGGGAATGCCTGCGGGGAAATATCCTTTCCTTTACGACGGCGCCACTACGGTCATCACAAGGGGAAAGCTCGAATTGTACAATAAGCTTGAAAAAAAGCTTCCCTACGAATGGGCAGTGGATTCCGAAGGACAGGTTTCGGGCGACCCTAAGCTTGTGCTTAAAAGCATAAGCGACAAATCAGGAGGCGGGATTCTTCCTGTGGGCGGCGCAGGGGAGGAGCTTTCCGGCTATAAGGGCTACGGCTATGCCCTCATTTGCGAGCTCTTTACAAGCGTGCTCTCAGATTCGGTATCTGCGATACACAAGACGGATAAGGGGGATACAAGCCACGCCTTCTACGCCATTGACCCTGCGATATTCGGAAGCAGGGAGGAAATAAGAAAAAGGGCAGATAAGCTTTTGGAGGAAATCCATAATGCCCGTCCGGCAAAGGGTAAAGAGCATATCTTCGTCCCGGGAGAAAAGGAGTTTGAGAGGGAGAGGGAATACAGAATAAACGGAGTACCCATCAGCACAAAGAGTGTCAATGAATTAAACAAAATAGCAGAAGAGTTAAGAATAGAGGGAATATAAAATGGGAGTTAAATTTGCAAAGAGAATTGAAAACCTTGTGCCATCAGGAATAAGGAGGGTCAACGAGAGGGCGCTTGCCTTGGAGCGTGAGGGAAAGAAGGTCTGTCATTTTGAGCTTGGGAGACCGGATTTCGATACGCCCGAATACATAAAGAAGGCAGGAATAAAGGCGATAGAGGACGGGGATGTCTTCTATACATCAAATTTCGGAAAGCTCAATTTAAGAGAAGCCGTAGCAAAATATCTTTCAGAAAAAAAGCATATTCCGGTTGCGGGAGAGAACATCCTGATAACTGTAGGGCTTGCGGAGGCTATATTTGACGTACTTGCGGTGCTTTTGGAGGAGGGCGATGAGATACTTGTTCCCGACCCGGTATGGATGAACTATGTCAACATTCCGAAGCTTTTGGGGGCAAAGCCCATAAAATATGATCTGTCGGAGGATAACGATTATCAGCCGGATATGAGTGCATTTGAGGAGAGGCTTACGGACAGGACAAAGGCTGTAGTCATAGTGTCCCCGCACAATCCGACGGGCAGCATGCTTAGCGCAGATACGCTCAAAAGAATTGCGGATATAGCAAAAAAGCATGATCTGACCGTCATATCCGACGAAATCTACGAGAGGCTTACCTATGGGGAAAACGGACATATAAGCATAGCGTCGCTTCCCGATATGGCTGAGAGAACAGTAACCCTAAACGGCTTCTCCAAGGCGTATTCAATGACAGGCTGGAGAATAGGGTATGTGGCGGCGTCAAAGGAATGGATAAGTGCATTAAACAAGATACATCAGGTAAACACCACATCTGCCGCCTCCTTCACACAGACTGCGGCAATAGAGGCGTTGTGCGGCGAGAATGACGAAGTGGAGAGGATGAGGGAGGAATACAGGATACGCAGGGATTATGCAGTTAAGAGCATAAATCAAATCAAGGGGCTTTCCTGCAAGGTTCCCGAGGGTGCCTTCTATATATTTATAAATGTGAAGGCGCTGCCTGTAAGCGAGGAGAAATTTGCGGAATATCTTTTGGAGAATTATCAGGTGGCAATGGTTCCGGGCACGGTATTCGGCGAAAACGGCAGGGGGTATTTAAGGATGTCCTTTGCGAGCGGTATTGAGGAGCTTAAGGAGGGATTGTCAAAGCTTGAAAGGGCAGCAGAAAAAATTTTTGTTGACAAGTAATTCCTATAGGAGTAATATACTATTTAACACAAACAAGAGAAAACCTATCGAAATAGTAGGAAAAGGGGCTCGGCTATGAGTAGGGAAGAAAAGACTACAATCGACAAAAGACCAATCAGCGATGAGCAGATTGAGAGTATCAGGGAGCTTGCGTCATCAATACAGTTTGGCAAGGTAACGCTTGTTATTCAGGATGGCGTTCTGGTTCAGATTGAGACTACCGAAAAGGTCAGGGTCAGATAATCCTGCGGTTCGTAAGTTTCTCGAAAAAAAAGAGGAGGCAAAATTATGAGTGAAAAAAACGAAAACACGTCAAAGGCGCTTCTTATTTCGGAGGATGCCCTTGCAAACATCATCGGCTTTGTGCTTATCGTGATAGCTCTTATCACGGTACTTCTGGGAGTGAAGTTCGGAGCCTTGAGCTTCTCCACATGGGGCAACGGCACAAGTCTTTCCGAGCAGGTAAACGGAGAGTTCTTTGCAAAGCTTATCCGTACTTATCTGGTGCTTGCGGTATTTTTTACCGTGGGAGCAAAATTTAAGGGAGAGAACCCTGTTAAATTCTTAGGCGGCTTCTCGGTTATATTCGTGCTGGGCTTTGTGGTAAGGCTTATCAGCGCAGAGTATACCTTCAACCGTTACCTTGAATGGGCTTTCTTTGCGCTTATCATCGGTCTTTTGGTGGCTAACACCGTGGGAGTTCCCGAGTGGCTTAAGCCCGCAGTACAGACCGAGTATTACATCAAGACCGGACTTGTAATTATGGGCTTTTCGGTGCTCTTTTCAAATATTGTAAACTTCGGTCTTTACGGTCTTGCAATCGCATGGTTCGTAACTCCAGTGGTTATCATCTTTATGTGGCTCTTTGGCACAAAGGTATTAAAGCTTGACAACAAGCCCCTTGTGATAACTCTTGCATCAGCCACATCAGTCTGCGGTACATCTGCGGCAATAGCAACGGCTGCAGCGTCAAAGGCAAAGAAGAACGACCTTTCCCTTGCGGTTTCAATTTCCATTATATTTACCATTCTTATGATGGTATTTGAGCCCATTATAATTAAGGCTGTAGGACTTGGGGAGCTTATGGGCGGTGCGCTGATCGGCGGTACTGTAGACTCCACCGGCGCAGTTACCGTTGCAGGCACAGCGCTTGGCGAGCTTGCACAGACCACGGCGGTTCTGGTCAAGTCCATACAGAATATCCTTATAGGCTTTATCGCATTTGCGGTTGCTGTATTCTTTACCACCCGTGTTGAGAGGGACGGAAATTCCGAGAACAAGGTTACCGCTTCCGAGATTTGGACCAGATTACCTAAGTTTATCCTTGGCTTCTTCGCAGCAAGCCTGATTGCTTCCTTTATTATCCAGCCTGCGCTTGGCAAGGATACCGTGAGCGCAGTAAATAAGGTGCTTGACCAGTACAAGAACTGGGCGTTTGTGCTCGCCTTCATAAGCATAGGCTTAAGCACGAACTTCAAGGAGATAAAGGAGCAGGTTTCAGGCGGAAAGCCCCTTATCCTCTACGTGGCAGGACAGCTCTTCAACATTGTGCTTACCTTTGTTGTAGTATATCTTGTGCTTAGCGGAAGGTTCTTCCCGCTTCCTAATATTGCATTATAAGCAGATTTTACAGCCGGGTTCCTGTCCGGGAATCCGGCTGTGTATAAAGAAGGCAGATATGAAGCAGAACAAGCTTATCAAAATAATTTCGATAATTATTATAATCCCCACCCTTGCAGTTGCGGGATTCATAATGTATAATCACCTGGGGTTGGTCGACAGTCTGGATTTCGGAGCAGGCGCATATTATTATGCGGACATCCCCAATTTTGAAAAATTCGTAAACTCGGGCGCATATACCTCGCCCGTACCGATGTGGATAATAATCGCCCTGTTCCTTTTATGGGGCTTTATAATATACAAATTCTGGGTCTGGGCGGACAGGAAGTAATAATATGAATTTTAATACTAAGCTTTTGCACGGAAAGTCCATAAAGAAATATGCTGACGGGGCGACACTCCCTCCCATTTCGCAGGTAAGCGCCTACAGGTTCGATACTGCACAGGAGCAGGAGAAGGTTTTTAACCACAGAGCCTTCGGCTTTGCCTATACGAGAGTGGGAAATCCTACCGTTGCGGCATTTGAACAGCGCATCGCAGAGCTTGAGGGTGGAAGCGGCGCAATAGCATTTTCCTCGGGAATGAGTGCAATAACAGTTGCTATTTTAAATATACTCAGCACGGGGGATGAGATTATCTCCTCCGGCGGTCTCTATGGCGGAACTATGGATCTTTTCAGGGATTTCGAGAGATTCGGAATAAAGACCCGCTATGTGAGCCATTTTACAAAGGAAGAGATAGAAAAAGAAATAAATGATAATACGAAGATAATCTTCGGTGAAACCATTTCAAATCCGGCATTGGAGATAACGGATATAGAGGAGGTTGCGGCGCTTTCCCACAGTCACGGGATACCTCTTATAATAGACAACACCACGGCGACGCCCTATCTGGTAAATCCTCTTTCTCTCGGGGCGGATATAGTGGTACATTCCACGACCAAATACATCAACGGAAGCGGCAATTCCGTGGGCGGCGTCATAGTGGACGGCGGAAAATTCAGTTGGGATTTTGAAAAATATGCGGCATTATCCCCTTTCAAAAAATACGGGAAGGCTGCCTACAGCGTCCGCATAAGGAGCGATCTGGGGGAAAACATAGGCGGAACCATGGCTCCGCTTACGGCGTATTTAAATGTGATAGGGTTGGAGACATTGGGCTTAAGGATGCAGAGAATATGCGACAACGCAAAGGCTCTGGCGGAGGCTCTTAATGAGAATAAGGATATTACGGTAAATTATCCGACACTTGGGACTGATCATAACACGGCTCTCGCAGCAGAGGAGCTCAAGGGCTTCGGAGGCGGGCTGATAACCATAAGGGTGGGCTCAAAGGAGCGTGCCTACAGGATATTAAACAGCCTGGAATATGCGGTAAGGGCTACAAGCCTTGGAGATGTGAGAACACTTGTGATACATCCGGCATCGACTCTCTACATTCACAGCACTAAGGAGGAGCAGGAGATTGCGGGTGTGTATGATGACCTTATCAGGATCAGCACAGGCATAGAGGATCCGGAGGATTTGATCGAGGACTTTACAAAAGCCATCAAAGCCTCAGATGAAGCGGAAAATTAGAAATATTTGATATAAGGAGAAGATCAAAAAACGAAAGGAGAAAAAGGATGAAGATCACAGTAGGAGGAGAAGCAAAGGAAGTAAAGGACGGGATTACCGTTACAGAGCTCATAGAGCTTGAAAAGGTGGAGACCCCGGAGTATGTGACCGTATCGGTCAACGAGGAGTTTGTGGACTCGGGGAGCTTTGAGAGCACAAGCCTCAAGGAGGGAGATACGGTGGAGTTTTTGTATTTTATGGGGGGCGGCCAAGAAATTAAGACCCTGTAATCGCTCGGCGGAGAGCCGCCTCGCGAACAGGCTCTAAGTTTCTTAAAGTTTGCAAAAACAGCAAACTTTTGCGTTTTCCCGACGTATTTTTTGCTTTCTTAATTTGGAGGTTATGAAATGGCATTTACTAATGAACAGCTTGAGCGTTACTCAAGGCATATTATTTTGAAGGAAGTGGGCGTAAAGGGGCAGAAGAAGCTTTTAAACGCCAAGGTTTTGATAATAGGCGCAGGTGGCTTGGGCGCTCCCGCAGCGCTGTATCTTGCGGCGGCAGGCGTGGGAACCATCGGTATCGTGGATGCGGATGTGGTAGACCTTTCCAATCTGCAGCGTCAGGTAATACATGCCACAAGCGATGTGGGCAAGAAAAAGGTGGAGTCGGCAAAGGAGTCCATGGAGGACATAAATCCCGATGTGACCGTAAACACCTACCATACATTTGTCACCAGCGCAAATGTTATGGATCTGATAAAGGATTATGATTTTATCCTGGACGGCACGGACAATTTCCCGGCGAAGTTTCTGATAAACGATGCCTGTGTTATGGCAGGAAAGCCCTTCTGCCATGCGGGAATAATCCGCTTCAAGGGACAGCTTATGACCTATGTGCCGGGAGAGGGACCCTGCTATCGCTGCGTATTCAAGAATCCTCCGCCAAAGGATGCGGTACCTACCTGCAAGCAGGCAGGCGTAATCGGCGCAATGGCGGGCGTGATAGGATGTATGCAGGCTTTGGAGGCGGTCAAATATATTACCGGCGCAGGGGATTTGCTCACAGGGAGCCTGCTTACCTTCGACGGTCTTAAGATGGACTGGCACAAGATCAAGCTTCCGGGCAGAGATCATAAATGCCCCATCTGCGGCGACAATCCCACGATCACAAAGCTGATCGACTACGAGCAGGCCGTATGCGAGCTTAAATGAAAGGAATACGTGATGAAGGTGACATTGAAAAAATCCGACTATGAGCTTATCCTCGAAAACGCTCTGTCGAGGCGTCCCGAGGAAGCCTGCGGGCTCATCGCAGGCAGGGATGTGGAGGAAAACGGCGTGAATGTGCGGCATATCGAGAAGGTATATCTTCTTACCAACACCGACCACTCAAACGAGCATTTTACGCTTGACCCCAAGGAGCAGCTGCAGGCGGTAAAGGATATGAGGGCAAACGGGCTTAAGCCCCTGGGAAACTGGCATTCCCATCCGGAGAGCCCCTCGAGACCCTCGGATGAGGACAAAAGGCTTGCCTTTGATTCAAGCGCCAGCTATATGATTCTTTCCCTTATGGAGGAGGACAAGCCTGTATTAAATTCCTTCCATATAGTGGGGACAGAGTCGGAGAAGGAAGAACTCATTATATTATAATAAGAAGAAAAAGGATAGGGATTATGGACAAGGTAGATTACGGAACACTCAAAAAAGGCGGCTTTATGCGCCAAAAGCAGAAGAATAACTTTTCACTCCGTCTGGGCGTTGTGGGAGGCACAGTGACGGCAGAGCAGCTTGCGGCAGTCACTGAGGTGGCAAATAAGTACGGACAGGGCTATATCCATCTGACCTCCCGTCAGGGCATAGAGATTCCTTATATTAAGTTAGAGGACATAGATGCGGTAAAGGAGGAGCTTTCAAAGGGAGGCATCGCCCCCGGAGTCTGCGGTCCGAGAGTCCGCACCGTCACTGCCTGTCAGGGAGATACGGTCTGTCCCAACGGCTGCATAGATACCCAGGACATTGCAAAGACCCTGAACGAAAGATATTTCGGAAGGGAGCTTCCGCATAAGTTCAAGTTCGGCGTTACGGGCTGTCAGAACAACTGCCTGAAGGCGGAGGAAAATGATGTGGGTATAAAGGGCGGTGTCAGAGTGTCATGGAAGTCCGAAGCCTGCATCAACTGCGGCGTGTGCGCAAAGGTGTGCCGCTCGGGCGCAATCACCATAGAGGACGGCAGGATAAGCATAGACGAGAGCAAATGTAATTATTGCGGACGCTGCGTATTTGCCTGCCCCACGGAGAGCTTTGACGCCACAAAGGGCTATATAGTAAGCTTCGGAGGACTCTTCGGAAATGTGATTAACAAAGGAGAGGCAATCATACCCTTTATAGACGACAAGGACAAGCTTATGGATGTCTGCGATGCGGCGCTCAAATTCTTTAACGAGAACGCAAAGCCCGGCGAGAGATTTAAGTTTACCATAGACAGGGTAGGCAGGGAAAAGTTTGAAAAGGCAATATTGGACGCATATAATGCGTAAGAAAAAGGAGAATAAAAATGGCTGAAGAATTACAATATGATGACATTATCGATATCACGGATGTGGTATGCCCCGTGACCTTCGTAAAAGCAAAGGTTGCGATAGAGGAGTTGGACGATGGACAGATTTTGAGAGTTCATTTAAACGATGGGGAGCCCGTCCAGAACGTGCCGAGGAGCATGAAGGATGAGGGACATCAGGTGCTTAAGCTTGTCGACAATGAGGACGGCACCTACGAGCTCTATGTAAAGAAAGTAGAGGAGTGATGAAACGCATATTTTCTGCTATCCTTGCGGCAGGAGCACTTCTTATGACCCTCTCCGCCTGCGGAAGCAGCGCAGGCAGAGGTGCTTTGGAAAACCGGACCGGGGCTGAAGCGCAGGAGGTTCTTACAAGCGATGTTAGCCTTGAAACCTCCAAGGAAGCGCCGAAAATACGTGTGGTAGCGCTTATGGAGTCCGTGGGGGAGATGTGGCTCCTTGCAGGCGGGGAGCTTGTAGGAATCACGGAGGACGGAACAGGGCTTTCCGGGCTTTCGGAGGATGTGGCAACAATAGGAACCACGCACAATCCCAACTTAGAGGCGATACTTGCATTAAAGCCCGATATTGTCATAATATCGAACTCGGTTTCCGCACAGACGGAGCTTATTCCGGTCTTTGAAGAAGCAGGAATAAAGGTGTATGCGCCGGAGATAAACAGCTTTGAGGACTATGCGGACACACTAAAGGAGTACACGGCGCTTACCAACCGCCCCGATTTGTACGAGAAAAATGTGCTTAAGGTGCAGGAAGAGATCGAGGCGGTAAAGGCGAAGGCGGACAGCTCCGTAAAGGCTTCATACCTTGCGGTACGTGTATCCGCCACCAAGAACAGGGTCTTAAAGGATGATTATTTCGCCTGCAAAATAATAAGCGATCTGGGGCTTAAAAATATCGCAGAGGATAATTCCTCTCTTGATGAGCTGAATGTTGAGGCAATCGCAGCGGCGGATCCGGAATATATCTTTGTGGTATTGCAGGGAAAAGAGGATGAAGCGCTTGATTCCTACAAAAAGGCACTCACGGACAACCCTGTGTGGGGAAGCTTATCCGCCGTAAAGAATGACAAGGTGTTCATACTCCCCAAGGATATGTTCCAGTATAAGCCGAATGCACGCTGGGGAGAGGCGTATGAATACATATATGAGCTGGTGTATTGATGAAAAAATTTCATAATAATAACGACAACTTTCTTTTTTCGCATAAAGATCTTCTCCTTATGACCGGCAGTATTTTAATACTGCTGGTCGCTTTATGCGCTTCAATATTCATAGGCAATGACTCAGTGAGAGCGGGAGAGCTCATTAATGCGCTCTTCGGAGGAGGTAAAGGCACGTCGGCGGAGCTCATATTATATAAGGTAAGGATTCCGAGAGCCCTGGCAGCGCTGTTCTGCGGAGGAGGGCTTGCAGTGGCGGGGCTTTTGCTGCAGCTTACGTTAAACAATACTCTCGCATCTCCGGGAGTATTGGGCATAAATGCGGGAGCAGGCTTTTTTGTACTCCTTGCAGGGCTTGTATTTCCGTATTCCGTAGCGGCAAAGCAGCTCTCAGCCTTTTTGGGGGCACTTTTAACGGCGCTATTTGTATACGGAATCTCCTACAAGGCAGGCGTATCTAAGACCACGCTGATATTGTCGGGAGTGGCTGTATCAAGCCTCTTTGCCGCAGGGAGCAACACTATAATAACCATATTCCCCTCTGCGGTAACGGACAAGAACGCCTTCAGCCTGGGCGGCTTATCCGGAGCAACGGGTATAGCTGTAGCCGTGACCTGCCTTATGATAATTGCAGGCACTATATTTTCTCTCATATTATCCCGTGGGATCGGGCTCTTTAGTCTGGGAGATGAGGTGGCGGCAGGACTTGGGCTCAATATTAATCTGTACAGGCTTTTGGCAATCATATGCGCAGCCTTTATAAGCGCTGCTGCGGTAAGCGTATGCGGACTTATCTCCTTTGTGGGGCTTTTGGTACCTAATCTTGTCAGAATGATTACAAAGCCCAGAACCTTGGCCAATATATTCCTATGCTTTTTTGCGGGAGGAATACTTTTGCTCATATGCGACACTCTTGCAAGACAGCTGTTTTATCCGTATGAGCTTCCTGTAGGACTTTTCCTCTCATTCCTCGGAGCGCCCTTCTTTATTTATATATTAATAGTTAAAAGAAGGAGGCTTTCGCTATGATAGAAGCCAAAAACCTCTCATCGGGCTATGGCAGGGATGTCATAGAAATTGACGAAATGTGCATTAAAAAGGGGGAGATAACCGCCATTATAGGCTGCAACGGAAGCGGAAAGACCACCCTTTTAAAGACGCTCTCCGGGGTTCTTCGCCATAGGGGGAAGCTTTTGGCGGATGACAGGAATATATCGTTACTTCCCAAAAAGGAGCGGGCAAGGTTAATCTCATATCTCCCACAGAGCCTTAAGGGAGTGGATATGGATACGGAAACCTTGGTCGCCCACGGCAGATACCCCTATATGGGCTTATACGGGGGCTTGAGGGAAAGTGATATAGAGTGCATAAAAAGGGCTATGGCGATAACGGATGTAAACAATATAGCAAATAAAAAGGTCTCTGCAATATCGGGAGGCGAGAGGCAGAGGGCATACATAGCCATGTCAATAGCACAGGATGCCGGATATATGCTCTTTGATGAACCCTGCACATATATGGATATATCCCACCAGCTCAAATTTATCGAGATTATCAGAAAACTGAAGGCTCAGGGCAAGGGAATCGTCATAACCTCACACGATTTGCCATTTTCCTTTACCGTAAGCGACAAAATATACATAATGAAGGAGGGGAGGCTTACAGGACGGGGGAAGCCAGACGATTCCGGAGATTTGGAAGAGCTCTCAAAAGCCACAAAGAAGGCAATGGGAGTAAATATAATAAGAAATGTTATAAATTCTTCACTTGACAGTGACTGCAAGCTAATCTATGATTATTCAATAGTACATTGAGTACAATCTATTGACTAAAAGAACGGAGCAGCAGACAGGTTATGGAAGAAATCGCAGGAAAGGTTCTTAAGGGGGAGAGGGCGCTTTTTGACAGGTATGGACTTGTTGTGCGTGAATGCATATTTGACGAGGGAGAGTCGCCATTGAAGGAAAGCTCGGATATTGAGCTTATTACCTGTATGTTCAGGTGGAAATATCCTCTGTGGTACTGTAAGCATATAAATGCAAAGGACTGCACATGGTTTGATATGGCAAGAGCCGGCGTCTGGTACACGGACGATGTGAATGTGGAAAACGCCGTGATACAGGCTCCCAAAAATTTCAGAAGATGTAATGGTTTGAAATTAAAGAATGTGACCTTTACGGATGCAAAGGAAACCCTTTGGAGCTGCAAAAATGTTGAACTTACGGAGGTTTCCGCAAAGGGCGACTATTTTGCCATGAATTGCGAAGACTTAAAGCTTGACAGGTTTACGCTGGACGGGAATTATTCCTTTGACGGCGTCAAAAATATGGAGATTAAGGATTCAAGGCTTCTATCAAAGGACGCCTTCTGGAACAGCGAGAATGTGACTGTGAGAAATTCCTTTATTTCCGGGGAATATCTTGGCTGGAATTCAAAGAATTTAACGCTTATAGACTGTACCATAGAGAGCCTTCAGGGGATGTGCTATATTGAAAATCTCAAAATGATAAACTGCAGGCTCATAAATACGACGCTTGCCTTTGAATATTCCAGTGTGGAGGCTGATATTAAGACAGGCATTGACAGCGTGCTAAATCCCGGAAGCGGCAGCATTAAGGCGGAATATATCGGAGAGCTCATAATAGAAAAGGACAGGATAGAGCCAGAGAAGACAAGGATTATCTGCGACGATATAAGAAAAGAATCCGACAGACCGGAGTGGCTTAGATGAAATATGATTTTGACAATGCGCCCGACAGGAGAAATACAGGGTCGTATAAGTGGAATGTGGCTGAAAATGAGCTCCCAATGTGGGTTGCGGATATGGATTTTCAGACTGCTCCCGAGATAATCGAGGCGCTAAAAAAAAGAACAGCCCACGGTGTTTTCGGATACGGAATAATCCCGGATGAATGGTACGAAGCATATATATCGTGGTGGGAGAGAAGGCATAATTACAAAATGAAGCGGGAGTGGCTCGTATTCTGTACCGGAGTGGTTCCCGCCATATCAAGCATTGTGCGGAAGCTTACGACGCCTAATGAAAATGTCGTCATTATGACTCCCGTATACAATATCTTTTTTAACAGTATCATAAACAACGGCTGTCGTGCGCTGGAGAGCCCGTTAAAATATGAGGACGGGAAATATCTAATAGATTTTGTGGATTTGGAAAAAAAGCTTTCTGACTCACAGACAAGCCTTCTTATATTGTGCAATCCACAGAATCCCACAGGGAACATATGGAGCGTGGAGGAGCTTTCAAAAATAGGAAAGCTTTGTGAAAAATACGGTGTCACGGTAATATCGGATGAGATTCATTGCGATATAGTGCGCCCTATGTGCGAATACGTGCCCTTCCAGTCGGTGTCTGAAACCAACAGAAATATCAGTATCGCCTGCATTGCGCCCACAAAAGCCTTTAATATAGCAGGTATGCAGACGGCGGCAGTATGCGTGCCGGACAGAAGACTCAGACACAAGGTCTGGCGGGGGTTAAACACGGATGAGGTGGCAGAGCCCAATTCTTATGCCGTGTGCGCCGCAAGCGCCGCATTTAATGAGGGCGAAGAGTGGCTATCAGAATTAAATGCATATCTTTTTAAGAACCGGGATTATGCGGAAAAATATATAAAAGAAAATATTCCGGAAATAAAAGCGGTTAAATCGGATTCAACATATCTTTTGTGGCTTGATGTATCGGAGGTTTCCGGGGATTCGGAGAAACTTTCCAAGCATATTAGAAAGGCCACGGGGCTCTATATAACTCCCGGAGCGGAATACGGCAGTGCGGGAGAGGGGTTTCTCAGGCTTAATATGGCATGCCCTATTTCACGTCTAAAGGACGGACTCTCAAGGCTTAGGGAAGGAATTTATTCGGCGGATATTCAAAGCCTCTGATCGTCCGGAGAATATACATATCTTGCAATATCCTGAATATCGCAGTTTAATATAATGCACAGATCATTTATGGTTGTCGTGGTAACAGGCTTGTTTTTACGGAGCTTGTCTATTGTTGCGCTTGAAATGTGGTAGTCCTTAATCAGGGTGTAGGTGGATTCCTTTGAATTTTTTAGTGTATTCCAAAACGGGGTGTAATCGATCATATCTTTGTACCAAATCAGAAAAATAAATTGTATGCAATTTCACAAAATGTGAACCGCACTATTCCAGCAAAATTGTATTTTTTCAAGAAATACTTGACTATAGTTATTTTCGTGACTATAATATATCTATATGTAGTCACAAAAGTGACTATATATAGTATAAATATTTTTCTTCGGAGTATTTATATGGGATATATTGATGTGCATTCACATATTATTCCCGGCGTAGACGACGGGTCCAAGGATATGGAAATGACATTAAATATGCTGAAAATTGCAGCTCATGACGGTGTTACGGAGATTTTCGCCACCCCACATAATATGCCCGGCAAGGGAAAGGCGGATTTTGACATCGTTTGGGACGGCATAGAGGCAGTACAGAAGGCAGCGGATGAACAGGGCATAGATATCATAATCTACCCGGGATGTGAGTATTTCTTCAGGGAAGAGATACTTACCCTTATGCAGGAGGAAAGGATAGTTCCCATGGGAAATTCCGATATAGTCCTCGTTGAGTTCGACCCCGGAGCAGATTTTCCATATATCAGGAATTCACTGCAGGAGGTTTTAAGTATGGCATACCGGCCTCTGCTTGCTCATGTGGAGAGATACGCCTCCGTCATAAAGGATAAGAAAAACGTGGAGTATCTAAGGGATATAGGCGTGTTGATACAGACAAACGCCCAGTCCGTAACCGGAAAGGCGGGAGCAAAGATAAAGACTGCCGTGAACGGTCTGTTAAAGCATGGGGATATAGACTTCATAGGAAGCGACGCCCACAGGGATACCGGAAGCAGGACTACGGCAATGGCGGAATGTGTAAGCTATCTGTACAAAAAATATGATGAAAGGTATGTAGAGGGGATATTGAGAGAAAACGCAGTTCAATACGGAATGTTGGATTATTGAATGTGCGGATATCAAAAGCTGGAAATTTTAGGATTTAAAGATGGAAACGAATACAAGAATTGATATAGATGATGATGAGATAGATTTGAGCGAGATACTGATGCTTCTGTGGCACAAGGCATGGATAATCGCCATCAGTGCAGCAGTAGTGGGGGTATTGGGTTTTGTGGTAAGTAACTTTTTTATCACAAAGCTGTATGAATCCACCACCGGCGTATATATCCTGAACAATGATCAGGGTGGAAACATAGCATACAGCGATATACAGCTGGGAACCCAGCTCACAAAGGACTATGTGGAGCTCATAAAGAGCAGGACTGTCATAGAGAAGGTCATAAGCGATAATGCTCTTGATATGACATACGGACAGCTGAGCAAGCGAATAGATGTAAACTCTCCCACGGATACGAGAATCATCAACATAACCGTGACGGATGAGGATCCTACACTTGCAAGGTTTCTGGCAAATGCAGTGAGGGAGGAGGCGTCGGTACACATACAGAATGTGATGAACATTGAGGCTGTGAATGTGGTGGATGAGGCGAATCTCCCAACGAAGCCGGCAAGCCCCAGTATTCTCAAGTGGACGGGAATAGGGGCGGCAATAGGAATTGTGCTCTCGGTGGGTATCATAACGGTGTTCTTTGTGTTGGATGACACCATAAAGACCTCGGAGGATGTAGAAAAATATCTGGGGCTCTCAACTTTGGGACTTATACCTATAAGGGAGGAGGAAAAACCGGATACCTCCAAGAAGAGGAATAAGGATTCCAAAGGCGCCAAGGACAGAGGACGGCGCAGGGATGAAAATATTGACTATGATGTCGTAAAGTCTGACCAGAACGAACTGGACTACGAGGTGGACAGGGAAGGAATCATAGAGATGGGTACGGCACAGCTTCCGGATCTTAAGGATGAACTGCCGGAGGCTGAAGCATCAGGAGAAGAGAATGCAAAACATTGAAGTAAAGAGACGGGATCTGGACTTCCGTTCCAGAGAGGCGTTTAAAAGCTTAAGAACCAATATAGAATTCTCGGGGGATGATATAAAGGTGGTAGTCATTACCTCCTGCACGCCCAACGAGGGAAAGAGTGACACCTCCTTTGAACTTGCGGAGAGCTTTGCGCAGAACAATAAAAAGGTTCTTTTAGTGGACGCAGACCTTCGAAAGTCCATTATGAGACAGCGCTACAAGAGGGGAAGGATACGTCTGGGGCTTACCAATTATCTCGTGGGGAAATGCACCATGGAAGAGTGCATATGCCAGACGGACGCAAGTAATTTTGACATGATATTCTCGGGACCCGTGCCGCCGAACCCTGCGGAGCTTTTAGGGAACGAGAGGTTTGTGGAGTTAATCAAAAAGTCACGGGAAAATTATGACTTTGTAATAATAGATTCGCCGCCTCTGGGGAGTGTCATAGATACTGCAATAATATCCAAGCAGTGCGACGGAGCGATAATGGTCATCGCAAGCGGAGAGATAAGCTATCGCTTCGCAAGAAGGGTAAAGGAACAGCTGGATGTCACGGGCTGCAGGATACTGGGAGTCATATTAAATAAGATTCAGATGTCCTCCAAGGGCTATTATGGCAAATATTACGGAAAATATTACGGAAAATATTACGGCAAATATTACGGCAACTACGGCGATGAGAAGCATGCCTGAAGTATGAAAAATGTTGAAGATAAGCAGGAAAGTATACAGATTTACAGCCAAGACGATACTCGTCATCGCAATACTCGCATTAGTAATGGTGGGTGTGTTTGCGGGACTGCGGGTATCGGGTAAGAGCAGGCTGTATAAGGGCAGAGAAGAGAATATTTCACAGTTTACTGCAAATATAGCGGGAAATACAGCCGGGGAGGAAGGCGTTCAGGAATCCTCCGGGAGAGAAATCGATTGGGAAGAAGGAGATGTACGGTATAAAGGAATTCACTATCGGTACAATGACGAGATACTGACCTTTCTCTTTATGGGAATTGACCGGATGGAGGAGGTAAAGGAAGCAAAGAATGACCGGGACGGCGGACAGGCGGATGCGCTTTTCCTTGTAATAATGGATCCGAGGGATAAAGAAATATCCGTGATAGGCATAAACAGAAATACCATGGTGGATATAGAGGTTTATGGCGAAGGCGGAGGATATCAGGGAACAGGAAGGCATCAGATAGCCTTGCAGCATGGTTTTGGAGACGGAGCCGAGTTAAGCTGCGAAAGGACTGTCAATGTGGTATCAAACCTCTTTTACGGACTTAATATAGACGGATACTGTGCCGTTAATATGGGGGCTATAGCGCTTTTGAATGACACCATAGGAGGAGTTGAGCTGACGGCCATAGAGGATGTGCCAAAGAGCAGCATAAAGGAAGGGCAAAAGATACTCTTAAAAGGTCAGGATGCGTACGCATATCTCCACAACAGGGAGATGAAGACGGCATATGGGGCGGATAAACGTTTGAAGCGCCAGACACAGTATATACAGGCGTATGCAAAAAAGGCAGTGAGCATGACGAAGGAGGATTTTTCCCTACCGGTAAAGCTCTTTAATACATTAAAAAAATACATGGTTACTGACATATCCATGGACGAGGTAAGCTATCTGGTAACCAGGGCATCGGATTACAGCTTCGGGGAGGATGCGATGTACACCCTTAAAGGCGAGACCGCAATGGATGCGGACGGAAGATTTGCGGAGTTTACCGCAGATGAGGAGGCTTTGTATGAGCTGATACTGCAGGTTTTCTATTATCCCGTTGAGGATAAGGAATGACAACGGTATTATTCCGAAAGGATTAATATAACCACATGAATCTTATGAAAGGAGTGATTCCAATGAAGAAATTATCTATGGCATTAGTGCTGTCACTTGCTATGGCAATGTTCATGGGTATGACCGTATTTGCATCTTCGGTAAGTTCACCGAGTGCACCTTCTGTTACGCCCACCCCTGCACCCACAGCAACCGCTACACCTTCATCTTCGGATGATGACAGCGATGATGATGATGACAGCAGTTCCACAACACCCAACTCCGGCGAGACTTCGTCTGTAGATACTGAGGATGTTTCCACATCTTCAAATACCGTAAGCGCACTTAGCAGTGCGGCAGGCGAAGCGGTTGCTCTTGATGTCAAGGGAAGCATCCCCGAGGCACAGGACAAGCAGATCAAGCAGCAGACAGCAGCTACACTGCAGGCGGCAGGCGTAAGCTCATCCGCAGCAAATTCTGCAACTGTAATGTCTACCTTCGAAGTAGACTTAATCGGTGCTGATGGTACAGGTTTTTACAGCGGAGTGGTTGATGCAAACCATCCTCTTACCTTTACCGTTCCTACTTCTGCAACATTTGATACCGCCAACTATGACTACATCCTGCTTCACTTTACCAAGGGAGCATGGAAGAGAGAGGCTGCAACCTTCTCGGGAAACAAAGTCACAGCAACCGTTACCAGCCTTTCACCCTTCGCAATCGTAAGAGTAGCTAAGGGAACAGGTGCTGGAAGCGGAAGCGGACTTTCACCCAAGACCGGCGAGATGGTATCCGTATTCGCAGTAGTATGCATTGCCGCACTTGTAGGTGCAGTATATGCAACAAAAAAGAGCCGCTACAACGGCTAATTAATAAGTTCCACAAAAAAATCATGCATGAAAGACATGTGGTTGCTTTGCCTCCTTCCGGGAGGCAAAGCGAAAAATTTTAAGGACATAAGGGGAAGGATGCTTTGTACAAAAGGAGGCATATAAACTGGTTTAAGCATATAGATTTCATGCTGATAGATATAATAAGCCTTGAGTTGTCTTTTTATATCGCATATATAGCCAGATTTGCCGATTTCGATATTTTTAAAGAGGAAATTTACAGGAGCATGTCGCTCATATTGGTGCTCATCGATATTGCGATAATGTTCATGTTCGACATATATAAGAACGTAATAAAGAGAGGATATTTTAAGGAGCTGATAAGTACCTTTAAGTCGGCGGCGCTCATAGAGGCGGTACTCATCGTATATCTCTTTACAATACATGATATCGCAAGATATTCGAGGGTGGTCATATATCTGACAGGAATACTCTATGTGGCGATAGGGTATATAACAAGAGCCGTATGGAAGCGCTCACTCCAAGCCGAATTAAAGAGAGGCAAAAAGAGACAGCTCATAGTCATTGCCTGCGATAAAGAGCTTGCCGAATGCATTGAACGCATAAAAAGATACAGCTTTGAGGGAAGAGAGATAAAAGGGGCTGTAATATACGACAGGGACAGAAAAGGCGAGAGTATAAACGGCATATATGTGCCATCCAATATAGCAGATGTTTTGGAATATGCAAGATTTGAGTGGGTGGATGAGGTATTTATCAATCTGCCGAAGGATATTCCATATCCGGCAGAGCTCATAGAGGGCTTCTCAACGATGGGTATAACCGTTCACTACTCAATCTTTAACATGGATGAGGCTGCGGACAAGAAGATGTTTGTAGAGCGGCTGGGCGGATATACCGTACTTACTGCCAGCATGAATTACGTAATGCCCTTTAAGTTTATGCTAAAGCAGCTTATGGATGTAATCTTCGGGATAATCGGAAGTATCGCAGCTGTTATACTCTGCATATTTGTGGCACCCGCCATATACATAAGCTCCCCGGGACCTATATTTTTTTCCCAGGAGAGAGTGGGCTTGAACGGCAGGAAGTTCAAAATGCTCAAATTCCGCAGTATGTATCCCGATGCGGAGGAGAGAAAAGCCGAATTTCTTAAAAACAACCGGATGAAGGATGACCTGATGTTTAAGCTGGAGGCTGATCCGAGAATAATAGGCTGCAGGGTCTATGAAGACGGGAGGGTAAAAAAGGGTATAGGAAACTTCATAAGGGACTATTCCATAGATGAATTCCCGCAGTTTTTCAATGTGCTAAAGGGAGATATGTCCGTAGTGGGCACAAGACCTCCGACAGTGGATGAATGGGAGAAGTACAAGCTCCACCACAGAAGAAGGCTTGCCACAAAGCCCGGGGTCACAGGACTCTGGCAGATAAGCGGAAGAAGTAATATCACGGATTTTGACGAGGTGGTAAGGCTGGATACGGAGTATATAGAGAACTGGAGCATATCAATGGATATAAAGATAATACTAAAGACCATATATGTAGTCCTTACAGGAAAGGGAGCAATGTAAACATATGTGGTATGTGATACAGACGGAGAGCAAAAAGGAGCTCCGCATTGCAGAGATATGCAGGGCAGCCCTTGTAAAGGACGAGGAGGAGGTGTTCGTGCCTTTAAGGGAGCTTGAAAAGAAGTTCAAAGAAGGAAGAGTGATAGAGCGCTCCATAATCTTTAACGGATATGTGTTTTTTGAGACAAATGATGTGGCAAGCCTTTATTTCAGGCTAAAGAAGATAAAGGAAATGACCAATATCCTAAAGACCGGCGATGAGTTTATGCCGTTGTATGAGAGCGAGGAGAGGCTGCTTAAACGCCTCGGCGGACCGGTGCACTGTATAGAGCTGTCGGACGCATATATGGAGGGGGAAGAGGTAAAGGTATTCACAGGTCCTCTTTCAAGCTTCGACGGAACCATAAAGAAGATAAACAGACACAAAAGTATTGCAGTTATAGAATTGGAGCTCCTCGGCCAAAAGAGAGAGCTCATAGTGGGACTTAGGCTTCTCGAAAAGAAGCCGGAAGCAGCCATCACAGTAAAGTAACAGATAAGTTTATGTGAAATCCGAAGTTTCGGGTCAGTGCCGTGCGCATGTCCGAACCGGCGGGTGGATATATGAGAAACAGGAAATGCGGGTGCCGCAAGGGTGCAGGCACAGGGCGAAGCTATGCCCGAAACAGAGAACCTTCCGCCGCTTTCCAAAGCCACGGTGTGAGCCAAACCCCCTTTTTGAGTATTGTGTTTGGTTGCGAATCCACGAGTTCATAGAGAAGGCTTTCGCCGTGGCGTTGGAAGATGACGGGAAAACAAAAAAAATTTAATGGGAAAAAATAAATATGAATAATAAAACACTTTATAAAGTCATAATCACTGTCTGTATCGTTGTCGGCATTGTGGCCGGTGCAATGTTTGCAAAGCAGCTGTCAGACAGAAGAAATGCTGAAAAAACCCTGAGCGAGCTTTCGGAAAGCACTACTGCCAAGGCAGAGGGTGCGCCAAAAGCTGCACAGGTAAACGTACCGGCAACACCGGAAGTTACAGAGGAGCCTACCGGAGCCGAAAAGACAAAGCTTCTTATGGAGAAGCTGGGAATAGAGGATCCGGGGAAGGAGATTGATTTCGACAGCCTCCGTGAGGAGAAAAACGAGGACATATACTCATGGCTCTACATTCCGGGCTCCGTGATAGACTATCCGGTGCTCCAGCATCCGACGGATAACGCATACTACCTCCACCATAATATAGACAACAGCGCAGGATATCCGGGCTGCATCTATTCGGAATTGTATAATTCCAAGGATTATTCCGACAGGGTAACAGTGTTATATGGTCACAATATGCGTAACGGTACGATGTTTGCAGATTTGCACCTCTTCGAGGACGAGGAATACTTTGAGAACACGCCGTATTTCTTCATCTATACGCCGGAGGGACTGAATATATATGAGATTTTTGCGGCATTCGAGCACACGGACGAGCATCTTATGATGAAGCATGACTTCAAGGTGGACTATGAGTTTGAGCAGTTCTTCAAGATGATAAAGGATACAAGGCAGATGAACAGCCACGTCAGAGACGGGATTGAAATAAATACTGAGGATAAGATAGTCATCCTCTCCACCTGCGTGACAGGAAGGGACAACCACAGATATCTGGTTGTAGGAAGGCTGGTGGAGTAGAGGGCAATACAACTGTTGAAATCGGTGGATTATTAGCAGACGAAGATAAGTTTTTTAGTTGATAATAACCTTAGATAGCAGTATAATATTAGCAGGAAAGATGTATTCGAAAAGGAGAACAGATATGACTGATGTGAAGATAAATCAGATGGTGAACATCATGGATTATGCAATTCGCCCTGGCATATTTGCTGTCTTCTCTGACTATGACAGGAAAAACAGAACAGGAATATTGAGATATATTAGCGATAAGATTAGTGATGTTCCACATAAGCTTAGGCGTAAGTATTCCAATCTGTGTATGGTAAATACAATTCCGGCAAGCGATACCGTGGAGTATGATATAGATGAGTGATTTTCTGCTCTTGAAGGCGAAAGAGATACAGCTCCCGAATGGTGATATTAGCAGATCTTTTGAAACGTATGCAGATTTTTCGATACTTGGGGACGATTTTGTAAATAATGTTGTAAAAATCGATACCGGATGCGGACTTTCGACTTTTCCGTATTACAGATTGACCGGTGATGCCAAACTTTGCAAGGAACAAAAGCGGAAAGACATTGAGAATTCAGTTATTTATACTTACAGCTATGGAGTTGAAACGGGTGGAAGAAAACACCTGCCTTCTCTTACAAAGCGATTTAAGTTAAAGAATGAAGCGATTAAGTTCAAGCATTCACTGGACTATCTGGAAATAGCTGGATATGATATTGGATCTCGAGATGTGTATGTGAATTATGACAGACGAGGGAATATTCTGATTGGGATGGATATTCTATCTCAATTTGAGACATATATGGGAGGTAGTATTATAGAGAACGGCTATGTGATGATTTCTTGCTTAAAGAAACAACCGGATAAACGAAGCTTCTACGAGGCAGTTAGAGATCATTTTGGAATGGTAAAGAGTCTATGATTATTAATGCAGTAATTGCGGATATTTGTTTGTCGGAGAATAGGAGATTTTTTGAACAGTTAAAGAAGGAGGATCCGGATATGAGTAAAGTGTTTTGTGAAATATATAAAGATGAGATAGAAGCGGAAAAGAATGAAGCAGTCAACAATAATAGTGAAGAAATTGCAAAGAGGATGATAGAAATTGGGGATCCCTTAGACAAGATAGCAAAGGTTGCCTCCGTAACGATAGAACGGCTAAAAGAGCTCGCTAAGATGCTCGCAGGTACACCTGCCAGAGGATAAATGCAGTTACAAAAACT
This sequence comes from Lachnospiraceae bacterium, assembly GCA_017483735.1. Lineage (GTDB taxonomy): Bacteria > Bacillota > Clostridia > Lachnospirales > Lachnospiraceae > RGIG4856. Next base: position 737 of record JAFUVF010000059.1, on the reverse strand, counting down.
ATAATCTGAAATAAGACCGGAAAGCAAATGCCGGAAGGTCTTATTTTTGTGGAAAAAACAGGACGGATGTTGTCTCTGAGCGATGAGGTATTATTCTTGAAATAAATAATATGCTGTGGTACAATTCTAACTATAGCAACTGATAGTTAAAAGGGATGGAGGTGTCAATATGACTCTTCAACAACAGGCTTATAAGAAAATAGACAGCATGTCAGATGAAGGGATTCGTTTTTTCCTTGATTTCATAGATAAAGTTGACAATTTACGAGTGTTTACGGTTGATACAAATACAGTACAATCAGATAATGATAGTGTAAATGCAGAAACGGATTCAACGGGAACACAAAATCTTGAAGATAATAAGTCGGACGATTTTTTCTCATTTGTTGACACGCTATCACCTGATGAAATTGCTAGTTTGTCAAAAGTGCAAAAAAGAAAGCTTTTTCTTCAGTCAGGTGGAAGAATAGATTTTGACGAGAATGCATACTGGGATCTTAGAGAGAGGAGTGTGCTTTGAGAATTTTGGCAGACTCCAATATCTTTATAAAATATTGGAAGACAAATGATGAGGTCATAGGGGCGGTTTTTGAAAATCGGTACTCTAAGAAATATTGGTGTTAGCTCCAAATAAAGATGGTGTGAAAGGCTGAAAAGCTTTGTAAATAGGTAGTTTCATAAGGAAAGGAGATGGTAGGAAAGATAAAAATGACATGTTTATAAGTAGACATCCAGCC